>DASRHY010000224.1:0-121802 GCA_035650275.1 Kribbellaceae bacterium | reverse complement strand
CGTCCGCTTCTCGTTCTTCGGCCGGACCGACCCGGCCACCCGGTTGCGCATCCTCGAGGGCCGCAGGGCCCGGATGGAGGAGCGGCTGGCCAACTTCCGGGCGGCGATGAGCCGGACGGCGGAGCGAGTCGACGCCTACACCCTCGAGCTGCAACGGCACGGCCTGGAGTCGGCCGAGCGCGAGGTCCGCTGGCTGAACGAGCTGATCGACGGCGAGCGGCGGCAACAGCGGCCCCCTGACCAGCACCAACCGCCTACCCAAGGAGATTCCAGATGACCTCGATCCGCGTAGCGATCGTCGGCGTCGGCAACTGCGCCAGCTCGCTCGTCCAGGGCGTGCACTACTACCGCGACGCGAAGCCCGAGGAGCGCGTCCCCGGTCTGATGCACGTCCAGTTCGGCGACTACCACGTCCGGGACGTGCAGTTCGTCGCCGCCTTCGACGTGGACGGCAAGAAGGTCGGACTGGACCTCGCCGACGCCATCGGCGCCAGCGAGAACAACACGATCAAGATCTGCGACGTGCCGCCGACCGGTGTCACCGTGCAGCGCGGTCACACCCTCGACGGCCTGGGCAAGTACTACCGCGAGACCATCACCGAGTCCGACGCCGAGCCGGTCGACGTGGTCGCCACGCTCCGCGAGGCGCAGGTCGACGTACTGGTCTGCTACCTGCCGGTGGGTTCGGAGCAGGCGGCGAAGTTCTACGCCCAGTGCGCGATCGACGCGGGTGTCGCGTTCGTGAACGCGCTGCCGGTGTTCATCGCCGGCACCAAGGAGTGGGCGGACAAGTTCACCGCGGCCGGCGTACCGATCGTCGGTGACGACATCAAGTCGCAGATCGGCGCGACCATCACGCACCGGGTGCTGACCAAGCTGTTCGAGGACCGCGGCGTCACCGTCGACCGGACCTACCAGCTGAACGTCGGCGGCAACATGGACTTCAAGAACATGCTCGAGCGGGAGCGCCTGGAGTCCAAGAAGATCAGCAAGACCCAGTCGGTCACCTCGCAACTGCGGGACGAGATCGACGAGCGCAACGTGCACATCGGCCCGTCCGACTACGTGGCCTGGCTGGACGACCGCAAGTGGGCGTTCATCCGGCTCGAGGGCCGCAACTTCGGCGACTCGCCGGTCAGCCTTGAGTACAAGCTCGAGGTCTGGGACTCACCGAACTCGGCGGGCATCATCATCGACGCGATCCGCGCGGCGAAGATCGCCAAGGACCGCGGTATCGGCGGCCCGATCCTGTCCGCGTCGTCGTACTTCATGAAGTCGCCGCCGGAGCAGTACGCCGACGACGTCTGCCGCGACCTGGTGGAGAAGTTCATCCGCGGCGAGGTCGAGCGCTAGTACCACTGGACCATTGGTCGACGCGGCGCCCGGGCAGGTCTGTCCGGGCGCCGCGTTCGGCTGTCGAGAGGCGCCCCAAGTGGCGCCCCCAGTAGCGCCCCAGTGGCCCCCCTCGGTTGGCATCCTGATCGTGAACGCCCCACCGCATCAGGCAGGTAGCCGATGACGATCACCCCAGATGGCGGCCCCGACGACGTGGCCACACGCTTCCCCCTGCTCGGACGCCGTGCCCGCGGGTCCGGCCCACGAGAGACGTACCGCGAAGGCGGGCGGCAGTGACCGGGAACCCGATGGCGCGCCCGCACGCGGAGCAGTGGTCCTACCAGCGGTTCCACACCGAGTACGACAAGGTGTTGCAGGCGTGTCTGACCGCCAGGCTCACGATCGACGGTCTGGAGTACGCCATCGACAAGCTCACCGAGCTGCGCGCGAACCTGACCACGATCGCGGACTACAACCAGGCCGGCGTGGACATCGAGACGCTGCGGGACATCATGCGACGGGCCCGGCAGGCGCCGTACCAGACCAAGCCGCTGTTCCAGGAGGCGTCCCGCGCGCTCAGCCGGGCGACCTGGGACCACGGCTCGGCCGAGGAACGCATCGAACGGGCCCGGAGCGGCATCGCCGAGATCGCCGCGATCGCCGAGCGGGCGACGGACGAGGTCGAACGCACCGGCGTGCTCCAGGTCGCGGAACCGCTCGCGCTGCTGATCGACGCGCTGCAGCCGGGCACGGTGCTCGAGTTCCCGTCAGCCGCCCAGCAGCCGGGCTGACGCGTTCTCCTGGGCCAGCAGCCGGAGCGCCGCCAGGACCGACTCGCCGAGGAGCGTCCCGACCACAACGCCCTCTGCCAGCTGGTCCGGGTCGGGCCGGGAGCTGACCGCCGCCACCTCCAGTGTGGCGAGGTGCTCGGCCGCTTCGGCGTACGCGTCCAGGTGCCCGAGCAGGTGCTCCTGACCGAGTGACCGCATCATCGCGACGGTGTCGACCAGCGTGGCCAGGGCCGGCGCGTCCGGTTCGACCGACCAGCCGTGCCGCGCGACCAGCTCGCCGACCTGCGTCGCCGCGGCGGTCCGCGCGCTGTCGTCCGCGGTGAGCCGGCGGCTCGGGGTGATGGCCCGGTGCACGTGGCCGATCCGGTCGTGCATCGACATGGTGTCGGAGTCCAACGCCTCGAGCACCTCACGGACGCCGGCCAGCGGGACCTGGGCGAGATCGGTCATGGCCCGGATCAGCCGGAGCCGGCGCAGGTGCCGGTCGTCGTACCTCGCCTGGTTGCGGCTGGTCAGCTCGCCCGCGGGCAGCAGGCCCTCGCGTAGGTAGAACTTGATCGTCGGCACCGGCACTCCGGACAGCCGGCTCAGCTCCGCAACTCGCATCCCGTCACCTTTCTCACTTGCGTACGTCCCGATCTTGATGGATAGTAGCGGTATCCGTAAATAGATACTGACACTATCCATAAGGAGATACGCCATGATTGTGCTCGTTGTCCTCGCGGTAGCCCTGCTGGGGTTCCGGCTGCTCGGGGCACTCGGCGTACGACGGTTCGGCAGCTGGGCGGCCAGCGCTGCGCACGCGATGGCCGTGATGCTGGTGCTGACCGCCAGCGCGCACTTCGTCCCGGCGAGCGTCACCGTGATGCCGAACCACGCCGACCTGGTCGCGATGGTGCCGCCGTTCGTGCCGTTCGCCGGCGCGATGGTCTACCTGACCGGCTTGCTGGAGCTGCTCGGCGCGATCGGCCTGGTGATCACCGCGACCCGCTGGGCGGCCGGCCTCGGTCTGGCGGCGCTGTTCGTGCTGCTGATCCCGGCGAACATCTATGCGGCCGTCGCCGACGTCCCGTTCGCAGGCGGCGAGGCCACACCGCTGGCGCAGCGGATCCCGGAACAGCTGGTGTACATCGGCGTCGCACTGTGGGTGTCCCGGTCCGCCGACCGCACGCCCGCGCTCCGGGCGCTGCAGACCGTACGACCGCGCACCGCGGTCCCGACCCACTAGGAGTACGTGTGGAAACCCTTGCTCTGAGCAACGAGTCCCGGACGATCGCGGGCGTCCTGCTGCTCACCATCGTGACGATCCAGTTCGGCGGTTGGTTCATGACCAGGATCGTGCGCGGACAGGTCCCGATGACGGACTTCCAGAAGGCGTTCGCCCGGGCCGGTCACGCCCACGCCGGGGTGCTGGTGATCCTCAGCCTGGTCGCTCTGCTGTACGTCGACGCGACCGGCCTGACCGGCGTACCGCTGTGGATCGGCCGGAGCGGGATCCCGATCGCCGCGATCCTGATGTCCGGCGGGTTCTTCGCCTCGTCCGCCGGGAAGGACCGCACCGGACCGAACGGGTTCCTCTGGATCCTGTGGCTCGGCGCCCTGTCCCTCGCGGCAGGCGTGGTCTGCCTGGGCGTGGGCCTGCTCACCGCCTGACGTCGCGCCTTGCGTCACCCCCCGCTGCCCTCACGAGCCGTACACCCCAGGCGCACGATGCGTAGACTGCCTGACTGGTCGCAGACTGTGAACAGGTGTGCGCGAAACGACGAAGTCAACGGCACCCATGTGCCACGACTGGAGGGCACGTGCACAAGCCGCTGACCCGTGCCGAGGCCGAGGCCCGCGCCGCGCTGCTGGACGTCCAGTCGTACGACGTCGACCTCGACCTGACCCGCGGCCACGAGATCTTCGGCTCGCGCAGCGTGATCCGGTTCTCCGGCAGGCCCGGGCAGGACACCTTCGCGGAGATCCGGCCCGCGGTGCTGCACCGCGCCGCGCTGAACGGCCGGGAGCTGGATCCGGCGGCCCTGCGGGACGGCCGGCTGCCGCTCACCGGGGTGCAGGCCGACAACGAGCTGCTGCTCGAGGCGGACATGCGGTACACGCACACCGGCGAGGGCATGCACCGATTCACCGACCCGGCGGACGGCGAGGTGTACGTCTACACGCAGTGCGGACCGGCCGAGGCGGCACGGATCTTCGGCTGCTTCGACCAGCCGGACCTCAAGGCGGTCGTCCGCGTCGGGGTCACCGCACCGGCACACTGGACGGTCGTCGGCAACGCCGCCGTCGCGTCCGTCGGCGGCGGCCGGTGGGATTTCGCGCCGACCGCACCCGTCAGCACGTACCTGGTCGCGGTGGCCGGCGGGCCGCTGCACTCGGTCCGTACGTCGCACGACGGCATCCCGCTCGGGCTCTACGCCCGGCGATCGCTGGCCGCGCAGCTCGACGCGGCGGCCGAGGAGATCCTCGACACCACCGCACGGAGCTTCGACCGGTACCACGAGCTGTTCACCGAGCGGTACGCGTTCGGCAAGTACGACCAGGTGTTCGTGCCCGAGCTCAACTGGGGTGCGGTGGAGAACCCGGGTTGCGTGACCTTCAACGACAACTTCCTCTTCCGCGGGCAGGCGACGTACGCCGAACGCATGCAGCGCGCGGTCGTCGTCGCACACGAGCTGGCGCACATGTGGTTCGGCGACCTGGTCACCATGCGCTGGTGGGACGACCTGTGGCTGAACGAGTCGTTCGCCGAGTACATGGGGTACAAGGTCGTCTCCGAGGTCACCGGGTTCCGTACCGCCAGGACGGCCTTCGCCATCCGCAAGGCCTGGGGGTATGACGCCGACCAGCGCACGTCCACACACCCGGTCGCCGGCCAGTCCATCGACGACGCGGCGGCCGCTCTCGCGAACTTCGACGGCATCTCCTACGCCAAGGGCGCCGCCGCGCTGGGCCAGCTCGTCACCTGGGTCGGCGAGGCCAACTTCCTTGCCGCCATCAACGACCATTTCGCCCGGCACCGCTTCGGGAACGCCACCCTGGCCGACCTCGTTGCCGCGCTGACCGAGACCAGTGGACGGGACGTCCGGTCCTGGACCGAGGCCTGGCTGCGGACCAGCGGCGTCGACACACTCCGGCTGACCGTCGACGGCACGACCGCCGTCCTGGCGGGCGGCTCGCGGCCACACCGGATCCTCGTCGGCGGCTACGACCTGCGGGACGGGCGGCTGGTGCTGCGCGAGCGGGGCGAGACCGAGACCGGTCCGCTGCCGTGGCTGGTGGACGGGCCCCGGCCGGACCTGGTGCTGCCGAACGACCAGGACCTCGGCTACCTCAAGGTCCGGCTGGACCCGCGGTCCTGGGAGACCGTCACGTCGTACCTGTCCACGATCGACGACCCGCTCAACCGGGCCGTGCTGTGGAACCTCGCCCGGGACCTGGTCCGCGATGCCGAGCTGCCCGTGGCCGACTACCTCGACGTGGTCGGCAGCCAGCTTCCGTCCGAACCGGACGTCAGCCTTGCCGCCTTCGTCCTCAGGTTCGCCAGGCGCGAGGTCGCCGGCCGGTACGTCGACCCGGCGCGGCACGCAGACGCGGTGGCCGCGCTGGCCGTGGTCTGCCGCAAGCTGCTCGCGAGCGGCGGCGGCGTCCGGCCCGGCGCCGAGGGGATGCCGGTGGCGGCGACCCGGGAGCTGGTCGAGTGCACCGCCGACGCGGACGAGCTGCGCGGGTGGCTCGCCGCCGGCCGGGTGACGGGCGGCGCCGAGCTGGACCCCGAGCTGCGCTGGACGGTTCTGCGCCGCCTGTCGGCGATCGGAAGCGCGACCGAGTCCGACCTCGCGACCGAGCTCACCCGCGACCCGTCCGCGGCCGGACGGGAGGCGGCCGCGTACTGCCGTGCCGCGCGCCCGGAGGCAGCGGCCAAGCAGCAGGCGTGGCGGCTGCTGTTCGGCGACTCCGCGCTGTCCAAGCCGTTGCTCGCGTCGACGGCCGACGGCTTCTGGCAACCGGACCAGCAGGACCTGACCGCGGAGTTCGTGCCGCGGTACTTCACCGAGGTCCTCTCCGCGGGCGACCGTGGCCTGTCCGTCGCGGAGGTGCTCGGCGGCCGTGCGTTCCCGAGGTACGCCGCCGACCCGGCGACCATCGGCCTTGCCGAGGCGTGCCTGCGGCGTACCGACCTCGCCGGCGCCGTGCGCCGGGCGCTGTCCGACCAGCTCGACGACCTCCGCCGCGCGGCGCGGGTCAGGTCAGCGCGATGAGCGCGGCGCGCAGCGGCGCGGGGATCGGAGTGGGGCGGCGGTCCGCGCGGTTCACGAAGACGTGCACGAAGCGGCCGAGCGCGGCGGGATCGTCGGCTCCGGCGCGGTAGAGGGCGATCTCGTAGTGCACGCTCGACGTGCCGAGCTTGGTCACGCGCATCCCGGCGTCGACAGTGTCCGGGAACGCCAGCGACTGCTTGAACGCGCACTGCGACTCGACACACAGCCCGATCACGTCGCCGTCGCGGATGTCCAGCCCGCCGGCGCGGATCAGGTACTCGTTGATCACGGTGTCGAAGAATGAGTAGTACTCCACGTTGTTCACGTGGCCGTACACGTCGTTGTCCTTCCACCGCGTGGTGATCGCCAGGAAGTGCCCGAAGTCGCCCCGGTTCATCGGTACACCCTACGGCACCGTAACCTACGGTGCCGTAGGGTAGACGGAGGTATCCGACCTGAGGAAGGAACCGCCATGTCTGACCGACTGGTCACGAACCTGCTGCACGAGCTGGAGCCCGTGGTCGAGCAGAACCTCGATCGGCACCTGGCGATCACGAAGGACTGGAACCCGCACGACTACGTTCCGTGGAGCGAGGGACGGGACTTCGCCTTCCTCGGCGGCGAGGACTGGTCACCGGAGCAGTCCCGGCTCGACCCGGTCGCCAAGGTCGCGATGATCACGAACCTGCTCACCGAGGACAACCTGCCGTCCTACCACCGAGAGATCGCGGTGCAGTTCGGGCTGGACGGTCCCTGGGGTACCTGGGTGGGGCGCTGGACCGCGGAGGAAGGACGGCACGGGATCGCCCTGCGCGACTACCTGGTCGTCACCCGGGGCGTGGACCCGGTCGAGCTGGAGCAGGCACGGATGGCGCACATGACGATGGGTCACCAGGTCGACAAGACCATGCTGGAGGCGATCGCCTATGTCAGCTTCCAGGAGCTCGCCACCCGGGTCTCGCACCGCAACACCGGCAAGGCTACCGGGTGCCCGATCGCCGACCAGCTGCTGGCCCGGATCGCCACCGACGAGAACCTGCACATGATCTTCTACCGCAATCTGGTCGCGGCGGCGTTCGAGTCGGCGCCCAACGAGACCATGCGCGCGGTCACGAACGAGGTCCGGGACTTCTCGATGCCCGGGGCAACGATGGAGGGCTTCGTCCGCAACTCGGTGACGATCGCCAAGGCCGGGATCTACGACCTGCGGCTGCACCACGACGAGGTGGTCGCGCCGATCCTGCGGATGTGGAAGGTGTTCGAGCGCGACGACCTGTCCGGTGACGGTGCCAGGGCGCGGGACGAGCTCGGCGAGTTCATGACCGATCTCGACGCGCAGGCATCCCGCTTCGTCGAGCAGCGTGAACGGATGCTCGAACGCCAGGCGGCCCGGACCGCTGGGGTCTAGCGGCCGTAGCGCTGGGCCGAGGCGTGCTCCTGGGCCAGCCGGCGCATCGCCAGCAGGACCGGTTCGGCGAGGGCCGTGAACACCACGGCCCGCTCCACCGCGCGGACGGCGTCGCCCTCTGGCAGTGCGGCGACCTCGGCGGTGGCGGCCCCGAGTGTGTTCACGAATCGCCATGGGAGAGCGCTGTCACATGGCGATTCGTGAACACACTCGAGGCGCTTAGGCTGACCGGGTGCAGTATGTGCGGGATCTCGGGAGACTGTTGCGGCGGGGAGACTTCCGCCGGCTGTTCGCCGTCCGGCTGACCTCCCAGCTCGGCGACGGCGTCTTCCAGGTCGCGCTCGCGTCGTACGTGCTGTTCTCCCCCGAGCGCGCACCCGACGCGGCGGCGATCGCCGGGCTGTTCGCGGTCGCGCTGCTGCCGTACTCGATCCTCGGCCCGTTCACCGGCGTCCTGCTGGACCGCTGGTCGCGCCGCCAGATCCTGTACGCCGCCAACCTCACCCGGGCCGCGCTGGTCCTCGCGGTGGCCGCGGTCGTTGCCGCCGGCAACGCCGGTCCCGGGTTCTACGCGCTGGTGCTGCTCACCCTCGGGGTGAACCGGTTCCTGCTGTCCGGGCTGTCCGCGGGGCTGCCGCACGTGGTGGACCCCGACGAGCTGGTGATGGCGAACGCGGTGACGCCGACCAGCGGTACCGCGGCGTTCATCGTCGGCGGAGGCCTCGGCGCGCTGATCAAGCTGGTCGGGGACTCCGACCTGGTGGTGCTGTTCACTACCTCGGCGATCTACACCTGCTCGGCGCTGCTCGCGCTCCGGCTCGGCCGCCGGCAGCTCGGCCCGGACCTGGCCGGCCCGGCGCCGGGCTTCTGGGAGGCCATCGGCAGCATCGTCGCCGGACTGGTCGCCGGCGCGCGGCACCTGCGCCACCGGCGGCAGGCGCTGGTCGGACTGATCGCGATCGGCTCGCTGCGGTTCTTCTTCGGCCTGGTGACGGTCGGGATGATCCTGCTGTACCGGAACTACTTCTACTCCGCCGACCGGCTGGACGACGCGTTCGCGGCGCTGGCGCTGGCCACCGGCCTGATCGGCGCCGGATTGTTCGCCGCCGCGCTGGTGACGCCGTGGGCGACCCGGACCATCGGGCTGCACCACTGGGTGGCGCTGCTGTTCGCGGTGTCGGCGCTGGCGACCGCGATGCCGGGCGGGCTGTACACGCAGCCGGCGCTGCTGGTCGCCGGGTTCGTCACAGGATTCGCGGCACAGGGCGTGAAGATCAGCGTCGACACCCTGGTGCAGACCAACATCGACGACGTGTACCGCGGCCGGGTGTTCTCGATCTACGACATGATCTTCAACGTCGCGCAGGTGTCGGCGGCCGCGCTCGCGGCGCTGATCCTGCCGGACGACGGGAAGTCGTACGGCGTGCTGGCATTCGTCGTGTTCGGCTTCGCCGCTACGGCGGTCGGGTACGCGCTCGCGACCCGCGGCGTGCGCGCGATCGCCGCCACCCGCTGAGCCCTCGAGGGGCCGGACTGACGAACGATGCATCAGAGGGTGCGGTGGAAGAGGTTGGTGGGGTCGTAGGTGCACTTGAGGTGGTGGAGGCGGGCCAGCTTGTCGGTCGAGTACGCCTGGCGGACGGCGTCGTCGTCCTCGTCGGCGATCGTGTTCACGTAGGCACCGCTGGTGTACGGCTCGAGACCGGCCGCGTACCGGCGAGCGGCGGCGACCCGGGCCTCGTCCTCGGCCGGGTCGGTCCAGCCCGCCGCGGTGGTGAACTCGACCAGCGCGTCGCGGTGGCTGTACGCCGACTCCTCGTCGGGAACGTCCGCGATCGCACCGCCGTTCAGCGTCAGCCGAGCACCCGGCCGGTACGGGTCGTTGCCCCAGGCAAGGAATGCGTCGATGGCGGCATCCGGCAGCTCGCGCAGGTAGCGGCCCTTGCAGTATCGGCGCATCGCGTGACCCTCGGCCTCGTCGTCACCGGTCTGCAGGTCCAGGTAGCTGAGCTCGCGGACCCGCGTGTTGATCGGCCGGCCGATGTCCGAGTATGACGCCAGCAGTCGGCGGCCCTCGTCCGGGTCGCCCACCCAGACGTACCCGATGCTCGCCACCGGCCGGCCGTCGAACTCGTCCCGCCGCCCGATCCGTGCCACCGGGGTGGCCTGGCGGGGCGTGTCCTCGAACAGGTCGCGCCAGCCGCGCAGCGCCGTACCGGCGTCGTCCAGCCGGTAGAACACGTCCGCGACCAGGGCGCGGGTACCGACCGGGTGCAGCCGGAACTCGAACTCGGTGACCACGCCGACGTTCCCGCCACCGCCGCGCAGGCCCCAGAACAGATCGGGGTGCTCGGTCTCGCTGACCCGCAGCACGTCGCCGTCGGCGGTGACCAGCTCGTACGACGCCACGTTGTCGCAGCTCAGCCCGTGCAGCCGCGCCAGCCAGCCGATGCCGCCGCCGAGCGTCAGGCCACCGACACCGGTGTGCGACACGTTGCCCGCGGTGGTGGCCAGCCCGTACCGCTGCGCGGCCACGTCCAGTGCGCCGAGCAGTGCGCCACCGCCGACCCAGGCCCGCCGGCTGCCCGGGTCGACCCGGACCGACGACAGCCCGGACAGGTCGATCAGCAGACCGCCCTCCACGACCGGCAGGCCGAGGAAGCTGTGCCCGCCGCAGCGCACGCCGATCTCCAGGCCGGTCTCCCGCCCGTAGCGCACCGCCGCCACCACGTCCGCGGCACTGGCGCACCGCGCGATCAGCGCCGGCCGCCGGTCCACGATCGCGTTCCACACCGCCCGGCCGGCGTCGTACCCGTCGTCGCCCGGCCGCACCAGCTGTCCGTCGAAGCCGCGGATCATCAGCTCGGTCATCTCACCGCACCGCGTTGCGGACCAGCTCGCGGGTCGCCGCGCGCCGGAACCACGCGACCAGCGCGGCGACCAGCAGGAAGGCAGCCGCCATCGCCGGCGACTCGTCCAGCACGAACACGTTCGTGACAACCGCACCGGTCATCAGCCCGACCAGCCCGAGCGCGGCCAGGCCGCACAGCCGCGGCACCAGCAGGCCGATCGCCCCGGCGAGCTCGAGCGCGCCGACCAGGTACCGGAACCACTGGCCGGCGCCGATCTCGGCGAACATGTCCACCATCACCGGGCTGCCGGACAGCTTCATCACCCCGGCCGACGCGAACTGCGACGCCAGCAGCACCTGTACCACCCACAGGCCGACCGTTGCCGGCCGGACCCGCCGCACCGTGATCGTCGTACCGCTCATCATGTCCTCCTCGTCGTTTCTGGCTTCGTCGTTCTGGTACGACGACGGTCCCGCCGAGCACCCGCTGCCGACATCCGTGCCAAGCACGGAACCACCACGGAACCGGCACGGATCGGCCATGATGTGTCGGTGGGTCAGGTGGAGGTGTCGGCGCGTGAGGCCGAGGTGCTGGACGCGCTCGCGGATCATCGCTCGAACGCGCAGATCGCCCGCGCGCTGCACATCTCGGTGCGCACCGTGGAGAGCCACGTGTCGTCGTTGCTGCGCAAGTACGGCGTCGCGGACCGGCGCGAACTCGCCGATCTGGCTGGGTCCCGTCGCGCCCCGGGGATGGCCGGACTGCCCGCCAGCCGGACCACGTTCGTCGGTCGGACGGCCGAGTCGACGGCCGTGCTTGACGCGCTGGGGCAGGCGCGGCTGGTGACGCTGCTCGGCCCTGGCGGGATGGGCAAGACCCGGCTGGCCGCCGTGGTGGCCGCGGAGCTCTCCGCACCGGGGGCGTTCGTCGACCTGGTCCCGGTCCGGGACGGGCTCGTCACCCGGGCGGTGGCGGCCGCGTTCGGGGTGACCGAGCGGCCGCCGCAGACGCTGGAGCAGGCGCTGGTCGACCGGTTGCGGGCCGGCCGGTCGCTGCTGGTGCTGGACAACTGCGAGCACGTGGTCGAGGAGGTCGCCGCGCTGGTCGAACGACTGCTCACCGCCTGCCCCGAGGCGACGGTGCTGGCGACCAGCCGGGAACGACTCGGCGTACCGGGCGAGCAGACCGTGCTGCTGCCGCCGCTGGACGCCGACTCCGACGCGGTCGAGCTGTTCGCGGACCGGGCGCTGGCCGTCGATCCGTCCTTCGCCGCGGACCCGGACGACCTCGCCGGCGTTTGCGCACGGCTCGACGGGATGCCGCTGGCGATCGAGCTCGCCGCGGCCCGGACCGGCTCGCTCGGGCTGAACGGGCTGCGGACCGCGCTCGACGACCGGCTCCGGCTGCTGGCCGGCGGGCGCGGCGCGGATCCGCGGCACCAGTCGCTGGGTGCGGTGATCGGCTGGAGCCACGAGCTGCTCGAGGACGACGAGCGGCTGTTGTTCCGGCGGCTCGCCGTGTACGTCGGTGGCTTCGACCTGGACGCGGCCTGCGCGACCAGTCCCGACCTGGCCCGCGGTGAGGTCGCGGATCTGCTCGGGCGGCTCACCGACAAGAGCCTGGTGGTACGTCGCGGGTCCCGCTGGCAGCTGCTGGAGACGATCCGGGAGTTCGCGCTGTCCCGGCTGACCGATGACGAGTTGACGACCGCCCGGGACCGACATCTGCACTGGGCCGCCAGTACGGCCGGCGCGCTGGAGAACCAGGTCGACGGCTCCGGCTGGCAGGCGTCGTACGACGCGGTGGTCGGCGATCTGCGCGCGGCGCTGACCGGTACGGCGGCGGCGCCCGACCCGACCGCGCACCGGTTGGCGCGCTCACTGGGGCACCTAACCTTCGCCCGCCGCGGGTTCGTCGAGGCGGTCGGCCACTACCGGTCGGCGGCGGACCGGGCAGAGGACGGGGTGGCGGCGGCCCGCGATCTACGGTCGGCCGCGGATGCCGCCCTCGCGGTCTCCGACGGCCAGACCACCGTCCGGCTGCTGCTCGACGCCGCTGACCGGGCGGTTGCCGATGGCAACGTACGGGCGGCGATGCTGGCGTCCGCGGTGATCGCGATCAACCGATACCCGGCCGGGCCGATGTTCGCGGTGCCCGCTGATCGAACCGCGCGACTCATGTCGGAGGCAGCGGCGGCCGAGGTCGTACCGGCGGATCCGCACGTCGCGGCCCTGCTGGCCACCGCGAAGGCATGGGAGCACGGCGAACGCCGGCTCGGTGCCGATGCGACGCTGGCGCAGCAGGCCGTTGATGCGGCCCGGCTGACCGGTGACCCGGTCCTGATCGCGGGTGCCCTGGACGCGCTCGGCATTGCCGTCGGGAACGCCGGGCGGCTGCGCGAGGCTCGGTCCTACGCCCTGGAACGGATGCGGCTGACCGGCCCGCTGCCCCGGCACGAGCCGTACGCGGCGTCCGAGATCATCGACGCCTACTGGGTCGCGTCCACCACCGCGATCGCGACCGGGGATCTGCCGGCGGCGCTGTCCGTCGCGCGTGCCGGGCTCACGGACGACCCGGTCGGGGACCATGCGTACATCTCGCTGCCCCGGCTGATCAGGGTCTACGCCCTGACCGGTCGGTTCGACGCGTGCCTGGAAGAGGCCGACACGCTGTGGAACCGCTGGCAGCAGGCCGGGTCGCCGCCGATGGAGTGGATGGCGTCCGCACTGGCCGCGGCGGCGCTGGTGCACGGACTGCGCGACGACGGATCGTTCGACGAGTGGCAGGCCCGGGCACTCGAGATGGGGCGGACCGCTGGACCTTCGACGGCACCGTCGCTCGCCGCCTCCGCGGTGTTCGCACAGGCCCGGGTCGCCGTGCACGCCGGGTCCGCGAAGGGTGCCGGCGCACTGGTCTCGCGGGCCTTCGCGGAGTTCCCGGAGTACTGGTGGGCGCCCTATGCCCGGGCGGCCGGGGCGGAGCTCGCGGTGGTGGCCGGCCTGCCGGACGCCGCCGATCGGCTCGCGGCCGCCGCGCCGGCCGGCGCCGAGAACGACTGGGCCGCCGCGTGCCTCAGCCGCGCCGCCGGCCGTGCCACCGGCGATCTGGACGCCGTCCGGTCGGCGGTGGACGCCTTCGAGCGCATCGACGCCCGGTTCGAGCGGGCCTGCACCCTGCTGCTGACGCCCGACGGTGTCGCCGAGGGCCGCGCCGAGCTCGAGGAGCTTCAGGTGCCCATGCGGATGTCAAGCTCACGGTCCACAGCTGAGTGACAAGTGACCGACGACCCGCAAGAGAGGAAGGGAAAGGGGAACTCGGTGGCGGGTCAGCTGCCACGTAGGGCGGCGATCGGTTCGATCGCGGAGGCCTTCCAGGCGGGGTAGGTGCCGGCGGCCAGGCCGATGACGGCACCGAGCAGCGGGGCCATGACGACGAGGCGGATGTCGAGCAGCGGGGTCCAGTCGCGGGCGGCGGAGACGGTGACCGTGAGCAGTACGCCGGCCGTCGTACCGAGCAGGCCGCCGAGGAAACCGATGACCACGCTCTCCACCAGGAACTGCGCGGCGATGTGCCGGCGGGCGGCGCCGAGAGCGCGGCGCAGGCCGATCTCCGAGATACGTTCCAGGACCGAGAGCAGCGTGACGTTCGCGATCCCGAGACCGCCGACGAGCAGCGCGACGCCGCCGAGGAGCAGGAACAACGCGTTCACATCGGCCTCGACGTCGCGGCGGACCTGGCCCGGTGCCGGCGGCGCGTCGACCTGCAGTGCGGTCGGCTCGTTCGGGTCGATCGCTACCGGCGCCTGCCGGGCGATCAGCTGGGCGGCGCCGACCGCGGTGCGGATCTCGAGCTCGGCGGGCGACTGCAGGTCGTAGGCGGTGCGCGCGGCGCCGTTGGGCATGATCACCGCGTCGAGCAGCTCGGCCCGGTTGGCGACGCTGTCGAGGATCCCGATCACCGTGTACGGCTGGTCGCCGAGGAACACCGCCGGCTGCGCGTCGATCCGGTTGATGCCGAGCCGGGCGGCGGCGTTCTTGCCGAGCACGACGACCCGGTCGCCGCGCCGGTCGTGCCCGTCGTCGAAGTACCGCCCGGTGCGCAGCTCGCCGCGGACCGCGTCGAACAGCCCGGACGAGGCCGCGATCACGGCGAGCTGGAACGCGTCGTCGCCGCGCGGGTCGACCACCGCGACGCTGCGCACCAGGTCGTTCCCGACGTCCAGGCGGCTGAAGGTGCCGGCCGCTTCGACACCGTTCAGCCGCCGGACCCGGGCGGGCGCGTCCCACGGCAGCTGAGTCACCGCCTGCATCTCCTCGCCGGCGTCGCGCTCGCCGGGTTGTACGGCGACCCGGGTGACGGCGGCCAGGTCGAACCGCTGGGTGATCTGGCCCGACGCGGTCTGACCGAGCCCGAGGGTGCCGACCAGTGCGGCGATGCCGAGCACAGTGCCGAGCGTGGTAAGCACCAGCCGGGTCGGGCGGGCCGCGACGCCTGCCAGCGCCTCGTCCAGCAAGTCCCGGACCGCCGGCCGCGGAGCCCGGCCCGCACCCCGCCGTGGAAACAAGGGCCCGATGATCGACGACACGCCGCGCCACAAGGGCCCGATGAACGGCAGTGGCCTTACCACCGGAGGGTCCCGTCGACTATGTGGACCTGGCGCTGGGCGCGGGCCGAGACGTGTTCGTCGTGGGTGATCACGGCGAGCGTCATGCCGTCGCGGTGGAGCTCGTCGAAGACGTCCAGGATGGCGGACGCGTTCGCGGTGTCCAGGTTGCCGGTCGGTTCGTCGGCGAGGAGCAGGCTGGGTTCGGCGACCAAGGCCCGGGCGATGGCGACGCGCTGGCGTTCGCCGCCGGACAGCGTGGTCGGCGAGAAGTCGATCCGGTGGCCGAGCCCGACCCGGTCGAGCGCCCGGCGGGCCCGGGCGAACCGTTCCTGCCGCGGCACCCCGACGTACAGCATGGACAGCGCGACGTTCTCCAGCACGGTCCGGTGGTCGAGCAGGTGGAACGCCTGGAACACGAACCCGATCCGCTCGCCGCGCAAGACCGCGCGGCGCCGCTCCCGCAGGGTCGAGGTGTCCACGCCGTCCAGCCGGTACGTGCCGCCGGTCGGCTTGTCCAGCAGCCCGAGCAGGTGCAGCAGCGTCGACTTGCCCGAACCGGACGGACCGACGATCGACAGGTACTCACCGGCGCCGATTGTCAGGTCCGCGTGCCGGATCGCGGCCACCTCTGGTGGACCGGGGTAGACCCGGCCCACCCCGATCATCGCGACCACCGGCGGCCGCGCGGCCGAGGTCACCGCCACCGCCGGCCGGTACGACGATCGCCAGGCGGCCGGGACGTCGTACCCGGTCATCGACCCACCACCACCTGGTCGCCGGCCTTCAGGGCTCCGCGGACCTCGGCGTACCCGTCCGCGGACAGCCCGACCTGGACCTCGACCAGCTCGACCTCGCCGTCGGTGCGAACCACCTCGACCCGGGACTCGCCGCCGGACCCGGCGGTCAGGGCTGCGATCGGTACGGCGAGCACCTTGCCGCGGGTGCTCTTCACCGGGATCGTGACCCGGACGTTGGCGTTCCGGAGCAGCTCCAGCTGCTGGCCGCTGAGCGTACGACGAGGCGCCAGCACCACGTCGTACAGGTTCTCGTTCCGGGTGATACGGCGGACGGTCGCGTCCACCCGCTGGCCGTTGCCGAGGTCGAAGGTGCCGGTCATGCCGGTGCGGAGCAGCTGCTTGGTGGCGGCGTCGACCTGGATGGTGACGACCAGCGCGGCGCCGCTGACCGACATCACCGGGCCGTTCACGACCGAGCCGCGGGTGACGTTCACGTCGTCGACCCGGCGCGGCAGGCTCTTCACGTACACGATCTCGGATACCGGAAGCGGCGTCGCGGCGTTCAGCCGAGCCTCGGCGAGCGCGTCCCGGGCGTCGGCGAGGTGTTCCCGGGCCTGCCGCAGTGCGGTGCGCTCGGCTGAGGTGTCCCGGCCGTCGAGCAGGTCGCTGCGTTGCGCCTTCGCCAGCCTCACCTGGTCCTGCGCCTGCGCGATCGCCCGGGCGTCACCGGTACGACGGGCGGCGGCGAGCTCGCGCTCGGCGGCCCGCACGGCGTTGTCGGCCTGCACCCGCTGAGCCTGGCTCGGGCCGGCCTCGGCCTGGTCCAGCGCGCGCTGCGCCGAGCCGACCCCGGTCTCCGCGCTGTCCACCTGCTGCTCCGCCGCGTCGACAGCCTGTACCAGCTGCTCGTCCACCGCGGGTGGCTCGTACCCGGCGGCCCGGAACAGCCGGGCGACCGCGAGCGCGGTGTCGGCGTCGTACAGGTCGTCGACCTCGCCGGGGTCGTGCCCGAGCCGCCGCAGGGTCTGCTCGAGCTGGCGTACGTCGGGCCCGCGCATGCCCGGGCGCAGCGAGCGGTACATCGGCAGCACCCCGGCGAGCGCGAGCACCGGCCGGCCGGTGATCTCCAGCAACGGCTTGCCCTCCCGGATCGTGGCACCGACCTTCGGCACCTGGCCGGTGACAACCGGCCGGTTAGCCAGTCCGCCGGTCTCCACCGTCACGTTCACCGCGCCGTCGAACGACGCGTCGCCGCGGGCCACCACCCGGGTGGACAGTGCCCGTTGCTCCACCGGCACGGTGATCTGCGACGCGGCCGGCGCGGCAGTCCGGGCGGCCGCGTCGGCCGGCGAGGTGAGCCGGCTGCCGGCCGCGAGCCCGGCTCCGAGGGCGAGAACGGCGACCACCGCGACGACGACGAGTACCCGGCGTCGCGACCTCACCGCGGGCCCTTCTGCTGGCCGGCCCACTCCTTGTACTGCTCCAACAGCGTGCGGTGCGTGCCCACGAACTCGGTCTCGAGCTGGAACCGCACCTCACGGAACGGCTTCTCGTAGTGCGCCTGCTTGCAGTCGTAGTCGGCCTTCGCGATCGCCAGCTCGTACCGCTTCAGCGCGGACAGCTGCGCCGGGTCGAGGTCCTTCGGACTCTTCGGCTTGGCCGTCGGTCCCGGCCCGCTGGAGTCGATCCCGAGCAGCCGGTCCATCCGCTGCTGCACCTTGGTGCGGGCGTCCTCGGGCTTGTTCAGCCCGGTGTACCGGCCGTCGGCCATGCAGTCCGACCACGCCTGTGCCGCATCGGCCACCCGCGGGTCCGCCTCGATCCGCTTCCGTAGCGCCTCCAGATCCTTGAACAGGCTGTCGAACCGGCGCATCTCCTGGCCCGGGTTCTTCAGGTCCTTCGGCTTGCCGTACACCTGCTCGGCCGCCTTGCCGCGGCAGCCCAGATCGGTCGACTTGCTGCTCGACACCTTGGCGCCGCCGCCGGACGCGACCACCATGCCCTCGCCGTCGAGCGCCTTGTCGTACGCCTTCTTCGCGGTGGCCGACAGCCGGTCGCGGATCTGGCGGTTCGGGTCGGTGCCGTCCTCGCCGACCGGGTCACTCCAGTCGAAGGTGCTGATGCCGTACCCGTACTGCTCGGCGAACTTGTCCGGCGGCAGCTCGAACGCCTCGGCGAACTTCGACTTCGGCTTCGCCTCCGGCGGTACCGGCACGTACTCGAAACCCTGGTCGCGCATGCACGTCGCGATCAGATCCTCCATCCGGCGCTGCTGCGCGAGCTGCTGCTCGGTCGGCTGCTCATTGCCGTTGTCGCCGGCGACCGCGAACTTCACCACCATGCCGCCGCCCGCGGTGAAGTCGCCGCCGATGTACTCGGCCAGCGGGCTCTTCTGCTCGTCACCGGAGCCCGTCGGATCGTTCGACCCGCCGCCCCCGCACCCGGCTGTGAGCCCCAGTGCGCACACCATCGCGATCGCTGCTCTCCTGGTCATGACACGCAGCGTCGCGGGTCGGCTGTGAAGATGCTGTGAAGGTCCGATCAGCGATCGTTGCGGCCTTCACATCCCGGAAAATGCCGTCGTTGTTCTTCATGGAATCCTTAAGTTCGACTGACACACTCCGGCCATGGGCGCGCGGATCCTGGTGGCCGAGGACGACCACAAGCAGGCTGAGCTGGTACGCCGCTACCTGGAGCGGGAAGGCCACGCGTGCGTGGTCGTGCACGACGGCCGGTCGGCGATCGACGAAGCGCGGCGGCGGCGGCCGGACCTGCTGGTGCTGGACGTGATGATGCCCGTGGTGGACGGGCTCGACGTCTGCCGCGTACTGCGGGCGGACCTGGATCATACCGGGGACGTACCGATCATCATGCTGACCGCCCGGTCCACCGAGGACGACCTGCTGCTGGGGCTCGACCTCGGCGCGGACGACTACGTGACCAAGCCGTACAGCCCGCGCGAGCTGGTCGCCCGGATCCGGGCGGTGCTGCGCCGTGGTGGCTCCGCGGCCGACGACAGCGGCGTGCTCCGGGTCGGCGAGCTGACTGTCGACACCGTGCGGCACGAGGTGAGCATGGCCGGGCTGCCGGTCGAGATCACCCCCGCGGAGTTCAAGATCCTGGCCGGGCTGGCGGCCTCGCCGGGGCGGGCGTTCACCCGGCAGCAGCTGCTCGAGCAGGCCTTCGGGTTCGACCACTACGTATTCGACCGGACCATCGACGTGCACGTGATGAACCTGCGGAAGAAGATCGAGGTCGCGCCGGCCCGGCCGCGGTACCTGCTGACCGTGTACGGAGTCGGCTACAAGCTCGCGGAGGCGGTCGCCGATGCGTCGTAGTCTGCGGTTCCGGCTGCTGGCGCTGTCGCTCACGGTCGCCCTCGGTGCGGTGGCCGCGACCGCGGTGCTGGCGACGTACAGCGCGGGTGAGCAGCTGCAGGGCGAGATCGAGTCTTCCGCCTCGCTGCTCGAGTCCGACCAGTCCATCTACCTCGAGCTGACCGGGTACGCGACCGAGCACGCGACCTGGCAGGACGTCGGCGCGGTGGTCGCCGCGGCCGCGCAGCGTACCGGCCGCCGGATCGCGCTCACCGACGCAGACGGCCGGGTGATCGCGGACTCGGCCCGCGACGGCGGCGGGTTACCATCGGTGCCTGCGGCAACGATCGACGTGGCCGCGCCGTCCAGCGCCCCGATCGGTCTCGTCACCCCGATGGTCAAGGCTGGCGCGGCCGACGTCGCCGTCTCGGCCGGCGGCGGAGGGTTCCGGTCGCCGTACTGGCGGCTGACCGAGGACGAGCACACGCGGCGGGAGGCGCTCGCGAAGTCCGCAATGGCGTGTCTGCTGCGCCGGGGTGAGCCGGCTGTTCTGCTGCCCGGTCCGGACGGCGTACCGCAGGTGTCGGTGCAGTCGGTCGCGAAGGCCGGCGGCGCCAAGGTCACGACGTCGTACGACCTGCGCAGCCACGTGTGCGTGTCACCCGAGCTGTACGCGCCGAGCGAGCTGGCGCAGCGGGTGAACAAGGACGAGGTGACGCGTGGCGCGACCTGCCTGGAGCAGGCTGGGGTCCCGTTCAAGTTCAACCAGGATGGGCCGGACGGGCTGCTGACCGTGATCCCGGTCGGCGACGAGAAGAGCGTGGCCCAGCCGGCCGTCAAGAAGTGCCTGACCACCGCGCGGACGGAGGCGCTGCGCCCCTACGTCGCGCCCGCCGCGAAGCTGTACCTCGGCACCAGCGACCGGTTCAACGTGTTCAGCGTCGAGGGGTTGCTGCGGACCGCGGCGACCGCGCTCGGCGTACTGCTGCTGGCCGCGCTGGTCACCGTGCTGGCCGGTCGCCGGCTGGTCCGGCCGATCCTGGCTCTGACCGGGGCCGCGCAGCGGATGACGCACGGAGACCGCGCCGCCCGGGTCCCGGTGACCGGGAACGATGAGGTGGCCCGGCTCGGCCATGCGTTCAACGCGATGGCGTCGTCGATCGAGCAGGGCGAGCACCAGCGGCGGGTGATGGTCAGCGACGTGGCGCACGAGCTGCGCACCCCGCTGAGCAACATCAAGGGCTACCTGGAGGCGACCGAGGACGGCGTGGTCGCACTGGACCGCGCGCTGGTCGGGTCGCTGCTCGAGGAGACCGCGCTGCTGGAGCGGCTGGTATCGGACCTGCAGGAGCTGGCACTCGCGGACGCGGGCATGCTCCGGCTGCATCCGGAGGAACGCGACCTCGCCGAGCTCGCCCAGCAGACCGTGGCCGCGCACCGTGCCGCCGCGGACACCGCCGGGGTCTCGCTCGAGCTGTCCGTGGCCGGTCCGGCGATCGTCACCGTGGACCCGGCCCGGATCCGGCAGGCACTCGGCAACCTGGTCGCGAACGCGGTCAAGTTCACCCCGGCCGGCGGCTCGGTCACCGTGTCGGTGCAGCCGCGCGCGGGCTGGGTCGACCTGATCGTGTCCGACACCGGGCCGGGCATCGCGGCCGAACATCTGCCGCACCTGTTCGACCGGTTCTACCGCGCGGACCCGTCCCGTAGCCGCAGTACCGGCGGCAGTGGTCTCGGCCTCGCCATCACCAAGCACCTTGTCGAAGCGCACTCCGGGCAGATCAGTGTGACCAGCACAGTAGGGCGAGGCTCGACGTTCAGCCTCGCCCTGCCGTGTCGCTGAGAGGTCGCTAGTTACGTCGCTAGCTACTCGGTGCGGCGCTAGTCGGTGCCGCCTCCCTCGATGTCACCACCGGACTCGATATCACCACCGGACTCGATATCACCGCCCGACTCGATATCACCGCCTGACTCGATATCGCCGCCGTCGGTACCTGACTTCTTCTGCGCATCCTTGTCCGGACGCGGCTCCTCCTCGGTTCCCATGCGGCCTACCGTACGACGCCACCGGTCCCTGCCGCTGCAATCACCGGACCCGTGTCCCAGCGGCGGCCCGCAACTCGTCGTACAGGTCGGGTCCGGACCATCCGCGCCGGCCGCCGTCCTCGGCCTGGTGGACCAGCTCGACCAGGCGTGTGTTGACCGGCGCGGTCCGGCCGAGCCGTTCCGCGAGCCGGACCACCTCGCCGTTCAGGTGGTCGACCTCGGTCGGGCGGCCGGCGTCCAGGTCGTCCAGCATCGAGCTCCGGGCGTGCGGGTCGATCGCCAGCATCTGACCGGCCAGCCGGGTGAACAACGCGTCCGGAGCACCGAGCAGCCGCGGGATCCACCGCGGCGGCAGCGGCGTGAGCTTGGCGGGCGTCGTTCCATCGGCGGCGAGCAGCCGGAGTGCCTCGGCCTGCGCCAGCGCGACACACCGCCGGAACGGCCGTTGCGACAGCTGCGCCTTGAGCGTCAGCCCGGACAGCGCGTTCACCGGGTTGTTGAGGTTGAGCAACAGCTTCGCCCATTGCACCGGCAGCATGTCCCGGTGCCGTTCCAGTGCGAGCCCGGCGCGGTCGAACAGCTCCAGGTACGGCGCCAGCGCCGGGTGGTCCTCGACCTCGAGCCCGCCCTCGGTGCCGGCGTGGAACGCGCCCTCGCCGCGGTGCACGACGTTGAACTGCACGATCCCGGTCAGCACGGTGCGGCCGGGCAGGCCGTGCCGGAGCGTCTCGGCATTGCGGAGCCCGTTCTGGAAGCTGATCACCACCGCGTCCGGCCCGAGCGCACCGGCCAGCTCCTCGGCCGCCCGCGCGGTCGCCGCCGACTTGACCGTGACGAGTACCAGGTCGGCGCCGGCCGCGGCATGCGCGGCGGTCTCGTACCGGACCCGCTCGACGGCGAGGTCCGCGCCCTGCCAGTCGGTGATCCGCAACCCGTGCGCGGCGACCTCCTGCGCCAGCCGCTCCCGCCCGACCAGCACCACATCCGCCCCGGCCCCCGCCAGCCGCCCACCCACGTAGCACCCGATACTCCCCGCCCCGAACACCGCCACCGTCATACCCCCCACCCTTCCGTTCATCGGACCCTTGTGACCAGGCGTGTCGTCGTTCATCGGGCCCTTGCGACCACCCGGAAGGGGTTCAGGGGGTGAGGAGACGAGCGGTGTCGCGGAGGTCGGCGCCGGTGGGAAGCAGGGCAAGGATCGGGCTGTCGAGGCCGCTGGTGGTGTACCGGTGGACGGCGGCACGGCACTGGTCCGCGCTGCCATGCACGACCAGGTCGTCGACCACCTCGTCCGGCACGGCGGCCATCGCGGCCTGCCGGTCCCCCGCCGCCCAGGCCTCGCGCATCGGTCCCATCACCTCACCGCGACCGAGCCAGTCGTGGAAGGCGGCGTACGCCGGGACGGTCAGGTACGACGCGATCAGGAACCGCCCGATCGCCCGGGCCTGCTCGGCGTCCTCGGTCACGCAGACGAAGATCCGGGCCGCGAGCTCGACCCCGTCACCTAGCACCTCGCGGACGCGCGGCACGTCATCGGCGGACAGCCAGTTCGTGATCGCGCCGTCGGCCTCGCGGGCGGCCAGCCGCAACATGCCCGGCCGGAGCGCGGCCAGCATGATCTTGGGCGGTACGTCCGGCGCCTTCTCCAACCGGAACCGTTTGACGCTGAAGGTGTCGAACGCGCCGTCCACCTTCTCCCCCGCGAACGCGGTCCGCAGGAACCGCAGCACGTCGCGGGTGCGCTTGTAGGGTTCGTCGAACGCGATGCCGTTCCAGCCGGTCACGATCGTCTCCGACGACGTCCCGATGCCGAGCACGAACCGCCCGGGCGCCAGGTCCGCGAGCGCCGCGGCCTGCATCGCGAGCGCGGCCGGGCCGCGGGTGTGCACGGGTACGACGGCGGTACCGAGCCGGAGCCTGTCGTCCCACTGCGACCCGAGCACCAGCGGCGTGAACGCGTCCGTGCCCGCGACCTCGGCCGACCACAGGTCCGTGTAGCCGAGCGATGCCAGCTCGGTCACCAGCTCGCGATGGTCGCGCAGCGGTACGCCGGTGAGCGGCACCGTCAGACCCCACGTCATGCTCGCCTCCTGGTCACAAGGGCCCGAAGAACGACGACACGCCGGGCCACAAGGGCCCGATGAACGGATGTCATCAGACCAGCTTTCGGACGAGGGGGAGGGGGAGGTGGCGGATGGCGAAGGCGAGGGGGCGCCAGGGCCAGGAGGGGACGACGGCCTTCGGCTTCTCGGACTCGATCGCGGCGACGATCGCCTTCACACCGGTGGCGGTGTCGACGATGAACGGGACCTTCGGCACCTTCTCGTTCATCTCCGAGCGGATGTAGCCCGGGAAGATCGTGCTGACCTTGATCGGCTTGCCGAGCATCTCCATCCGGATCCCCTCGGCGAGCGACGCGACACCGGCCTTCGTGGCGGCGTACGAGGTCATCGTCTTCGGCAGCCCGCGCATCGCCGAGACAGACGAGATCACCACGAGGTGGCCGGCGTCCTGCGCGCGGAACACCTGCATCGCCGCCTCGCACTGCGCCAGCGCCGCGACGAAGTTCGTCATCGCCGTCTCCCGGTTCGCGTCGAACCGCCCGCTGCCGACCGGCGCCCCCTTGCCCAGGCCGGCGTTCACGATCACCCGGTCCAGCGAGCCGAGCTCACCGGCCGCCTCACCGAACACCTTGAACACCTGGTCGTGGTCGTTCACATCCAGGCGCTTGACCAGCACGGTCCGAGCCGGATGCCTCGCGACGATCTCGTCCCGCAGCGCGGTCAGCCGATCGGTGCGCCGCGCGGTCAGCGCCAGGTCGTGGCCGCGGGCCGCGAACTGCCGGGCCATCTCGGCGCCGAGACCCGCGCTGGCCCCGGTGATCAGGACGTTGCGTCGCATTGGCAGCTCCTAGCGGTAGCTCAGTAGATCGGTGCCCTCGAGGTGGCTGTGGTCGTTGACACTGACGACCGTGAGGCCGCGGCGGCCGCTGACGATCTTGGTCACCGCGGTGTTCACCGCGACCGGGTTGAGCTTCAGCCACAGGTCGTCGGTGCCGGTGAGCAGCCGGCTCACCACCGCCGCGATCGGCCCGGCGGAGGTGAACACCAACGCGGTCTGACCCTTGCCGACGCCCTCGGCGGTACGACGGACCGCGGCGTCCGCCCGCTCGCAGAAGGTCGCGAACGACTCCGCATAGGTACCGTCACCGGCCACCCAGCGCCGCGTCGCCTGCTCGAACATCTCCTGGAACGCCCGGGCCGGCTGCCTGGTCCGGGCCAGGTCCGCGAGCATCACCGCGCGATGCTTGTACGCCGGTTTGTGCGCGAGCACGATCTGGTCGTGGTCGAACTCGTTGAACCCGGCATCGGTCTCGACCCGGGCGGACAGGCCCGCGGCGTCGAGTGCGAGCTCAGCCGTGCGCAGGTGCCGGTTCATCGCACCCGACACGACCAGGTCCGGCTTCACCCCGCGCTCGGCCAGCGCCGTGCCGAGCCGGGCGGACTGCTGCTCCCCGAGCGGCGAGAGCCGGTCGTAGTCGCTGCGCCCGAACGACGCCTGCCCGTGCCGGACCAGGTAGACGACACTCATCGTCGGTTGCTCCGGGCAATGAGCCGGGTGCAGCGCCGTTCCAGCATGATGACCGGCAGCCAGAGATTCTTGAACGCCGGGTTCCGGGTCTGCTTGTGGTGGTAGCGGTAGTAGATCTGCTGCACGATCGCCGCCAGCCGGAACAGTCCGTACACCTCGTAGAAGGTCCAGCTGTCCGGCTTCAACCCGCTGCGCTCGCAGTAGTAGTCGACCACCTCGGCCCTGGTCATCATCCCCGGCAGGTGCGTCGGCTGCCGCCGGAACCTCCGGAAGGCCCAGTCGTCATCGGCCTGCACCCAGTACGCCATCGAGCTGCCCAGGTCCATCAGCGGGTCGCCGATCGTCGCCAGCTCCCAGTCGAGTACGCCGGCCACCCGCAGCGGGTCGTCCGCCGCGAGCACCACGTTGTCGAACCGGTAGTCGTTGTGGATCAGGCAGGTCGCGACGTCCTCGGGCCGATTCCGGTCCAGCCAGGCCATCACCTTCTCGAACCGCGGCACGTTCCAGGTCCTGGCCTTGCGGTAGCGGTTCGTCCAGCCGCCGATCTGCCGCTCGACGTACCCCGCGCCCTTGCCGAGGTCGGCCAGCCCGGCGGCCGCGACGTCCACCTGGTGCAGCTCGACCAGGATGTCGATCACGGTCCGGCAGAGCTGTCCGACCTGCTCCGGCGGCAGGTCCACGCCGAGGTCATGGTGCGGAACGGTGCCGGCGATCCGCTCCATCACGTAGAACTCGGACCCGATCACGCTCTCGTCCGAGCAGTAGCCGACCATCGCGGGCACATACGGGAAGACCGGGGCGAGAGCCGACTGGATCCGGTGCTCGCGGCCCATGTCGTGCGCCCCGCGGGCCTTGGTGCCGCTCGGCGGCCGGCGCAGGATCAGCTCGCGGCCGTCGTACCGCAGCAGGTACGTCAGGTTCGACGAGCCGCCGGCGAACTGCCGGACCTCGGGCTCGCCGGCCGGCAGATCCGCACCGCTGTGCTCACGCAGCCAACGGTCGGCCGCCCCGACGTCGAACGTGTCCTCCTCGCGCACCGCCCTCGTGCTGTCACTCACCCGGCCCGCTCCTGCGGATCGCTCGCGTCCGGCGAGCCGGCGGAAGGTGCGTCCGTTTCGTCGGACGCAACGGGAGGGGATCCGGCGGAGCGGGACTGCGCGCGGGCGGCGATCTTGCGCATCTGGCGGTCGTACAGCGGCCGGGCGAAGCGCTTGGTCCGCCACGACATCAGCGCGGGCCGGTCCGGGATGATCAGGAACCGGTGCTTGGCGATCCCGTTCAGCACCGCGGTGGCGATCTCGTCCGCGGTCCGCGGGGACTTCTCGATCAGCCGCTTGGCGACCGCGTTCATGTCGGTGTCGCTGCCCTGGATCGAGTCGGCCAGGTTGGTCTTGAAGAACGACGGGCACACCACCGACACCGCCACGCCGTACGGGTGCAGCTCGTGCGACAGCGTCTCGGACAGCGCGACCACGCCGGCCTTGACCGTGTTGTACGAGCTCATCATCGGCGGGTGCACCAGCCCGGCGGCGGACGCGGTGTTCACGATGTGCCCGGACCGCTGCTGTTTGAACACCGGCGCGAAAGCCCGGCAGCCGCGCACCACACCCATCAGGTTGACGTCGACCACCCGGTCCCACTCGGCGATCGTCTCGACGTCGATCCGCCCGCCGGTGGCGACGCCCGCGTTGTTCACCAGCAGGTCCAGCCCGTCCCATTCGCGCCGGCACCACTCGACCGCCGCCGCCCAGTCCTCGTCGCTGCGCACATCGAGCGTCAGGTACGACGCGCCCTCGGGTGCCTCACCGCGCACATCGGTTGCGAGCACCCTGTTGCCTTCAGCAACGAACTGCCGGACCAGGGCGGCACCGAGACCGGACGACCCGCCGGTGACGAGGATCCTCTTGGCCATCACTGCTCCTGGGAGTACTTCGCGAGCTCAAGCTTGGCGATGACTCCACGGTGCACCTCGTCGGGCCCGTCCGCCAGTCGGAGCGCCCGCGCCGCGGTCCAGAACCCGGCCAGCGGGTGGTCGTCGGACAGGCCGCCGCCACCGTGCAGCTGGATCGCGAAGTCCACCACGTCCTGCGCCATCCGCGGTACCGCGACCTTGATCTGGCTGACCTCGCTCAGCGCCCCGGCGAGGCCGGCGGTGTCGAGCAGATGCGCGGTCTGCAGCACCAGCAACCGGGCGGAGCTGATCGCGATCCGGGCCTCGGCGATCCGCTCCCGGTTGCCGCCGAGGTTGACCAATGGCTTGCCGAAAGCGGTGCGCGACGTGCCCCGGCGGATGGCCAGCTCGAGCGCCCGCTCGGCCAGCCCGATCAGCCGCATGCAGTGGTGCACCCGGCCCGGGCCCAGCCGTCCCTGCGCGATCTCGAATGCTCGGCCCGGTCCGGCGATGATGTTCGCGACCGGGACCCGGACGTCGACGAAGGACACCTCGCCGTGCCCGTGCGGCTCGTCGTATCGGCCCATCGCCGACAGCATCCGCTCGACCGTGACGCCGGGGGTGTCGCGCGGGACGAGCACCATCGTGTGCCGCGCGTACCGGTGCGCGTCCGGGTCGGTGAGACCCATGAAGATCAGGATCTTGCAGTCCGGGTGGCCGACCCCGGTGCTCCACCACTTCCGGCCGTTGACGACGACATCGTCGCCCTCGACGACCGCGGTGGCCGCCATGTTGGTGGCGTCCGACGACGCGACGTCCGGCTCGGTCATACAGAACGCGGACCGGATCCGACCGTCCAGCAGTGGCTCGAGCCACTCCCGCTGCTGCTCGGCCGAGCCGTACTTGACCAGCACCTCCATGTTGCCGGTGTCCGGCGCGCTGCAGTTGAAGATGCCCGGCGCGAGGAAGGACCGGCCGGTGAGCTCGGCGATCGGCGCGTAGTCGAGGTTGCCCAGCCCCTCGCCGTACCCGAGCTCGGCGGCCTGCGGCAGGAACAGGTTCCACAGCCCCTTCTTGCGGGCCTTCGCCTGCAGCTCGGCGATCATCGGATGCGGCTGCCAGGGATCCTCCGCCTGCCGCTGGGCGGCGTGCACCTCTGCCTCGACCGGCTCGATCTCGGTCCGGATGAACTCCTCGACCTGCGCGATCAGCTGCTGCGCTCGCGGCGACGGCTCGAACCCCATGGCGGCACTCCTCTCGGCGCGTTGACCGTAGCGCAGGCGTTGAGCAATGCTCAATAGTGTGGCTGGGAACACCCGACAGAGACTCACCGCACACGACCGGCGCAAGCAGCTGGTCGGACTCGGCCTGCGGATGCTCGCCACCCGGCCGATCCACCAGCTGTCCTTGGACGCGGTGGCCGAGCAGGCCGGGATCTCCCGCGGGTTGCTGTTCCACTACTTCCCGACCAAGCGGGACTTCTACGTCGAGGTGATGCGGGCCGCGGCCCGGCGGCTGCTCCGGCAGACCCGGCCGGACCCGGCCCTGCCGCCGGTCGAACAGCTGCAGGCGATGCTGACCGCGTACGTGGCCTTCGTGGACCGGCGGCGGGAGTCGTACATCTCGTTCGTCCGCGGCGCGGCGGGCGGGGACGACTTCGTCGTCGAGGTGTACGACGAGACCCGGGCGGCGCTCACCGCCCGGGTGCTCGAGACGCTCGGCGACGGCGATGCCGGCGAGGTGACCCGGATGACCGTGCACGCCTGGTTCGCGTACGTCGAGGACCTGGCGATCGAGTGGTCGGCACTGGACGAGCGACCGATGACCGCCGACGAGCTGGTGGGGCTGTCGGTGCGATCGCTCGACGCGCTGCGCGGACTGGCGGTGGGTGAGGCTCCGGACTAGCGGGTGAATGCGCGTTCGATCCACCTGGCGGCGGCCGCGGCCTGACCGTCATCGGCCGCGAGCAGCTGCAGGCCGACCGGGAGGCCGGGCGATGGCAGCGGCACGCTCCACGCCGGATGGCCGGTGACGTTCGCCAGCCGGGTGTTGCGCAACAGCCGCTCGCGCACCCTGGTCGGGCCGTCCGGCCCGGCGATCTCGTCGGCCTCCACGCCGGGGGCGGTGATCGGCACCGCGGGCAGCACCACGGCGTCCAGCCCGGCGAGCAGCTCCGTCACGGTCGTCGTGAGCGTGGCGGCGTCGGCCCGAGCCCGGACGTACCGCCAGGCGGGGATCTTGGCCGCGGAGCTGAGCCGCCGCTGCACATCGGGCTGGTAGCGGCTGGTGTCCCGGCCGAGGTGGACCGCGGTCGCCTCCGGACCCTGCAGGTCGACGGCGGTCGCGGTCATCGCGGTCCAGTCCGGCAGTGTGACCTCCTCGAGCCGGGCGCCGGCCGCGCGGAGCCGGTCCAGCGCGGCGGTCCACGCCCGGCCCACGTCCTGCTGCCAGTCCCGGTACTCCGGGTTCGCCACCACGCCGAGCCGGGGCGCGTCACCCGCGGCACCCGGCCCGGCCCCACGCCCGGCCAGCACCTCGAGCGCGTACGCCGCGTCCGCGACCGACCCGGTCAGCACGCCGAGGTGGTCCAGGCTCTGCGCGAGCGGGAAGACCCCGCATGCGGGCAGCGTCCCCCGGGCCGGCTTGGCACCGACAACCCCGCACAACGCGGCCGGGATCCGGACCGAACCGGCGGTGTCGGTACCGATCGCCAGCGGCACGACGCCGGCCGCGACCGCGGCACCCGCTCCGGCGCTGGAGCCACCGCTCATCCGCTCCGGGTCGTGCGGGTTCCGGCACGGGCCGACGCGGTTCGACGTACCGGTGGGGCCGTACGCGAACTCGTGGCTGTGACTGAGCCCGAGCAGCACCGCGCCGGCCGCACGCAACCGGCGGACCACCTCCGCGTCCCGGGTGCCGACCCGGTCCGCGAAGGCCGCCGAGCCGCAGCGGAACGGCCAGCCCTCGACCTCGACGATCTCCTTCACCAGTACGGGGATCCCGGCCAGCGGACCACGCCGGTCGTGCCCCGCCGCAACCGCTCGGGCGCCGTCCGGATCGAGGTGTACGACGGCGTTCAGCGCGGCTGTCTGCTCGGCCCGGCGCAGTGCCCGCTCGGTCAGCCCGACCGGGTCGAGCTCGCCGCCGCGGACGGCCGCGGCGACCCGTTCCAGCGTGCCGAGGTCGCGCCAGTCTTCGAGCATGGAGGTCATGTTGCGCATGCTCCCAACACGCCGGTGCCGCGGGCAACGACCGACCCATCCACTGCCTACACTCGAAGAATGGGACCTGGCCGCGGAAGCAGCCGGAGGACCGCACCTCCTCCCACCGCCAGCAACACCGGACGCGGAGGAACGCTCACCCGCAGCACCGACCCGCTCACCGAGCGCTCAGCGGTCGACCTGGCCCGGATGATCCGGACCGGCGGGACCACGGCCCGCGAGGTCGTCGAGGCACACATCGCCGTGCTGGAGCGGGTCAACCCGGTGGTCAACGCGGTTGTGGTGGACGCCTTCGACGCGGCCCGTGCACGCGCCGACCGGGCCGACGAGCAGGTCGCCGCCGCCGGACCGGACGACGTCCTGCCGCCCTTGCTCGGCGTGCCGTTCACGGTGAAGGAGTCGATCGCGGTCGACGGGATGCCGAACAGTGCCGGTGTCGTTGCCCGGCGCAACCACCGCGCGGAGCGCACCGCACCGGTGGTCCGCCGGATGACCGACGCCGGCGCGATCCCGCTCGGGCTGACCAACACCTCCGAGCTGTGCATGTGGATCGAGACCGAGAACCGGGTGTACGGGCGGACCAGCAACCCGTACGACCCGGTCCGGACCGCGGGCGGCTCGTCCGGCGGAGAGGGCGCCACGGTCGGATCCGGCGGCGCACCGTTCGGACTCGGCTCCGACGTCGGCGGCTCGATCCGGATGCCGGCATTCTGCTGCGGCGTGTTCGGGCACAAGCCGAGCGTGGGTCTGGTACCGCTGACCGGCGCCTTCCCGGCGCCGCGCGGCGGTGCTGCCCGGCTGCTCGCGAACGGTCCGCTGGCCCGCCGCGCAGAGGACCTGATGCCGCTGCTGCGGCTGCTGGCCGGGCCGGACGGCGAGGACCCGTTGTGCCGTCCCGCGCCACTCGGCGATCCCGCGACGGTGCGTCTCGACGGCCTGCGGGTGCTGATCACCGAGCACGCCTGGCTGCGGCCGATCAGCCGCGAGCTGCTGGCCGCCCGGGACCGCGCCGCCGCGCTGCTCGAGTCGCTCGGAGCCACCGTCGAACACCTTCCACTGCGGGCGGCGCGGCGGATGATCGAGCCGTACCTGGCGATCCTCAGCGGCGGCGGTTCACTGCACGACATCCTGCGCGCGGAGGGTTCCGACGTGGGCTGGCGGGCGACCCTCAGCCGGGGCGGCGAGCACACCCGCGCGACCAAGGTGCTGCTGCTGGGCGAGCCGCTCAGCGCCCGGGTACCGGCGATGCGCACCGGCGCCGCGATGGCCGCCGGTCTCGGCTTCGCCCGGGAGTTCGTGTCCACGATCGGCGACGCGGTCGTCCTGCACCCGCCGGCCCCGACGGTCGCGCCGCGGCACGGCCGCACGATCGGCCGGATGGACTGGCCGCAGCCGATGGGACTGTTCAACCTGGCCGGACTGCCGGTCACCCAGGTACCGCTCGGGTTGAACGGCCGTGGCCTGCCACTCGGCGTACAGGTCGCCGCCGGCCCAGGCCGGGACCACGTCTCGATCCGGGTCGCGCAGGAGCTGGAACGCGCCTTCGGCGGATGGGTCCCTCCGGAGACTCGTCAGCGGACGCCGACGACCCGTGATCCGGTGCACGAGATCATTAGCCGACTTAGGACCGGCGACGTACTGTCTGAGACGTGACTTCTGTCCATGCCTCGGTTCCCGCATCGTTCCCCGCTGACCTGCCGCGGACCGCGGGCGCGCTGCGCGCCGCCGGATGCCTGTCCAGGTCCGTCAAGGACGAGATCGCCGCGAACCTGCTCGACAAGCTCAGGTCTGGCGCCGACCCGTGGCCAGGCATCGTCGGCTTCGACCGGACCGTGCTGCCGCAGCTCGAGCGGGCACTGCTCGCCGGGCACGACGTCGTACTGCTGGGCGAGCGCGGCCAGGGCAAGACCCGGCTGCTGCGCACCATCGCCCTGCTGCTCGACGAGTGGACGCCGGTGATCGACGGTGCCGAGCTGCCCGAGCACCCGCTGGCCCCGATCACGCCGGCCTCGAAGCGCCGCGCGGCCGAGCTCGGCGACGAGCTGCCGGTGCGCTGGGTGCACCGCTCGGAGCGGTACGCCGAGAAGCTGGCCACGCCGGACACGGCGGTCGGTGACCTGGTCGGTGACGTCGACCCGGTGAAGGTCGCCGAGGGCCGCAGCCTGGGCGACCCGGAGACGATCCACTTCGGCCTGGTACCTCGGGCGCACCGCGGCATCGTCGCGATCAACGAGCTGCCGGACCTGGCCGAGCGGATCCAGGTGGCGCTGCTGAACGTGATGGAGGAGCGCGACATCCAGGTCCGCGGGTACACCCTGCGGCTGCCGCTGGACGTACTGCTCGTGGCGACCGCGAACCCGGAGGACTACACCAACCGCGGCCGGATCATCACCCCGCTGAAGGACCGGTTCGGCGCCGAGGTACGCACGCACTACCCGCTGGACGTGGACGCCGAGGTGGACGTGGTCCGGCAGGAGGCCGAGCTGGTCGCCGAGGTCGGCGAGCCGCTGCTGGAGATCCTGGCCCGGTTCGTGCGGCGGCTGCGCGAGTCGGCGGCGATCGACCAGCGGTCCGGGGTATCGGCCCGGTTCGCGGTGGCGGCGGCCGAGACCGTCGCGGCCGCGGCTTTACGTCGGTCCGCGCTGACCGGCGAGGAGCCCGCGGTGGCCCGGCCGGTCGACCTGCAGGCGGTGCCGTCGGTACTGCGCGGCAAACTCGAGTTCGAGCCCGGCGAGGAAGGCCGGGAGACCGAGCACCTGGTCCACCTGCTGCGCCGGGCGGTGGCCGAGACCGCCCGGGACCGGTTCGCCGGGCTGGACCTGCAGCCGCTGGCCGACGCGGTCGCGGCCGGGCACCTGGTCACGACCGGCGAGCGTGTGCCGGCCCGCGACGTGCTGGCCGCGCTGCCCGAGCTGCCGGTCCTGTACGACGTGGCCGCCCGCGCCGGGGCCGATCCCGAGGAGGATTCGGCGGGCCGGATCGCGGCCGCGGTCGAGCTGGCGCTGGAGGCGCTGTACCTGTCCAAGCGGCTGGCCAAGGACGCCGACGACGAGAGCACGGTGTACGGCGGATGACCGCCGAGCCGTCGGGGTGGAGCTACGGGCCGTGGCATGACGGGCCGGATCCACTGGCCCCGCCCGTGGACCTGCGCGAGGCGCTGGACGCGCTCGGGCGGGACGTGATGGAGGGGTACTCGCCGGGCAGTGCGCTGCAGGAGATGCTGCGCCGCGGCCTGCGGGACACCAGCGGGCTTGACGACATCACGCGCAGGCTCTGGCAGCGGCGCGAGGAGATCCAGCGTCGGCACTCGCTGGACGGGACCCTGCAGGACGTACGACGGCTGCTGGACGAGGCGGTCGAGGCCGAGCGGACCGCGCTGTTCCCGGACCCGTCGGACGACGCCCGGTTCGCGGAGGCGCAGCTGGACGCGTTGCCGGCCGGTACCGCTGCCGCCGTCCGTGAGCTCCAGGACTACGACTGGCGCTCGCCCGAGGCCCGGGAGAAGTACGAGCAGATCAAGGACCTGGTCGGCCGCGAGCTGCTGGACTCGCGGTTCGAGGGCATCAAGGACGCGCTGCAGTCGACTACACCCGAGGACGTCGAGCGGATCCGCGAGATGCTCGCCGACCTCAACAGCCTGCTCGCCGCGCACGCGCAGGGCCGGCCCGACGTACCACAGCTGTTCGACGAGTTCATGGCCAAGCACGGCGAGTTCTTCCCGGAGAACCCGCGCGACGTCGAGGAGCTGATCGACGCGCTCGCCGCCCGGGCGGCCGCCGCGCAGCGGATGCTGAACTCGATGTCGCCGGAGCAGCGCGACGAGCTGATGTCACTGGCCCAGCAGGCGTTCGGCGACCCGCGGCTCGCGGGCGAGCTGGCCCAGCTGGATGCACAGCTGCAGGCGTTGCGTCCTGGCGAGGACTGGACCTCGGCGGAGGACTTCCGTGGTGACGAGCCGCTCGGGATGGGCGCCGGTGCCCGGGCGATGACGGACCTGGCCGAGCTCGACGCACTGGCTGAGCAGCTGTCGCAGTCCTACCCGGGGGCCCGGCTCGAGGATATCGACCTGGACGCGCTGGAGCGCCAGCTCGGCGACGACGCGGCCGTGGACGCGCGCCGGTTGTCCGAGCTGGAGCGCGCGCTGCGCGAGCAAGGTCTGGTGGAGCGGGCGCCGGACGGAACGCTCCGGCTGTCACCGAAGGCGTTGCGCCGGCTCGGCGAGACCGCGCTGGCCGACGTACTGCGAGCCGCGCGCGCCCGCGCCGGTGACCGGAACACCGCCAGCGCGGGTGCCGCCGGTGAGCTGAGCGGCTCGAGCCGGGCGTGGGAGTTCGGCGACACCCAGCCGTGGGACGTGCCGCGCACCGTGCGCAACGCCGTACTGCGCGCCGGTACGCCGATCAGGCTGGACGTGTCCGACGTCGAGGTCGCCGAGACCGAGCACCGGGCCCGGGCCGCGGTCGCGCTGTGTGTCGACACGTCCTGGTCGATGGTGCAGGAAGGCCGCTGGCTGCCGATGAAGCGGACCGCGCTCGCGTTGCACCAGCTGATCTCCACCCGGTACCGCAACGACGCGCTGCAGGTGATCACATTCGGCCGGTATGCCCGGTCGGTCGAGCTGCCCGAGCTGGTCGGGCTGGAGGGCGCCTGGGAGCAGGGCACGAACGCGCACCACGCGCTGCTGCTTGCCGGGCGGCACTTGCGCCGGCACCCGGACGCGCAGCCGGTCGTGCTGCTGGTGACCGACGGCGAGCCGACCGCGCACCTGGAGAGGGAGGGTGTCGCCGCGTTCTCCTACCCGCCCTCACCCAAGACGCTGCGGACCACGATCGCCGAGGTGGACCGGCTGGCCCGGCTCGGCACCGTGCTGACGGTGTTCCGGCTCGGCGAGGAGCCGCGCCTCACGTCGTACGTCGACCTGCTGGCCCGTCGCGGTAACGGCCGGGTGATCGCCCCGGATGTGGACGGCCTCGGCGCAGCCGTGGTGAGCGACTACCTCAGGACCCGCCGCCGGCTGTGATCCTGCGCCGGCGTTCGCCCGGTGCCCCAAGCTAGGCCGAGCTCGCGCCGGGCAGATCGAGGACGATGCGCTCGCCGTCGCGGTGGAAGCCGAGGTTGCGTAGGTACGGCACCGAGTCGCGCATCGCCGGTGGCGCGATCACCTGGGTGAAGCCGTGCCGGGTGAACACCTCGCTGCGCCGGTAGACGAACTCGCCCGGGGTGAAGTCGCGGTACTCGGGCAGCACATAGTCGAGCTCGATCTGGGCGTGCCCGTCGCCGGCGTCGTCGGCCAGCACCACTCCGACGGTGCGTTCGCCGTGCTGGACCAGGAACGCGTACCGGCTGTCCAGGGATCCGACGGAGAAGCCGGGGTTGAACCGCTCGATGTCGCGCTCGTGGATCCGCAGCACATGCTCCAGGTACGCGTCGGAGTCGGCCACCTCCAGCACGGCGTACTCCTGGTCGTCATGCCGGTGCCGCAGCAGCCGCCACAAGTGGACGGCGTTGATCACGGCCAGCACCGCGTTCATGCCGACCATCGGCCACACCTCGATCGCGGCGTTGAACCCGACCAGCACCACACAGCCGACCAGGTTCAGCACCCGCAGGCGCAGGATCCGGGTCTGCAGCAACGACACCACCACGAGCGCCGAGCCGCCCCAGCCGATCACACTCAACCAGTCCACGAAGCGTGAGCGTAGACCTGTGCCCGCCGGAACGTATCGGCCATGCAGCGTGACACCTGGCCGGGCAGCGGACCGCTCGTGTACACCGACCGGCCCGATCTCCGCGCGAGGCTGCTGGCCGGCTACGACATCCGGCCCTGGGACGACATCTGACCTCAGCCGTCGCCGCCGCCACCGCCGCCCTCGAAACCACCGCCGTCGAAACCGCCGAAGCCGCCGTCGCCCCAGCCACCGACGTCACCGGTCCACCCGGGCTCCAGCGCCAGCGGTGCGAGGAACGCCGCACCGCTACCGGATGCGAAGTACCCCTCGCCGTACGGCGCCCACGCCTGGCCGGCCTCCCAGTACGGCACCCGCCGGCCGCCGAACTCGACGGACCGCATCTCGGGCTGCTCGCCGGCCCGCACCCGAACCGCGTCCTGCGCGCAGGCCGGCACCGTCCGGCTCCCGCGCCGCGCGCTGGTCCACACCACATCGGCCACCGACGGGCCGTGCTGCGGGTTGAAGAAGCATGGCACCCGGCGCTCCGGCACCGGCTGCCCGGCCAGCCGGGCGCGGACGCAGACGATCGCGTACCGCCCGGTGGCGAGCGTGTCGGTCACCGTGCTTATCCGGTCGATGTCGGTGAGCCGGGGTACGGACCGCTGCGCCGACTCGTACGCGTCCAGCGCCCGCTGGTAGTCCAGCCGCGTCTCCTGGTCCAGGGCCCGCCCGGCGACCTCGGCGTCCAGCCGGGCCAGCTCCTCGCCGAGCAGCGTGACGTCCTCGTCCGCGACCCGCTTGATCTGCTCCAGCTCGGCCGTCCCGGCGCGCCGGTCAGCACGGCGACCCCGCAGCCGCCGGCCCAGCACCAGCACCCCGCCTCCGAGGGCCGCGATCAACAGCCACTCCATGTGCCGACGTTACCCGCGCCGGTGGGGCCTTGTCGCCGCTGCACGGACACTGACCTGGCCCGGCGGGAGCGAAGGTCCCGCTTCAGGACCTTTCGGACCACCAGGCCAGCAGTGCGTCGCGGGCCCGGTCCTCGCCGAGCGGGCCGTGCTCCAACCGCTGGTCGAGCAGGAACCGGTACGCCTCGCCGACCTCACGGCCGGGAGGGATGCCGAGGATCTCCATGATCTGGTTGCCGTCCAGGTCGGGCCGGATAGCGTCCAGCTCCTCCTGCTCGCGCAGCCGCTCGATCCGCTCCTCGAGATGGTCGTACGCCGCCCGCAGCGCCTCCGCCTTGCGCCGGTTCCGGGTGGTGCAGTCGGCCCGGGTCAGCACGTGCAGCCGGGACAGCAGGTCGCCGGCGTCGCGGACGTAGCGCCGGACCGCGGAGTCGGTCCACTCGCCGGTGCCGTACCCGTGGAAGCGCAGGTGCAGCTCGACCAGCTTCGACACCGCCTCGATGTCGTCGTTGCTGAAACGCAGCGCCTTCATCCGCTTCCGGGTCAGCTTGGCGCCGACGACGTCGTGATGGTGGAAGGTGACCTTGCCGCCGTCCTCGAACCGGCGGGTGCGCGGCTTGCCGATGTCGTGCACGAGCGCAGCGAACCGGACCACGAAGTCCGGGCCGTCCAGCCCGAGCCGCGGCTCCAGGTCGATCGCCTGGTCCAGCACGGTCAGCGAGTGCTGGTACACGTCCTTGTGCCGGTGGTGCTCGTCCACCTCCAGCCGCAGCGCGGGCAGCTCCGGCAGTACCAGGTCGGCGAGCCCGGTCTGCACCAGCAGGTCCAGGCCGCGGCGCGGGTCCGGCGCGCAGACCAGCTTGACCAGCTCGTCGCGGATCCGCTCCGCCGACACGATCTCGAGCGTCCGCGCCCGCTCGGTCATCGCCCGGACCACCGCGAGGTCCGGCGTGAACCCGAGCTGGGCGGCGAACCGGGCGGCCCGCAGCATCCGCAGCGGGTCGTCGCCGAACGACTCCTCCGGCGCCGCCGGAGTGCGCAGCACCTTCGCGGCCAGGTCCTCCAGCCCGCCGAACGGGTCGACGAACTCGGTGCCCGGCAGCGCCACCGCCATCGCGTTCACCGTGAAGTCGCGGCGGAGCAGGTCACCCTCGAGCGTGTCGCCGAACACGACCCGGGGCTTGCGGGTCGCACCGTCGTACGCATCCGAGCGGTACGTCGTGATCTCCAGCACCCACTCGCCCTTGGTACAGCCGATGGTGCCGAAATCCTTGCCGATCGCCCAGACGTTGTCCGCCCAGCCCTTCAGCAACCGCTCGATGTCGTCCGGCCGTGCCGACGTGGTGAAGTCCAGGTCGTTGCCGAGTCGGCCCAGCAGCGCGTCCCGTACGCTGCCGCCGACCAGCGCGATCTCGTACCCCGCATCCACGAACCGGCCACCGAGCTCGTCGACCACCGGTGCGATCCGTAGCAACGACTGCACGCCCTGACGCTGTACGTCGGACAGCCGAGCGGATCCTTTCGCCTGCGTGGCGTCACCGGAGTTAGAAGGCACGGAAATCTAGGCTACGGTGACCGCGTGTTCCATCCGTGGGTGAGGTACGTAGGGCGCCGTGTCGCCCTCCCCGCGGTGGCCGCACTCGCCCTGATCCTAGTCGGCCTCGGCATGACCGCCCCGGGCGCGCAGGCGGCACCGCAGGCGCCGGCGGCCGACGCGGTCCAGGTCCGGATCACCTCATTCACCCCGGTGGCGCCGAAGCCCGGCGACCCGGTCACGATCACCGGTACGGCGACCAACAGCGGCAGCACCACCCTGACCAACGTGCAGGCGATCGCCTGCCTGGACTCCCAGCGCGGCCGGATCGACAGCACCGGCGAGCTCAGCGCGATCCCACCGGCCGGCGACGACTGCAATGGGCTGATCGAGTCGACCGCGTTCCAGGACTTCGCCGACGTGCTGCAGCCGGGCAGCTCCCGGCCGTTCACGGTGACCGTGACCTGGCCGCAGTGGGAGATCGACGACACCAACGGCGTCTACGTCGTCGGTGTGCGGATCAACGCCGACAGCCCGACCGGTGAGCGGGTGTCGCCGGGCGTGGCCCGCACGCTGATGCCGGTGATGGCCGCGGAACCCACACCGCGACAGGTCCGGACCGCGATGGTGCTGCCGCTGCGGCACCGGCCGACTCAGCTGAACGGCACCTACTTCGCCGACGAGTCGCTGGTCAGTGCGATGGCGCCCGGCGGCCGGCTGCACCGGCTGGTGCAGGCCGGAACCGGCAAGCAGCTCACCTGGCTGATCGACCCGTCGCTGCTGGACGAGGCGCGGCAGCTCGCGCAGGGGTACCGGACCGACGGCCGCGACGGCGTCCCGCTGCAGCAGAGCCAGGTCGCCAAGGACTGGCTGGCGGCACTCGACCGGGCGGTCGACCCGGCGACCGGTCGTTCGCACGTCATGCTGCTCCCCTACGGCGACCCGGACGTACGGCGCCTGGTCGACGGCGGGCTCGGCCACGTGGTGGACCGGTCCCGCGAGCTCACCACCGGCGCCACCGGGCCGGGCGGGAAGCCGGTCCAGGCCTCGATGTGGCTGGAGAACGGCGCCGCCACCGAGGACACGCTGGCGGCAGCCGCCGAGCACGAAGGCAGCACGCCGGACGAGCTGACGCTGCTGTCCAGCTGGTCCTGGGATCCCGAGGACCGGCCCGACCTGGAGGCCTCGCCGCTGGTCCGGGTGGACACCGCGAACGGCCCGCTGCGGGCCGTCGTCGCCGACCAGGGCCTGACCTCTGGCGGACCCGACCCGGCCGCGGCCAACGGCCCGGTTCAGTTCCGGCAGCGGTTCGCCGCCGAGACCGCGCTGCTGGCGCTCGACCAGACCGGCACCACCCCGGTCACGGTGGCCGCCGTACCGTCCCGCGGTTTCGACGTCCACGGCTCCGCCACCGGCGTACTGATGCAGGCACAGTCGCTGCCCTGGATCACGCCGATCGGGCTGGACCAGATCACAGCCGAGCCGATCACGACCGTGCCCGCGCCGCCGACGAGGCCGGCCGCGACCGTGCTGAACGCGGCCCAGCTCGAGGCGGTCCGGCAGATCGACCGCGACATCCGCACGTACAACGCCCTGACCACCAACACCGCGGCCGCCAAGGACCGGCTGGACAAGTCGCTGGTCCGGTCGGCCTCCCTGTCGTGGCGCGGCTACCCCGCGGAGGGCGACCGCTTCCGCGCGTACCAGCGGTTCATGTTCGCCGGCCAGTTCGGCAAGGTGCATCTGATCACCGACGACGGTGGCGGCGACACCGTGGTGACGCTGTCGTCGAGCAAGGGCCAGTTCCCGCTCACGGTCGCGAACGAGCTGAAACGTCCGGTCCGGGTCGGCCTGCAGATCGAGTCGCTGAACCGCGACGACCTCTCGGTCGAGCCGATCGAACCGGTGGTGATCCGGGGCGGCAACCGGCAGACGTTCAACATCCGCGCGTCCGCGCAGCAGAACGGCCTGATCAAGGCGCGTGCGCACATCGTCACGGCGACCGGCGAGCGTCTCGGTGCCCCGCTCGAGCTGGACATCCGGGCGGCCCAGTACGGCACCGTCGGCTGGGTCCTGGTCGGGGCCGCTGTCGCGCTGCTGTTCGGCACCTCGGCGATCCGGATCTACCGCCGGATCCGCACCGAGCGCAAGAACGGCAGCCCCATCCCCGAACGCGCCGTTGAACACGCTCCCGAACCGACCACTGAACCCGCTCCCGAGACCGCTGCCGCGGCACCCGTACCCGCCGAGCCGGCGGTGGCGAAAGGATCCGATGGCTGAGACCACTGCGGTGCGCACCGGGCGTGCGGCGGCGGTGATGGCAGCCGGCACGATCCTGTCCCGCATCACCGGCTTCGTCCGGATCGCGCTGCTGGCCGCGGTGGTCGGCTCCGAGCTGCGCAACGACCTGTTCACGGTCGCGAACACGATCCCGAACAGCCTCTACATCCTGCTCGCCGGCGGCATCTTCAACACCGTGCTGGTGCCGCAGCTGGTCCGCGCGATCAAACGGCACGACGACGGCGGGCAGGAGTTCACCGACCGGCTGATGACGGCCGGCTTCCTCGTGCTCGCAGTACTGACCGTGGTCTGCGTCGCGCTCGCACCCCTGATCGCCCGGATCTACATGCCGCACGAGCTCAGCTCGCCGTCGATGAGCGCGCAGCGGGCCGACATCGAGTTCTTCACCCGGCTCTGCCTGCCGCAGATCTTCTTCTACGGCGCGTTCGTGCTGGTCGGCCAGGTGCTGAACGCGCGGCAGCGGTTCGGCCCGATGATGTGGGCGCCGATCGCGAACAACGTCGTCGCGATCGCCTCGATCCTGTTGTTCTGGGCCCTGTACGGCGCGCACAGCACGCCCGCGACCTACTCCGACGGCGAGTCACTGCTGCTCGGCCTCGGCCACACCCTCGGTATCGCGGTCCAGCTGCTCGTACTCCTGCCGTACCTGCGCGCCTCCGGCTACCGGTACCGGCCGCGGTTCGGGCTGCGGGACACCGGCCTGGCCCGGACCGCGAGGCTCGGCCTGTGGACGGTGCTGTTCGTCGCGGTGAACCAGGTCACGCTGATCGTGGTTACCCGGCTGGCGCTGGCCGGTACGTCGAGCGCGGGCAACCAGCAGGCGGCGGGCGTGTTCGCGTACAGCACATCGATGCTGATGTTCCTGGTGCCGCACGGAATCATCACGGTCTCGCTGGCCACCGCCATCCTGCCTAAGCTGTCCGCGCTGGCAGCAGACGGCGACGTGGCCGAGGTGTCGCGGAACGCCGCCGCGACCACCCGGCAGGCACTGGCGCTGGTGGTGCCGGCCGCGGTCGCGATGGTCGCGTTCGCGTTCCCGCTGATGTCGCTGATCGCCGGTTACGGTGCCGCGAGGGGCCGCACCGATCTGATGGCGCTGACCCTGATGACGCTCGCGGTCGGCTTGGTGCCGTTCACGATCCAGTACCTGCAGCTGCGCACCTTCTACGCGTTCGAGGACACCCGGACGCCGTTCTTCATCCAGTGCTGCATCGCCGCGGTGAACATCAGCGCGGCCCTGGTCGGCGTATGGGTCGTCCTTCCGTCGCCCCGGTTCAGTGCGGTCGCGCTCGGCGCGGCGTACACGCTCGCGTACCTGGTCGGCGTGGTGGTGTCCCGGACGGTGCTGCGGCGCCGGGTCCCCCGGGTGGCCGGGGCCGGGATCACACTGCCACTGATCGCGATGGCGATCGCCGCGGTGGTCGCCGCGGGGGCCGGAGTGGTCGTGATGCTGCTGCTGAACGAGCTCACCGACGGCAGCGGCCCGCTGTACAGCGCCGTGGTCCTCGCCGCGGCCGGGGCCGTGATGCTACCGGTGTACGCCGGACTGGCGCGGGTACTACACATCCACGAGGTGAACGCCGTGGTACGGACCGTCACCTCTCGGCTGCCGGGCCGATCCAGAGGAGTGTGAACAGCCCCCATGGCCATAACATGGGGTCTGTCAGAAGACATGCGGTCGCTGTAGGAAGCAAGAAACATCCGGCCGACGGGGATGCCGAGGGAGGACTGTGCCTAACCAGACCGTCAGTCCCGGCACCCTTCTGGCCGGACGGTACCGGATCGCCGAACAGCTCGCCGAGTACGGCGGGGCGCGCGTCTGGAGAGCGGTGGACGAGGTGCTCAGCCGCGCCGTCGTGGTCGATGTGCTCGCCGCCGACGACCCGCGCGCGGTCCGGATGAACGATGCGGCCCGGCGTGCTGCCACCGCCGCGGACTCGCGGTTCCTGCGGGTGCTGGACTGCGACGCGTACGACGGTGTCACCTACTGCGTCCGGGAGTGGGCCGGCGGCCGGTCGCTGGAGCGGATGCTCGGCAACGGACCGCTGACCGGTCAGCAGGCCGGCTGGCTGACTCGCGAGGTGTCCGAGGCGCTCGAGCTGCTGCACCGTTCCGGCCAGCCGCACGGCGCGATCAGCCCGGCCACCGTGGTGGTCACCGACACCGGCGCGATCAAGATCGTCGGCGTCGCCACCGAGGCGGCGCTACGGCGTACCGACGGGCCAGGCTCACCCGCGGAGGACATCCGCGACCTCGGCCGGCTGCTGTACGCCTCGCTCACCGCGCGCTGGCCCGGCGGCCCGGCGTTCGGTCTGCCGGCTGCGCCGATGGAACACGGCCGGCTGATGAGCCCGCGGCAGGTACGGGCCGGCGTACCGCGCTCGCTCGACGACATCGCCGACCGGTTGCTCGGCGCACCCCCGCGGCACCACGCCGCCCCGATCAGTAGTGCGGCCGGACTGTCCGCGGCGCTGGCCGGCGTGATCGGCCACTCGCACGAGCCGCCCAGCAAGATCAGCGAGGAGGCGCACCCGAGCGTCGGCCAGGAAGGCAGCGTCGACGATGCCGCCACAGTGCTGACCCCGGCGGTCGCGATACCGCCCGCACTGGATCCGCCCGCGGACCCGTACGCACGGACCGCTGTCCAGCCGATGGCGTCCGCGGGCGCCCCGACCAGTACCGCACCGCGGCCGGTGGTCAGCAGCTCGCCCACCGCCCGCCCGGTCCGGCGTCAGTCCCCCAACGGCAGCCCCGGCGGCGGGAACGGCAACGGCGGCAACGGCGGCAATGGCTATGGCACCATCCGCCGGAAGAAGCCGGAGGAACGGCGTGGCGGCTGGGGCGGCCGGATCCTGATCCTGCTGGCGATCCTGGCCCTGCTGTCGGTGATCGCGATGGCGCAGTTCCTGATCAAGCCCGCGGTCACCGGCGATGACGACGACGCCGGCGGCGACCGGCCCGCGACGACCAACACGGCCCCGGTCAGCAAGGTGGCGAAGATCGTCGGCGCCCGGGACGTGGACCCGAAGCCGGAGGGCAGCGGCGAGGAGCACCGCGAGGACGTGCCGAAGACGTACGACGGCAAGCAGGGCACGACCTGGACCACGATGTCGTACAGCAAGGCGAACTTCGGCGGCGAGAAGCCCGGTGTCGGCATCGTCTACGACCTCGGCTCGGTCGTAAGCATCTCAAAGGTCACGGTGTCTCTGGTCCGCGAGCCGTACGAGCTCGAGCTCCGGGTACCGAGCGGTGACAAGGCCGAGTCGCCGGCGCATCCGACGGACTGGGAGGCGGTCGCGAAGGCCGAGGACGCGGGCGAGGAGACGATTCTCGAGCCGGCCGCTGGCACTCAGAGCCGATACGTGATGATCTGGCTCACCAAGATCCCGAAGGAGAAGGGCGGCGACTTCCGCGGGGAGATCGCCGAGGTGTCGATCGAGAAATGACCCGTGACGTCACGGACGCCGGCCAGGGCCCGGTGCCGCTTGCTGCGGTGCCGGGTCCCGCGGCGTCCACGACCGCGGACCAACCACCGACGCCCGGGTTGGACGACCTGGACGACTACGAACTGCTGCGGTTGCATGTCGCCGGCGACCCGCACGCCTTCGGCCTGATCGTGCAGCGGCACCGGGACCGGTTGTGGGCGGTCGCGATCCGGACCATGGGCGACCGGGACGAGGCCGCGGACGCGTTGCAGGACGCGTTCATCTCGGCGTTCCGCCGGGCCGACTCGTTCCGCGGCGACGCCAAGGTCACCACCTGGCTGCACCGGATCGTGGTGAACGCCTGCCTGGACCGGATCCGCCGCCGTCAGGTCCGGGCCGCCGACCCGTTGCCGGAGGGAGAGGACCGCGCCGCCGAGATGGCCGGACCGGCCCAGGACGACCCGGCCGAGGTCCGCGAGCGGCAGGTAGACGTACTGAACGCACTCAAACAGCTCAACCCCGACCAGCGCAGCGCGCTGGTGCTGGTCGACATGGAGGGCTACTCGGTCGAAGAGGCCGCGGGGATCCTGGGCTGCGCGCCGGGTACGGTGAAGAGCCGCTGTGCGCGCGGGCGGGCCAAGCTGCTGCCGCTGTTGCGCCACTGGCAGACGACACGAGGTGGTAAAACCCCGGAGTCGGCGGGAACCGAATGAACGCCGGCAACGTCGAATCCGGGTCGCACACCCGTGACGCCTGCGTGCCGACCGAGCGGAGCCTCGCCCGATGACCGACCCCCACCGTTCCCAGCACAACCATGTGGACAACCACCTGGACGTCGACACCGTCGCCGACCTGATAGAGAACCTGCTGCCCGCGGGCGAGGCACACCGGGCTCGTGACCATGTGAAGGCCTGCCCGGACTGCCAGCGGACGTACGACGCCCTGATCCAGCTGAACGCGGACCTTGCGGAGGAGGGCCGCGCCGACATCCCGATGCCGGCCGACGTCGCCGACCATCTGGACTCGGTGATCCGCTCGGAGTCGGTACTGCGCGCGTCCACGGTCGGGGTGCACTCGCTGGCCCAGATCCGCGAGGAGCCGCGCCGGCACCTGCCCCGGCTGCTGATGGCCGCGGCGGTGGTGCTCGTTGTCGGTGCGGTCGGCGCCGGCATCGTGGTCAGTACGGCGAACCAGCGCGAGGGATCCTCGGCCGGGCTCCAGGAGCCGAGCGACTCGACGCCCGGCCAGACCAGCCCGATCCCGACCCTCACCACCGCGCAGATCGCCGGCGAGGTGCAGCGGCTGGTCGAGGGCGGCACCGGCGCGGTTATCGGAGGCAGCGCCGCCGAGCGAAGCTGCGCGGCCGACTTCGCGAGCCGCCAGCCCGACCAGCGGGCGCTCCGGCTGGTGATGCCCGCGCAGGTGGAGGGCCGCCGGTCGACGGTGATCGGCCTGCAAGCCGATGCGTCCCGCGACCTGCGTGTCTTCGTCGTCACTGGCTGTGACACGCGAGGGGCGACCGGGGCGGACGCCAACGTTGTCTACGTCACGTCCGTAACGCTCCGCAACGGCTGATCGCCGGTTGCCGGGGTTCTCCCGGCGCGGCGGGACGCGGGGAATGCCGCTCGCCTAGGATCCGTTGTGTACGACGTATCGCACAGCGCCCCAACAGATCCGAGGGAACCCCCGAATGACCGACCGTACTGGCACGCCCGTCCGCAACGTGATCATCATCGGATCTGGGCCTGCCGGCTACACCGCTGCTGTCTACGCCGCCCGCGCGCGGCTCGAGCCGCTGGTGTTCGAGGGCTCGGTGACCGCCGGCGGTGCGCTGATGACCACCACCGAGGTGGAGAACTTCCCCGGCTTCTCCCAGGGCATCATGGGCCCGGCACTGATGGACGAGATGCGGTCCCAGGCCGAGCGGTTCGGCGCCGAGCTGGTTGCCGACGACATCGTCGAGGTCGACCTGACCGGCGACATCAAGGTCGTCAAGGACTCGGCCGGCACCGAGCATCGCGCCAAGACCGTGATCCTCGCGATGGGTTCCGGGTACCGCAAGCTCGGCCTGCCGGACGAGGAACGGCTGTCGGGGCACGGCGTGTCCTGGTGCGCCACCTGTGACGGCTTCTTCTTCCGCGAGCAGGACATCGCCGTCGTCGGCGGCGGCGACTCCGCGGTCGAGGAGGCCACCTTCCTCACCCGGTTCGGGAAGAAGGTCACGATCATCCACCGACGCGACGAGCTGCGTGCGTCGAAGATCATGGCCGACCGCGCTCTGACCAACGACAAGATCGAGTTCGCCTGGAACTCTGAGGTGTCGGCGATCCACGGCGAGGACAAGGTGAGTGGCGTGACCCTGCGGGACACACGGACGGGTGAGACCCGGGAGCTTCCGGTCACCGGCCTGTTCGTCGCGATCGGCCACGACCCGCGGTCGGAGCTGGTCAAGGGCCAGGTGGATACCGACGACGAGGGCTACGTGCTTGTCGAGGGCAACAGCACCCGGACCAACCTGCCCGGCGTGTTCGCGTCCGGTGACCTGGTGGACCACGTGTACCGGCAGGCGGTCACCGCGGCCGGCACCGGCTGTGCCGCCGCACTCGACGCCGAGCGGTACCTGGCGATGCTGGAGTCCGGCTCGACCGCCAAGCTGGCGGCCGCCGTCGACTCGGCGGAACCGGTCGGCGCCCGGGCCTGAAGCTTCCCTACCCACCTAGGAATCCATCGAAGGAGATCGCCGTGGGCGACAACATCAACGCAGTGACCGATGACGACTTCGAGACCACGGTCCTGAAGAGCGACAAGCCGGTCCTGGTCGACTTCTGGGCCGAGTGGTGCGGACCGTGCCGCCAGGTTTCCCCGATCCTCGACGAGCTCGCGAACGAACACGGGGACAAGATCACGTTCGTGAAGATGAACGTTGATGAGAACCCCGTCACCCCGAGCAACTACCGGGTCACCGGCATCCCCACGATCAACGTGTATGTCAACGGCGAGGTCGCCAAGACCATCGTCGGCGCGAAGCCGAAGGCCGCACTGCTGAAGGAACTGGCAGACTTCACTGCCTGATCGTCCCCCTGGGGGATCTAACGCACGGCAGGAGCCAAGGCATTGATGGACGCCTCGCACGGCGGAACGGTGTACCGGATCGGCGACAGCGGTGAAGCCGTCGCCGAGATCATCGGCAAGCTCCAGCGGCTCCGGCTGCTGGACGACCGGCCGCGGCAAACCTTCGACGAAGCGACCGCGGTCGCCGTGCGGGGCTTCCAGCAGCAACGCGGTCTGGTGGTCGACGGGAACGTCGGCCCCCAGACCTACCGCGCGCTCGACGAGGCGCGCTGGCGGCTGGGTGACCGGCTGCTCACCTACGTCCCCGCACACCCGCTCGCCGGCGACGACGTCCTCGCTCTGCAGGCCCGGCTCCAAGAACTCGGGTTCGCCGTCGCCCGGATCGACGGCTTCTTCGGCCCCGACACCCAGCGTGCGGTGACCGAGTTCCAGCGCAACGTCGGCCTGCCCGCCGACGGCACCTGCGGCCCGTCCACGTTCAAGGCACTCGACCGGCTCCGCCCGATGGCGACCGGTGGCCGTCCGGACGCGCTGCGCGCCTCGGAGGCAGTACGGCAGGCCGGGCCGCGGCTGTCCGGCAAGACCGTGGTGATCGACCCCGGCCACGGCGGCTTCGACTACGGCTGGGAGGGGCACGGGCTGCGTGAGTCCGACATCGCCTACGACCTGGCCGCCCGGATCGAGGGCCGGCTCGGCGCCACCGGGGTTCGCGCGTACCTGAGCCGCGGCCGCGACCAGGGACCGGACGAGCTGTCCCGGGCCGCGTTCGCGAACGAGACCGCCGCGAACCTGTGCGTCTCGCTGCACGCCGACGGCTCGGTCAACCCGGAGGCGCAGGGTGTCGCGACGTACTACTACGGCGCGGACCTGCACGGCGCCTACTCGAGCGTCGGCGAGCAGTTCGCCGGTCTTGTCCAGCGCGAGATCGTCGCCCGCACCGACCTGCGGAACTGCCGCACCCATGCCAAGACCTGGGACCTGCTACGGCGTACCAAGATGCCGGCGGTCCGGCTCGAGATCGGCTACGTGACGAACACGCACGACGCGTCCCGGCTGGCCGACCCGACCTTCCGCGATGTGGTCGCCGAGGCGATCGTCGTCGCGATCCAGCGGGTGTACCTGCCGCCCGAGCAGGACGCCGCCACCGGCGTGCTCCGGCTCGGCCAGCTCATCTAGGTCGGTAGCGGTACCTCGACGGGCGGCGGCGTGCCGACGTACCGCGCGGCCGGCCGGATGATCTTGGAGTCGCGGGCCTGCTCGACGATGTTCGCCGCCCAGCCGACCGTACGGGAGACCGCGAAGGTGGGCGTGAACAGCTGGCGGGACAACCCGCACAGCTCCATCACCACACCCGCGTAGTACTCCACGTTGGTGTGCAGCTCGCGGCCCGGCTTCAGCGCGGCGAGCTGGGCCTCCACGTCGGCCTCGATCCGGATCGCGAGGTCGACACGGTCGCCGCCGAACTCCCGGGCGACCTGCTTCAGCATCCGCGACCGGGGGTCCTCGGTGCGGTAGACGGGATGCCCGAAGCCCATGATGCGCTCGCCGGACAGGATCCGGTCCCGGATCCAGTCCGCGGCCCGGTCCACGGTGCCGATCGCGTCCAGCGTGTCGAGGGCGCGGCTGGGCGCACCGCCGTGCAGCGGCCCGGACAGGGCGCCGAGTGCGCCCACCAAGGCGGCGGCCATGTCCGCACCGGTGGAGGCGATCACCCGCGCGGTGAAGGTGGAGGCGTTGAAGCCGTGGTCGATCGTCGAGACCAGGTACCGCTCGATCGCGCGACGCTCGCGCTCGGCCGGGACCCGCCCGGTCAACAGGTACAGGTAGTTCGCCGCGTGGCCGAGGTCGGCCCGTGGTACTAGCATCGGCAGGCCGTGGCGCAGCCGGTACAGCGCGGCCAGGATCGTCGGGGTTTGCGCGCACAGCCGGATCGCGTCGTCGATCCGCTGCTCCTCGTCGAGGTCGTACACCGGCCGCATCCCGGCGGCGGACCCGGCCAGGCTGAGCGCGGTGCGCAACGCGTCGAGCGAGTTCCCGGACCGCGACGCCAGCTCGAGGTCGGGTAGCAGCGCGGCCAGTTCCGGTGGCAGCGCACGGACCATCCGAACCCGCTCGCGGAAGGCGGTCCGGCGCCGCCCGTCCGGCAGATCGCCGTACAGGGTCAGGTGCCAGACGTCCTCGAAGTCGCGGCGCTCCGCGAGGTCGATCGCGGAGTACTGCCGGTAGTGGTAGAAGCCCTCGAGCCCGCGGACGTCGCCCAGCGCCGACTCGGTGACGACGACGTTGTGCAGTCCTCGCGGCGCGTCGATCAGGTCGGTGGCGTTCCGGCCGTTGGTGGTGGTCATGCGGTCCTCCTGCCTGGTTCGGTACCGTTCACGGTGATACATGAGTGATCAGCCGTCAATGTTGATTGGATCAATGTGAAGAAGGATCGGAGCGGCGGCCTTCCCCGGCTGACGACGGCCCAGGCCGCCGCGCGGCTCGGCGTTAAGCAGGAGACTGTGTACGCGTACGTCAGCCGCGGGATCCTCACCCGTGAGCGGGCCGCCGGTGCCCGGGCGAGCACGTTCGACGCCTTGGAGGTCGAGGCACTGGCGCGGCGCACGGCCGGCCGTTCCGGGACGGCGCCACCGCGTCCCGGACAGGCCGCGGGCTCCGCAGCCGGCCGGCCCCTCATGGTGCTGGACAGCGGCCTCACGCTGATCGTGGACGACGAGCTGTTCTACCGCGGCGCTGACGCGACCAGCCTGGCCACGCGGGCGTCGTACGAGACGTGTGCGCACTGGCTGTGGACCGGCGCGTGGGACCCGTCCGCGGGGTTCAGCGCACCGCCGGACGCCCTCCGCACGCTGCGTGAGACCGACGGCTGGCGAGCCACCCTGAGCACCGTCGACCGGCTCAGGCTGGGCGCGTCGGTCGCCGGCTCCGCGAACCCGTTGCGCTACCAGCTCGACCAGGACGCGGTGGTGCGGTCGGCCGCCGGGCTGGTACCCGTGCTGGTCGCGGCACTGCACGAGCGGGAACCGGCAGAGGGCTACGAGGCGCCGGGGTCCGTCGCGAGCCGACTCTGGCGCGCACTGGCGCCGGACGCGGGCGACGACGACGTCCGGGTGCTCGAGGCGGCGCTGGTGCTGCTGCTCGACCACGACCTGGCGATGTCCACCCTCGCCGCCCGCGTCGCCGCCTCCGCACGGGCCCACCCCTACGCCGTCGTGGCCGCCGGCCTGGCCGCGCTGGACGGCACCCTGCACGGTGCGGCCAGCGTCGCCGCGCACCGGATGCTCCAGGCGGCGATGGCGCCGGACCGCGGCGCGGCGGATGTGGTGGGCGAGATCCTGCGCGCCGGCAACGCATTGCCGGGCTTCGGCCATGTCGTCTACACCCACCGGGACCCGCGGGCCGACGCGCTGTTCGAGCTGTTGCGCACGCACGACCGGTACGGGCCCGCCCTGGAGGCCACGAGCGGCATCATCGACGTCGTCGCGGGGCGGACCGGCCTGTTCCCGACCATCGATCTGGCGCTCGCCGTACTCAGCGTGGGCCGCGGACTGCGTCCCGACGCCGGCGAGGCCGTGTTCGCCGTCGCCCGTACCTGCGGCTGGATCGCCCACGCGCTGGAGGAGTACGGCGAGCAGCCGGCCCGGCTCCGCCCGGTGGCCCGCTACACCGGGCCCCAGCCGGGCGGTGGGCCGTCAGTCGCGCTCGAGCCTGACCGCCGGTAGCGCCCGGTCCAGCCGGCGCGGCAGCCACCACGCCTTGGTGCCGAGCAGCCGCATCACGGCGGGCACGATCAGGCACCGAATCACCAGCGCGTCGAGCAGTACGGCGACGGCCAGGCCGAGCCCGAATTGGTTCAGCATCCGGTCCGGGCTGAGCAGGAACGCGCCGAAGACCACGATCATGATCGCCGCGGCCGCGGTGATCACGCTTCCGGTGGCGGCCAGGCCTTCCCGGACGGCGTGCTGCGCATCTCCGGTACGACGCCACTCCTCGTGGATCCGTGAGACCAGGAACACCTCGTAGTCCATCGAGAGGCCGAAAACGATCGCGAAGATCATCACCGGCACGAACGCCTCGACCGGCCCGGGCTGGGCGCCGAGCCACCCCTGCTGGAACACCAGCGTGAGCACGCCGAGCGACGCACCGATGCTGAGCAGGTTCAGCACGGCCGCCTTCAGGGGTACCAGCACCGAGCGGAACACCGCTGTCAGCAGCAACGCCGACAACCCCACGACGACCAGGATGAACAGCGGCAGCCGCTCGCTCACCGCGCCGGCGAAGTCGTCAGCGGCCGCTGTGGCCCCGCCGACCAGCACCGTCGCGCCGGTGCTGCTCTCGACCGCCGGCAGCACGGTGCCGCGCAGCCGGGTCACCAGGTCACTGGTCTCCTCGTCCTGCGGCGCCGTCGTCGGGAACGCCGTCATCATCGACGCCTCACCGTCCGGCAGCTGCTGCGGCGGCGTGACGGCCGCGACGCCAGGCGTCTTCGCGATCGCCTCACGGGCCGCCTCAGCGGACTGCGGGCTGCCCTCGGTCAGCACGATCAGCGGGCCGTTCACGCCCGGGCCGAATCCTTCCGCGAGCAGGTCGTAGGCCTTACGGGTGGTCTTGGCCGGATCGTCGGTGCCGGCGTCGGCGAACCCGAGCCGCATCCCGAGGGCGGGCAGCGACAGCGCCACCAGTGCGGCGACCGCCAGCGCCAGCGGCGCCCACGGCCGGCGCTGCACCTGCGTCGCCCAGGCCCGCCACCGGTCGCCGCTCGCTCGTTTCGCCCGCGCGGCGTGCTTGCGGACGCTGCGCTCGATCCGGCGGCCGAACAGGGTCAGCAGGGCCGGCAGCAGGCTGACCGCCGCGAGCATGGTCATCAGGACGGTCAGCGTGACACCGAGCGCCATCCCCTGCAGTGAGCCGAGCCCGAGTGCGAGCAGGCCGAGCAGGGCGATCACCACGGTGCAGCCGGCGAACATCACCGACCGGCCGGCGGTATCGAGCGCCTTCACCGTGGCGGCCGGCCGGTCGGCACCGGCGAGCAGCTCGCTGCGGTAGCGGGAGAAGATCAGCAGCGCGTAGTCGATCCCGACGCCGAGCCCGACCAGCATCATCACCGGTGCGGTGTAGTCCGGTACGTCGAACAGATGCGACGCGAGGACGAGCAGGCCGAGCGTGCTGCCGACGGCGAACACCGCGGTCAGCAGCGGCAGGCTCGCCGCCAGCAGGGAGCCGAACAACAGGACCAGGATCACCAGCGCGGCGAGGATGCCGGCGCCCTCGGCGGCACCGCCTTCGCCCTCGACCGCGGAACGGACCGCGTCACCGCCGAGCTCGACCTGCATCCCGTCGGTCGGCGCTCGCTTCGCCGTCTCGACGATCGCGCGCACGTCGTCCTGCGGTACCTCGGTGGCCGGCGCGTCGAGGGTGACCATCGCGTACGCAGTGCGACCGTCGGGAGATCGCGCCCCCGGATCGGTGATCGGGCTCGTGACCGCGGCGACGTGCGGCAGCCGCTCGACCTCGGCGAGCATCGTGCTGACGCGCTGCCGGTTGACAGTAGCGAGGAAGCCCTGGTCGTGGTGCAGCACGATCTGCACCGAGTCGGTCGAACCGCCCGGTGCGTGCTCGGCGAACGCGTCGGTCAGCTGCTGCGACTCGGTGCCGGGCAGCGAGTTGTCGTTGTGATAGTCGTTGCCGATGGCAACGGATGCCGCGGTGACGCCCACCAGGGTGGCGATCCAGAGCACGACGGCGAGCAGCGCATGCCGCATCGACCAGCCGGCCACCCGGTGCAGCAGGCCACCGCCGGACTCCTTGTCTGGCCGACTCGGTGCCGGGTTTCTGGTCTCGACTGCCATCGCGCTTCGTCCTCCCAAATAGTGCCAGCACGCTACATGTAGCGTCTCTACTTATACGCTTACTGTAGCACCTTATGTGTAGACTGGCTACATGAAGGCTGATGCACTGCGCGGGCACCTCGATCCGCTGATCCTGGCGGTCGTCGAGCACGAGCCGCTGCACGGCTACGCGATCATGGAGGCGCTGCAGACCCGCAGCGGCGGAGAGCTGGATCTTCCGACCGGGACGCTGTACCCGGCACTCCGGCGGCTGGAGCGGGCCGGCTACCTGCAGAGCGAGTGGAGCACGGTCAGTGGCCGGAAGCGCCGCACCTACCAGCTGACCCGGGCCGGGGGACAGGCGCTGGCCGGGGAGCGTTCGGAGTGGCGCACCTTCTCGGCCGTGATCGAGGGTGTGCTGCGGCCGGGCACCTCCGGCTGAGCCGGACCTGTCAGCGCGAGGCGATAGCGAGACAGCGGCCTGCCGAGACCGCCACCAGTGCGAGTGGTCCGGCGACCAGCAGTCCGATCCAGAGCAACGACGTCACCACGGCGGCCGCGCCGTGCGCCCCGCTAAGGCTCAGCCCGGCCCCGATCAGCGGCACCAGCGTGCAGCTGACCAGGCTGAAGGTTGCGGTGGCACCGGCCGCGTATCTGCGGGCGGCGGCGAAGCGCACCCCGATGCCGCACGCCGCGACCGCCAGCACGGCTCCGACCATCACGGCCATACCAACCAGCTCGATCATCCCGTTCAGCGCCGTGGTCAGCGGCGACGGGTCGACGGGCGTCGTGTCGTTCCACGGCCAGCGACCCTCGACCCAGAGGATCGGCTGCATGAACATCACCGCCGTCAGCAGGACCGCCGTACGCCGGGCCTGTGCGAGCGCCAGCTCGGACCGGTAGCCGGCGGCGATCCGCGGTATCTCACCGAACTCGAGGACCGCTGCCCGCTCCGCATCGGCCCGTTCGAGACCGTCGGCCTGGAACGCCTCGGTGGCGTCGACCAGGCTGTCACGTGCTTCGAGGATCAGGTCGGCGCGCACCGCACGGGGACCGCGTAGGGCACGGTCGAGCTCGGCGACGTAGCTGTCGATCGTCTCCGGCGGGACTGTTGCGGTTCCGGCCACGCCGAGCATTATTCCCAGTGCGACACCGCGACGGCGTCAGGGAAGCCACTGACCGTGCCCCCACGACGGCCCCCACGACGGCCCCCACGACGGCCCCCACGACGGCCCCCACAACGGCGCCGTCAGGCAGCCGGTTCGGTGGCGCGCTCGGTGGCGGCTCGCCGGCGGCGGCGCAACCGGATCACCACCAGACCGGCGTACGAGACCAGCAGCAGCGCGAACCCGGCGAGCTCGGCCACCCAGGTGTACCCCTCGGGCCACAGGGGGCCGTCCAGGTAGTGGCCGATATAGCCGCCGCTGTACACCTCCTCGCCACCGCGCTGCCGCAGCGCCTTCTCCGCAGCCGTGACCGGGCAGCCGAAGTCGAGCAGCACGATGGTCAGGTTCCACACCGCGACCCCGAGGTGGAACCACATCACCACGAACCATTGCCAGGCGAGGAAGCCGCCGACCACGAAGAAGACCAGCAGCGCGCCGTGCAGCACCATGACCAGGTCGGCGAGCCACTGGTAGAGCATCGCTCTGCCTCAGAGCGTGTCGCGGACAGCGGCCGGGCGCGGCGGTACCGGCTCGGGCCGGATCGCACCCATCAGCTTCTCGACCGCGGCCTCGACCTCGGACCGCCAGGTCACCGTCGAGCGCAGGTCGAGCCGGAGCCGCGGATGCACCGGGTGGTCGCGGACCGTCACGAACCCGGCGGCCAGCAGGAACTCGGTCGGCAGCACGCAGTGCGGCTCGGACCACTTCGAGTCGCCGAAGGCCTCCAGCGCGCGGAAGCCGCGCTTCATCACGTCCTTCGCCGCCGCCTGGACCAGCGACTTGCCGAGCCCCAGCCCGCCGTACTGCGGCAGCAGCCGTGCGGTCACGAACACCACCGCGTCCGAGGAGACCGGGGCGGTCGGGAAGGCGGCGATCCGTGGCAGGTACGCGGCGGGCGCGTAGACGGAGTACCCGGCGGCCTCGTTGTCGACGTACAGCACAGTGCCGGCACTGCCCCAGTCGAGCAGCAGCTGCGACAGCCAGGCCTCCTTCTCCAGCTCGGTGTCGCCCATCCGGACGGCAGCCTTCTCGGCCACCGCGTCGAGCTCCCAGAACACGCAGCCGCGGCAGGACGCCGGCAGGTCGTCGAGTGTGTCCAGCGTCAGCGGCGCATGCCGTCGGGCCATCAGCTCGTCCCGCGGTACGCGCCCGCCGGCTCCCGCCCGGTCTGCGGTGACGGTGGCGGTGGCGCCGCCTCGGTGGTGTCCGACGCCGGCGGTGCGACGTAACGCTGCTGCACCTTGGCGGCCGGTTGACGCCTCAACATTTCTCCGGCGAAACCCAGCAACACGCCCAGCGACAGGCCGCCGAGCGCCCAGCCGATCGTTCTACCCCTCGTCATCCGGGTCGAGCCCGCCCTTCTCCGGCGTTTCGCGCTGCTGCTCCGCCGTCCGCCATCTCATGCAACAGCCCCGCAGTCGGGATTGCGGCTGCTATAAGGCATCGTAGTAAGTCATCTCCCCACCTCAAGGAGCGACTCGTGACCAGCGACATGCCCTACGTCCGGCAGACCCGACTCGACAGCTATGTCGACCGGTACGCCGCACGTACCAAGGGTATGACCGCATCCGAGATCAGAGCACTGTTCGCGGTCGCGAGCCGCCCGGAGGTGGTGTCGCTCGCCGGCGGGATGCCGAACATCGCCGGACTGCCGCTGGACGTCGTCGGTGACGCGCTGCGCGACCTGGTGCTGGACAGCGGCCCGGTCGCGATGCAGTACGGCTCCGGCCAGGGCGACCCGAAGCTGCGCGAGCAGATCTGCGACGTGATGGCCCTGGAGGGCATCGACGCACACCCCGACGACGTGGTCGTCACCGTCGGGAGCCAGCAGGCTGTCGACCTGGTCACCCGGGTGTTCTGCGACCCGGGCGACGTGGTGATCTGCGAGGCGCCGTCGTACGTCGGCGCGCTCGGCGTGTTCCGGGCGTTCCAGTGCGACGTGGTGCATGTCGCGATGGACGACGACGGGGTGCAGCCGGACGCGCTGGAGCAGGCGATCGCCGCGGTCCAGGCAGCCGGCAAGCGGGCCAAGTTCTTCTACACGATCCCGAACTTCCACAACCCGGCCGGTGTCTCGCTGTCGCTGGAGCGCCGGCAGCGGGTGCTGGAGATCTGCCAGCGGGCGGGCCTGCTGGTACTGGAGGACAACCCGTACGGGCTGCTCGGCTTCGACGGCGAGCCATTACGTGCGCTCCGGGCCGACGACGGGGAGGGCGTGGTGTACCTCGGCTCGTTCTCCAAGACGTTCGCGCCCGGCTTCCGGGTCGGCTGGGCGCTGGCTCCGCACGCGGTGCGGGAGAAGCTGGTACTGGCACAGGAGTCGGCGACGCTCTGCCCGCCGGTGTTCAGCCAGTTCGCGCTGTCGTCGTACCTGAGCCGGCACGACTGGCTCGGCCAGGTGAAGCAGTTCCGGGAGATGTACCGCGAGCGCCGTGACGCGATGCTCGAGGCGCTGCCCGAACAGATGCCTGCGGCAACTACCTGGACTAAGCCGGGCGGCGGGTTCTACGTCTGGCTGACGTTGCCGGCAGGCCTGGACGCGAAGGCGATGCTGCCGCGCGCGGTGACCAACCGGGTCGCCTACGTGCCCGGAACCGCCTTCTTCGCCGACGGTTTCGGTGCCCAGTGCATGCGGCTGTCGTACTGTCACCCGACCCCGGAGCGGATCACCGAGGGCGTCCGCCGCCTCGGTGCCGTGATCAAGGAAGAGCTGGAGCTGCGGCAGACCTTCGGGGCCGTTGCCCCCGGCCACGGTCGCGGGTACGACGCACCCGGCCCCGAGCTGACCTGAGCGAACGTGGAGACTGAGCCGATGAGCGATCTCGGGCGGGTTCTGGTTCTGGCCGGCGGGCTGTCACACGAGCGGGACGTGTCGCTGCGATCCGGGCGCCGGGTCGCGGAGGCGCTGCGCGACGTCGGCGTCGAGGTCGAGGAACGCGACGTCGACGCGGACCTCGTCGCGCGGCTGCGGTCCGACCCGCCGCATGCGGTCTTCCCGCTGCTGCACGGCGTCACCGGCGAGGACGGTGCGCTGCGCCAGGTGCTCGACCTGTACGGCGTGCCGTACGTCGGCGCGGACGCGGCAGCCTGCCGGACCTCGTTCGACAAGCCGGTCGCGTCGACCATGGTGCGCGGCGCCGGGCTGCGCACGCCGGAGTCGGTGGTGCTCGGACACGACACGTTCCGCGAGCTCGGCGCGTCCGCGCTGATGGACGCCGTGAACACCAGCATCAAGCTGCCGCTGGTGGTGAAGCCGGCCCGGGGCGGCTCGGCGCTCGGCGTATCAATCGTCCGGACCGCCGACCAGCTGCCGTCGGCGATGGTGAACTGCTTCGCCTACGGGCCGGTCGCGCTGATCGAGCGGTACGTCGAGGGCGCCGAGGTCGCGGTCACGGTGGTCGACACCGGCGATGGGCCGCGGACCCTGCCGGCGGTCGAGATCCGGCCCGACTCGGGCTTCTACGACTACGAGGCCCGCTACACCGCGGGCGCCACCCAGTTCGTCGTACCGGCAGATCTGGACGACGCGGTGGCGGCGGCGTGCGCGGCGGCGGCGGTCTCGGCCCACCGTGCGCTCGGGCTGCGGGACCTGTCCCGGTCCGACCTGGTCGTCGACACCGACGGGGTGCCGTGGTTCCTGGAGGTGAACGTGGCCCCGGGGATGACCGAGACCTCACTGGTCCCGCTGGCCGCGCAGGCGGCGGGTCTGGAGCTCGGCGTGCTCTGCCGTGACCTGCTGGCGGTAGCCGCCGGCCGGTCCGCGGCGCGCTGAAACCGTGACCGGCATCTGGCGCACGGCGCTGTCGCCGCGCTGGCTCGGTCTGCTGGTCGTCGCGCTGGTGCTGGCCGCGGTGATGACCGTGCTCGGGTCCTGGCAGCTGGATGTGTACCGGTCCAAGACCGCCGAGGCGACCACCGCACGCGCCGCGCAGCCGCCGGTCCCGCTCCAGTCGCTGATGTCGGTCGACGACGGCCTGTCCCGGAAAGTGGTCGGGCGGCAGGTCAGCATCTCGGGCCGCTGGGCGCCGGCCGCCGACCAGGTGTTCGTCTCGGACCGGCCGAACGGTGACCAGCCGGGCCTGTGGGTGGTGACGCCGCTGCTGGTCGGTGACGGCTCGTCGGCCGTCCTGGTGGTCCGCGGGTGGGTGCCGGACCCGTCCGCGCCCGCTGCCGCCGCACCCGTCGGCCCGGTGTCGGTGGTCGGCACGATGGTCGCCTCCGAGGCCGAGGACGCGTCCGATGCCGCGACCCGCGGCCGGGTGCTGCCGTCGCTGCGGCTGCCGACCATCGTCGGCATGGTCGACTACCGGCTGTACGACGGGTTCGTGGTGCTGTCCTCGAGTACGCCGTCGCCGGCCGCCGCGCCGGCTCCGGTCGAGCCGCCGGCGCCGCCGACAGACCATGCCGGGCTGCGCAACATCGCCTACGCGGTGCAGTGGTGGATCTTCGCCGCCTTCGCGCTGTTCATGTGGTGGCGGATGATGACCGACGACCACCGCGCACGGTCCGCGCAACCGCCGGGTACCGTTTCGGCGTGAGCACCCCGCACGAGACCCGTCCCGCCGTCACCATCGCCACGCCCGGCGTCGCCGGCGCGCTGACCCGGTACCGGGTGATCGCGTACATCGTCGGCGTGATGCTCCTGCTGCTGGTGTTCGTCGCGATGCCGCTGAAGTACTTCGCGGACGACCCGTCGGCGATGAATGTGATCGGCCCGCTGCACGGCTTCCTGTACGTCGTGTACCTGCTGGGCACGTTCGACCTGGGCCGCCGGGCGCGCTTCTCGTTGCAGAAGATGGTGCTGGTGGCACTGGCCGGTACGATCCCGTTCCTGTCGTTCTACGCGGAGCGGAAGCTGACCCACGAGCTCACCCGCTAGGCACCGAACAGGCCATCATCGAGCGTGGCGAGCCGAGAGTCGCTGCGGTGACTTGTCGACAAAGCGATAGAGAGTCTTGGCTCTCTATATCTGTTTGCCGGGATCCATCAGGTCGACGATCCGCTCCAGATCGTCGACGGACGCGAACTCGACTGTGATCCTGCCCTTGGTCTTGCCCAGGTCGACCTTCACACGGGTCTCGAACCGGTCTGAGAGCCGGTCGGCGAGATCGATGAGCCGCGGCGCGACCGGTCGCTTCTGACGCCGGTTGGGTACCGTGTCCGCGGACGGAGCCTCGCCGAGCGCGACGAGCTCCTCGACCGTCCGGACGGACAGTCCCTCGGCCACGATCCGGTGGGCCAGGCGCTCCTGCGCGTCACTGCTCGGCAGCCCGAGCAGGGCACGGGCGTGGCCCGCCGAGAGGACGCCCGCGGCGACCCGGCGCTGTACCGAGGCGGGCAGCTTGAGCAGGCGCAAGGTGTTCGAGATCTGCGGCCGGGACCGGCCGATCCGGCTGGCCAGCACGTCCTGGGTGCAGCCGAAGTCGTCCAGCATCTGCTGGTACGCCGCCGCCTCCTCCAACGGGTTCAGCTGGCTGCGGTGCAGGTTCTCCAGCAGCGCGTCGCGGAGCATCGCGTCGTCCTGGGTGTCCCGGACGATCGCCGGGATCATCGGCAACCCGGCCAGCTTGGTCGCCCGCCAGCGGCGCTCGCCCATCACCAGTTCGTAGCGACCCTCGCGCAGCCGGCGTACCACGATCGGCTGTAGCAGCCCGATCTCCTTCACCGAGTGCACCAGCTCGGTCATCTCGTCCTCGTCGAAGTCGGTCCGCGGCTGCTTGGGGTTCGGGGTGATCCGGTCGACCTCGATCTCCGCGAACCGTGCGCCGGGCACCTCCGCCAGGCCGGTCATGCCGGGACCGGTCTGGATCACGGGGCTGGCGGTATTCACCGCGCCGGGCTGCCCGTGGTGATCGGCCTGCGCCGGCCGGGTGTCCTGGGCGGGGCTGCTCGGGATCAGGGCGCCCAGTCCGCGTCCGAGTCGGGTGGTCATCCGCGCTCCTCGCTGGTCTCGTTCCGGAAGGTCGGGCGGGCGTTCCGGAAGGTCGTCGGGTCGCGCCTCATGCGTCGTCGTTTCGCATCGCTATCTCGCGGGACGCCTCCAGGTAGGACAGCGCGCCGGCCGATGTCGGGTCGTAGGCGAGCACCGTCTTGCCGTGACTCGGTGCCTCGGAGATCCGGACCGACCGTGGTACCGCGGTCCGGAGCACCCGCTCGCGGAAGTGCCCGCGCACCTCGGCGGCGACCTCACCGGCCAGGTTGGTGCGCGCGTCGTACATGGTGAGCAGGATGGTCGAGACGTCGAGCCCGGGGTTCAGGTGCGCCTTGACCATGTCGATGTGACGGAGCAGCTGGGACAGGCCCTCGAGCGCGTAGTACTCGGTCTGGATCGGGACGAGCACCTCGCGGGCCGCGGTGAGTGCGTTGACAGTGAGCAGGCCGAGTGACGGCGGGCAGTCGATGAAGACGTAGTGGTACGGGCTGCCGGCTGCGGTGGTCTCGGCCAGGTGTGCCTCGAGCGAGTTCTTCAGCCGGCTCTCGCGGGCGACGATGCTGACCAGCTCGATCTCCGCCCCGGCCAGGTCGATGCTGGCCGGGAGCGCGTAGATACCGGCGTGGTCCGGGCAGGCCACGACCAGGTCCCGCATCGGGACACCCTCGATCAGCGCCTCGTAGACCCCGGGCGTTCCCTCGGAGTGCTCGATCGCGAGTGCGGTCGACGCGTTGCCCTGCGGGTCCAGGTCGATCACCAGCACCCGTGCGCCGTACAGCGCGAGGCCGGCGGCGACGTTGACGGCGGTGGTCGTCTTGCCGACGCCGCCCTTCTGGTTCGCGACGACGATGACTCTGGTCTCGTCGGGCAGGGGTAGATCGCGGCCCATCGTACGGCCTTCGGTCACGAGCAGGCTCCGCTCGGTCGCGGCCGCGATCGGCGTCTCGGTCAAGCGGCGGTGGAGCTCGTCCGAGCTCGAGCGTGCGGCAATCTGTGCTGCGGTCATCGCGCCCATTCCGATCGGTACGGGGCTCGGGCCGAACAGAATGTCGGCCGGAGTCGACGGGACGTCATCATCCGAGTCGTCCACAGTCTCTTGTGGATGATTTCCCGCCTGGGACGGTGCCTGTGACACCGCGTCGTCCACAGGCCGTGGACTGTCATGCCGAGGTGGTTCGGGGATGTTCTCGATGTACGTCGCCGGGCCGAGCATGTCCTCGAAGGCTGAGCGTGCCGCGCTGTCGCCGGGCTCCGAGGAAGCCGTGGTGTGCGACGGGTCGTCCATCGGTGGTGCGCCCTCGTCCGATGTCGGCGCGACCTCTGCGGCTGGCTGCGGGGTCTGGTCGGCCGGCGAGGTTTCACGTGAAACGGAGTCATCCGGCCAACCGAGCCCGCTGCCCGAGAATGGCCCTTCGCTCACATCGTCCGGCCATCCAAGCCCGCGGCTCACGACCCCGTTCACCTCCCGCGTCCCTTACCTCGAACCGCCCGATCCCCGGCGGTCCGTGGGCGTCCCGCAACAATACTCACGACCGTGGTCGGCTGGTCCAGTTCATCCACACCGAGTCGACTGATCGTCCGCTCAGCGGCGCCCATCCGGTCCAGCACAGCCCTGGCGCCGGCCAGTTCATCCTCGGCCGAGGCGCCCTTCATCGCGACCATCCGACCGCCGGGCCGGCACAGCGGCAGGCACCACTCCGCCAACTTCCCCAGCGGCGCGACGGCTCGCGAAACCACTGCATCGAACTCGCGGCCGTGGACGTCCTCCGCCCGGGACCGAAGCACCTCCGCGTTCGGGAGGGCGAGCCGCTCGACCACCTCGGACAGGAACGTGGTCCGGCGCAGCAGCGGCTCGATCAGACACACCTTCAGATCCGGCCGGACTATCGCCAGCACCAGACCGGGCAGTCCGGCCCCGGTCCCGACGTCGGCCACCGTCGCGTCACGGTCCAGGACCTGCTCGACGACGGCGCTGTTCAGCAGGTGGCGGTCCCAGAGCCGAGGCGCCTCGCGTGGACCGATCAGCCCGCGCACCACACCGTCGGTCGCGAGCAGATCCGCGTAGGTCGTCAGGCCGTCGACGGCTGCCGGGTACAAGCGCTCGACAAGCGCGGGTGTTTCACGTGAAACGTCAGAAGGCACGTCAGTCGGAGGGCTGGACGACCACGCGTCGCTTGGGCTCCTCGCCCTCGGACTCGCTGGTCAGCCCCAGCGACGCCACCACGTCGTGGACCACCTTGCGCTCGAACGGTGTCATCGGGTCGAGCTTCACCGGCTCGCCGGTCTTCGTCGCCTCTTCGACCGCACGGCGGCCGACGTCTTCGAGTTCCTTCTTCCGGTCCGCGCGGAAGTTCGACACGTCCAGCATCAGTCGGGACCGCTCCCCGGTCTCCCGGTACACGGCCAGCCGGGTCAGCTCCTGTAGCGCCTCCAGCACCTCGCCGTTCGGGCCGACCAGGTTGCTCAGGTCAGCACCGACGATCGAGACCGCGGCCCGGTCGCCGTCCACGTCCATGTCGATGTCGCCGTCGAGATCGGCGATGTCCAGCAGTTCCTCGAGGTAGTCCGCGGCGATGTCACTCTCGTTCTCCAGCGCCTTCAGGGCCTCATCCGACAGCCCCGGCTTCTGGGCGTCATCGTTCAGGTTGCCGTCGGTCACGGCGAGCTCCTTATCGTTCGAGATCCGCGGGCGGGCGGATCGAGAGGTTCTGAGATCGGGTGCGCCTCACCGGTGTACATGCCAAACCGGGGCGCCGGGGTCAGCGCTTGGAGCCCGAGCCGCCGGAGCCGCCCTTGCCGGAACCCGACCTCGACGAGCCGCGCTTACCCGACCCGGAGGCCGAGCCGCGCTTGCCTGACCCGGAGGGCGAGTCGCTCTTACCCGACCCCGAGGCCGAGCCGCTCTGACCCGAGCCGGAGGGCTGTGAGTCACTCTTGCCGACGCCGGACGGCGAGTCGCTCTCGCCCGCGCCGGACGACGGCTTGGAGCCGTTCTTCCCCGGCGCGTCGCCGGCGGCCGGCTTCGGCGTACCCGAGGCTGAACCCCTCCGCGCACTGCGTGACTGTCGCTTGGGCTGCTGCCGGGTCGCCGGCCGGCGGTCGGTCTCGCTGTCGGCGACGGCGACCGCACCACCCGCGGCCGACTCGGTCTCCGCGTCCTTACCGGTCTTGCGAAGGTGGTCCTGCTTCCGTGCCTGCATCGCGTCGTACGCCGGGGTGCCCGGCGCCGGGTTGCGGCGGATCACGTAGAACTGCTGGCCCATCGTCCACAGGTTCGAGACGAACCAGTAGATCAGCACACCGATCGGGAAGTTGAAGCCACCGATGAGGAAGAAGATCGGGAAGACGTACAGCATGATCTTCTGCATCTGAGCCGCCTGGCCCTCGAGGGCCTCCTTCGGCATGTTCTTCCGCATCAGCTGCAGCTGGGTGATGAACATCGTCGTAGTCATCAGGATGATCAGGACGACGGCGACGACCCGGACGTTCGTCGCATTCGGGCCCGTGGCCTTCAAGAACGTCGCCGAGATCTCCGCCCCGAAGATCGTCGCGTGTCGCAGCGACTCGATGTACGGGTCCATGATGGCGCTGTGCGAGGTGCCCTTCGAGGCACCGTCGAGCACCCGGAACAGGGCCAGGAAGATCGGCGACTGCAGCAGCAGCGGCATGCACGAGGAGAACGGGTTGGTGCCCGTCTCCTTGTACAGCTTCATCATTTCCTGACCGAGCTTCTCCCGGTCGTGGCCGTGCTTCTTCTGCAGCTCCTTCATCTTCGGCTGCAGCAGCTGCATGTTCCGGCTGGACCGGATCTGCTTGACGAACAGCGGGATCAGCAGCGTGCGGATCACGATGGTCAGGCCGGCGATGGACAGTGCCCACGTCCAGCCGCTGTTCTCGCCGAAGATCGGCGACAGCACCGCGTGCCAGCCCACCAGGATCGCCGAGACGGCGTGGTACAGCGGCGTCATGACCGCGTTGAAGATCGAGACGATCCCGTCCCACACGGACAGCACGGGGCTGATCAAGGAAATCACTCATGCACCTCGCTGCAAGGGCCCGGCCGGGGTGTCAGCCGAGCGGTTGGCGGCGTCGACATCACCCTGGGGCTCGTCGACAACGTCTTTGGTCACCGGAGGAACGGGATCGTAGCCGCCGGGGTTCCACGGGTGGCAGCGCGCGAGTCTCCTCGCCGCGAGCCAGCTACCGCGCATCGCACCGTGCAGCTGCACCGCTTCCAGCGCATAGGCAGAACAGGACGGGTAGAACCGGCACACCTGTCCGTACATCGGGCTGACGAACCGCCGGTAGAGCTTGAGGAAGCCGATCAGCAGATACTTCATCGCGCGTCCAGCAGCCGTCGGAGGCCGGCGGTGACATCGGCCTGCAGATCGTCGTAGGACGCGCCGGACGCGGCCGGCAGGGCTCGCACCACGGCCAGTGAACCGGCCGGCAGCTCGGCGAGCTGCGCCGCCATCACAGCGCGCAGCCGACGGTGGACTTTGTTGCGTTGCACCGCACCGCCCACCGCCTTGCTCACCACGAAACCGACGCGAGCGGGGTCAGCGGCTGCGCCGCCACCTGGGGCCGGGAGGAGCAGATGGAGTACGACGGTACGCCGGCCGGTGCGCCGGCCCAGTCGTACGGCGCGCTGGAAATCGTCGGACCGGCGGAGCCGGTTCGACGACGGAAGCACGGTACGGTCACCGGTGCCGCGGTATCAGGACCGACGGGCTCAGGCCGCGAGTCGCTGACGACCTTTGCCGCGGCGAGCGGCGAGGATCGCGCGGCCGGCGCGGGTGCGCATCCGAAGACGGAATCCGTGCTTCTTGTGCCGGCGACGGTTGTTCGGCTGGAACGTCCGCTTGCTCACTGGAATGACTCCGGTACGTGTCTCGAGACAGATGTCTGACTGATGTCTGACTGGGGCCGACAGATCCACAGGGGTGGACCCGCCGCTGGAACTAGGGTCTGCATCGTCGAGAAACGGGTCCCTCTCCGAGCGCAGCACGAAACGGCCGGCTCAACACCGACCGATCCACGGTACGGGGCGGCCCGATGCCGGGTCAAACCGACCAGGTTCAGTACCGCCTGAGCGGACGCCGAGTGCGTCCCTCATCCGACCCCTCGTAGTCAGCGCGCAGGCACTCTCAGTACCGTCAAGTCGACACGCCGAAGGTTGCCCCCAAATGTGACCCCAAGCCTGTGGATGATGGCTTGATGGTCCAGGCTTCACCTTGTTAGCGTCGGCCCCTCACAACTCAAGTCGTCCGCCCACTGCGCGTATCCAACCGACCACGGTTTCGTTCACATCTGTGGACAACCATGTGGAAGACCTGGACAGGCGGGAGACAACGCAACCGCGGAACGACCGGGCTGGTCCAGCCGGGCAGAAGGCGGTCGGACGGCGGGGCAGAAGGTCGCTTGCCCCTCGCGGCACCGGCCACGGCAGCGATCGAATCGGGGAGCATCTGGTGGCCGAGGACTCCGTTCCAGCCGGTGGCACAGCGAGCGTCAACGACCTCACACAGGCCTGGGCCCGGGTGCTCGGCGGACTGCCGTCGAACCAGCGCGCCTGGCTGACGAACTCCAAGCCGGTCACCCTGCACGAGAGCACCGCCATCGTCGCGGTCCCCGACGACTTCACCCGCGGCCAGCTCGAGACCAGGCTCCGTCCGGATCTGGAGCGAATCCTCACCGAGGCGTTCGGCCGCGACATCCGGATCGCCGTCACGGTCGACCCGTCGCTCGACCCCGACGCCGCGTCGGCCGCCGCCTCCGGCTCCCGGCCGGGGGACCAGACGGCGTCCCTGTCAGCAGCCCAGCCCGGCTCGCAAGCCGGCGTTGGCCCGGTAGAGCAGTTCCGTGGCGACCAGCCGGCCGCCGGTCCGACACCGCTCGATCAGCCGACCCTGCAGATCCCGGCCGCGACCCAGCCGCCCCTGCCGACCGGCCAGCCCTCCAGTCCGACCGCCGCCGGCGCGGTCTCGGACCAGCCCGAGGCCAGGCTGAACCCCAAGTACACCTTCGAGACCTTCGTCATCGGGTCATCGAACCGGTTCGCGCACGCCGCTGCTGTCGCGGTCGCGGAGGCACCCGGCAAGGCCTACAACCCGCAGCTGATCTACGGCGACTCCGGTCTGGGCAAGACCCACCTGCTGCATGCGATCGGCCACTACGTCCGCAGTCTCTACAGCGGCGCCCGGGTCCGGTACGTGTCCAGCGAGGAGTTCACCAACGACTTCATCAACGCGATCCGCGACGACAAGGCCGCGCAGTTCCAGCGCCGCTATCGCGACGTCGACGTCCTGCTGATCGACGACATCCAGTTCCTCGAGGGCAAGATCCAGACGCAGGAGGAGTTCTTCCACACCTTCAACACCCTCCACAACGCGAACAAGCAGATCGTGATCAGCTCCGACCGCGCGCCGAAGCGGCTGGAGGCGCTGGAGGACCGGCTCCGCAACCGGTTCGAGTGGGGCCTGATCACCGACATCCAGCCGCCCGACCTCGAGACCCGGATCGCGATCCTGCGGAAGAAGGCCGCCACCGAACGGCTCACCGCACCGCCGGAGGTGCTCGAGTTCATCGCCAGCAAGGTGCAGACCAACATCCGTGAGCTCGAGGGCGCACTGATCCGGGTCACCGCGTTCGCCAGCCTGAACCGGCAGCCGGTCGATCTCAGCCTGGCCGAGATCGTGCTCAAGGACCTGATCCCCGAGGGCAGCAAGCCCGAGGTCACCGCCGCGATGATCATGGGCCAGACCGCGTCGTACTTCGGGCTTTCGCTGGACGACCTGTCCGGATCCAGTCGCAGCCGGGTGCTGGTCACCGCTCGCCAGATCGCGATGTACCTCTGCCGCGAGCTGACCGACCTCAGCCTGCCGAAGATCGGCCAGCAGTTCGGCGGCCGCGACCACACCACCGTGATGCACGCGGAGCGGAAGATCCGGCAGTTGATGTCCGAGCGGCGCAGCGTCTTCAACCAGGTCACCGAGCTGACGAACCGGATCAAGCACCAGGCCAAGCAGCAGTGACCGCACCGTGACAACACAGAGATACAGGCCGATCTCGCAAATCACACAGGCTGGGGATACACCTGTGGAAATCTGGGGACCGCCCGGTGGACGCATTGTGGGAACTTGTGGAACAACACGTCGTACGCCGACGGCCGTCAACAGCTGTCCCCGCGGTCCCGTAGCCTCGTCCACACGGTATGCCCAGGCCGATCTTCCCGCTGACCTGCAGGTTCTTGACTTGTCCACAGTTTCCACCGGTGTGAAGAACCCGATGAGATCTATAGATACCTGTAACTCCACAAACCTCTCTGCCCACCCGGCCTGGGGATTACGACGTTCTGCGCGCGTTCTGGGCGGTTCTCGCGTACCCCGCAGACGACGTAGGAGACCGCGTGGCAGGATCACAGCAGCACACAGTTGAATCAGGAGGCGTCCAGCGGTGAAGTTTCGCGTCGAGCGCGACGTACTGGCCGAGTCGGTGGCCTGGGCCGCGCGCAGCTTGCCCAGTCGTCCGAGTGTCCCGATCCTTGCGGGACTCCTGATCGAAGCCGACGAAGGGCAGATCACGCTGTCCGGCTTCGACTACGAGACATCGGTGCGGGTGACCGTGCCGGCACAGGTGGCCGACACCGGCCGCTGCCTGGTGTCCGGTCGGCTGGTCGCTGACATCTCCCGCAGCCTGCCCGACCTTCCGGTTGACGTGAGTGTGGACGGCGCCAAGGCGCAGGTCACCTGCGGCACGTCCCGGTTCACGCTGCAGACTCTGCCCACCGACGAGTACCCGGCTCTGCCGGACATGCCGGCCGCGGCCGGCACGGTGCCGAGCGACGTGTTCGCCCAGGCGGTGTCCCAGGTCGTGACGGCCGCCGGCCGCGAAGACACGCTGCCGGTGCTGACCGGTGTCCGGGTGGAGATCGAGGGCTCCCGGATCTCGCTGCTCGCCACCGACCGGTACCGGCTCGCGGTGCGCGAGCTGGAGTGGAACCCGCAGTCGCCGGACGCCTCGGCGGCCGCGCTGGTGCCGGCCCGGGTGCTGGCCGAGACCGCGAAGGCGATGACCGGGACCGACATCATCATCTCGCTGGCCGGTACGGGTACCGGTGAGGGCCTGGTCGGCTTCGAGGGCGAGGTCAGCGGCGGGCACCGCCGCGCCACCACCCGGCTGCTGGACGGCGAGTTCCCGAAGGTGCGGCAGATCATCCCGAGCGACGACGCGGTCGTGACCCGGGTGCGGATCGAGACCGGGCACCTGGTCGAAGCGGTCAAGCGGGTCGCGCTGGTCGCCGAGCGGAACGCGCCGGTCCGGCTGACGTTCGCCGAGGACACCGTGACGCTGGACGCGGGCAGCGGTGACGAGGCGCAGGCGTCGGAGTCGCTGGAGGCGAAGGTTACCGGTGAGGGGGTCACGGTCGGCTTCAACCCGACGTACCTGCTCGACGGGCTCGGCGCGATCGGCACGCCGTACGCGCACCTGGCGTTCACCCAGGCGACCAAGCCGGCGGAGCTGACCGGCGCGCCGGAGCTGGACGGCGACACCGTCACCGACTTTCGCTACGTCCTGATGCCCGTCCGCCTCAACTCCTGAGAACGGCGGGATTGGACGCAAGTTTCAGCCCAGTCCGTGGTCGGCTCGCCGCCGGTTGCTCATAGCCTGAAACCTGCGTCCAATCGCGCTCAGGGAGTGGGCGGCCGATAGAGAAGGGAACCACCGATATGGAGATCGGGCTCGTCGGGCTCGGCAAGATGGGTGGGAACATGCGCGAGCGGTTGCGCCGCGCGGGCCACACCGTCGTCGGGTTCGACACCAACCAGGAGATCTCCGACGCCAAGGACCTGGCCGACCTGGTCAGCCAGCTGACCGCGCCCGACCAGCCGAAGGCGGTCTGGGTGATGGTCCCCGTGCACGTCGTCCAGCCGGTGGTCGAGGAGCTGAGCGGGTTGCTCGGCGAGGGCGACGTCGTGATCGACGGCGGCAACACCCGCTGGACCGAGGACCAGCCGCGCGCGGAGACGCTGGCCCGGAAGGGCATCCACTTCGTCGACTGCGGTGTCTCCGGCGGCATCTGGGGGCTGGAGAACGGCTACGCGCTGATGTGCGGCGGCGACCAGCGCGACATCGAGACGCTGATGCCGATCTTCACCGCACTCAAGCCCGACGGCGAATTCGGGTTCGTGCACGCCGGCGGTGTCGGAGCCGGGCACTTCACGAAGATGGTCCACAACGGCATCGAGTACGCGATGATGCAGGCGTACGCCGAGGGCTACGAGCTGCTCGAGGCGGCCGACGTGGTGCAGAACGTTCCGGAGGCGTTCGAGTCCTGGCGCGAGGGAACGGTGATCCGGTCCTGGCTGCTCGACCTGATCTGCAACGCGCTGGACAACGACCCGCACCTGGAGCAGCTCAAGGGGTACGCCGAGGACTCGGGCGAGGGCCGGTGGACCGTCGAGGCGGCGATCGACCACGCGGTCCCGGTGCCGGCGATCGCGGCCTCGCTGTTCGCGCGGTTCGCGTCCCGGCAGGAGGACTCGCCGGCGATGAAGGCGATCGCGGCGATGCGCAACCAGTTCGGCGGTCACGCGGTCAAGGTGGACCACGAGGACGAGCTGAGCCCTGGGACGCCGCTCACCAAGGGCCCGCGGCCCTCCGACCGGGGCTGATCGAGCCGCATTGCACGTCACCGCTCTGGGTCTGGTCGACTTCCGCTCCTACCCGCAGGTCGAGGTCACGCTGGAGCCGGGCGTGACCTCGTTCGTCGGCCCGAACGGCCAGGGCAAGACGAACCTGGTCGAGGCGATCCACTATGTCGCGACGCACGGCTCGCACCGGGTGGCCAGTGATGCACCGCTGGTCCGGACCGGCGCCACCCGCGCGGTGGTGCGGACCGAGATCCACACAGACACCGACCGCGACCTGGTGATCGAGATCGAGATCAACCCGGGCAAGTCGAACCGGGCCCGGCTGAACCGCTCCCCCGTGTCGCGTCCGCGCGAGGTGCTCGGGCTGCTCCGCACCGTTCTCTTCGCGCCCGAGGACCTGGCCCTGGTGAAGGGCGACCCGTCGGAGCGCCGGCGGTTCCTGGACGAGCTGCTGACCTTGCGGTCGCCCCGGATGGTCGGCGTCCGGCAGGACTACGACCGGGTGCTGAAGCAACGGAACTCCTTGCTGCGCAGCGCCTCGCTGGCTCGCCGGCAGGGCCGCTCGGGTTCCGGTGAGGGCCCGCTGCGGACGCTGGAGGTGTGGGACGACCACCTGGCCCGGACCGGTTCGGAGCTGCTCGCGACCCGGCTCGAGCTGCTGGAGTCGATCCGCCCGCTGGTCGCGGCGTCGTACGATGCCGTTGCCAAAGGCAAGGGTCATGCGCGGCTGGACTACAAGTCCTCGGTGCCGCTGCTGCCCGGTGTCAGCGGACGCGACCAGCTCGCCGAGGCGCTGCTGGTGGCGGTGCAGGAGAAGCGGGCCGACGAGCTCGACCGTGGTGTGTCGCTGGTCGGGCCGCACCGCGACGACGTACTGCTCGGGCTCGGGGACTTGCCGGCCAAGGGGTACGCGAGCCACGGTGAAGCGTGGTCTTTCGCGCTGGCGCTTCGGCTGGCGTCGTATGAGCTGCTGAGATCGGACGGTTCGGAGCCGGTGTTGATCCTGGACGACGTGTTCGCGGAGCTGGACAGCCAGCGCCGTGACCGGCTCGCGGAGCTGGTCTCCCCCGCTCAGCAGGTGCTGGTCACCGCCGCGGTCGCCGCCGACGTACCGGCCGAGCTGACCGGCACCCGCTTCGAGGTCGGCGACGGGACCGTACGCCGTGCCTGAGCAGCCGGAACCGCAGCAGGAGGCTCACGACCCGCAGGGGATCGACCTGGCGCGGTCGCTGGCCGGCCGGCTGAAGGGGATGAAGGGACGGCCGGCGCGTCCTGGTCGGGTCGTACGACGGAAGCGCTCGACCGGGGGCACTACAGAGCCGAGGGTGAGCGGAGCGCGGCCGGACGACCGGGACCCGCAGCTGCTGAACGACACGATCGGCCGGCTGCTGCGTGACCAGGGCTGGGAGGTCGACGTCGCCGTGCACGGGGTGATGGCACGCTGGCCGGCGATCGTCGGGCCGGAGGTGGCTCAGCACTGCGTGCCGGAGCGGTACGCCGACACCGAGCTCACCGTGCGGACCGACTCGACCGCGTGGGCGACCCAGGTCCGGATGCTCGCGCCCGACCTGGTCCGCAGGCTGAACGCCGAGCTCGGCGACGGCACCGTCACCAGGGTGATCGTGATCGGCCCGAACGCCCCGACCTGGCGGAAGGGTCCGCGTACCGTGCGCGGCGGCCGCGGACCGCGCGACACGTACGGCTGAAGACCCGGACGGTGCCCTACGATCGGGCGCGATGCACACGATCGCCGAGGCCTTCACCGAGATCGTCCGCCTGATCGGAGACATGTTCCGGCTCTGGTGGAAGAACCTGGTGCCCTTGCTGACCTGGTTCCTGGCCGGGTACATCGCCTTCATGCTCGCGACGCAGGGCGCGATCTGGCTGCAGGTGCACCAGCACAAGAACTTCGCGATCGGCCTGTTCAGTGCGGGTGTGCTGGCACAGTTGGTCGCCGTCGTCGGCATGATCCGCACGATCGCGGGCTCGCTGTACCGCTGGCGGGATGCGGCAGCCGGGCCGGGCGAGACCACCGACCCCACCCAGCAGCGGCTTCTGGAGCTCCTGTCGATCACTCTCCTGCCGTTGATCGCGGTCTGGTCCGCGTGGGGGATCCTGGACGCCCGGCTCGACATCTATGCCGGCTTCTATCTCTCGAGCGAGGGCAGCTTCGAACACCCGTTCAAGCTCGGCGGTGGCGCGTGGAAGGCGTACCTCCCGGCGATCGCCGTACTTCTGGTGCTGCGGAGGCTGGCCGAGGGCGTGGACGATCGGTGGCCGAGCCGGTCGGTCAAGCTGACGCAGGTCTGGGTCGAGGCGTTCTTCGCGTTGCTGGTCGTGATCGTCACGCCGCCGGCCATCTCGACGGCGAAGAACTGGATCGAGGGCCGGGAGGCCTGGTTCTTCACCACCGACCGGTGGGAATCGCTCACGGAATGGTTCGCGGGCATCTCGATCCCGATCCCGGACGGCCTGGAGTTCCTGTGGGGCGTCTTCCACGAGACGCTCTGGCCGCTGTTCAAGGAAGGCGTCGCGGACCCGCTGACCTGGCTGGCGATCACCACTGTCGTGTTCGGGCACCGTGCCCTTTCGGCCGGCAGTTTCGTGCGCGGCACCCGGCTGGAATCCCGCATCGGCACCCAGTCCAGTGCGTCCCAGGGCCGCGCCGCCGCCATCGCCGGCAAGGCGCCCGACCTCGTCCTCGGCGGGCTGAAGGAGAAGTTCATCCCGACCCTGAACGCGTTCCGGCTGCTGGTCCGGGTCGGCCCCGTGTTCCTCGGAGTGGTCTGCGTCGTCTACTCGCTGCACGATGTGGCCTACCAGTGGTTCTACACCGGCATCACGCACTGGATCGGTGACCGGGGCAACAGTTGGACCGTGCTCTGGACCAACGTCGTCGACCTGGCCGGCAGCGCGATCTTCGAGCCGCTGCGGATCGCGCTGCTCGCCGCCGCGTTCGACCAGGCGATCTCGGTCGGCATCCAGCAGCAGTCCGAGGCCGCGAGGGAGAAGCGAGCCGAACAGCGGGAGACGGTGCCCGCTACGGCGTGAGCAGCACCCGTCGCTCGGCGGACGTGTTGCCGGTCTCGGGAGTGACCAGTCCGGTGACGTGCGGGACCGCGGTCTTCGGGATCACGAACACCTTGGCGATCTTGAACGGCTTGCCGCGCTGAACGTTGATGTCGTCGTCACCGCAGAAGGTCGGTAGGTCGATGCCGAACACGTCCTCGGCCTCCCAGACGTTGCCGCGGTCGTCGATCAGGTCGGCGTTGCAGGTGAAGCCGTCGTCGAGCTTGGTGCGCTCCGTCGGCTTCACCGTCAAGACCGCGAAGACGATCACCGCACCGTCCGGTACGTCGACGTCGACCTCCTCCTTCTTCTCGTCCAGCAGCCGGGTGTAGACCTTGAGCGAGTCCAGCCGCCACTCGACGTCCTCGACCTCGGTCGGCCCACGCGACACCACCTCGGTGACCGGTGACTCCTTCTCGAACGTGTCCTCGTCGGACAGCTCGGTCCGCACGGTGAGGTAGGTGGCGAGGGCGAGCAGCAGCACGAGCAGTGACAGCCTGCTGAGCCGGCTGAGCCACAGCGACGTCCTCATTGTGCGGCTCGCAGCGTCGGGTCGGTCAACGGGTAGCTCTCCTCCGCGTTCCGCACCATCTCGTCAGCCACCGCCTGGTCGGGTACGCCGAGGTCGACGGCGTAGTCCTCCGTCGTCACGGTGACGCTGCGCAGCTGCTTCATCCACAGCGTCAGGTCGGCCAGATCGTCGGGGTTGGCCTCGAAGACCAGCGAGGACGACTCGATGTAGCCCGGCGGCGGGATGTTGACCTGGGAACGGATGATCTGCCGGATCGGGACGTACTCGGTGCCTTCGTCGGTCTTCAGCGTGGCGTCCCCGACGGAGCCCTTCTTGTGCTCACCCAGCACGTCGTACTCGACCGTGACGAAGATCCCGTTGGTCGCAGCCGGCTTGTCTTTCTCGTCGGCCCGGTCGTCATCGTCGTCCGGGTTCGGGTCCACCGCGTGCGCCAGCTTCACCCGGGTCACCGTGAGCGTGAAGTCCTTGCCTTCCACCGGCTGGCCGACCGCGCCGCGCACGGTGTACCTGGTGGGGTCCTCCAGGCGCTGCTCTGGCAGGGCGAGGCGGATCAGGCCCGCGGCGATCACCAGCATGACCCCGACGAGGACCGTCGACGGACGGTACAGCTTCACTTGACCGTCACCTCGTTCGCCTTCAGCTGGACGACCGCGATCGCCTTCCCCTCCTGCCACCACGGCGCGTCCGCGACGCCGATGCCTTCGCTGCTCTTGTACTCCTCCGTCACGACGCCGATCTCGACGTCGGTGTCGTCGTAGCCCGCCGGCACTCGGAACTCGGACTCGCACTCCTCGGCGGGCAGCCCGTACACCAGCGGGTAGTTCAGCTGTCCGCGGCAGGCCGCGCCGTTCGAGTTGATGAGCTCGTTCTCCGCGGTCACCAGCCGCAGCACACTGTCGCCCAGTGAGTGTGCCGCCCGGGTCTCCTCGTCGATGTTGCGGACGTCAAGCTTCACCCTGAGTACGGTCTCGGCCTCGCTGTACTCGCCGGCCTTCTTGTGCTCGATCCTCGCGGACTTGATGCCCAACTCGAACCGGCCGACATTCAGCGTGACCGGGGCCTCGACCTCCTCGACGCTGCGACCGACGCGCCGCTCCCACCCGCCGATGAAGTAGACGACCACGACGAAGGCGATGATCAGCGCGATGCCGATGACCCACTTGCGGCGGTGCCGATGGATCACCCGCTCGGCGATCATCTGGTCGATGACATCGTCCAGTTCCACGCGCCAGATCCTAGGGCCGTCCGGGGTCGGCGATCCTCCCGGTCAGGAACTCGCGCTCCGCCTCGTTGTCGGTCAGCGCCAGCGCCTCGCGGTACGCCTCGACCGCCTCCTCGGTCCGGCCGAGCCGCCGGAGCAGGTCCGCCTTCACCGCGGGCAGGTACCGGTACCCGGCCAGCTGCGGTTCCGCCTCCAGCAGCTCGAGCTCAGACAGTGCCACCTCCGGCCCGGCGACCATGGCCAGCGGGACGGTCCGGTTCAGCGCTACCACCGGTGACGGCCAGACCCGCAGCAACGCGTCGTACAGCTGGACGATCTGGGCCCAGTCCGTCTCGTGGTACGACGGGGCCTCCGCGTAGAGCGAGGCGATCGCTGCCTGCAGCACGTACCGTCCCGGGTTCCCACCGCGCAGCCCGGCCACGATCAGCTCGTGCGCCTCGGCGATCGCGTCGCGGTCCCACTGTGAGCGGTCCTGCTCCTCCAGCCGCAGCAGCCGCCCGTCCGCACCGCTACGGGTGGCGCGGCGCGCGTCGGTGACCAGCAGCAGCGCGAGCAGGCCCCAGACCTCACGCTCGTCCGGCATCAGGTCACGCAGCACCCGGGACAGGTGCAGCGACCGGTCGACCAGCTCGCTGCGGACCAGCTCGGCACCGGACGGGGCGGTATGGCCGGTGGTGAACAGCAGATGGATCACGCCGAGCACGCCGCGCAGCCGGTCGGGAAGCTCGGCCGCCGCCGGCACCCGGTACGGGATCCTGGCGGTGCTGATCTTCTTCTTTGCCCGGGTCATCCGGGCCGCCATCGTGGTCTCGCTGACCAGGAACGCCTTGGCGATGTCGGCTGTCGACACCCCGCACACCAGTCGCAGCGTCAGCGCCACCTGCGCCTCCTGGGCCAGCGCCGGGTGGCAGCAGGTGAAGATCAGCCGCAGCCGCTCGTCCGGTACGACGCCCTCCGGGTCCTCCAGGACGGGCTCCATCTCCTCCATCTCCTCCACCTCCTCATCGGGCTCGATCAGCAGAGGCAGCTTGGACTTGAACGCCTGTTCGCGCCGGATCGCGTCCATCGCGCGGCGCTTCGCGGTCGTGGTCAGCCAGGCGGCCGGGTTCCGCGGGATGCTGTCGCGCTCCCACGCGGTCAGCGCCGCGACGTACGCCTCCTGCACGCACTCCTCGGCCAGGTCCAGGTCGCGGGCGACCCGCACCGTCGCGGCGAGGACCAGGCCCCACTCGCGACGGTGCGCGTCAGCCACCGCTTGTTCGACTGCATTCATCCGAGGCAGGGCCGCACCTCGACGCCGCCGCCCTGCTGGATCGCTGGGTTGAGCTTGGCGATCGCGATCGCGGTGTCCAGGTCCGGGGCCTCGATCACGTACCCGCCGGCGACGACCTCCTTGGCGTCGATGAACGGGCCGTCGGTCACGCCGTCGGCGCGGATCGAGACCGCTGTGGTGCTGGGCTGCAGCGCGAAGGCGCTGACGAAGGAGCCGCCGAGTCGCTCGACGTCCTCGCCGTGCCTCCCGTGCGCCTCGATCTCCTCCGGCGTCAGGCCGGACGCGTCGGCCGGCGCTTTGCCGTAGAGCAGGATCGCGTACTGAGCCATGACGGCTCTCCTTTCCGTAGTCGGGTTGGTCACTCGGGCTTGGGGAAGCCGTCCAGTACCGGCCGCACCTCGACGCCGCCGCCGTACTGGGTGGCCGGGTTCGCCTTGGCGACCGCGAGCGCGGTGTCGAAGTCGGGTGCGTCGATCACGAAGAACCCGGCGACGACCTCCTTGGCGTCGATGAAGGGCCCGTCGGTGACGACATCGCCGCGGACGCCGGTGGCGGTGGTGCTCGGCTGCAGTGCGTAGGCACTGACGTAGCTCGCGCCGAGCCGCTCGACTTCCGCGCCGGCCCGCTCGTGCGCCGCCAGCTCCTCCGGGGACGCGTCGGCCGGGTCGGCCGGTGCGGGCGAGAACAGCATGATCGCGTACAGAGCCATGGTGGCTCTCCTTTCATTGATCGGTTGCCTTACACCCCTACGTCGGACAGCTCACGCGGATTCGACAGCCGGATCTAAGGACTTCGCACCTGGATCGATGCGCGGTCTCCCGATGTGCGCCCGAGTGTGGCGGACCACTGTCGAAGTGTTCGCCTGACCAACCACAGACCGAGGAGATCGAGATGGCGCACATGATGACATCAGGAGGCGTACTGGCCACTGCCGTGGCTACCGCCGCACTCGCCGTTCTGGCCACTGGCCCGGCCAGCGCGAGGCTCCCCGAGGAGCCGGACATTCTCAAGGATCCGCCCACGATCCAGCCGGTCGTCGACCAGCCTGCCGGAACATCAGGCGACGACGGCTTCGAGGCGACCCAGGTAGGACTGGGCGCCCTCGCCGGGCTGGCACTCGGCGGAGCAGGTGCGTTCGTGATCGTGTCCCGCCGCAAGCACGACCGTCCGTCAGCGGGCGTGCCCGCATAGCGACGGAGTCACCACGGAGTCGCTCGGCAGGGCGAACCGCCGCTGAGGCGGTCAGGCTGGGCCGCGAGCGCTGGCGTCAGGTCCCCTGGCGGCGTGTGAGCCTGTCTGAACCCCCGTCCTGCGTGGGGGGATGCGGCCCGGCGTCCGAAAGTACGTTCTATCCACAGTTTCTGCCTCCCCAGGGCAGGTTCTGCCACCGCGGACCGGTAGAATAGAAGCGAGGAGAGGGCCGCGCCGCTGGATCGCAGCGCGGCCCCCGCTGTGAACTGTGCTGTGACCAAGGAGGACCGTAGCCGGTGACCGACGAGCCGACCGACCTGCAGAACGAGTCGACCACCCGAACGCCTGACGGCGATCCCGCACCGGCAACCCACTCTCCGGAGTCGCCAGTACCGGAGATCGACCTGCTCGGCGCGTACGACGCCAGCGCCATCCAGGTGCTCGAGGGCCTGGACGCGGTTCGTAAGCGTCCGGGGATGTACATCGGGTCGACCGGTGAGCGCGGCCTGCACCACCTGGTCTACGAGGTGGTCGACAACGCGGTCGACGAGGCGCTGGCCGGGTACTGCGACAGGATCGTGGTCACGTTGCTGGCCGACGGCGGCGTCCGGGTCGTCGACAACGGCCGCGGCATCCCGGTCGACATCGTCGAGTCCGAGGGCAAGCCTGCCGTCACGGTCGTGCTCACCGTGCTGCACGCCGGCGGCAAGTTCGGCGGCGGCGGGTACAAGGTGTCCGGCGGGCTGCACGGCGTCGGCGTATCGGTGGTGAACGCGCTGTCCTCGAGGCTCACCGTCGACGTGGACAAGGACGGCAAGGCGTATACACAGTCGTTCACGGTCGGCGTACCGGACGCGGACCTGGCCGAGGTCGGATCCTCCGACGCGAACGGCACCACGGTCACCTTCTGGCCGAGCGCGGACATCTTCGAGACGACGGACTACTCCTACGAGACGCTGACCACCCGGTTCCGGGAGTACGCGTTCCTCAACAAGGGCCTCGAGCTCGTGATCCGTGACGAGCGCTCCGAGCACACGCCGGACGGCAAGCCGGTCGAGCAGTCGTTCAAGTACGACGACGGGCTGGTCGACTACGTGAAGTACCTGACCGGCACCCGGGAGATCGTGCACCGCGACGTGATCTCGTTCGAGGCGGCCGGCGACGAGAACAGCCTCAGCCTGGAGATCGCGATGCAGTGGAGCGGCTCGTTCAACGAGTCGGTGCACACGTTCGCGAACACCATCAACACACACGAGGGCGGCACCCACGAGGAAGGCTTCCGGGCCGCGCTCACATCGCTGGTCAACTCGTTCGGCGAGGACCAGGGGATGATCAAGAAGAAGGAGGACCGGCTCACCGGCGACGATGTCCGTGAGGGTCTGACCGCGATCATCTCCGTGAAGCTGGCCGAGCCCCAGTTCGAGGGCCAGACCAAGACCAAGCTCGGCAACACCGAGGCGAAGTCGTTCGTGCAGAAGGTGGTCAACGACAAGCTCGGCGACTGGTTCCAGAAGAACCCGCAGGAGGGCCGCGAGATCATCCGCAAGGCGACCGCGGCCGCCAGTGCGCGGATCGCCGCCCGCAAGGCACGCGACCTGGCCCGCAACCGCAAGGGTCTGCTCGGCGGCGGCGGTCTGCCCGGCAAGCTCAGCGACTGCCAGTCGACCAACCCGGAGGAGTGCGAGGTCTACATCGTCGAGGGTGACTCGGCGGGTGGCTCCGCGAAGGGCGGCCGCGACCCGAAATTCCAGGCCATCCTGCCGATCCGCGGCAAGATCCTGAACGTCGAGAAGGCCCGGATCGACAAGGTCCTGCAGAACAACGAGGTGCAGGCGATCATCTCCGCGCTCGGCACCGGCATCCACGAGGACTTCGACCCGGCGAAGCTCCGGTACCACAAGATTGTGATCATGGCCGACGCCGACGTCGACGGCCAGCACATCCGGACGCTGCTGCTGACGCTGCTGTTCCGCTTCATGCGGCCGCTGATCGAGATGGGCCACGTGTACGCCGCCCAGCCGCCGCTGTACAAGCTGCGCTGGAGCAACTCCGCGCACGAGCTGGCCTACACCGACCGGGAGAAGGACGGCCTGCTCGCGGCCGGCGCCGAGGCCGGCAAGAAGCTGCCCAAGGAGAATCCGGTCCAGCGCTACAAGGGTCTGGGCGAGATGAACGCCGACGAGCTGTGGGAGACCACGATGGACCCCGCGAACCGGGTCCTGCTGCAGGTCACCCTGGATGACGCCGCCCGCGCCGACGAGACCTTCGCGACCCTGATGGGCGACGACGTCGAGGCCCGCCGCAACTTCATCCAGCGCAACGCCAAGGACGTCCGCTTCCTCGACATCTAGTACGGCGCCCCCGCACGCCGTCGTACCTCTGAACCGAACGGGACAGCACCACATGACCGAGACCCCCACCTCCCCGGGACACGACCGGGTCGAGCCGATCGACCTGCAGTCGGAGATGCAGCAGTCGTACCTCGACTACGCGATGGCCGTCATCGTCGGCCGTGCGCTGCCCGAGGTCCGCGACGGGCTGAAGCCGGTGCACCGCCGGATCCTCTACGCCATGTACGACGGCGGGTACCGGCCGGACCGCGGGTTCAACAAGTGCTCCCGCATCGTCGGTGACGTGATGGGTCAGTACCACCCGCACGGCGACTCCGCGATCTACGACACCCTGGTCCGGCTGGCGCAGCCGTGGGTGATGCGCGCGCCGCTGATCCAGGGTCAGGGCAACTTCGGCTCGCCGGGCAACGACCCGGCGGCCGCGATGCGGTACACCGAGTGCCGGATGGCTCCGCTGGCGATGGAGATGGTCCGCGACATCGACCAGGACACGGTCGACTTCCGGCCCAACTACGACGGCAAGTCGCAGGAGCCGGTGATCCTGCCGGCCAGGTTCCCGAACCTGCTGGTGAACGGCTCGTCCGGGATCGCGGTCGGCATGGCGACGCAGATCCCGCCGCACAACCTGCGCGAGGTGGCGGCCGCGGTCGACTGGGCGCTGGAGCACCCGGACGCGACCCAGGAGGAGCTGCTCCAGGCCTGCCTGCAGAACATCAAGGGCCCGGACTTCCCGAACGGCGCGCTGATCGTCGGCTACCAGGGCATCTCGGACGCGTACCGGACCGGCCGTGGCTCGGTCACCATGCGCGCGGTGGTGGACATCGAGGAGGACAGCAAGGGGCGGACCAGCCTGGTCGTCACACAGCTGCCCTACATGGTCAACCCGGACAACCTGGCGCAGAAGATCGCCGAGCTGGTCAACACCGGCAAGGTCAACGGCATCGCGGACATCCGTGACGACAGCTCGTCGCGGACCGGCCAGCGGCTGGTGATCGTGCTGAAGCGCGACGCCCAGCCCCGCGTCGTACTGAACAACCTGTACAAGCACACCCAGCTGCAGGACAACTTCGGCTGCAACATGCTGGCGCTGGTCGACGGGGTGCCCCGCACACTGTCCATCGACGCGTTCATCAGCCACTGGATCGACCACCAGATCGAGGTCATCCAGCGCCGGACCCGGTTCCGGCTGCGGCAGGCCGAGGAGCAGGCGCACATCTACCGGGGCCTGGTCAAGGCGCTGGACGCGCTGGACGAGGTGATCGCACTGATCCGGCGCAGCACGGACGTGGACGAGGCGCGCACCGGCCTGATGGGGTTGCTGGAGATCGACGAGATCCAGGCGCAGGCGATCCTGGACATGCAGCTGCGCCGGCTGGCCGCGCTGGAGCGGCAGAAGATCATCGACCGGCTGAACGAGCTCGAGGCGATCATCGCCGACCTCGAGGACATCCTCGCCTCGCCGGAGCGGCAGCGCTCGATCGTGAAGAACGAGCTGTCCGAGATCGTGTCCAAGTACGGCGACGACCGGCGGACCGAGATCATCGCCGCCGACGGTGACCTGTCCGTGCAGGACCTGGTGCCGGACGAGGACGTGGTCGTCACGATCTCCCGCGGCGGCTACGCGAAGCGGACCAAGACCGACCTGTACCGGGTGCAGAACCGCGGCGGCAAGGGTGTCCGCGGCGCGGCGCTGCGGGCCGATGACGAGATCGGGCACTTCTTCGCCACCACGAACCACCACTGGATCCTGTTCTTCACCACCAAGGGCCGGGTCTACCGGGCGAAGGTCTGGCAGCTGCCGGAGTCGGCCCGGGACGCGAAGGGCTCGCACGTCGCCGGGCTGCTGTCGTTCCAGCCGGACGAGGAGATCGCGCAGGTGCTCACGCTGCGCGACTACGAGCAGGCCCCGTACCTGGTGCTCGCGACCAAGCGCGGGCTGGTGAAGAAGACCGCACTGACCGACTACGACTCCGCCCGGCAGAGCGGGATCATCGCGGTCAACTTCCGCGAGGACGACGACGAGCTGATCGGCGCCGACCTGTGCACGTCGGACGACGACCTACTGCTGGTGTCCCGCAAGGGCCAGTCCATCCGGTTCACCGCGGACGACGACCAGCTGCGGCCGATGGGCCGGGCCACCTCCGGCGTGACCGGGATGAAGTTCCGGCCCGGCGACGAGCTGCTCTCGATGTCGGTGATCCGGGCCGGCTCGGAGGAGGACGCGCAGTACGTGTTCACCGTCACCGACGCCGGCTACGCCAAGCGCACCGAGGTGTCGCAGTACCGCCAGCAGGGTAGAGGTGGTCTGGGTATCAAGGCCGTGAAGTTGAACGACGAGCGGGGGTCACTGGTGGGGGCGATCATCGTCGTCGACAGTGACCAGGTGCTCGCTATCAAGGCCAGCGGCCAGGTGGTGCGCAGCCGGGTCGACACGGTGCCGATGAAGGGCCGGGACACGATGGGCGTGAAGTTCGCGGGTGTCGGCGAGTCCGACGCTGTGGTCGCGATCGCCCGGAACCCGGAGATGAACGGCAACGGCGTTCTGGCCGTGAACGGCGAGATGAACGGCGAGGCGACCGGTGACGTGATCGGGGACACCGAGGCGGATCCGGACGCGCAGCCAACCGAAACCGCCTCCGACGGCGTCCAGAATGGTGACGACGATTCGACTGCGACTGACAGCACAGCTACCGTCGATGCCGAAGACGCAGGTCAGGAGGACACCTGATGACCAACCGTGCACGGCCGACCACGGGCTCCACCGAGTCGACGGGCCGGTCGGACGGTACGACGGACCAGCCGCCTACGCGGGACACTACGTCGGGCCAGGCCAAGCGGAACGGCGCCACGCCGAACGGCTCCAAGGGCTCAGGGTCCCAGGGGCAGAGCGGCCGCCCGTCCGGTCAGAACGGTAACCCTCCGCGCAAGCAGACGCCGTCCCCCGCGATCATGCAGCCACGCCCGGTGCCGCGGCAGAACCCGAACTCCCCCGGCCGGCCGCGGTCCGGCTCCGGCAGCTCCGGCGGATCGGGTCTCGGCTCCTCCCCCTCACGCGACTCGTCCCCCTCCTCGGGGTCCTCACCGGCTTCCGGGTCGGGTCAGCAGCCGTCCGGTGACTGGCAGCAGCAGCCGGCACAGCAGCAGCAGCGGCCGCCTGCCGCGCCGCAGCCGACCATCCAGGGTCCGCAGTTCACCGTTCCGAGCACACCCCCCGCGAACCCGCAGGAGCGACCGGGCATTACCCCCGCGCCGCCGTCGACCACCGAGGTGATCTCGGACCGGATCGCAGCCGCCCGCCGCGCCGTCAGGGATAAGGCGGCCGCGATGAAGGACGCCGCCGCCCAGGCCTCGGAGCAGAAGGCCCGCCAGCGTGAGCAGCGGACCGCCGAGCGCCGCGCCTCCGAGCGGCAGAGCGCGATCCAGGCGGCCGAATTGCATGCCGCCCAGTCCGGCACCGGCTACGGTTCGGGTATGACGCCCGGAGCCGGCCGCGCGCCCGCCGGACACGCACCGTCCACCGGTGCCGCTGCCGGTGGCGGTGCCGCGACGGGTGCCGCCGGTGCGATGGCCGGCGCGGGTACGGCGCACTACACGTCGCCGTCGGCTCGTTCCACACCTGCCCACCCAACGCCTGCCCACGCCGCGCCTGCCCACGCCGCGCCTGCGAAGTCCGGCAAGGCCAAGACCGCCGAGCGCACCAAGACCTCCACGCGTGCGACCCACCGCACCCGCAAGGCCCGGCTCCGGCTGGCCCGGCTGGATCCGTGGTCGGTGATGAAGACCGCCTTCCTGCTCGCGATCGCGTTCGGCATCGTCACCTGGGTCGCGGTGTTCATCGTCTGGTCCGCGATCGGCGCGGCCGGCGTCTTCGACAACATCAACCGCACCGTCCAGGAGGTGCTCGGCACACCGGGCGCCGACCCGTTCCGGGTCCAGGACTACGTCAGCACCAACAAGGTTATGGGCTTCACGACCTTGCTGGCCTGCGCCGACGTACTGATCATCACCGCCCTGGCCACCCTCGGCGCCTTCCTCTACAACATCGCCGCCTCCCTGCTCGGCGGTCTTGAAGTAACCCTCGCCTCCGAAGACTGACCCAGTCGTTCGCGCCGCCGCGCAACACCAAGCGGCGTCCCCGCACACGATCTTGGGTGTGCAACGACCCCACGACGTGTGCGCCGGGTGCCCCGGTGAGAACCGGTTTGGGTGCGGGTGCCAGAGTGAGGTAATCTCTCCCGGCGTCCACACGACTGCGGGCCTATAGCTCAGACGGTTAGAGCGCTGCCCTGATAAGGCAGAGGTCACTGGTTCAAGTCCAGTTAGGCCCACCCGCCGATCGGTTCACACCCGACTTTTCGTGAGGAGTCCACCATGCTCAAGAAGCTCCTGCTGGTCGCCCTGGCCTGCTTCGGTGGATACTTCGCGTACAAGAAGTCCCAGCAGGCCAAGGCCGAGCCGGACTCGTGGGCCGACGCGGTGGACCCGGTAGCACCCGGCCACTGACCCGGCGCCGCCGGTCCCCTCGGGGGCGTAGCTCAACTGGTAGAGCACTGCCTTTGCAAGGCAGGGGTTAGGGGTTCGAGTCCCCTCGTCTCCACAAAGGTGCGGTCTTACAACGCGGCTGTGACGTCGAGCTCGACGAGCTGGCCGGGGAAGCCGAGCTGAGCGACTCCGAGCAGCGTGCTGGCGGTGCTGAAGGCTGGCGCGAGCGGTGACGCGTTCAGCTGGGCCCAGACCTGGGACAGATCCTCCCGCACCGAGCTGACCACATAGATGACGGTCCGTACGACGTGCTCGGGGCCGGCACCCGCCGATTCGAGGGCCAGCAGAACGTTCTGGATCACCTGGTCGGTCTGTCCAACCAGGCCGCCGGAGGCCAGCTCTCCTTCCGCGGTGAGCGGGCACTGCCCGGCCAGGAAGATCAGCTGATCGGCCGTCACCTTGGTGACGTGATGGTATCCGGGCGTCGCGTGCAGCCCTGCGGGGTTGGTGCGTTCGATCGTCACGCCGAGAGCAAACGCCGGCAGCCTGCGAGCGTCAACTGGGATTCCGGTTACGTACCGCCGGCCTGCGCCAGCCGTTGACCGAGCGCCACCGTCGCGCGGCGGAGCTCGGGCGACTCGAGGACGCGGAACGGCGCGGGGATGGCGGCGAGCTGCCGGGCGTACCAGTCGGGTTCGTCCGTGGTCGCACGAAGGTGGGTCCGGCCGTCGTCGCCAGGCTCCAGGCGGCCGAGACTTCTCGGTACCCAGCGTGAGGTCTGCTCGACGGTGGCGTCGACCAGGACGTCGACGGGGTACCTCCAGCCCCGGGACAGGTGTTCCTCCAAGGTGCGCAGCGCGTCGAGCTCCTCGGGTGGCGTGAACGTCTCCAGCGACGGCTCGACGCTGACGATCCGGTCCACCCTGAGCACGCGCTGCGCCTGCTTGGTGTGGGACCAGCCCAGCAGGTACCACCGGCTGTGTCGCAGTACGACGGCCCACGGGTCGACCTCCATCGCCCGGTCCTCGGTCAGCCGGTACACCAGGCGGAGTCGTCGCGCGGCCGAGCAGGCCGCGATCAGCTCGGTCGTCAGCTCCGGGCTGATTGAGGTCGTCGAAGTCGCAGGGCGCGGACTGCTCAAGTCGCGGACGGCCCGGACCGGTCCTGCAACCCGCTCCGGCAGCACCCGGACGATCTTGGCCAGTCCGCTGCCCACCAGGTCGGTGGGGTCTGCCGCGTCCCGGTGGCCCTCCAGCACGGCCATGACCAGCCCCATCGCCTCGGCGGCGGTGAACATCAACGGCGGCAGCCGCAGGCCACGCCCCACCCGGTAGCCACCGTGCGGACCGGTGACCGACTCGATCGGCAGGCCTGCCTCGCGCAGGATCGCGACGTACCGGCGCGCGGCCCGTTCGGTGACGCCGAGCCGCTCACCCAGCCGGTACGCCGTGATGCCCGGGTTGTCCTGGATCACCTCGAGTGCGAGCAATGCCCGCGCGGTGGGGCTCAGATCGTGCGCCATCGCTCTCCCAACGCGGAAGTAGATCGTCCGGAACCGAGGCTAGCGTGCCTCGCATGGACACTGACACGATTCGGCGCACACCTCCGGTCGCCGGCGACGAGGTCACCACACTGCTGGGTGGCCTGGAGCGGCAGCGCGGGTACCTGGCCTGGCAGTGCGGGAACCTGGACCCGGCCGGGCTCCGGGCCACCCTCGGACCGTCGACGATGACTCTCGGCGGCCTGCTCAAGCACTTGGCCGCGGTCGAGGACGACGTGTTCTCCGCAAAAGCTGCACGGCCACGAACACGTCGGAGAGGACCCCGAATGGGACTTACCGGTCCGGACCCGACTGGTGGATGACGGGGCGGACCTCCATCGCGGCGAACCGGGCGTCGGGCCAGCGAGCGGCGATCTCGGTGGCGCGCTCGAGCGAGTCGCAGTCGACCAGCAGGTAGCCGGCGAACTGCTCCTTGGCTTCGATGAACGGGCCGTCGGTGATCGCCGGCATGCCGTCGCGGACCCGGACCGTGCGAGTCTGGGACGGGTCCGCCAGCGCCTCGCCGCGGACCAGCTCGCCGGTCTTGGTCAGCTCGGCCATGATCGCGTCCACCTCGCCGAGCAGCGCGTCCCGGTCCGTGTCGGATAGCGCGTCGGCGTACCCCGGCTGGTTGTGTATCAGCAGCATGTACTTCACGACTGGCTCCCTGTGGCACGGAATGTGTCGGCGGCGGTCTGGATCTGTCCGACGTAGGTGTTCCACCAGTCGGCGTTGCCGATGTCGTCGTGGTCCCTGCCGCCGCGGCCGTCGATGCTCTCGCGGATGATGTCCGCGTGGCCGGCGTGCTGGGCGGTCTCGGCGACGACCCGGACCAGCAGGTGGCCGAAGGTGGTCTCGCGGCGCTCCTCGGGCCACCAGGCCACTGTGGCGGGCGCGTCGAGGGCGAGCTGCTCGATCGAGTCGTCGGACTGCCGCCAGACGGACTTGTACAGGTCGACCAGGTACTCCCGCGACTCGTCGGGCTTCGCCCACATGTCGCCGCTCTCCCAGACGGACCCGTCCTCGTTCCATGGCAGCTTGATCTCGGTCGGGCGGCCGGCGGACTCGACGAGGTAGCCGAGCTCGACCCCGGTGAGGTGCTTGACCAGGCCGAGCAGGTTGGTCCCACTCGGCGTCATCGGGCGTCGGATGTCGAACTCGTCCAGGTCGTCGAGCTTGGACACCAGGCCGTCCCGTGCCTGTTGCAGGTACCGGTGCAGGTCTGCGGAGAGGTTCACGCCGTGCAGACTAGCCCGGCGCTCCGACAACGACCCGCTAACGACGGCGGGCCGGTTCCTCGGCGGGGCCGACGTGCTCGCCGAGCCACTCGATCAGTGGTCGCATCGCGCGCCAGTCGTCCCGGACCCGCGAGACCACCCGAGCGGTGGACAGCCAGGCCGGTATGCCGTGCTCGCGGCCCGCGGTCAGGCTCTTGTGCCGGAGCAGCTCGAGCCGCGGGTGGTCGTCGTCATACCCGCGGGGCTTGGTCTTGAGCCGCTCGCCGCCGAGCTCGAACTTGGCGTCCTCGAGCGCGACGACGATCCGCGTCAGCTCCTCGCCCGAGGACGGCGCGTCGACAGCGGAGCGATACCGGGCGACCTGGTCGGGAGCGTGGCTGTGGAAGCCGCCACCGGTCGTCAGGCCGTCGGCGCTGACCTGGACGTACCAGCCCATCCCGTCCGCGGTCTGGATGAAGCCACCCTGGTGCTCCTTGTACGGCCGCTTGTCCCGGGAGAACCGCACGTCCCGGTAAGGCCGGAACACCTTCGGCTCGCCGAACTCGGCCGCCAGCGACTCCAGCAGCGCCTCGAACGGCAGCCGCACCGACTCGTCGTACCGCTGCTTGTTCGCGGTCCAGAACTCGCGGCTGTTGTCCTCGGCGAGCTCGGCGTAGAAGCGGACCGCGTCAACCGGTATCCCACCCATGCCCCGACCGTACGCCGCCCGTCGGACAACCCGGTAGCGTCGATCCGGTGCAGACGATGATGGTCACGGGCGCGACCGGCGGGATCGGCCTGGCGGCCTCGGTCCAGCTGGCCCGCACCGGAGCGAGGGTCGTGCTGGTCGGCCGCGACCCGGCGAAGCTCGACGCCGCCCGAGCGGACGTCAGGGAGCGGGGGAGCAGCGACACCGTCGACACATTGCTGTGCGACTTCGCCTCGCAGGCATCGGTCCGGGTCCTCGCGAAGACCGTCCTGGAGCGGTACGACCAGCTTCACGTGCTGGTCAACAATGCCGGCACGGTGTACGCGAACCGGACCGTCACCGAGGACGGGATCGAGGCGACGTTCGCGGTGAACCACCTCGGTGCGTTCCTGCTCACCGACCTGCTCCGTGACCTGCTCGTGCGCAGTGCGCCCGCACGGATCGTCAACGTGTCTTCGGTCGGGCACTACAACGGCACGCTGGACTTCGACGACCTCGGCTACGAGCGCGGCTACCAGATCATGCGGGCGTATACGCGGTCCAAGCTCGCGAACGTGCTGTTCACCCGCAGCCTGGCCGAGCGGCTCGCCGGCACCGGCGTCACTGTGAACGCGTTGCATCCGGGTGCGGTGGCGACCGGGATCTGGAGCCGCGCACCATGGTTCGCCCGGCCGGTGCTCGCCGTCGCCAAGCGGCTGTTCATGATCTCGCCGGAAGAGGGCGCGCAGCGGATCGTGTATCTCGCCACCAGCCCGGACGTCGCAGGGACCACCGGGCTGTACTTCGAGGACGACCGTCCCAAGGACCCGTCGCCGCTCGCCCAGGACGCCGCGACCGCCGAACGGCTGTGGACCGAGAGCGCCCGGCTGGTCCACCTCCCGGCCTGATTGACCGGCCCGCGTGCAGCTTCCGCGGCAAGCGCTCCGACGTCGCCACCGCCGTGCTGTGTCAATTCTGAGGGTGAGTTGCTAGCGCACTGGCGGAGGCGGGTCCTGCGGCCGGCCGTACGACGGGAACGGCGGCGGCTCGGCGGCGTACCCCGGGTACCGCTGCACCTCGTACCGGCCCGGCTGGATCGGCATCGGTGTCATGCCCGGCACCTCGACCTTCGGACCGCGCGCGTCCTGCAGCCTGCTGATCCGCCAGATCACCAGGCAGATCAGCGCGGCCGCGATCACGAGAAGCCCGGCGGCGACGGTGCTGCCGATCGTCATCGTCTTGACGAACCGGACGATGTCGTTCCGGATGGTCACGTCGTCGACCGGCCGGCCGGCGTCGGACGCGTCGATCAGGTCGGCGAACCAGCTGATCATCACGATCATCGCGAACGGGATGCTGACCAGCAGGAACAGCCAGTAGAACGCCCAGGCAGCCCACCAGCCGAGGATCGCCGCCCGACCGCGCGGCACGCTGACGACACCCGGCCGGCCCGGTTCGGCGCTCGCACGATAGACGTCGTCCACGATCGTCATCGGGAACCAGAACTGCACGCCCGGGCAGAACCAGCTACCCAGCGCCCAGCCCTTCGCCAGCCGGTGCCGAACGGTGGGTGACAGCACCTCGGTGTTCTCGCGCGCCTGCCAGAGCCAGACCAGGAACACCACGCCGGTGGTGAGCCAGAGCAGCATGGTGAGGTTCGACAGCATGCCGTTCAGGAATGTGCCCTGCAGCGCCTCCACGAGCCCGTCGGTGTTGCTGTCGTTCACCGCCTCGGCCAGGTCGGTCTCGAGGGTGTCGTACGACGCCCAGGTCAGCCCGACCTGGAGGCAGGTCCCGATCGTGGTCACGATGATCAGCACCATCGTCGCGATGCCGAGCGTGCGCAGCGGCTTGTACCGGGCGAGCACCGGGACCTGGTAAGGCGGGCCGCCGTAGCTCGCGGGATGCGGGTAGCTCATGACCCCACCTCATCTCGGACCGTGGGCGCAGCAATGTACCCCGGCGCCCGGGTCGGGACCGGCGTCAGGCCACCGCTTCGGAGCCGGCCGGTCCGGCGTGGGCCAGCGCCTCGCGGGCGGCGGCCAGGGCGGCCGCGCGGTCGGCCTGGACCAGGCCGATCCGGGTCCGGCGGTCGAGCACGTCGTCGACGGTCAGCGCGCCCTCGGACCGGATCGCGAACAGCAGCTCGGCCCGGGTGGTCGGCAGACCGGGTCCGAGCGGTGCCAGCAGCTCAGGGTCGTCCGCGGCCAGACGCAGCACGTCGGGCGCCTCCGCGCCGTATCGCTGCACGAACCGGCGCGGCCCCGGTACGGCGGCCAGCGCGCCCGGCGCGGCGGCACCGACGAGCGGCAGTCGCCGGGTCTGGCACCGGCCAGCCGTCAGGCGGGCTGCCTGGACCGCGGTGTCGACCGCGTCCTGCGCCATCCGGCGGTACGTCGTGAGCTTGCCGCCGACGATCGTGACCAGTCCGTCCGGCGCGGTGATCACCGTGTGCCGGCGGGACAGATCCGCGGTGGATCCAGTCCCGCTGTCCAGCAACGGCCGCAATCCGGCGTACGTGCCGAGCAGGTCCGCTCGGGTGATCGGCTCCTCGACCGCGAGGTTGATCGTGTCCAGCAGGAAGTCGATCTCGGCGTCGGTCGCCTCCGGCACGTCCGGCACCGGCCCGGGTGCGTCCTCGTCGGTCAGCCCGACGTACACCCGGCCGTCCGGTGCCGGGATCGCCATCACGACCCGGCGCAGCCGGCCCGGCACCGGCACCGTGAGGATCGCGGACAGCCCGCCGAACACGGACTGCGGCAGTACCAGGTGGGTGCCGCGGCTGGGCCGCAGCTTGATGTCCGGCGCGACCGAACCGGCCCAGATCCCGGCCGCGTTGACGACGACCCGGGCGTGCAGGTCGAAGGAGTGGCCGGTGAGCTGGTCGGTGAGCACCGCACCTGTGCCGGCGACCTGCTCGGCTGCGCAGTGGGTCAGGATCCGGGCGCCGTGCGCGGCCGCGGTGCGCGCGATCGCGACCACCAGCCGGGCGTCGTCGTACAGCTGGCCGTCCCAGTCGATGAAGCCGCCGCGCAGCCCGTCGGGTCGCACCGTCGGCGCGTAGCGGAGCACCTCGGCGTTGCTGATCCGGCGCGAACGCGGCAGCAGCTGGCCGCTGGTCCCGGCGGTCACCCGGAGCAGGTCGCCGCCCGCGTACGCCGCGCGCAGCAGGGCCGCTTGGCTGATGCTTGCCTTCGGCAACCACGGCGCGACGGTCGGGACCGGGTGCACGAGGTGCGGCGCGGTGTGCCGCATCAGGATGCCGCGCTCCACCGCGCTCTCGCGGGCGATCCCGACCTTGCCTGCGGCGAGGTAGCGCAGTCCGCCGTGCACAAGCTTCGAGCTCCACCGGCTGGTCCCGAACGCCAGGTCATGCTTCTCGGCCAGCACCACCGACAGCCCGCGGGAGGCGGCGTCGAGTGCCACCCCGGCCCCGGTCACGCCGCCGCCGACCACAAGCAGATCGACCGGGCCGCCGGCCTCGAGCCGTTCCAGGTCCCGCGCCCGGCGGGTCGCGTTCAGCGCCGAGTCCCCCAGCAGGTTCATGGCGCCAGGTACCTGTCGAGCATCTGCCGCAGCTCCTCGTCGAGCCGGTCGTACTCGTCCGGCTCGGCCATGATCGGCCCCGACACCGCCGAGGAGAACGCGGCCAGCACGATCGTCCGGGCCTGCCACTCGGGGTCGCCGAGCCGGATCGAGCCGTCCTCGTACCCCTTCTGCAGCGCCCGCTCGACCAGCTCCAGGTGGTCGTTGGTGCTGCTGCCGCGGCGCTCGAACAGGTACGGCGTGAGGAACTCCGGGTCGAGCTCGATGATCTTGCGCATCAGCGGGTGCGTGCGGGTCAGGTTGACCACCTCGACCACACCCTCGACCAGCCAGCTACGTGCGTCGGCGCCGGGCACGAACGCGGCGGCACCGGCGATGGCCCACTCCCGGGTCATCAGCGCGGCGACGACCGACTGGACGTTCGGCCAGCGCCGGTACAGGGTGGCTCGCGAGACCTCGGCATGCCGGGCGATGTCCGCCATCGTCATCCGGCGCATGCCGACCGCGAGCATCAGCTCGTACGCCGCGTCCAGGATCTGCTGCTCAGGGATCGCGTTCACGGGCGACGGCCGTTCCGTCGACTCGCTGCTACGCTGAGACATCACATGCAAAAGTGTATCAGCGAGTGGGGCTCTTGTGTCCGCCGAAGTGGTGTCAACCTGACTCGCCTTCGGCGGACGCAACCGGTGAGGTGGAGGCGGGTATGACCGAGTCGGATCTGCCGGTGACCGAGATGGTGCCCGGGCGGTGGGGCGATCCGCAGCACCCGGTTGCGCTGCCAGAGGCGGCCACCGCCGCGCTGCGGCATCTCGGCGTCAAGGCCACCGCGCCTCCTGCGACAGGCTCTTCCGGGCTCGCACCACCCGCCCTGTCCCCGGACACGCACGCCGCGCTCGCCGCGGTCTGCGAGCTGGACGACAGTGACGCGGCCAGGATCGGGCACACCCGCGGATACTCGACGCCGGACCTGTTGCGGTTGCGCGCCGGTGACCTCACAGACGCCCCGGACCTGGTCGCGCTTCCGGGGTCGCACGACGAGGTGGTCGAGCTGCTGCGGGTCTGTGCCGAGCATCGGGTCGCGGTCGTGCCCTACTCCGGCGGTACGTCAGTGGTGGGCGGGCTGGCGCCGTCCCGGGACGGATTCGCCGGTGTGGTGACGCTGGACCTGCGCCGGCTGGACCGGTTGGTGGAGCTGGACGAGGTGTCCCGCGTCGCCACGCTGCAGGCCGGAGTGCGGGGCTCTGCCGCCGAGGCGCTGCTGGCTGCGCGCGGCTACACGCTGGGGCACTTCCCGCAGTCGTACGAGGGCGCCAGCATCGGTGGGTACGCCGCCACCCGGTCCAGCGGCCAGGCCTCGGCCGGGTACGGGCGGTTCGACGAGCTGGTCGTCGGGCTCACGCTCGCCACCCCGCGCGGCACGATCGAGCTCGGCCGGGCGCCTATGTCGGCCGCCGGGCCGGACCTGCGGCAGCTGGTGCTCGGGTCCGAGGGTGCGTTCGGGGTGGTGACGTCCGTCCGGGTCCGGGTCCGCCCCCGGCCCGAGCAGCGAGCGTACGAGGGCTGGCGGTTCGCCTCCTTCGACGCCGGGCTGGCGGCGATCCGCCGGCTGGCGCAGGACGGTCCGCTGCCGACCGTGCTGCGGCTCGCCGACGAGGCCGAGACCGCGGTCAACCTCGCGGACCCCGACGTGCTGTCCGGCGGGACGGGCGGTTGTCTGGCGATCTGCGGCTTCGAGGACACCGCCGACCGGGTCCCGGTACGACGGGCAGCCGTGGCTGCGGTACTGCGGGACGCAGGTGGCGAGCCGCTGGGCGAGGGGCCGGGCGAGGTCTGGCGGGAGGGCCGCTACCGCGCGCCGTACCTGCGCGACCCGTTGCTGGACGCGGGCGCGCTGGTCGAGACGCTGGAGACGGCGGCGTTCTGGTCCGTGATCCCGGCGCTGAGGACCGCGGTGACGGAGGCGCTGACGTCCGCGCTGGCAGGGCAGGGCACACCGCCGCTGGTGCTGTGCCACATGTCGCACGTGTACGAGACCGGTGCCTCGCTGTACTTCACGGTGATCTGCGCGCAGACAGACGACCCGGTCGCCCAGTGGCGCACCGCGAAGGCCGCCGCCAGCGCCGCGATCGGTACGTCCGGCGGCACGATCAGCCACCACCATGGCGTCGGCACCGACCACCGCGACGCATACGCGACCGAGATCGGCCCGCTCGCCGTCGAGGCCCTGCGGTCCGTCAAACGAACCCTCGACCCCACCGGCATCCTCAACCCCGGCATCCTCCTCCCCCGCTGACCCCCGCGCCCCTTGTCCCGCTACACCTCCCGTACCGACCCGCCGCCCCAAGTCCACCCGCGCGGCGTGTCCCTACGGGAGGTGGGACTGGGGGTCGGGTTCGTTCGCTGCCCCCGTAGGGACACGCCGGGGCAAGGCACGCGGGGCGGCGTGTCGGTACGGGAAGAGTGAAAGGGACGGCTTGAAGTCAAGTGGACTTGAGGTATGACGCTTGGTACATGACACCCACTGACAAGCCTGTTGCCGTGGTCACCGGTGCGTCCGCAGGGCTCGGCCTCGCCCTCGCGCACGGTCTGGCCGAGCGCGGCTGGACGCTCGTGATCGACGGCCGCCGGTCCGACCTGCTCAAGGCCGCGGCCGACGCGCTGGCGGCCCGTACCGACGTGATCGCACTGGCCGGCGACGTCACCGACCCGCGGCACCGTGAGGAGCTGGCTGAGGTGGTCGACGGGCTCGGCCGGCTCGACCTGCTGGTGAACAACGCCAGCCTGCTCGGCCCGAGCCCGCAGCCGCCGCTGGCGGAGTACCCGCTGGACGAGCTGCGCCGCGTGTACGAGGTGGACGTGGTCGCGCCGATCGCGATGGTCCAGCAACTGCTGCCGGCGCTGACGAAGTCCGGCGGCACCGTGATCGACATCAGCTCGGATGCGGCCGTCGAGGCGTACGAGGGCTGGGGCGGGTACGGCTCGGCGAAGGCCGCGCTCGACCATGCCACCGCGGTCCTCGCTGCCGAGCATCCGGCTCTCGCGGTCTACGCGGTGGACCCGGGTGACCTGCGGACCGCCATGCACCAGGCCGCGTTCCCGGACGAGGACATCTCCGACCGGCCTGAGCCGGCCAGCGTCGTACCGGCGTTCCTGCGGCTGCTCGACACGCGGCCGGCGAGCGGACGGTACAAGGCGGCCGACCTCAGCAGCGAACCGGTGACTGCATGATCGCGGAACCGACGACCCGGTTCATCCTGCCCGCCGAGCTGAGCGCCGCCGAGCCGCCGGAGGCCCGCGGGCTGGAACGGGACCATGTCCGGCTGCTCGTGGCAGGCGGCAACGGGATCGAGCACGCCCGGTTCGACCAGCTCGGACGGTTCCTGGTCCCCGGCGACCTACTGGTGGTGAACACCTCCGGCACGCTGCCGGCTGCGGTGGACGGCACCCGGATCGCACGCGCAGGCGTGCAGCCGGTCGTCGTGCACTTCTCCACCGCGCTGGACGACGGCGACTGGGTAGTGGAGTTGCGGACGGCGCCGGCCGCCTCGAAGCCGGTACTCGACGCGATCCCGGGCGAACGGGTCGAGCTGCCCTGTACCGGCGACCGGCCGGGATCGCTCACGCTCCGAGCGCGGTACTCGGCCGGCGAGCGGCGGCTGTGGCGCGCCCGGGTCGACGTACCGGACGGAGTGCTGGGGTTCCTGGCCCGGCACGGCCGGCCGATCGCCTACGCGTACGTCGGCGAACGGTGGCCGCTGGCGTCATACCAGACCGTGTTCGCGACCGAACCGGGCAGTGCGGAGATGCCGAGTGCCGGTCGGCCGTTCAGTACCGCGCTGGTCACCCGGCTGGTGTCCGCCGGCGTGCTGGTCGCACCGGTCACGCTGCACACCGGGGTGTCCTCGCTGGAGAGCCACGAGCCGCCGGCCGCCGAGCAGTACGACGTCTCGGCCGGCACCGCCGAGCTGGTCGCCTGGACCAGGGCGCGCGGGCACCGGGTGATCGCGGTCGGCACCACCGTGGTGCGGGCGCTGGAATCCGCGGTCCGGCCGGACGGGTCGATCGCAGCCGCCGGTGGCTGGACCGAGCTGGTGCTGGGACCGGACCGGCCGGCGTCCGTCGTCGACGGGCTGATCACCGGGATGCATGCGCCGGACGCGTCACACCTGTTGCTGCTCGAGGCCGTGGCGGGGTCGGCACTCGTGCAGCGTGCGTACGACGCGGCACTGGAACGGCGGTACCTGTGGCACGAGTTCGGCGACCTGTGCCTGCTGCTGCCCTAGACCGACCACCGGCGGCGCGGGTGCACGCGGGGCGTAACCGGCTGCGAGCCGGTGTCGGCCGGGGTCTCCGGCTCGACGTCGACGAAGGTGCTGCGCGGCTCCAGCGGAGCGGGCGGCAGTGACCGCCCGTGCTGTGCGCCGAGTGCCGGGGGCGGGTCCTGCTGCGCCGGGCCGCGGTACTGCGCGGGGTCGGAGTACCGCGGCGGCTCGGGACGCCGGATCGGCTCGGTGTAGCCGGTGGTGTCCGGAGGCGGTTGCTCGACGTAGTCCGCCGGCATCCGCCGCGCGCGCCGTCCGGCCGGCCGCGGTGCGGAGTCCGGGGCGGGCTCGGCGTACGGCGTGGGGTCCGCCGGCGGCTCGTGCCGGGTGGTGTCGGAGTACCGGGCCGGCTCTGAGTACTGGGTCGGGTCGAAGTGCCGGGCCGCATCGCCGTACGACGGGTCGGGCTGCTGTGGTTCGGGGCGCTGTGGTTCGGTGCGCTGCACCGGCGTCGGGTCGGCCGGCTGAGCGGGCGGCGGGACCAGGGTGAGCGGCGGCGTCGGCGGGGACGGGATCGGCCGCGGCGGCTCCTGGAAGCTGCTCGCGCCGCCTGGCTTGCGCCGCGCCTGGTACTCAGCGACCCACGCGGGCTGGTCCCCGGCCGAGGACGGCCAGGCGGACGGTTCCGGAGCCGGCTCGGGGGTGGGCTCCGGGGTCCGGAACGGCGCCTGCGGAAGGCTGGGGGCCTGCGGCAGCGACGGTGCCTGCGGCAGCGACGGTGCCTGCGGCAGGTCGGGCCGCGGCGACAGCCGCGCGACCAGCGGGGACTCCTGGGGGACAGCCGGCTCGGGTTCGTCGGCCGGCTCGGGGCGGTACGGCGACTCGTAGCTCGTCTGGGCCGTGTAGCTGGTCCCGGCCGTGTAGCTGGTCTCGGCTGTGTAGCTGGTCTCGGACGTGTAGTCCCGGTCGGTCCCGTAGTCCGAGCCGTAGTTGGTGCTGTAGTCGCTGCCGTAGTCGCTGCTGTAGTCCGACGCGTAGTCCCGCTCGGAGGTGTAGTCCCGCTCCGTGCTGTAGCTGGACTCCGTGGTGTAGCCGGACTCGAAGTCCGGCCGGAAGTACTGGGTGTCCTGCGAGTAGTCGGGCCGGTACGCCTCCGTCGTGTACTCCTCCTGCTGGTAGGAGTCGTACTTGGTGCTGTACCTCGACCCGGCCTCGTAGTCGGGCGCCTCCCGGGCGAAGACCGGCTCCTCGTAGGCCGCGTAGGACGAGTCCTGGCCGCCAGGGTGCTCGATCTCCTCGCGCCACTGCTCGACCATCGACGAGAACGGGCTCCAGGCCTGCTCCTCGCCGGAGGTGTCGGCGGCGGGCGGCTCCGGCATCGAACTGCGGTTGTCGAAGGACGCGTCGTAGGCGCTGAACTGGGCGGTGTTGCGCGGCAGCTCCGGCAGCGACGGCAGGGACGGCAGGGACGGCAGCCCGACCAGAGTCGGCCGGCTCGGCTCGTCCACGGCCGGGCCGGCGAGCTGCTCGTTCCACGCCGGGCGCTGCGCCGGCAGGGCGGCCGAGAGCGTCAGCGGGGCCGAGCCGGCGGCGACCAGCGCGGGCTGCGGGGCCGGACCGGGCGCGGTCTCGACGTACAGCGGCTCCGATCGGAGCGGCTCGGGCGTCGGCTGGTTCCGCCCTGGGCCGCCGGCGTACGCGGGCTCGGCCCAAGCCGGCTCCAGCTCGTCGTCCTCGGAGTAGTGCGGGAACGGCGATCCGCTGACCGCCTCGTCGTCGATGTCCCACCAGGCGATCCACGGCCGGTTGGTCTGCATCGCGGTGACGCGCCTGATGATCACCATCGCCAGCGCGGCGGACACGGCGCTCAGCACCAGGGCGACCGTGCTGCTGTACGCCGTCAGCCGGAGCGTGCCGACGGTGGGCTCGACCCACATCAGGATCCGGCGCAGTACGACGTCCAAGAGCATCGCGACCACCCAGCAGGCCCACCAGGCGGAGGTGATCGTGATCCGGCGGTGTTTGGCCAGATCGTCGGTCCAGGCCGGGGTCGCACGGTCGCTGGCCACCCAGACGTCGTCGACGATCGCCTTCGGGTAGAACAGGTTCGGCCCCGGGCAGATCCAGCTGCCCAGCACCCAGGCGTGGCTGTACCGGTGGTCGGCGCGGCAGAACACCTCGGAGTTCAGCCGGGCGCGCCACAGCCAGAGTACGAAGACCACGGCGGCGGCGACGGAGATCGCGACGTTCGGGATCGACGTGAGCCGGGCGAAGGTGTCGGCGCTGTTCAGGGCGGCGTCCTCGACGTCGGGCTTGCCGCCCAGGTAGTCGCGGACCACGTGGTACGTGTGCCAGTCCGAGATGGTGGCCAGGAGGTGGGTGAGAACGGAGGCCCCGAGCAGGATCGAGGCGGCACGACCGATCGGACCGAGAGCGTGGAAGGTCTCGGGGTTGTCCGAGTACATCTCGTCATCGTGAAGGGCAACTGGTGTTGCCACATGCGGGTGACTCACGGCCGTCCCTTGCGTGTCCTGGCTCCATCGCGTCCGGTTTCAGTCGCTGCGCCCCCGCATGACCGAGTTCCATGAATACCACGAAGTAGGTGACGTCGGGGCCACGCACCGTCGCGATTTGTCATCGACGACACCTTCCTGCCAACACCAGCGCGCTATCACGGCGTTCGGGGCTTTCTAGCGCGCAACTCGCTGACACGCTGGAATGGAAGGGGGTGTCGTTCACAGCCGGGTTCCTACCCTCTTTCTCCGGATCTGATCTCCTGGTCGCCCCCCAAGGCGGCAACCAGAAGACCACAGGACGGCGCGGGATGCGAACCGGCCCCCGGAACGCACGAGGCCGCGGACCCCTCAACGGGGTGCCGCGGCCACCTGCGTACCGGGGGCCGGTCGGGCTCAGCTGGAATTCGAGCCCGGCGAGCTGTTGGCGGTGCTGTTCGCGGTACGGCGCCGGGTCGAGCTGGTCGCCTTCTTCGCGGCCGGCTTCGACTCATCCTGCGGCGGCGCGCTGTCGGGCGCGCTCTCGGCCGCAGTAGAACCGTCCGGCTTGGTGTCCGGCTTGATCTCCGGCTTCGTCTCCGGCTTGGTGTCCGGCTTGGTGTCCGGCTTGGACTCCAGCTTGGTCTCCGGCTTCGTGTCGAGCGAGTCGTCCGCAGCCGCGTCCTTCAGCGTCTCGGCGGCCGACTTGGTCGGGGGCGACGAGGTGCTCGAACGCGGAGCGGTGGACGCGCCGGCCGGGTCGGTGTTCTCGGTGGCCCGCGGTCGCGAGGTCGACGGACTGGTCGACGACGAGCCGTAGTTCGCGCCCGCGGTCGGGGTGGACTGCCAGGCCGGCTCCCGCGGTGACAGCAGCTTCTTGGCGACCGCAGCGACGACCGCGCTGAACCCGAGGAAGATGACGGTCTTGCGCAGCCGGTGGCGCTCCTTGGGCACTTCCACCTCACCCTTCAGCGCGGCTTTGGTGGCGCGGCCCCGACGGGCGGCTTCCTCCACCGCCGGCTCGGCGGCCGCCGCGAGGGCGACGAGTGCGCCGCTGATCTTCGGCAGTACGTCCTCGTTGAGGCGTTCCCGGGCCTTCTCGGCGGCGTCGGTCGTGGCCGGACCGATCTTGCCGAGCGCGTCGTCCACCACTGGCCCTACCTTGTCCACAGCGTGACTCGCTGCGGTGGCCCCCCGCTCGACCGCCTTCTCGGCGACCGGGACGACCTTTTGCGTCGCCGTCTCCGCGTAAGGACGGACTCGCTCCTTGGCTTGCTCGAGGCGATCCTTGGACTTGAGACCCACGGTTCCTCCTAGGGCGGCACTGCCCCGGCAGTACCCCTGATGAGTCCATCGGGCGGCCCGCTGGACGGTATGGACAACCGGATTCGGCTTTCTCGTGCATCGTACGACCCTCACCGCTTACGGACACGCGGGGCCGGGTCGCACGCCGGGGTCCTCGCCGAACTCTTGGCGGCGCGTGACAGGATCGACGCGTATCCACCAGATCAAGGAGTCACATCGTGGCCGAAGAGCTGCTCGCGACGCTGCAGACGTCGAAGGGCGACATCACCATCAAGCTGCTGCCCGACCACGCGCCGAAAACCGTGCAGAACTTCGTCGGCCTGGCCGAGGGCACCAAGGAGTGGACCGACCCGCAGACCGGCGAGAAGAAGAACGGCGTCCGGTTCTACGACGGCCTCGGGTTCCACCGGGTGATCGACGGCTTCATGATCCAGGGTGGCTGTCCGCTCGGCACCGGTACCGGCTCCCCCGGCTACTCGTTCGACGACGAGATCCACCCGGAGCTGCAGTTCGACCGGCCGTACCTGCTCGCGATGGCGAACGCCGGCATCCAGATGGGCCGCGGCACCAACGGCTCGCAGTTCTTCATCTCGGTGACCCCGACGCCGCACCTGAACCGCAAGCACACGATCTTCGGCGAGGTCGCCGACGACGAGTCGAAGAAGGTCGTCGACGCGATCGCGACCACCGCGACCGGACCGATGGACAAGCCGCTGGAGCCGGTCGTGATCAACAGCGTCACGATCGAGCGTCGTACCGCCTGAGGCCGCCTGCAGACCGCCTGACGCCCGCCTGATGACCGCTGAAGAGCGCCGTGAGATGACCGACAGCGTCTGCTACCGGCATCCCGACAGGCCGGCCGGTGTGCGCTGCCAGCGGTGCGACCGGCCGATCTGCCCGGACTGCATGAACAGTGCCGCGGTCGGCTTCCAGTGCCCGGAGTGCTTCTCCTCCGGGGTGAAGTCGATCCCGAAGACACGTACGACGATGGGCGGCGTGGCCCGGGTCAACGACCAGGTCGTCACGCTCACGCTGATGGCGCTCAACGTGCTGGTCTGGATCGCCGTGGTCGCCGGTGGCGACCAGGTCTGGCAGAAGCTGGTGATGTACGGCCCGCTGGCCGACGACGAGCCCTGGCGGCTGATCACCTCGGCGTTCACGCACGAGCGGTTCTTCCACATCTTCGCGAACCTGTTCATGCTGTACCAGCTCGGTCCGCCGCTCGAGCGGATGCTCGGCCGGCTCCGGTTCACCATCCTGTACCTCGCCTCGGCGATCGGTGGCTCGCTCGCGGTCTGGCTGCTCGACCCGAACCAGCCGACGCTGGGTGCCTCCGGCGCCGTACTCGGCCTGGTCGGCGCGTTCCTGGTGATCTCCCGCTCGCTCGGGCATGACGTCACCTGGATCGTGCTGTATATCGGGATCACCGCGTTCCTCTCGTTCGCGGTGCCGAACATCTCCTGGCAGGGCCACCTCGGCGGCTTCGTGGTCGGCGCCGCCCTCGGCGCCCTCTTCGTCTACCAGTCCAAGCGCCGCACCCGTACCCCCGACCGCCGCTAACCGGCTCCCCTCGCGGGGCCTGCTGCTGCTCGGCGGGCCTCGCGACGTATGACGCCTACCGCGCCGGATCCCAGTCCGGGTCCCGTCCGAGCCGGGCGACCAGGACGGCACCCGGTACGGCGGACGGCGTCTCGACCGGTGCCGCGAACAATCCCGGCCAGTCATCCAGCACCGTATCGACGTACCCCAGCTCCCGTTCGGCGATCGCGGGGTCGATGCTGTCGTCGATCCCGCCCCCGCGGGCCAGGTCCCAGCCGTGCACCACGAGATCCAGGTGCATCTGCTCGGCGTACTCCTCCACCGGAGTGGGCCCGATCGACAGGTGCACCGGCGTACCTGGTGCGACCTCCAGCCACATAGCCCGGGACGCATCCGCGGCCCGCTCCCACGCGTCGACCGGGTCGTCGCCCAGTACGTCACCGTCGTACCGGTCGCCGACCTGGTCCAGCGTCTCGCCACGGAGCAGGTGTGGTGCCCACAGGTGCTCGCTGGTCATATGGTTGACCAGGTCCCGGACCGACCACTCGGTGCACGGCGTCGGCGCGTCCCAACGGTCGTCCGGTACGGCGCGCACCTTCTCGGTGAAGCCGTCGATCCCTGCCACCACGAGCTCCCGCACGTCCATCTCCACCTCCAGGTCGGCTCCCATCCTTGCCGATCATCGGTCACAAGCGACCGATGACCGGCGACGGGAATGGTCAGGCGACGACGTAGCGCTGGATGGTGGGGGCCAGCCAGGTGACGATGTCGTCGGTGGACATCGCGGCGACCGGAGGGAAGGCCAGGACGTAGCGGCACAGGGCGAGGCCGAGGATCTGGCTGGCGGCGAGGCCGGCTCGCACCGGGGCCTCGGTGGTTCTGCCGGTCAGGGACGCGATCACGGGGGCGAGCTGACCGGCGAAGATCTGCCGCATCCGCTCCGCGGCGGCCTCGTTCGTGACGCCGGCCCGGAGCAGCGCCATCAGCGTCTCGTCGCCCTCCCACCGGTCCAGGAAGTGCCGTACCAGCGCGGCGCCGATCTCGTCCCGGGGTACCGCGGACAGGTCGGGCAGCCGCAGGTCGAACTCCGCGGCGGCGGCGAACAGCTTCTCCTTGCTGCCGTAGTACCGCATCACCATCGCCGGGTCGATCCGCGCGTCGGCCGCGATCGCCCGGATGGTGGCGCGCTCGTACCCGTCCGCGGCGAACCGTTCCCGCGCCGCGTCCAGGATCGCCGCCCGGGTCCGGTCCGACCGCCGGCCGCTCGAAGTCGCTGTCATGCCACTCAGACTAGGTCAACAAGCGTTGACAGTCACGGCGTGAAGAGCCCGTGCTGCATCGCGAACAACGCGGCAGCGGCCCGGGTGGAGACGCCGATCTTGGCGTAGATGTGCTGCACATGGTGCTCGGCGGTGCGCGGCGACAGCACCAGCTCGCGGGCGATCTCCGGGTTCGACCGGCCGCCGGCGACCAGCCGCAGGACCTCCACCTCGCGATCGCTCAGGCCGGCCGGCCAGTCGGGCCGGTTCCGCGGTGCCGGCTGCCCGGCGGCCTCCAGGACGGCACGCACGCACTCGGTGTCGAGCCGGCCGGCCCGCGCCTCGGCAAGCACCATGGCCGACGCCTCGGATGCCTCCAGCGCAGGCCGGTGCGGACGGTCCTGGGTCAGGGCTTGGTACATATCGGCGGCGGCCAGCAGCCGCGCCGGCACCGGGACCTCCGCGCCCGTCGCCTGCCGGTGATAGCCGCTGCCGTCCTGCCGCTCGTGGTGCAACCCGGCGATCCGGCCCGCCGGAGCCAGCGCAGCGGACCGGGCGAGTATCCGCTCGGTGTGGTACGGATGCAGCCGGACCTGCTCCCATTCGCCGCGGCGCAGCCGGCCGGTCCGCTCCCACACCGCGGTCGGCACGGTGATCCGGCCGAGGTCGTGGAAGAACGCCGCCTGCCGCAGCACCGGTACGTCGTCCAGGTGCAGCACCGCGGCCGCGCCGGTGGCCAGCTCGGCGACACCGGTCGAGTGCCCGTACAGGTACGGCGAGGTGAGGTCGACGAAGTGTGCGAACGCCCGGGCGACCCGGTCCAGCCCGCTGGCCGGGACCAGCGCGTACGGCGTGGGCTCGGCGTCCAGCGCGGCCTGCCAGACGTCCTCGGTGCGTAGCCCGGCCAGCAGGTCCGGACCGGCCCGGTCGAACGCCGCCACCACCTCGGGATCGAGCCAGGTCCGCTGCCGCCGGCGCAGCACCTCGACCGCCGCGTCCGGCCCGCCCAGACCGTCGAAGATCACCGCCTGCGTGGCCACGTCGGAGATTCTGGCCGGGAGCGCGATGTCCGCCCCGGCCAGCCCGCGCGGCGTACCGGCGCCGTCCCAGCGGGCCAGGCTATGCGCCACCGCGGTCGACACCTCCGGACCCAGTCCGAGATCGGTGGCCAGCATCGAGCCGACCTCGCAGATCGCGGTCAGCATCCGCTCCTCGCCGGCGGAGCCGGAGCGCAGCGCGCGGCCTACGTACTGCAGCCGGTGCACTCCCGCACCACGGCCGGTCTGCGCGAACAGCGCGAGGGTCTCGCGCCGGTTTCGGCGGTCGGAGCGTTCGGCGAGCGGCCGGAGCGCAGCGGCATCCGGGCCGAACAGGTACGCCTCCTCGTGCGTGGTGGAGGTACAGCCGAGGTGCCGCAGCAAGGTGGCGTAGTAGACGTCGTGGACCTGCGGCTCGGGGAGGTCGAGGTGCCGGGCCAGGCCGGTCGCGACCAGGCAGCACCGGATCGACTTCTCCGGTGGCTGGGACATCGCGAGGTCCAGCGTCACCGAGAGCGCGCAGAGCAGGTCGGCGAGACGAAGGTCCACCGCTGCCTCCCCTCCGACCTCCGTCGCGAGCCGGGATGGGCAGGTCTACCGATGCGACGGCGGATCCGGTGCAGCCATTGTGAGCCTCGTCGGGCGGGAACGGACCGGGGAGGCATCATGCGGAGCACACGATCGGCACGGCCGCGGCTCGTCACCGCCCGGTTCCTGGCACTCGGCGTCGCGGCGCTCGGCTACTTCTTCGCCGAGGGGGTGCTGGTTCCGGCGGTGCCGCGGTACGTCGCGGGGCCGCTCGCCGGCGACGACGTCGCGGTCGGACTGGTGGTCGGGGTCTTCAGTCTCACCGCGTTGCTGCTGCGGCCATGGGCCGGACGTCTTGCGGACCGCCGCGGCCGGGCGGTGCTGATGGTGAGCGGCGCCGCGACGTACGCGGTGGCGGTGGCCTGCTACGGCCTCGCGGACTCGGTCTCCGTCCTGGTCGGGCTGCGGTTGCTGACCGGGGTCGGCGAGGCGTTCTTCTTCGTCGGTGCGGTCACCGCGATGAGCGACCTGGCGCCGGAGGAGCGCCGGGGTGAGGCGCTGAGCCTGTTCTCGCTCTCGCTGTACGCCGGACTCGCGCTCGGCCCGCCCGTCGGGGAGGCGGTCACCGGCTCACTCGGCTTCACCGCGACCTGGCTGCTGGCCGCGGCCGGTGCGGGCACGGCCGTCATCCTCACGCTGCGGATCGGGGACACCCGGCCGGACGTGCCGCCGCCGGCCGAGCCCACGTCCACCCGGTTGATCCACCCGGCCGGCGTGGTGCCGGCGATCCTGCTGCTCACGGCGATCTGGGGGATGGCGAGCTTCCTCGCCTTCGTGCCGCTGTATGCGCTCGACCTGGGCCTCAGCGGTGCGTCCGTACCGCTGTTCGGCTTCGCCGCGATCGTGATCGCCCTCCGCAGCCTCGGTGCCCGGATCCCCGACGTGCTCGGTGCCCCCCGCGCGGTCCGGCTGGCGCTCGGCACGATCGCTGCCGGCCTGGCCGTCATCGGCGCCTGGCACACCGTGCCGGGCCTGTTGACCGGTGCCGCCGTGATGGCGGTCGGGGTGGCGCTGGCGACGCCGGCCATCTTCATGCTCGCGCTGGACGGGGTTCCGGCGAGCGAGCGCGGTGCGGTGATGGGCGTGGTGAGCATGAGCCTCGACGTGGCGCTCGGGATCGGCCCGGTCGCCTTCGGCATCGTCGCCTCCGCCGGCGGCCGCGGCAACGCCTTCCTGGTCGCCGCGGGAATCGCCGCCGCCGGTCTGGTCCTCGCGCTGGCCACCACGCGCAAGGCGTCAGCCGGCGGTGGACTCGCGGACCTCGAGGGTGTATGGGACGGCGAGGTCGCGGGGCGTGGGATCGCCGGTACCGGAGATGCGCTCCAGCAACAGTGACACCGCCTGGTCGGCGAGCCAGTCCTTGTCCGGTGAGATCGTGCTCAGCGACGGTGAGTGGTACCGGCCGTCCTCGATGTCGTCGAACCCGATAACCGCGATGTCGTCCGGCACCTTCCAGCCGGCCTCGGCCAGGGTCCGCAACGCGCCGAGCGCGAGCAGGTCGTTGAAGCAGAACACCGCGTCCGGCGGTTCCGGCAGCTCCAGCAGGGCCCGCATCGCGGCGGCACCGTCGTCGCGGTGGTACCCGGTGCCGGCCAGCTCCAGCGCCGGGTCGTGCGGCAGGCCCGCGGCCTTCAGTGCCTTGCGGTACCCGCGCCGCCGGACCGCACCGGTACCGGCGCCGCCGCCGACACCGATCGCGGCGACCCGGCGGCGGCCGAGCGAGACCAGGTGCGTGGTCGCGTCGTACGACGCCTGGACCGAGTCGACGGCGACGTGGTCCAGCTGGCCGCGGCCGTGCCGTTCGCCCAGCAGGAGCAGGGGTTTCGCGTCATCGGCGGTCTGAATCTTCGCCGGCGAGGTCGTGATCGGCGAGAAGATGATGCCGTCGATCAGCTGCCCGCGCATGCCGTCCAGCACGAGCCGTTCGGCGTCCAACTCCCCCTCGGTCTGGTCGATCAGCACCGTGATGCCGCGCCGTTTCGCCGTCCGGCTGATCGCGGCCGCGATCTCGGCGAAGTACGGCGACGCCATCTCGGGCACGGCGAGTGCGATGAAGTCCGAGCGGCCCTTGCGCAGCGACCGGGCGGACACGTTCGGCCGATAGCCCAGCTCGGCGATCGCCCGTTCGACCTTGCTCCGGGTCGTCTCGGTGATGTGCGGGTAGGCGTTGATCACGTTCGAGACCGTCTTGACCGATACGCCGGCTCGTTCCGCCACATCCTTCAGCCGTGCCGTCGTCATCGGTCTCTCCCTCCCAGCCCGTCCGACCGAGTCTCCCACGGTCCGCGCGGCGATCGCTCAGTCGAGTCGGCGACGCCGGAGCGCTCGAGCCACAGCCCGTCCAAGGCTCGTTGCGCGATGGGCCGTTCGGCGTCCTCGCTCCACGTAGATCCCACGAGTTTCTGAGCCCACCCTTTACACACAAAGTCAAACGTTGTAGAACAAGGTCAAACGTTGTAGAGATGCTCGCCCGGGGTACCGGGTCTAGGTACCGACCGCGGAGGAACCAGTGGCCGTAGCCCGCCTAGCCGTAGATCCGGCGTTCGTCGTCGGCGACCTGGACCGCCGCGTCTTCGGGTCCTTCGTCGAGCACATGGGCCGGTGCGTGTACACCGGCATCTACGAGCCGGACCACCCGACGGCGGACGAGGACGGGTTCCGCACCGACGTGCTCGACCTGGTCCGCGAGCTCGGCGTCACCGTGGTCCGCTACCCGGGCGGCAACTTCGTCTCCAACTACGCGTGGGAGGACGGCGTCGGGCCGAAGGACGGCCGGCCGCGCCGGCTCGACCTCGCCTGGCGGGCGATCGAGACCAACCAGTTCGGCACCGACGAGTTCGCCGCCTGGGCGCGCAAGGCCGGGGTGGAGCCGATGTGGGCGGTGAACCTCGGCACCCGCGGCGTCACCGAGGCGATCGAGCTGCTGCAGTACGTGAACGGCGAACCGGGCACCGACATCGCCGACCGCCGGGTCGCGAACGGCAGCGAGAAGCCGTACGACATCAAGCTCTGGTGCCTCGGCAACGAGCTGGACGGACCCTGGCAGATCGGACACAAGACCGCCGACGAGTACGCCCGGCTGGCCGAGGAGACCGCCCGGGCGATGCGCCGGGTGGACCCGGATCTCGAGCTCGTCGCGTGCGGGTCGAGCAACCGGAAGATGCCGACGTTCGCGTCCTGGGAGCGCACCGTGCTGGAGCGCACCTACGACGTCGTCGACCACATCTCGCTGCACGCGTACTACGAGCCGAAGGACGGCGACACCGCATCCTTCCTCGCGGTCGCCGAGGACATGGACCGGTTCATCCGCTCGGTGGTCGCCACCGCCGACCACGTCGGTGCCGTCAAGCAGTCGGACAAGAAGATCACGCTCTCGTTCGACGAGTGGAACGTCTGGTACCAGGGCCGCTTCCCCGGCGAGTCCGGGCTCAAGGTTCGCGAGGCCAGCCCGCTGATCGAGGACGTGTACGACGTCACCGACGCCGTCGTCGTCGGCAGCCTGCTGATCACGCTGCTCCGGCACGCCGACCGGGTGAAGATCGCGAACCAGGCCCAGCTGGTGAACGTGATCGCGCCGATCCTCACCGAGCCCGGCGGAACGGCCTGGCAGCAGACCATCTTCCACCCGTTCGCGCTCACCTCGAAGTACGCCGGCAGCCGGGTGCTGCGGACCGAGGTCACCGGCCCGGTCGTCGAGACCGATGCCTTCGGCAACGTTCCGGCCCTGTGGAGCACCGCGACGTACGACGAGGAGTCCGGTGTGGTCGCGCTGTTCGTGGTGAACCGCAGCGAGACGGATGAGATCGAGTGCGAGATCCCGCTAGGCGCACTCGAGGCCGCGCTCGGCCCGCTGCACCTGGTCGAGCACGTCGGCCTGTACGACGACGACCGGTCCGCGGTGAACGGACCCGAGCACCCCGACCGCGTCGTACCGAAGCGAATCGACGGCACCCGGATCACCGACGGCACCTGTGTGGCAACACTCCCCGCTGCGTCCTGGCACCTGGTCAGGCTCTCCCCTGGAGGTAACTCGTGAACACCCATCAGCATGTCTCGCGGCGAGTGCTGCTCGCCGGCGCGCTCGGTGCGGGCGCATCGTGGGGGTTGGCCGGATGCGGCGAGGGCTCGGCCGGCAAACCCGGCGCCCAGCCGACCCCGTCCGGTGACGGCGGCGCCAAGGGGTACGACGGCCCGCCGGTCGAGCTGGACTTCTGGAACGGCTTCACCGGTGGCGACGGCCCGTACATGCGCAAGATCGTCGAGAAGTTCAACGCCGAGAACCCGAACGCCAAGGTCAAGATGACCGTGATGCAGTGGGACGACTACTACACCAAGCTGCCCACCGCGGTGAACTCCGGCCGCGGCCCCGCGATCGCGGTGATGCACCTCGACTCACTCGCCACGAACGCGGCCCGGAACGTGATCGAGCCGCTGGACGACGTGGCCACGGCCCTCGAGCTCAAGCAGGAGGACTTCGCCGACGAGGTCTGGAAGGCCGGCGAGTACAACGGCAAGCGGTACGGCATCCCGCTCGACGTGCACCCACTCGGCTTCTACTACAACAAGACCGTGATGGAGAAGGCCGGCCTGGACCCGGCCAAGCCTCCGATGACCGCCGACGAGTACATGACGGCGCTCGACACGCTCAAGGGCAAGGGCATCCAGGGTCACTGGGCCAGCCCGTTCCTGTTCACCGGAGGCCTGTCGGTGAACGCGCTGATCTGGCAGTTCGGCGGCGACCTGTTCGACGACGGAGCATCCAAGGCGGCCTGGGCCGACGAGCCCTCGGTGAAGGCCGTCACCTGGTTCGTCGACCTGGTCAAGAACGGCCACAGCCCGAAGAACGTGGCGCAGGACGCCGACGCGATCGCGCTGCAGAACGGCAAGACCGCATTCAACTGGAACGGCATCTGGAACATCAACACACTGCGGGAGAAGAAGGGCCTGCAGTGGGGGGTGGCGCCGCTGCCGAACATCGGCGGCACCAAGGCCGCCTGGGCCGGGTCGCACCAGTTCTGCCTGCCGCGGCTGAAGACGCCGGACCAGAACAAGTCCACCGCCGCCCGGGTATTCCTGAACTACGTCAGCCAGCAGTCGCTGGAGTGGGCGAAGGGCGGCCAGGTCCCGGCCCGCCGGCAGATCCGCGAGTCGGCCGAGTTCAAGGCGCTACCGGAGCAGGCCACGCTGGCCACCCAGATCGACGACCTGCGCTTCCCGCCGTCGGTGGCCGGCATCGGCGACGCGATCGCCGAGCTGAACAAGGCGATCAACGAGGCGGTGCTGCTGAAGACGGAGCCGGCGAAGGCGCTCGGTGACGCGGCCGCGCGGGCGGACAAGATCCTCGAGGCCAACCGCAAGAAGTACGGCAGCTGATGTCTGTGCGCGGATACGGCCGCAGCACGCCGTACCTGTTCCTCGCGCCGTACCTGGTGCTGTTCCTGGCCTTCGTGGTCGGTCCGGCGCTGTTCGGGATCTGGATGAGCCTGCACGACTGGGACTTCCAGCTCCCGGGCAAGCCGTTCGTCGGGCTGCAGAACTACAAGGACCTGTTCGACCCGCTGTCGGCGACATCCCTGCCGTTCTGGCATGGCATGCGCGCGACGGGCATTTTCACGCTGGCCTCGGTGCCGTTCCTGGTCGCGCTGCCGCTCGGCCTGGCGGTGCTGCTGAACCGTGCGTTCCCCGGGCGGACGTTCTTCCGCGCCGTCTACTTCGCGCCGTACGTGCTCGGCGTCGCGGTGATCGGCCTGATGTTCCGCTACATCCTGGACACCAACTTCGGCATCCTGAACGCGTTCCTCGGCCTGTTCGGCGTCGGCGAGATCGGCTGGACCAACGACCAGCCGTGGGCCTGGATCGGTCTGGTCGGGCTGACCGTGTGGTGGACGCTCGGGTTCAACGCGGTGATCTACCTGGCCGGGTTGCAGGACATCCCGGCGGAGCAGTACGAGGCCGCGGAGCTGGACGGCGCGAACCGCTGGCAGCAGTTCTGGAACGTCACGGTGCCCGGGCTTCGGCCGGTGTTCGTGTTCGTGGTGACGATCACGATCCTGGCCAGCGCGAACATGTTCGGCCAGGCCGTGCTGGTCACCCAGGGTGCGCCGGGTGACTCGACCACGACGGCGATCATGGTGATCACCGACACCGGCCTGTCCCAGTTCCGGATGGGCTCGGCGACCGCGATGAGCTACCTGCTCGCGCTGTGCCTGGCGATCATCTCGCTGGTCAACTTCGCCATCTTCCGGGAGCGGAAGTCATGAGGCGGCGGTTCAACCCCGGTTTCTGGCTGCTCGTCATCGGACTGACGGTGGTGTTCGTGCTGCCGCTGCTGTGGATGGCGATCACCTCGCTGAAAACGATCGGCGAGTCGCAGAGCGCTCCGCCCACGCTGTGGCCGCAGGAGCCGACCGGTCGCGCGTACGACGTCATCCTCACCACCGGCGGGCAGAACCCGGTGCTGCGCTGGGCGATCAACTCGTTCGCCGCCGCCACCATGCACGCCGTACTGGTGGTGGTGACGGCGTCGATGGCCGGGTACGCCCTGGCGCGGATGGAGTTCCGCTTCAAGAAGGCGATCTTCGCGGTCGTCCTGGCCACCTTGTTCGTGCCCGGCTTCGTGTTCCTGATGCCGAACTACCTGCTGATGAACCGGCTCGGCTGGCTGGACACGCTCTGGTCGCTGGTCGTACCCGGAGCGGCCGGCGCCTTCGGTGTGTTCTTCATGCGGCAGTTCTTCCTGGCCGTCCCGCGCGAGCTGGAGGAGGTGGCGATGATCGACGGTGCGAACTCCTGGACGATCTTCACCCGGATCATCCTGCCGAACGCCAAGCCCGCGCTCGCCACCCTGACCGTGCTGTCGTTCCTGGCGAACTGGAACGACTTCATCTGGCCGATCTACGTCCTGTTCAGCCCGGAACGGCTCACGCTTCCGGCCGGGCTGAAGCTGCTGCAGGGCGCCTACACGACCGACTACCCGGTGATCATGGCCGGCGCCACGCTCGCGTCGCTGCCGGTGCTCGTGCTCTACATCTTCGTCCAGCGCTACGTCATCGAGGGCGTCGCGCGTTCCGGTATCAAAGGTTGAGGAGTACCCGCCCGTGCTCAGAAGACTTGTCGCATCCCTCGCCGTACTCGCCTGTGCCGTCACGCCGCTGACGGCGTCCGCCGAATCCGGTCCGACGACCACCAATCCGATCTCGTCGTCGTTCGCCGACACCTACGCCGACCCGACGATCATCCAGGGCCGGGACGGCTGGTGGTACGCGTACGCCACCTCGGACCCGCTGGTGTCCGGCGGGCCGTTCGGGCTGATGCACATCGCGAAGACCAAGGACTTCGGGTCCTGGACCTATGTCGGCACCGTGTTCGACGAGGAGACCAAACCGGTGTGGGCGGCTCCCGGGTCGTTCTTCTGGGCGCCGGACATCCGGTACGTCGACGGCCAGTACGTCATGTACTTCACCGTCACCAACACCCAGCAGCACGCGGACCCGTGGGACTTCGCGATCGGCGCCGCGACCGCGCCGACCCCGGCCGGGCCGTGGACCGCGACCGACGGGCCGGTGGTGGAGCCGCGACCGAGCGGTGACGGCCGGTTCTTCAACACCATCGACCCGGCGTTGCTGACCACGCCGGACGGCAAGCGGTACCTGTACTTCGGCGGCTTCTTCGGCGGGCTGTGGGTGACCGAGCTGACCCCGGACGGCCTGCACGCCGTGGGCGAGACGACCCAGGTCGCGATCGGCGACCGGTACGAGGGCGCATACGTCGTGCGCAAGGACGGCTGGTACTACCTGATGGCCTCGTCCTCGAACTGCTGCGCCGGCCCGACCACCGGGTACACCGTGTTCGCCGGCCGGTCGAAGTCACCGCGCGGCCCGTTCCTGGACGCCGACGGGCGGAGCATGAACGCCTCCCGGGTCGGTGGCACCCCGGTGCTGCTGCAGAACGGGAACCGCTGGATCGGCACCGGCCACCACGCGCTGATGACCGACGCGGCCGGGCAGGACCACATCGTCTACCACGCGATCGACCGGAACGTGCCCTGGCTCAGCGACGTGTTCGGCGTGAACCGGCGGCCGATGCTGATCGACCGGCTGGACTGGATCGACGGCTGGCCGCGGACCCGGGCCGGCGCCGGTCCGAGCGAGGGTGCACAGCCCGCGCCGGCGACCGGATCCGCGCTCGGCATCGACGCGGCCGACCCCGCATCCGGGCTGCACGGCGCCCGGTCCGTCGCGACCGACGAGCTGGGCGGTCCGGCCGCGCAGATCGACCGGTACGCCGCGACTAAGGTTGCCGCGGACGGATCGGTCCGGCTGACATCCGACGTACGGCTGGACGGCTCGTCGTTCAGTACCGTGCTGGGTGACGGGCAGGTCGTGGTCTCGCTCGACCCGGCTGCCCGGAAGCTGAGCGTGGCGGCTCGGGCGGGATCCCAGTGGCGGACGACCTCCGTACCGGTGCCGGCCGTGGCCGACCTGGCGCAGTGGCACCGGATCGAGGTGCAGGCTGATCGCTCGTTGGTAACGGCGCGGCTGAGCGATGCCGGGCTGGGCGAGGCACTCGCGGACGCGTCCGTCGACGCCCGCGGGCTGCGGCTGGACCCGGCGCCGGTGCGGTTCGCGACCTCCGGCCCGGTGCTGCTCGACAACCTGACCGTGCGACCCGTCGCACCGCCCGTGACCAAGCATGTCGCGGTACCGCAGCCGGGCAGCACGCTGGCGTCGTACGACTTCGACAACGGCCTCGGCGACGGCTGGACCTGGCTGCGGCAGGACCCGGCGGCGACCGTTGCCGGCGGCAACCTCAACTGGCCCGTCGGTACCACGGACCTGGTCGGCCGGGCGAACCAGTCTCCGCTGCTGCTCCGGGACGCTCCGGCCGGGAACAGCTGGATGATGGAGACCAAGCTGCACCTGGAGCTGGGTTCGGACGACATCCGCAACTACCAGCAGGCCGGTCTGCTGGTGTACCGCGGTGACGACGACTTCGCTCGGCTGGGCCACGTGTCGATCTGGGGTACCCGGCAGACCGAGTTCGGCCGTGAGCTGGTGGCGCGTCCGTCGGACGGCGCGACCAGCTTCGGCGGAGCCGCGATCGGTACGCCTGGCGACGACACCTGGATGCGGATCGCGTACCACCGCAACGCGGCCGGCGAGCACGTCTACCGCGCCGGCACCAGCAACGACGGCAAGAAGTGGACCTGGGGCGCGTCCTGGGTCTTCCCGGCCGGCCCCGCCCCGCGGATCGGCCTCTACTCCCACGGCGACCAGACCCCCGCCGCCCCCGACGCCGTAGCCCGCTTCGCCTACGTCCGCCTGACCACCCTCCGCTGACCCCCCTCCGCTGACCACCTCCGCTGACCCCCGAAGTCTGACCCCGACGGCTGACCCCACCCCCTCATGCGTTCATCGGCCGGTTCGCGACAACCTGTGGACAAGCATGCCGGTTGATCACCGGCGCCTGGCCGAACCGTTGTCCACAGGTTGTCGCGAACCGGCCGATGAACGTGGTCGTGGGCGGAGGTGGCGGCGCGCCGTGTTGGGTGTGCTGGCGGGTGCGGTGATGCTGAGTGCGTGTGGTGGTGCGGCCGAGCCGCCGCGGAGTGAGCAGAGGAGCAGCCCCGTGGGTTTCGAGAACCCGGTGTACGACGCGAACTTCGCGGACCCGTTCGTGCTTGCCCATGGCAACGAGTTCTACGCGTTCGCGACCAACGGCCCGATCGGCAACATCCAGACGCTGAAGTCGCCCGATCTGGTCGACTGGGAACAGGTCGGCGACGCGCTGCCGGCACTGCCCGCCTGGTCCACGGCAGGCAAGGTCTGGGCGCCGGAGGTCGCCGCGTTCGGCCCCGACCGGTTCGTGATGTACTACACGACCGCTGACGACGCATCCGGCCGGCAGTGCGTCAGCGTGGCGGTCGCGTCGAAGCCCGCGGGGCCGTATGTCGACCGCAGCAGCAAGCCGCTGATCTGCCAGCCGGACGAGGGCGGCTCGATCGACGCCAGCCCGTTCCGCGCCGCCGACGGCAGCCGGTACCTGTACTGGAAGAACGACGGCAACGCGATCGGCCAGGACACCTGGATCTACGCCCAGCGGCTGTCCGCGGACGGGCTGTCGCTCACCGGCTCACCGAAGCGCCTGTTCAAGCAGGACCTCCCCTGGGAGGGTCACCTGGTCGAGGCGCCGTTCATGTGGGAGCGCAACGCGAAGCTGCACCTGTTCTACTCCGCGAACGCCTACGACAAGGATGCGTACGCCGTCGGCCACGCCCTGTGTGACTCACCGATGGGCCCGTGTCACAAGTCAGGCGACCCGATCCTGTCCAGCACAGAGGACGCCGCTGGTCCCGGACACAACATGGTGATCCGCAAGGACGGCCGCGACTGGTTCGTCTACCACGCCTGGGATCCGGCCCTGGTCGGCGCCGACCCGCCCGGCCGTACCATGTGGCTCTCCGAGCTCACCTGGACCGCCGACACCCCGCATGTCCAACCCCCCGCCCGAACCATCCCAACCCATCCGTAAACCCGCGCCACCCCTCCCCCTTTGTCGGCGATCATCGGTCACTTTTTCGCGTTCTGTGGATATCCTCAACGCCCTTCGCAGCGTACGTGGCAGCCGGCGATTGCTCCACAGCTAGGCGTCGAACTCGGCCTGCAGTTTCGGAGGTGCCTTCATCCGCCAGGCCTCGGTGATGAGCTCGGTGAGCTGGTCGCGGTCCACCCGGTCGAGGTCGATCAGGATGGCGCCGTACTTCTCGTAATGCGGGGTGATGAAGAACGCCGGATCGCCCGACGCCAGCAGCGCCTCCTTCTCGTCCATCGAGCAGAACAGCATCAGCGCGCCCTCGGCCTCGGTCCGCAGCCGCCCGAACCCCTTGCCGCGCACCTTCAGTCCCGGCGTTCCCCACCAGGTCGCGGCCTCGGTCTCCGGCAGCCCGGTCGCGATCGCCACCACGTCGTCCCAGGTCATGCGACTACAGAACCGCGTCGAACCAGGTGGTCACAAGGGCCCGACGAGTGACGACACGCCGGGTCACAAGGGCCCGATGAACGGTTGAAGGACGGGCTCCAGGAGGTCGAGGGCTTGGGTGAGGTCGGGGTCGGAGGGGGCGCCGTAGCCGATGACGAGGCCGGGGCGGCCGGGGATTGTGCGGCGGTACGCCGAGAGGGCGGCGACGTCGACTCCGGCGGTCATGGCCTCGGCGGCGACCGCCGCGTCGTCCACGCCAGAAGGGAGCAGCAGGGTGACGTGCAGGCCGGCGTCGCGGCCGGCGATCTCGCCGTACCGTCCGATCCGGGAGCAGACCAGTGCGCAGCGCTCGGCGTACCGGCGCCGCCCGCGCTTCACCACCCGATCCAGGTACCCGTCCCGCAACATCGACAGCACCGCGCACTGGACCGGCCACGCCGGCCAGTCCCCGACCCGGCCCCGGTACGCCGCCACCCGGTCCGCGATCGTCTCGGACGCGACCAGCCAGCCGAACCGCAGCGCCGGGCTGAGCGTCTTCGCCACCGTGCCGACGTGCACTACCCGGTCCAGATCGAGCTGGGCCAGTGCGGGCAGCGGTGCGACATCGAACCGGAACTCGCTGTCGTAGTCGTCCTCGATCACGGTCGCGCCGGTCCGCCGGGCCCACTCCACCAAGGCGTGCCGGCGGGTGATCGGCAGCCGTCCGCCGAGCGGGTACTGGTGTGACGGCGTCACGTACACCGCCGCCAAATCGTCCGGCAGCGCGTCGACCCGCAGCCCGTCGGTGTCGACCGGGCAGTCGACCACCTCGAGCCCGTGGTCATGGGCCGCCACGACCGCGTTCGGATAGCCCGGGTCCTCGATCCCGATCCGCTGGCCGCGTTCCCGGGTCACGGCGTGCAGCATCCGGATCCCGTGCGTCGAGCCGTTCGTGACCACCACCTGCTCGGGTCGGCACGCGACCCCGCGGACCCGGCCGAGGTGCTCGGCCAGCGCGGCCCGGAGCTCGGGCATGCCCGCGGGCTCGTCGTACCCGCGCGGCATCGGCCGGGACCCGACGTCGCGCCAGGCCCGCCGCCAGCCGGGGTCCGCGGTGTGGTCGACGAAAGGGATCCCGGGACGCAGGGTCAGCACGGACCTGGCCGCCTCAGGGGTACGACGCGGTGGCCGGGCTGTCGTGCGGGTCAGCGGGACCAGGTTCGCGACGTACGTGCCGGAGCCGACCCGCCCGGCGATCCAGCCCTCGGCGTGCAGCTGGTCGTACGCGCCCTGCGTCACCGCACGCGACACGCCGAGCTGCCGGGACAGCTCCCGGCTCGACGGCAGCCGGTGCCCGGACTGCAGCCGGCCGTCCCGGATCGCGTCCCGCAGCTGTCCGGCCAGCTGCAGGTGCAGCGGACCCGGCGCATCCCGCCGTATCGTCACCGGCACCTCGCTCAGCGGACCCGGACTCACCAGCACCCTCGCATGAATGGACTGTAGAACTCTGTGCCGATTGGCCCGTGCGCGCAGGCCACTCCGGCGGCACGATCGTGTCATGAGCATTCCGCTGCAGTCCACCGACCGGACCCGCCTGCGCCGTTCCAAGGAGCGTGGCGTCGCCGACCGGCAGGCCCTGTACGACGTGCTGCGCGCCGGCATGTTCTGCCATGCCGGGGTGGTCGTCGAGGGCACGCCGCTGGTGCTGCCGACGGCATACGCGGTCGACGAAGCGGCGGGCCCGGACGGCACGATCTACCTGCACGGATCGATCGCCGGGCGGCTACTGCGGGCCGCGCTGGAGCAGACCATCTGCGTCACGGTGACGCACGCGGATGGGCTGGTCCTGGCCCGGTCGGCGTTCCACCACTCGGTCAACTACCGGTCCGCGGTGATCTTCGGCCGGCCCCGGCTGGTCGAGGACCCGGCAGAGAAGCTGGCCGGCCTGAACCTGATCATGGAGCACCTGGTGCCCGGCCAGGCCGCTGCCACCCGGCCGCCGAACCGCAAGGAGCTGGCCAAGACGGCGCTGCTCGCGCTCGAGCTGACCGAGGCGTCGGTGAAGGTGCGGGCCGGCGAGGCCAACGACGAGCCGGAGGACCTGGAGCTGCCGGTGTGGTGCGGAGTGGTCCCACTCCGGGTGGTCGCGGACGACCCGGTCACGAACTCCGACTGCGACCTCGACGTGCCTCTGCACGTGAAGCAGCGCGCTGCCGCTCTCAGCTGAACTGCTCGACACACGCGGCGACGCCGTCCAGCACCAGGTTCAGCCCGAACTCGAAGTCGGCGTCCATCTCCTTGTCGGGTGACAGGTCAGCGTCGAACACCCCGGCAGCGACCACGGCGCCCAGCGCCGGCAGCTGGTCGGCATCGACGACTCGGCGCAGCACCGCGCCGTACTGGCCGAAGGTCTCCGGTTTGTCCCGGTAGCCCTGCATCAACCCGATGGTGAGCCGGACCTCACCGTGCAGGTAGGTCAGGACGTTGGTGATGATCGCGACCTTGATTCCCTCGTCGATCCCGGTCTCCGCCAGCGTGCCGAGCCCGCTGTCGAACCAGGCCAGGTTGCGCGGGCCGACCGGCGGGCCGCTGATCGGCAGCTTCGCATACCAGGGGTGTTGCAGCAGCAGGCCGCGTAGCGCCCGGGACCACGCGGCCAGGGCCGGACGCCAGCCCTCGCCGGTTGGCAGCGCGGGCGGCTCGGGCAGCCCGGCGTCGGCCATCAGCAGCAGCAGCTCGTCCTTGCTCTTCACATGCCGGTACAGAGCCATGGTCGAGTTGCCGAGCTCCGCTGCGACCCGCGGCATGGTGACCGCCTGCAGGTCCTCGGCGTCGGCGATCGCAACCGCCGCCCGCACGATGTCGTCAGCGCTCAGCGCAGGCTTCGGCCCGGGCCGCGCCGTACTGCGCCGGCCCCACAGCAGCGCCACGTCGTCCGGCAGCTCCTCGGTCATCCGCTCAGCCTAGGACTTCCATCCAGTCTGCGTATCATCTACGCTAACTAGCGTAACTTATACGCAGTTCGGTATCGGAGGAGGCGCCGTGATCGTCGAAGCGGTCGGACTACGCAAGTCGTTCGGGTCCCAGGTGGTGCTCGACGGCGTCGACCTGCAGGTCGCCGAGGGCACGGTGTTCGCGTTGCTCGGCCCGAACGGCGCCGGCAAGACCACCACGGTGCGAATCCTGACCACACTGGCCCACCCGGACGGCGGCAGCGCCACGGTGGCCGGGTACGACGTGGTCCGCCAGCCTGCCAAGGTACGGGCCGCGATCAGCCTCACCGGACAGACGGTCGCGGTCGACGACGACCAGACCGGTAGGGAGAACCTGGTGATGCTCGGCCGGCTGATGCATCTGAGCCGTCCGCGGGCCCGGCAGCGCGCGGCCGAGCTGCTCGATCGGTTCGACCTGGTGGACGCGATGGACCGCCGGGTGCGCACGTACTCGGGCGGGATGCGCCGCCGGCTGGACCTGGCGATGAGCCTGGTCGCGACCCCGCGGGTGATCTTCCTGGACGAGCCGACCACGGGCCTGGACCCGTCCAGCCGGACGACGATGTGGGACGCGATCAACGAGCTGGTCCGCACCGGCACCACGATCGTGCTCACTACGCAGTACCTGGAGGAGGCGGACCGTCTCGCGGACCGGATCGTGCTGCTGGACCATGGCCGGATCGTCGCCGACGGCACCGCGGACGCGCTCAAGGAACAGGTCGGCGGCGACCGGCTCGACCTGCGGTTCGGCACCGCCGACGACCTGGCCCGGGCGGCGAGCAGGCTCGGCCCGGGCGCGCTTCCGGACACCGAGCAGCTGCTGCTCCAGCTCCCGTCCGACGGCAGCGCCAAGCAGTTGCACGTGGTGCTCGACGAGCTCCGCGACGCCGGCATCGAAGTGGCCCGGGTCTCGTCGCACCGGCCGACCCTCGACGACGTCTTTCTCACCCTCACGGAGCACCGATGAGCACAACCCTCGTCCACGGCGGACCCGGCAACGCGGTCAGCGACGCCCTGACCATGATCGGCCGCAGCATCAGGCTCAGCCGCCGCAACGTCGACACGCTGATCATGGCGATCGTGCTGCCGCTGCTGCTGATGACGCTGTACGTGTACGTGTTCGGCGGCGCGATCAACACCGGGACCGAGTACATCAACTACGTCGTGCCGGGGATCCTGCTGCTCTGCACCGGGTACGGCGCGGCCTCCACCGCGATGTCGGTCACGTACGACATGACCAGCGGGATGATCGACCGGCTCCGCTCACTGCCGATCCGCAGCGGCGCGGTGCTGACCGGCCACGTGGTCGCAAGCGTCGCGCGCAACGCGATGTCCACCACCGTGGTGCTGGCCGCCGCGCTGGCGATGGGGTTCCGCCCTGTCGCCGGTGCCGGGGACTGGCTGCTGGTCGCGGGGCTCCTGCTCGGGTACGTGCTCGCGCTGTCCTGGCTCGCGGCCGGGCTCGGCGTACTGGCCCGGACGGTCGAGTCGGCCAGTGCATTCAGCTTCGTGATGCTGTTCATCCCGTACCTGAGCAGCGCCTTCGTGCCCACCGACACGATGCCCGCCGTCCTGCGGCCGATCAGCGAGCACCAGCCGATCACGCCGGTGATCGAGACCGTCCGCGGCCTGCTCACCGGTACGCCGATCGGTGACAGCGGCTGGCTCGCCGTCCTCTGGACCGCCGCCCTGCTGGCCGCATCCGTCACCTTCGCCATCACCACCTACATCCGCCGCACCACCCACTGACCCCACACGCCCGCCCCACACCCGCGCACCAGGTCGCCCCGCCTCGCCCGCTTGCAATTCGCGTGGTCAACCACGCGAATGGTGGGTTCGCCCCGGCAATACCCGAGGCGGACCCACACTTGGCGTGGCTAACCACGCCAAGTGCAGCTGGGGCTAGGTGCGGGTGGAGGGGCTGGCCAGGGCATCGACCAGCGGAGCCTCGCGCCGGTTCAACCTGGCGACGGCGGAGCGCCAGCCGTGGTTTTCCACAGGACTGTCCGCAACCGGTGGGTGCAGGCCGTGCACAACTGGGGATACCGGTGTGGATAAGTCACACTTGTGTCATTTATCCGTCAGCGAAGCTATCCACAGGCTTGTCCCCACTGTGGATGAATTACAAGCGTGTAACTTCGCGCGTCAGACCCACTGGGTGGAGACGACGAAGCCGACCGCGATCAGGCCCATGCCGATCAGCAGGTTCCAGTTGCCCAGGTCCTGCATGTACGGGATGTCGTTGCCGGCGACGTAGAACACCACCAGCCAGGCCAGGCCGAGCAGCCAGCAGCCGAGCATCAGCGGCGCCACCCAGCGTCGCTGCTTCGGCATCTTCTTCGGCGCCGGACCGGATTTCTTCTTCGCCTTCTCGGCCTTCTTCACCTTCGGCGGCTTTACCGTCCTGCCGGCCTTCTTCGCGTCGACCTTGGTACTGCCCTTAGCGGCAGCCTTCTCGTCGGTGCCGGCTGTGTCGCCCTTGGTTGTGTCGCCCTTGGCCGTATCGCCCTTGCCCGCGACGGCGGCGGCGAGCGCGGCCGCCTCACCGGTCTCGTCGGTGTCCTCGGCAGCCTCGGCCTCGGCCTCGGCCTCGTCCGCGTCGGCTTCGTCGTCCTCGTCGATGTCCTGGAGCTCCTCGGGCACGTCGACCAGCTCGCCCTCGACCTCGACGCCGTCCGGGTCAGCCTTGTCGGTGTCGGTCGCGTCGGCCTCCACCTCGGTGCTCTCGTCGGTGTCCCGTTCGAGGACCTCGTCAGCGACCCCGTCGGCGGCGTCCGCCGTGGGCTCCCCGGAGCTCTCTTCCGGGCGCTCCTCGGGGTCGACCGTCTCGGCGGACGTGTCGTTGCTGTTCTTGGACTCGGGCACGAAACGACTCCTTGTGCGGTTACTGCCACTTTGGCCTCGGGTTAGCGTAGTGCCACCACGCTGTATTGCCGACCCACCCTGGACCACTGGTGCGTAGACCGACCCGCAAGTCACTGTGGCGCGCAGGCGCCCCGGTGGCTCTGCTGTGCGCCGGCCTTCTGTTCGCGACCAGCGCGACCAACGCTCGCGGCACGGATCTGCGGCCCAGCCGGAACACCACGCTGGCCGGTCTGGTCGAGGAGCAGAGCCGTCGCAGCGACGCTCTCGCCAAGCAGGCGGCGAGCCTCCGCAAGGACATCGACAAGCTGCAGACCCAGCAGGGCGGCATCGACGCCAGCATGTCCGCCCGGCTGGCCGTGCTGGCCCGGCACGTGGGGACGACACCGGTCGCCGGTCCAGGGATCGCGGTGACGCTCGAGGACGCGCCGAAGAAGGTGCTGGAGGAGAACCCGGACATCGACGCGGACTGGCTGGTGATCCACCAGCAGGACATCCAGGCCGTGGTGAACGCACTCTGGGCCGGCGGCGCGGACGCGATCTCGATCCAGGGCCACCGGATCATCTCCACCACCGGGATCAAGTGCGTCGGCAACTCGGTCGTGCTGCACGGGGTGCCGTACCTGCCGCCGTACCGGATCCAGGCGGTGGGCGACCCGGCCGAGCTGCAGAAGGCGCTCGACAACTCGAAGTACATCGACAACCTCCAGGACTACGTGGTCCGGTTCCAGCTCGGCTACGAGGTCCGGCCGCAGCGGACCGTCTCGATGCCCGCGTACGAAGGCACCCTGACGCTGGAGCACGCATCCGTCGCCGGCGACGACATCACCCCCACGCCGACCAAGAAGGCGACCGCGTCCCCGACCCGCTGAGCCCGCTGAGAGAATCAATCCCATGGTCCGGATCCTGGTCGTCGACAACTACGACTCGTTCGTCTACAACCTGGTGCAGTACCTGCAGCAGCTCGGCGCGGACTGCACGGTGGTCCGCAACGACGAGATAGAGCCCGCGGACGCCGCGGCGTACGACGGCGTGCTGCTCTCCCCCGGCCCGGGGACGCCCGAGGAGGCCGGCGTCTGCGTCGACCTGGTGAAGGCCAACGCCGGCAGTACCCCGATCTTCGGCGTCTGCCTCGGCCTGCAGGCGATGGGCGTCGCCTTCGGTGGCGTGGTCGGCCGGGCCGACGAGCTGCTGCACGGCAAGACCAGCCTGGTGTACCACGACGGCGACGGCGTGCTGGCCGGCCTGCCCAGCCCGTTCACCGCCACCCGGTACCACTCGCTCGCCGTCGAGCAGGACACCGCGCCGGACGTCCTCGAGGTCACCGGCTGGACCGAGGCCGGCATCATCATGGCGATGCGGCACCGCGAGCTCGCCGTGGAAGGCGTCCAGTTCCACCCCGAGTCCGTCCTCACCGAAGGCGGCCACCGCCTGCTGGCGAACTGGCTCACCGTCTGCGGTGACCCCGAAGCCATCCCCCGCTCCGCCGGCCTGGCCCCCATAGTCCGCTAGCCCCACCCTCCTTGCCGATCATCGGTCACTTTTTCCTGTTCTGTGGATAACCCAGGCTCCGGCGCGCAGCCAGGTGCTATGCGGCGGTGGGCGCTCGCGTTGCGACTACCGGGTTGAATCCCGACATCAGTCACACAAGCCGGGCACTCGCCGGTCCGGCGCGCTTATCCGGTCCGGAGGCAAACCCGGCCGGATTGTCCACAGAACAGGAAAAAGTGACCGATGAGCGGAAAGAAGGGGGAGGGGAAGGCGGATGCGGATGCCGGTTACGAGGTCGGCGGGCGGTTCCCGCGGGACGGAACAGCCGCGCTGCTGCGTGAGCAACAGCGCGGCTGGCG
>DASRHY010000223.1:0-82086 GCA_035650275.1 Kribbellaceae bacterium | reverse complement strand
TGACCGAGGCCGGGCTGATCGACGCGGCTGACCTCGAGGCGATCGACAGCGCCGTGGCGACGCTGATCGAGGAGTCGGTGACCGAGGCCAAGTCCGCCCCGGACCCGGTACCCGCCGACGTGCTCACCGACGTCTACGTCTCGTACTAGGAGGGCTTGGACATGGCTCGCACCATCACGTTCCAGCAGGCCATCAACGAGGCGCTCGCGCAGGAGATGGGCCGCGACGAGACCGTCGTGGTCTTCGGCGAGGACGTCGTCGGCGGCTCCGGGGCGCCCGGCGAGGACGACGCCTGGGGCGGCGTGCTCGGCATCACCAAGGGCCTGTACGCGCAGTATCCGAACCGCGTGCTCGACACGCCGATCTCCGAGTCGGCGTTCATCGGCGCCGCGGCGGGTGCGGCGGCGAGTGGCCTGCGCCCCGTCGCCGAGCTGATGTTCGTCGACTTCATGGGCGTCTGCCTGGACCAGATCTTCAACCAGGCGGCGAAGTTCCGGTACATGTTCGGCGGCAAGGCCACCACCCCGGTGGTGATCAGGACGATGTACGGCGCCGGGCTGCGCGCCGCCGCCCAGCACTCGCAGTGCCTGTACCCGATCTTCACCCACATCCCGGGACTCAAGGTCGTCACGCCCGCGACGCCGTACGACGCCAAGGGTCTGCTGATCCAGGCGATCCGTGACGACGATCCGGTGATCTTCTGCGAGCACAAGGCCCTGTACGACCTCACCGGACCGGTCCCCACCGAGTCGTACGCGATCCCGTTCGGCGAGGCCGAGGTGGTCCGCGACGGCGACGACGTCACCGTGGTGGCGCTCGGCCGGATGGTGCACATGGCGACCGAGGCGGCCGGGCAGCTGACGCAGGCCGGGATCGAGTGCGAGGTGGTCGACCTGCGGACCACCAGCCCGCTGGACACCGACACGATCCTGGAGAGCGTCGAGCGGACCGGCCGGCTGGTCGTGGTGGACGAGGCAACCCCGCGCTGCAACATCGCCACCGACGTGTCGGCGTACGTCGCCCAGCACGCGTTCGGCTCGTTGCGGGCACCGATCGAACAGGTCACCGCGCCGCACACACCGGTGCCGTTCAGCAACGCGCTCGAGGACCTGTACATCCCCGACGCGCAGCGCGTGGTGAACGCGGTGAAGGCTGTCTCGGACTGGAAGGCCTGATCCATGCCCGACGACCGGATCCAGCACGTGACCATGCCCAAGTGGGGCCTGGCGATGACCGAGGGCAAGCTGACCGCTTGGATCGTCTCCGAGGGCGACCAGGTCGCGACCGGCGACGACCTGGTCGACGTGGAGACCGAGAAGATCAGCGGAACGGTCGAGTCGTCGTACGACGGCGTGCTGCGCCGGATCGTCGCGCAGCCCGGGGAGGACGTCCCGGTCGGCGGCACCATCGCCCTGGTGGCGCCGGCCGAGGTGCCCGACGCCGAGCTGGACGCCGTCGCCGCGGAGGCGCGCCGCCAGATCGACGCCGGTGAGGTCGCCGAGGTGCCGGGCCCGGTGCTGGGCAGGACCGCTGCCGGCATCTCGTACGCCACCGCCGGGCCCGCCGGCGCGCCGGCGGACGAGCCGGTGGTACTGGTGCACGGGTACGGCGGTGACGCCAACTCCTGGCTGTTCGTGCAGGAGCCGTTGGCGGAACGGCGGGTTGTGCACGCCGTCGACCTGCCCGGGCACGGTGCCTCGGTGAAGGATGTCGGCACCGGGTCGCTGGACGAGCTGGTCGTCGCGCTGCTCGGCGTCCTCGACGCCACCGGCACCAAGCGCGCGCACCTGGTCGGGCACTCGCTGGGCGGCGCGGTGGTCAGCATGGTGGCGGCCACGCTGCCGGAACGCGTCGCGTCGCTGACGCTGGTCGCGCCGGCCGGGTTCGGTGCCGAGGCGGATGTCGAGTACCTGACCGGCTTCGCGTCCGCCGCCTCCCGGCGGGAGCTCAAACCGCTGCTCGGCCGGTTGTTCGCCGACGAGTCGCAGGTGAGCCGGAGCCTGGTCGACGACCTGGTCCGGTACAAGCGGCTGGACGGCGTCGAGCAGTCGCTGCGACTTCTGCTCGGCACGATGGTCGTCGACGGCCGGCAGGGCCTCGACATCGCCCCGCGGCTGCGGGACGTACCGGTTCCGCGGGTGGTGGTCTGGGGTGCGCAGGACCGGATCTTCCCGGCCGCGCACGCCACCGCGGTGCCGGGAGCGCTCGCCGTACACATCGAGGAGGGTGCTGGTCACATGGTGCACATGGAGCGCCCGGCGGTGGTGGTCGCAGCGGTCGAAGAGGCAGTCGCGGAGGCGGTCGCTGCGTCCTCGTGAGGTCTGGGCTTCGGCACGCGGGCGGCGCAGACTGAGGCGATGACCGCTGCGCTCGAGTACGCCGTACCCGCGGGCGTGGACCCGCGCGACCACGCCCGGGTGCTCGCGCGGATCCGGGACGCCGCGCTGTCTGGCGCCCGGGCTCCGGCCCGGCCGCGGCCCGTGATCGGCGGGGGTCGCCGCGGCGAACGGTGTCGCGCCGATCGACAGGCTGATGCTCCCGGCCGACCCGACCGACGACCACGCCTGGCTCCCGGCGCTCGGGTCCTGCGTGCTGGAGCCGTTGCCCGGCGGCTGGCTGGTCCGGCCGACCGGTGACACCGAGGAGACGACCGCGACCCGGGTCCGGCTGGACCTGTCCTCGCCGCGGACCGCCCGGTTGCACGTCACCTCGGCGAGCGGCTCGTGGCGGCACGCGCTCAGCCCGAGGCACGCGGAGGTGCTGCTGGTGCTCGCGCTGCATCCGGCCGGACGGTCGGCGGCCGAGCTGTCCGGCGACCTGTTCGGGACCCTGGACCGGCTGGTGACGGTCCGGGCTGAGATGTCGCGGCTGCGCCGGCACCTGGGCGGGGTACTGCTGCACCGGCCGTACCGGTTCGCCGACTGGGTCGATGTCGAGATCGTCCCGCCTGCCGACCCTGCCCAGCTGCTCGGCTGCTCGACCGCCCCCGCGATCCGCCGCTACCGCCAGGGCCTCGTGTCCAGCTAGGACATGCCCTAGGTCAGGCCGAGCCGGGCGCGGACCTCGGGTCGCCGCAGCGGTGGCATCTTCTGCGGCGGGACCCGGCGCTCGGGCATCTCCTCGAGCAGCGCGGCGGTGATCTTGGCGACCTCTTCGGCGGCCTTCTCGATCGGGCCCCGGGTTGCGTTGCTCAGGCTGCCGACGCCGGTCACCTTGCGGACGTACTGCAGGGCGGCGGCGTGGATCTCCTCGCTGGTCGCGGGCGGTTCGAGTCCTCGCAGGACCGTGATGTTCCGGCACATGTCCCCGACCCTACGTGCCGCCCGGGACAGCCACGTTTGTGTCCGGCGGACCGGCGAGGTTCAGTGGAATCAACCTCTTGGGCGCCAACCGTTCGCGATATATCGTTGAGGTATCGCGACAGCTTTTTCAGAAGGGGCAGGACATGACCGGATCGACGTACGCGGCAGGCTGGCGGCGCGCGCAGCACTGCATGCCGGACGACCTCAAGCGAGAGCTCGGCGACTGGTTCGCCGCGATGAGCGGGCGGCGCGGCTACCGCGGCCAGCAACACCCGTTCGGCGGGCACTGGGGCATGTTCGGCGGACCGGGCTTCGGGCCGCCGCCGTGGGTTGGCTTCGGGCCGCGCGGCGGCTGGCGCGGACCGAAGGCCCGCCGTGGCGACGTCCGCGCCGCCATCCTCGCGGTGCTCGCCGAGCAGCCGATGAACGGCTACCAGATCATCCAGGAGATCGCCGAGCGCAGCGGTGGCGTATGGAAGCCCAGCCCGGGCTCGATCTACCCGACCCTGCAACAGCTCGAGGACGAGGGACTGGTGACGGCGGACGCCGAGACCGGGCGGCGGACGTTCACGCTCACCGACGAGGGCCGGACGTACGTCGCCGAGCACGCCGGGGAGGTCTCGGCACCGTGGGAGGCGATGACCGCGGCAGCCGACGACGACGACGAGACCGGGCTGAAGCCGCTGCTCGGCCAGGTTGCCGCGGCCATGTGGCAGATCCTCGCGGTCGGCACCCCGGACCAGCAGGCGCGGGCCCGGGAGGCACTCAGCGAGCTGCGGCGCCGGCTGTACGCGATCCTCGCGGAGGACGAGGACCGGTCATGAGCGAGTACGTTCCGGTCACCCGGACCGGTCCGGTGCGGATCGGCGATGCCGAACGGGACCAGGCGGTCTCCGCGCTCGGCGACCACTTCGCGGCCGGGCGGATCACCCGGGAGGAGTTCGACGAGCGCAGCGACCAGGCCGTCCGGGCCCGGTTCGCGGCGGACCTGGCACCGCTGTTCGCGGACCTGCCGGACCCGGCACCGGCCCAGACGTCGCGCCGGCCGCAGCAGTGGGGACCGGGCTTCCGCCCGGGCCCGCCACCGCCGTTCTTCCTGCTGGCACCGCTGCTGGTCGTCGGCCTGGTCGTGACCGCGGTGATCCTGACCGCACCGTGGATCCTCTGGCTGCTGTTCGCCTTCGCCCTGTTCGGCGGCGGCCCCAGGCACCGCCACTGGCACCACCGCCATCACCCCCGCCGCTGAAGACTGCGTCCGAAGAACTGGTGCGACGTTCCGCCAGTTCTTCGGACGCAGGCGTCAGTACGCCGGCTGGGACGGGTCGATCTGATCCACCCAGGCGACCACGCCGCCCCCGACGTGGACGGCGTCTGCGAACCCGGCGCCCTTGGCGATCGCGAGCACCTCGGCGGACCGCACCCCGGACTTGCAGTGGAACACCAGCTGCTGGTCGGGCGGCAGCTTGGCCAGCGCCTCGCCGGTCAGGAACTCGCCCTTCGGGATCAGCACCGCGCCGGGGATCCGGTTGATCTCGTACTCGTTGGGCTCCCGGACATCGACCAGGTAGAACTCCTTCTCGCCGTTGTCCTTCAGCTTGATCCATTCGGACAGCTGCTTGACCGAGATGGTCGAACCGGCCGCTGCCTCGGCCGCCTCGTCGCTGATCGCGCCGCAGAAGGCGTCGTAGTCGATCAGCTCGGTGACGGTCGGGTTCTCTCCGCAGATCGCGCAGTTCGGGTCCTTGCGCACCTTCAGCTTGCGCCACGAGAGCTCCAGCGCCTCGTAGATGTTCAGGCTGCCGAGGGCAGACTCGCCGATCCCGGTGAGCAGCTTGATCGCCTCGGTCACCTGAGCTGCGCCGACCGACGCGCACAGCACGCCGAGCACGCCACCCTCGGCGCAGGACGGCACCATCCCCGGCGGCGGGGGCTCCGGGTACAGGCAGCGGTAGCACGGGGCCGTGCCTCCAGGTGCCGCAGGCCAGAACACGCTGACCTGGCCATCAAATCTGTAGATCGACCCCCACACGTACGGCTTGCCGAGCAGCACCGCGGCGTCGTTCACCATGTAGCGGGTGGCGAAGTTGTCGGTGCCGTCGACGATCAGGTCGTACTGCTCGAAGATGCCGAGCACGTTGTCGTTGTCCAGCCGTTCGCCGTGCACCACGACGTTGACGTACGGGTTCACCTCGTTGACCGAGTCCCGGGCCGACTCCGCCTTCGGCCGGCCGACATCGGACTGCCCGTGGATGATCTGCCGCTGCAGGTTGGACTCGTCCACCTCGTCGAACTCGACGATGCCGAGCGTCCCGACACCGGCCGCGGCCAGGTACAGCAGAGCCGGGCTGCCGAGACCGCCGGCGCCGATCACCAGCACCTTGGCGTTCTTCAGCCGCTTCTGCCCGTCCATCCCGACCTCGGGGATGATCAGGTGCCGCGAGTAGCGCCGTACCTCATCGATCGTCAGCTCATCAGCGGGCTCGACCAGCGGTTGCAAACTCATGCATCCATCGTCTCCCACGGCAGCAACCGCCCCGCGGCAGGTCCGCATCCCGGGACGTCAGTCTCACCGCACCGCGGACTTGGCACCTGTGCCGGGCCGGGGACCCGCCCGTCCCCGACCCGGCTCCCAGGGCCGGATGCCCGGCCGTCACCCATAAGAACGTCAGCGGGCCCGGAAAGGTTCGGACTCAGTGGTCGCGGACCAGCTGCCGGAAGGCGCGCGCGACGTCGTCCGGGTGCTCGATCTGCGCGACGTGGCCGGACTCCGGCAGGTACAGCAACCGGGCGTCGCGGAACGCTGCCTGGGCCCGGTTCCGGACCCGCGCGTCGACCAGCCGGTCCCGGCCGCCGTACACGAGCAGCACGGGGCAGCGCACCTTCGCCGCGTCCGCCCACAGCGACCGCCGCGGCGGTGCGAGGTGAGCGGTGACGATGCTCTTCGCGCCGGCCAGCACCGCGTCCGCGACCCAGGGATCGGTGTCGCGGCGGCGCAGCTCCGCCTCGTATGCCTCGATGATCTCCGGTGGCAGCGCCCGGCGGTTGCCGAAGATCATCGACATCCCGACCTCCAGCCGGCGCTCGAACGGCAGCCGGGCACTACGCCGCAGCACCGCGGGCCCGAGCCGGGGCGTCGCCATGGCGGCGAACCAGGCCGACACGGCGCGCGGCCGCGGGTCCGGCAGCGCCGGCGACACCAGGGTCAGGGTGCGGACCAGGTCCGGCCGGCGAGCGGCCAGGTGTACGGCGATCGAGCCGCCCATCGAGTTGCCGAACAGGTGCACCGGCTCGTCGTACCGGTCGTCGAGGAACGACTCGACCAGCTCGGCATGCTCGGTGATACCGAATGGCGGCTCGCGCGGCGGGGTACGGCCGAACCCGGGCAGGTCCATCGCCACCCCGCGGCCGGCATCGGCGAGCAGCAGCCCGATCGCGGTGAAGTTCAGCGAGGAGCCGCCGAGACCGTGCACGAACACCAGCGGCGGGGCGTCCGACGCCGCGTCCGGCACCTCCCGGACATGCAGCTCGACGCCGTCGATGCTGACCATCCGTCCCGGCCAGCTCCGCGCCCCGAGCGCGACTGGATCGCGCGCTGACGTGTCCACTCGGCCATGCTAGAGACCATGGCGGCACAGACGCAGGTGACGACCGAGGTAGACGGTCAGACGATGAAGCTGACCAACCTCGGCAAGGTGCTCTACCCGGAGACCGGATTCACCAAGGCCGAGGTGATCGACTACTACCTGAACGTCGCGCAGCTGCTGCTGCCGCACCTGTCCGACCGCCCGCTGACCCGGAAGCGCTGGCCGGACGGCACCGGCGCGGCGTACTTCTTCGAGAAGAACGCACCCCGCGGTACGCCGGCCTGGGTCCGCACCGAGACGCTGCCGACCCCCGGCAGCTCGACCGGCCGGGACGAGGCGGACTTCGTGGTCGCCGACGACCGGCAGACGATCGTCTGGCTGGCGAACCTTGCCGCGCTGGAGCTGCACGTGCCGCAGTGGCGGATCAAGAGCTCGCGGACCGGCGCCGAACCGAAGGCCGACCTGATCGTGTTCGACCTGGACCCCGGTGCGCCGGCCACCGTGGTGGACTGCTGCGACGTGGCGCTGGCCCTGCGCGAGCTGCTCAAGCACTACGGCCTGACCGCGTGGGCGAAGACCTCCGGCAACAAGGGCCTGCACCTGTACGTGCCGGTGGAGCCGACCTCGTCGCGCAAGACCAGCGAGTTCGCCAAGTCGCTCGCCGAGCAGCTGGCCGGTGCGCTGCCCGACCAGGTCACCGCGACGATGACGAAGGCGATCCGGCCCGGCAAGGTCTTCATCGACTGGAGCCAGAACCACAGTGCCAAGACCACGCTGGCTCCGTACTCGCTGCGCGGCACCGCCGAACCGCGGGTGTCCACCCCGGTCGACTGGGAGGAGGTGGCGTCCGCGACCGAGGCGTCCGACCTCGTGTTCTACCCGGCGGACGTACTCGCCAGGATCGAGGAGTACGGCGACCCGCTGCACGGCTTGTACGACGACCCGCACCCGCTACCGTCTTAGCCACAGCAAGTACTCGCCGAGAGAGGGCGATCGCCATGACGAGCTATCGGGACGAACCTCGCGAGGAGGCCCTCGAGGACGTCCTCGAGGACGAGCTGGAAGGCGCGCACGACGACGAGAACGACTTCTCCGTACCGCTGGAGGCCGACCCGGCGGACACCGCGGAACAACACCAACTCGTCGGTGGCGAGGACGAGGACGACTACCGGTAGGTAGGATTCGGCGAACGGACGGCAAAGGTCAGTCGCCTGCGCCGTCAGGCTGAACCACCGAAGGAGGAGGGGGCCTCGTGTCGACGTCATCCGAGGCTGCGCCCAGGCGCGGCAGCCGCCTGCCGCGGCTCGCCCGGCGCGCCCAGTTGCTCGAGGCTGCCCAGGAGGTCTTCGTCGCGAACGGGTACCACGCGGCTGCGATGGACGACATCGCCGACCGCGCCGGGGTGTCGAAGCCGGTGCTGTACCAGCACTTCCCCGGCAAGCTCGACCTGTACCTGGCGCTGCTGGACACCTCCTGCGAGGCCATCGTCAAGGCCACCGAGGCCGCGCTGGGCTCCACCGACGACAACAAGCAGCGGGTCGCCGCCACCATGCATGCGTTCTACGAGTACGTCGCGAACGCGCAGGGCGCCTTCCGGCTGGTCTTCGAGTCCGACCTGACCAACGAGCCCGCGGTCCGCGAACGCGTCGACCGGGTCACCCAGGAGTGTGCCGCGCTGATCTCCGAGGTGATCAGCGCGGACGCCGGCCTGAGCAAGGAACAGTCGATGGTGCTCGCGGTCAGCCTGGTCGGCATGGCCCAGGTCAGCGCCCGCTACTGGCTCGCCTCGGAGAACCCAGTCCTCACCCAGCCCCAGGCCGCCGATCTGGTCGCCGGCCTAGCCTGGCGCGGCATCCGCGGATTCCCCCGCACCGACTCCTAGGCCTGCCCTGCGCCCGCGAGTGTGTTCCCGAATCGCCAAGGGAGAGCGCTCTCCCAAGGCGATCCGTGAACACGTCCGCTGCCGGCTCGGATTGCGTGTGCGCGAATCGCCATGGTGAAGCGCTCTCCCTTGGCGATTCTTGAACACACTCGGACGACGGTCAGGCCGGTGCCGCGAAGCCGAGATCGCGGCTGCGGGCGGCGACGACTCGGCTGATCTCGGCCATCGCGTCGACGGCCGGCATCGGGGGCAGCTGCCTGCCGTCGCGCAGCCGCAGCGATACCGCCCCGGCGCGTGCCTCGCGGTCGCCGACGACCGCGATGTACGGCGCACGGCGGTCGTGCGCGCGGCGGATCCGCGCACCGAGCGAGCCGTCACCCGCGTCGACCTCGACCCGTACCCCTGCCCGGCGGATCTGCTCGGCGGCGTCGGCGTACTCGGGCGCGACCGGGAGGACGACCAGCTGGACCGGGGCGAGCCAGGGCGGGAACGCGCCGTCGTACAGCTCGATCAGGTGTGCGACCAGCCGCTCCATCGCGGACATGATGCCGCGGTGGATCATCACCGGCCGGCGGACCGAGCCGTCCGCCGCGACATAGCCGAGGCCGAACCGCTCGGGCTGGTTGAAGTCCACCTGAACAGTGGACAGTGACTCCTCCCGGCCGGCCGGGTCGATCACCTGGACGTCGATCTTGGGCCCGTAGAACGCAGCCTCGCCGAGCGCCTCGACGTACTCGATCCCGACCCGGCCGAGTGCCTTGCGGAGCATCTCCTCCGCGCGGTCCCACAGGGCCGGCTCGCCCAGGTACCCGTCGCCGGGGCCGCGCCTGGACAGCCGGCAGTACGCGACCTCGATGCCGAACACGCCGTACACCCGCAGCACTTGCTCGAGCGCGGCCGCGACCTCGTCCTCGATCTGTTCCTCGGTGCAGAACACGTGCGCGTCGTCCAGGCTGATCTGCCGTACCCGGGACAGCCCGCCGAGCACACCGGACAGCTCGCTACGGAACATGGACCCGACCTCGGCCAGCCGGACCGGCAGGTCACGGTAGCTGCGCTGTTCCGAGGCGTAGACCAGCGCGTGGTGCGGGCAGTTCGCCGGTCGCAGCACCAGCTCGTCACCGCCGACCGGCATCGGCGGGAACATGTCGTCGGCGAACTTGGCCCAGTGCCCTGACCGCTCGAACAGCGACCGCTTGGCCAGGACCGGGGTGTAGACCCGTTGGCAGCCCGCGCGAGACCACTCCTCGGCGACGTACCGTTCGAGCTCGGAGCGGACCACGGCGCCGTCGGGCAGCCACAGCGGCAGCCCGGCACCGACATCCGGATGGGTCGCGAACAGCTTCAGAGCTCGGCCGAGCTCACGGTGGTCCGACATCGGGGTCTCCTCATTCGGTGGCGTTCTGCCCCGAGATCCCAGCGCCGCGACACGAACAGGCCCCGGGACTGGGTCCCGGGCCTGGTGGATGGTCGATCAGGGCAGGCGGTACGTCGCCGGGACGGTGTCCGGCGTCGTCGTGACGAGATGACCTGCCATACCGCGAGGGTACGACGGCCGGGTCCGGTGCCGCACCCGGATTTGCCACCCGGCTAGGCTCGGAGGCGCACTCGGCGAGCGTCGCCGTACCGCAATTCGCCCGGGAGGGTCTTCGTGGAGGTCAAGATCGGTATCCAGCACGCGCCGCGTGAGCTGGTGCTGGAGAGCGAGCAGAGCCCGGCCGAGGTCGAAGAGGCGGTCGCGGCCGCGCTGAGCGGCAAGAGCAACCTGCTGCAGCTCGTCGACGAGAAGGGCCGCCGGCTGCTGATCCCGGCCGACCGGCTGGCGTACGTGGAGATCGGCGAGGAGTCCAGCCGCCGGGTCGGCTTCGGCGCGGTCTGACGGCCGCCAAGAACGAGACCCGAGACGCCTGAGGCCGGCGAACCAGTACGCGGGGCGCATTCGAGCGAAGCCCGCCGCGAGTTCCGCAACGGTTGGTATGCGACACGTTCAGTAGTGGCGTGGTTGCACCACATTTTCCATCGCGGAGCGATACTTGGAGTGCCGCACGGACGCGGTCTTCACAAGGAGGAATCGGCCTCATGGAAGTTATCGGAGTGATCATCGCCGGCATCATCATCGGACTTCTCGGCAAGTTCGTTGCGCCTGGCGACAAGGACAACATCCCGCTCTGGCTCACGGTTCTCTGCGGTATCGGTGGTGTCCTGATCGGCTACTACGTCGCCGCGGCACTGGGTGTCGAGGAGACCAACGGCATCGACTGGATCAGGTGGATCGTCAGCATCGCTCTCGCCGCCGTCCTCGTCGTCGTCGCGGCAACCATCACCGGCAGGTCGAAGAAGCCTGTCGCCTGACCCACCTCGAGTCACCAGGACCGGCCGCCTCCCGTGGGGTGGCCGGTTCTTCGTTGCCGGGCACAACGATCCCGGATCAGTGGCTCGAGGCAACGAGCGGTCAGGCCTGCAGGCCGAGTGCGTTCATCCGCTGGGTATGTGCCTCGGTCAGCCGGGTGAACATCCGGCCGATCGCGGCGAGGTCGAGGCCCGGACGGTCGACGGTGCCGGTCAGCAGCGCGGTCAGCGCGTCCCGGTCAGCGGCGATCCGCTGCGCCTGACTGAGCGCCTCGCCGACCAGCCGGCGGCCCCACAGGGCGAGCCGGCCGGCCACCTTCGGGTCATTCTCGATCGCGGCCCGGACCCGCTCCACCACGAAGTCCGCCTGCCCGGCGTCGGCGAACACCTCCAGCACCAGCGCGCGGGTGTCGGCGTCGACGTACGCCGCGACCTCCCGGTAGAAGTCGTTCGCGAGGCCATCCCCCACGTAGGCCTTGACCAGGCCCTCCAGCCAGTCCGACGGACGGGTCTGGTCGTGGAACGCGTCCCACGGTCCCTGGAACGGCCGCATGGCCTCCATCGGGTCCACCTGGAGCGACACCAGCCGGTCCCGCAGCAGCCGGAAATGACTGAACTCGGTGGTCGCCATCGCGGCCAGCTGTGCCTTGTCGTCCAGGGTCGGGGCGAGCTTGGCGTCCTCGGCCATCCGCTCGAACGCGATCAGCTCGCCGTACGCCAGCACACCCAGCAGATCGACCGCGGCGGCTCGGTAGGCGGGGTCGTCGAAGGCCGTCGTGTCACTCATGCCCGCACACTAGCGCCCTCGTGAACAGCCATCCCGGTACACTCGACCGTGATTCGCCGGTGACGCGCCCTGTGACAAACGCTGTGGCCAGCTGCGATCGCGCTGCCATGGGCGCCCGGCGCCTCCGACTAGACATGTTGTCCATACAAGAAAATGTGAGAGGCGATCAGCCTGACCACCTTCCGAGAGCTCGGTGTCCTTCCCGAGATCTGTGACGCGCTAGACCGCGTCGACATCACCGAGCCGTTCCCGATCCAGGAGATGACGCTCCCCATCGCCCTGATGGGTACCGACCTGATCGGGCAGGCCCGCACCGGTACCGGCAAGACCCTCGGCTTCGGCATCCCGCTGTTGCAGCGTACCGTCGCGCCGACCGATCCGGACTACTCCGAGCTGGCCGCGCCGGGCAAACCGCAGGCACTGGTCGTCACCCCGACCCGCGAGCTGACCCTGCAGGTGGCGGGCGACCTGCAGACCGCCTCCACGGTCCGCAAGGTCCGGATCCTGACCATCTACGGCGGCGTCGCCTACGAGCCGCAGCTGGACATGCTGAAGTCCGGTGTCGACGTCGTCGTCGGTACGCCGGGCCGGCTGCTCGACCTGGCCAACCGCGGCGTGCTCGACCTGGGTCACGTCAAGGTGCTGGTGCTGGACGAGGCCGACGAGATGCTCGACCTGGGCTTCCTGCCCGACGTGGAGCGGATCCTGCGCAAGACCCCGGAGCTGCGGCAGACGATGCTGTTCTCCGCGACGATGCCGTCCGCGGTGATCTCGCTGGCCCGCACCCACATGCGGCACCCGCTGAACATCCGGGCGGAGTCGCATTCCGACACCGAGATGGTTCCGACCACTGCCCAGTTCGTCTACCGCGCGCACGACCTGGACAAGCCCGAGGTGATCGCCCGGATCCTGCAGGCCGACGACCGCGGCCGGGTGATGATCTTCTGCCGCACCAAGCGCGAGGCGTCCCGGCTGTCCGACGACCTGATCGACCGCGGTTTCCGCGCCGCCGCGATCCACGGCGACCTGAACCAGCAGGCCCGCGAACGGGCGCTCTCCAGGTTCCGCGGTGACAAGATCGACGTACTCGTGGCCACCGACGTCGCCGCTCGCGGCATCGACGTCGAGGGCATCACGCACGTCATCAACAACACCTGCCCGGAGGACGAGAAGACCTACATCCACCGGATCGGGCGCACCGGCCGGGCCGGCGCCTCGGGCATCGCGATCACCTTCGTGGACTGGCAGGACCTGACCCGCTGGAAGGTGATCAACAAGATCCTCGAGCTCCCGTACGACGAGCCGCAGGAGATCTACTCGACGTCGCCGGAGCTCTTCCACGACCTCGGCATCCCGACCGGCGCGAAGGGCCGGATCAAGCCGCCGAGACCACCGCGCGAAGAGCAGCCGGCCCGTCGTACGCCGGCCGCGCGCGACTCCGAGCGACCGGCGCCCAAGCGCAGCAGCCGCAACCGGCGCCGGACCCGCAGCGGCCAGCCCGTCGACGCCGAGCAGACCGCCGCACCGAGCACGAAACCCGCACCGACGAGCGCCGCACCGGACACGGACGCGCCGGAGGCACCGGACGCGCCGCAGGCGCAGGCGTCCGGCGAGGCCGTGGAGCGTAAGCCGCGTAAGCGCACCCGCCGCCGGCGCAGCACCGGCCCCGACCAGGCCGCAACGGACCAGGCCGCGACCGACGAGGACTCCTAGGCCTCAGGACATCTACGACGATCGCCGCTCGATCGTGCGGGCGTCCTCGGACGACGCGGGCGGTTCGGCCGCCCGGTCGAACCGCCAGTGCACCGGACCGCTGACCGGTTCGAGGAGCGCCCCGGACGCGGCCCTGAGCATGTCGCTCGAAACCTGCGCACCCGGCTGACCCGGGCGGGAGACGTCGCTGAGCCGGTCCACCTGCTCGGTGAGTGCCTCGAGCACCGAGCGGAGCTGCACCTGGGCCACCTTCGCGAAGGTGCGGACGTACTCGACCTCCGGCACCGCGGCAGACACCTCGGCTCCCGGGCGCCGAGCGGGTGCGACGCCGGTATGGCGGGCCTTCTCGAGGAGCTCACGCTGCTGCTTGCGGGTGTCCTTCATCAGCTCGCGGGCATGCTCGACGGCCTCGGCCACGAGGTTGTCCGCGACCTGCTGCGCCTGGCTGAACAGCGCGATCGCTCGCGGGTTGACCGCGGCCTCGGCGTCGGCGGTGGTGTCGAGACGCCGCCGCAGGTCGTCGTTCTCGGCCCGTAGCCGAGCCCGTTCCGCGTCCGCGGACTCGAGCTGGTCGGCGACGGTGTCGAGGAAGCGGCGGACCTCGTCCTGGTCGAGGCCTCTCCTGCGGTGGCTGAAGTCGGCGATACGGACCGCCCGTGGAGACAGCCGGTGGGTGGATGGTCGGTCGGTGGATGGTCGGTCGGTGGATGGTCGGTCAGCTGACATAGTCACTGGTCCCTCCCTGAACCAGACAACGCGGGCAACGGCTGGGGTGGGCTGTCATAGCCGAAGTCCTCGCGGCGGATCGTGTCGTCGGGCGCACCGGCGGCGGTCAATGCATCGAGGCTGTGGCGGACCATCGCGGGTGACCCGCAGACCAGGACCGACCGGTCCCGCCATGCCTGGCTGTCGGCGGCCGCCGTACCGACACGGCCTCGCGTACCCGGGTACGACGGGTCGTCCGATACGACCTCGGTGTACCCGAACCAGGGCCGCTGCGTGAGCCGGGTCAGCAGATCGCGCTCGTACAGGTTCCAGGGCACCCGGGCACCGTGGAAGAGATGCACGTCCGGGGCCCGGCCGTCGGTTTCCCACTCCCGGTCGATCTGCTCCAGTACGGCGCGCAGCGGTGCCAGTCCGGTACCGCCGGCCACCATCAGCAGCGGGCTCTGGTCGCCGGCCTGGCGGGTCAGCCGGTTCCCCACAGGTGCGCCGAGCTTGAGCGTGTCGCCGACGCGCAGCAGGCGGGCCACCGCGGTACTGACCTGGCCTCCGTCGACGAGCTGGATCTGCAGCTGCAGCGTGTGGTCCCCGCGCGGCGCGTTGGCCGGGCTGAAATACCGCCACAGCCGCGGCCGCTGCGGCATCTCGACCGCCACCGACTGCCCGGGCTCGAACGCGAACGGCAGCTCTGTGCGCAGCTCGAGCACGGTGATGTCCATAGTCCGCCGATCGACCGAGATCACCTCGGCCTCCCACCACGGTGGGGTGTCCGCGGCCTCCTCGGCGGCCTGCACCATCACCTTCGCGACCAGCCCGTACGCCGCCGCCCAGTCCGCGGCCAGGCTCTGCGTCCAGCCCGGGCCGAGGAAGTGCTGCAGGGTGGCGAGCAGCGACACCCCGACCGCGCCGTAGTTCTCGGCGATCACCGAGAACCTGCGGTGGTCCCGGCCGAGCTGCTGGATGAACGGTACGGCCGACTCGATCTCGTCCACGTTGCTGACGATGTGGCCGAGTGCCCTCACCAGCTTGTCGCGCTGCGCCGCCATCGAGATCGGGAACAGGTCCCGCAGCTCCGGATGCGACAGGAACAGGTGCGAGTAGAAGTACAGCGGTACCTCGTCACCCGACTTCGCGACGAGAGCCCAGCTTTCCTTGAGTGCAGCGGCGTCCACAGCTCAGGCGGACGCGTCGCTGCTGACGATGTCGGGTTCGGTGCCCGCAAGCGTCTGCCCGACACGGTCGATGATGTCCGGTGGTACCGCTGCCTCCTGCAGCGCGGTGACCAGGTGCTCCACGACCCGGCCGAAGTCGTCCCTGGTCACGTCCAGCGAGGCGTGCGCCGTGGCCAGATCCCGCCCGTCGTACTGGGCCGGTCCGCCGAGCACCTGGGAGACCAGGAGCACCTGGTGGCGCTTCAAGCGGGCCAGGTTCACGTCCTCGAAGTAGCCCGCGAGCTGCGGATCCGCGAGCACCGTGCTGTAGAAGCGGTCCACGACCGCTGTGACTGCAGGTCCTCCGCCGACCCGCTCGTAGTCGCTGACCCCACCCTGCGGCTGGACATCGTGGCTGTCGCCCATCAAGACCTCTCGTTCGCTGTTGTTCCCTCACGGACAGCCCCCGTGTCGCCGACACACTACCCTCGGTGTCGTGACCCGCCAACGCGAAACGTCTGGGCGTCCGTAAAGCGGTCATCTGCGACATTCCTTACCGATTCGTCGCCCAACCGTGATAGTGGAATCCGCAACGGATCCCGACCACCTCCCGTCCTTGGTCCAGGACATCGAACCGGAGGTGGAGCGATGAGCAGGACCCGTATCGCGGCCGCGGCAGCAGCGTTGCTGACCGCGGCCATCGTCATGTCGGGGTGCGTCGGCAGTGACGGCGCCGAGTCGTCCGGCGCACCAGCGCCCGCGGCGGGAGATGCGACCGACGGCAGGGCGGCTCCGGACGCCAAGTCCGGCAGCGGCGAGGGCAAGGCCGGCGGCGGGGCGCAGCAGCCCACCCTGGAGCGCGCGATCATCCGGACCGGCTTCCTCACCGTCGAGGCCGGCGACGTCCTGCAGGTCCGGCAGCGGGTCACCGAGATCGCCACCGGTGCCCGCGGCCAGGTCGCCTCCGAGGAGACCGGTACCGATCCCGACGGCCAGGTGAACCGCGCGCACCTGGTGGTGCGGGTGCCGACAGCGTCGTACGACGCGACCATGCGGGCGCTGTCCCAGCTCGGCCCGGTCAAGGAGATCCGGCAGGAGTCGGCCGACGTGACCGAGCAGGTCGTCGACGTGAACAGCCGGGTCGCCACCCAGCGCGCCGGCCTGGCCCGGATGCGGGCGCTGCTCGCGCGGGCGAACACGATCGGCGAGGTGGTCAGCGTCGAGACCGAGCTGACCCGCCGGGAGGGCGAGCTCGAGGCGCTGCTGGCGAAGCAGAAGTCGCTGGCCAGCCAGACCGAGCTCGCCACGCTGACCGTCACCCTGGTGCGCCCGGGCGAGGCGCCGGCGCCCGAGGACCCGGAGCGCGGATTCCTGCACGGCCTGTCGGACGGCTGGAACGCGTTCACCACCACCACCTCGGTGCTGCTGACCGCAGTCGGAGCGCTGCTGCCGTTCCTAGTCGCGATCGCGCTGGTCACGGTCCCGGTGACGCTGCTCGTGCGGCGCTTCCGCCGTACCCCGCAACCCGCCCCCGTCCAGCCCGACTGACCGACCAGCGTGTTCACCAATCGCCAGGAAACCGGCCGTGTCCTTGGCGATTCGTGAACACGGTCAAGACCTACGAACGCAGCAGGGTGGCGGCGAACTCGCGGTAGGCGTCGGCGCCGCGGGACCGGCGGGCGGTGCTCAGGATCGAGCGGCCGACCGCCGGCGCCTCGGCGAACCGGATCGACTTCGGGATCGGCGGCAACAGCACCGGCACGTCGTACGACTCGACGATCGCATCCAGCACCGCCCGGGCGTGGTTGGTGCGGCCGTCGTACAGGGTGGGCAGCACGCCGAGCACGTTCAGGCCCCGGTTGGTGAGCTGCTTGACGTCGTGGATGGTGTCCAGCAGCTGGCCGACCCCGCGGTGCGACAGGGTCTCGCACTGCAGCGGGATCAGTACGTCCGTCGCCGCGGACAGTGCGCTCACGGTGAGCAGCCCGAGGGTCGGCGGGCAGTCCAGCAGGATCCAGTCGTACGACGCCTGGACCGGCTCCAGCGCGGTCCGCAGGGCATGCTCGCGGCCGGTCCGCATCAGCAGCACCGACTCGGCCGTGGCCAGCTCGATCGTCGCCGGCACCAGGTCCGGGCCCTCCTCGCAGGTGACGAGCACATCCGCGGGCTTGGCGTCGCCGAGGATCACCTGGTGCACCGAGGTGTCCAGATCCTCGGGGTCGAAGCCGAGCGAGAACGTCAAACACGCCTGCGGGTCGAGGTCGACCAGCAGCACCCGCTGGCCGAGGTCGGCGAGCGCGGCCCCGACCGAGGCGACGGTGGTCGTCTTGGCCACCCCACCCTTCTGGTTCGTCACGGCAACGGTGCGAGGCACGCGCGCCATTCTGCCGCACCCGACCCCGGTTCGGCGGCTCCCGCGCCTAGCCCGCGGGGCGTCCGCGGGCGGCGGGTGGAAGCTCCGGCGTGCGGTTGAGCTCGGCCTTCGCCAGCGACCGCAGGTGTACCTCGTCGGGGCCGTCGAACAACCGCATCGCGCGGTGCCAGCCGTACATCGCGGCCAGCGGCGTCACGTCCGTGACACCTGCACCGCCGTGGACCTGGATGGCCCGATCGATCACCGCTGTCGCGGCTCGTGGCGCGGCCACCTTCGCCATCGCCACCAGGTGCCTGGCGGCCTTGTTGCCCTCGGTGTCGATGACCTGACAGGCCTGGTGGCACAGCAGCCGGACCTGGTCGATCGCGAGCCGGGACTCCGCGATCTGCTGCTGCACCACGCCCTGGTCCGCGAGCGGCTGCCCGAACGCCACCCGGCTCTTCGCGCGCTCCACCATCAGGGCGAGCGCGCGCTCGGCGGCTCCCAGCGCCCGCAGGCAGTGGTGGATCCGGCCCGGACCGAGCCGGGCCTGCGCGGCGGCGAACCCGCCACCCTCCTCGCCGAGCACGTTGCCGGCCGGCACCCGGACCCCGTCGAGCCGTACCTCCGCGTGGCCGTGCTGGTCGTGCCGGCCGAAGATCGGCAGGTCGCGCACCACCGTGACACCCGGCGTGTCGATCGGCACGATCACCATCGTGTGCTGCCGGTGCGCGGGGCCCTCCGGGTCGGTCACGCCCATCACGATCAGCACCGCGCAGCGCGGGTCCGCGGCGCCACTCGTCCACCACTTGTGACCGCTGACCACGTACTCGTCGCCGTCCCGCTCGATCCGGGTGGCGATGTTCGTCGCGTCGCTGCTGGCGACGTCCGGCTCGGTCATCGCGAACGCGGAACGGATCTCGCCCGCCAGCAACGGCGCCAGCCAGCGGCGTTGCTGGTCGGGCGTGCCGAGTAGGTGCAGCAGCTCCATGTTCCCGGTGTCCGGCGCCTGGCAGTTGATCGCCTCGGGCGCGATGTCGTGGCTCCAGCCGGACAGCTCCGCGATCGGCGCGTACTCGAGCTGGGTCAGGCCCGACTCGGCGGGCAGGAACAGGTTCCACAGACCCACCGACCGCGCGTGCTGCTTCAGCTCCTCGATGACCGGCGGACCGGTGTGGTCGTCCGGCCCGGCCTTCGCGCGCCACTCGTCGTACTCCGGTTCGGCGGGCAGCACCCGCTCGCGCAGGAACGTCACCATCGCCGCGCGGAGCTCCTGCGCACGCACGCTCGGGGCGGGCAGCTGGCTGGTGGACATCTGGGCTCCCTTCAGGATCCGATCGTGGGGCCGGCGAGTGCCGCGTGGCCTCGCGCAACCACTGGTTCGACCATGGCGCCGATCCGGTCGAAGCCGGCACCGACCGTGAAGCCCTGGACGCTGCGGTAGTGGATGCTCTCGAAGATCGCGGCCAGCTTGTAGTAGGCGAATCCGAAGTACCAGGAGAGGTTGCCGAGGGCAACGTCCGTGCGGACGGTGTACCGGTCGAGCAGCCGGCGACCCGGCGGGAAGCCGGGGACCTCCCCCGGTACCGCGGCGACCGGGCTGTCCAGGCCGGCGATGCCGTCCCACCACACCAGCATCGAGGCCACGTCGGTGAGCGGGTCGCCGATGGTCGCCATCTCCCAGTCGAGCACGGCCCGCACCCGCGGCGTCCCGGTGCTCTCGTCGACGACGACGTTGTCGAGCCGGTAGTCGCCGTGCACCAGGGTCGGTCGTGGTGACCGGGGCACGCTGCTCGCCAGCTCGGCGCCCAGCTCGGCCAGCCCGGGTACTACCCGGGACTCGGACGCGGCCAGCTGTTTGCCCCAGCGGCGGACCTGCCGTTCCAAGTAGCCGTCCGGACGGCCGAGGCCGGCCAGCCCGACCGCCGCGGGATCCACCCGGTGCAGGTCCGCCAGCGTCGCCACCAGCGCGTCGGCCAGCTTCTCCGCGGTCGACGGCGGAACCCGGTCCAGCTGGTCGCGGGTGCGGAAGACGGTGCCCGGCGCGAACTCCATCAGGTAGAACGGCGCGCCGATCACCGACGGGTCGGTGCAGTGCAGGTACGTCCGCGGCACCGGGACCGGCGTGTCCGCGAGCGCGGACAGCACCCGGTACTCCCGGCCCATGTCGTGCGCGGACTCCAGCACGTGCCCGAGCGGCGGCCGGCGGAGCACCCACTGCCGGACCCCGTCGCCGACGAGGTAGGTGAGGTTGGACCGGCCGCCCGGGATCAGCTCCGCGGACAGCTCTCCTTCGACCTGAGGCAGCTCGCGACGCAGGTAGCCGGCCAGCGTGACGGGATCGAGCCCGGGTGTGGGATCCACACCCCTCATGGTGCCCGCAGCTCGCGCCGCAGGATCTTGCCGGTCACCGTCTTCGGCAGCTCGTCGACGATCTCCACGCTGCGCGGGTACTTGTACGCCGCGAGCCGGTCCCGGCAGTGCGCGACCAGCTCGTCGGCCGTCACGACCGCGTCCGGCTTCAGGCTGACGAACGCCTTCACCGTCTCGCCGCGGTACTCGTCCGGTACGCCGACCACCGCCGCCTCGCGCACCGCGGCGTGCTCGTAGAGCACGTCCTCGACCTCGCGCGGCCAGACCTTGTAGCCGGCCGCGTTGATCAGGTCCTTCTTGCGGTCGACGATGTAGAACCAGCCCTGCTCGTCCATGAAGCCGACGTCTCCGGTGCGCAGCACCCGGCCGGGCAGCGCGTGCTCGGTCTCCTCCGGCTTGTTCCAGTACCCGGGCACCACCTGCGGTCCGGAGGTGACGATCTCCCCGATCTCGCCGGGCGGCAGGTCATTGCCGTCGTCGTCCTGGATCCGCACCATCGTGCTCGGCACCGGTACGCCGACCGACAGCGCGCCGCTCGCCGGGTCCACCGGCGCCTCCACGCCGAGCGGTACGCCGTGCGACGGCGAGGTGGTCTCGGTGAGGCCGTAGATGTTGTGGATGTAGATGCCGAAGGCGTCGGAGAACCGCTGCGCCGTCACCGGTGAGATCGGCGCCCCGCCTGAGTACACGGCGCGCAGCGAGGCGAGGTCCTCGCGAGTCACACCCGGTGTGTTGGCCAATGCGATGAACACCGTGATCGCGCCGACGGTGAACGTAGGCCGGTGCTCCCGGATCGCGTCCAGCAGCACGCCCGGCTCGAACCTGTACGCCAACACCAGTGGCGCCGGTAGCAGGAACGAGACCGCGAGATGCGCGATCAGGCCGGTGATGTGGAACAGCGGCGCCACCCCGAGCACGACATCGTCGGGCGTCAGCCGGCACCAGTCGCGATAGACCTGGGCGTTGAACGTCACGTTGCCGTGCGTGTTCATCGCGCCCTTCGGCGTGCCGGTCGTCCCCGAGGTGTAGGTCAGGAACGCCACGTCGTCAGCGTCGTAGGTGACCGCGGCCGGCGTGCCGCCGGTGTGCTCGTCGATCAGCTCGGCCAGGTCCAGCGTGCCGTCGTACCGGGCTCGCTCGATGCCCCTGAACAGCCGCTCGTCCCGGCGGCCCTGGTAGTCGAGCTCGCTGGTCGTGATGACCAGCCGTACGCCGGTGGCGCCGACGACGTCCCGGGCGACGGCGTCGTACAGGCCCTCCAGACACAGCAGGACGGTGGCGCCCGAGTCGGTCAGCAGGTACGACAGCTCGCGCTGCTTGCTCATCGGGTTGACCGGCACCACGATGCCGCCCGCCTTCCAGGCTGCCACCATCGCGACCTGGAACTGCGGCACGTTCTGCAGGTAGAGCGCCAGCCGGTCCCCAGGCTGGAAACCTTCGGCCTGCAGGGCGACGGCGACCGCGTCGGACTGCTCGTCCACGTCACGCAGCGTCAGCTCGCCATCGAAGTACCGCACGGCGACCGCGTCGGGATGCCGCTGCGCCGAGGCGCGGAACATCGCCAGCGCGTCAGTGAACTCGGGGACCAGGTCGGCGGGCTGCCCAGCGGCGTACCGGTCGAGCCACACCCGGTCGTCGTAGTTGCTCATCACACGTCTACTTGATCACGACGGGGTTGACCGGGGCCCCGCGATGCCGAGGTCCGCTGCACGACGCGTCGTTGAACTGGTTCACATCCGAGAGGAGTTCTCCGCTGTCTGGCCGGGCATGAAGGAGGAGGCCGGCGAGTTCGGCGTCAAGATGAACGAGATGCCGAAGGTCGTCGTGTCCAGCACGCTGACCGACCCGGAGTGGGAGAACACCTCGGTGATCTCCGGCGACGATCTGCCCGCCGAGGTCGGCAGGCTCAAGGCGCAGTACGACGGCGACATACTGGTCGCCGGCAGTGCCAGGCTCGCCAACGCGCTGCGTGAGCAGGATCTGGTCGACGAGTACCGCCTCATGGTGCACCCGGTGGTGCTCGGCGGCGGCAAGCGGCTGTTCGAGGGCGGTACGCCGACCGACCTGGAGCTGATCGAGTCGCGCCAGGCCGGGCCGGACGTGCTGCTGCTCACGCTCCGCCCGGCCCGCGCTGAGACGACGGAGAACTGACCAGGTGACGCCGGGACCGGCGGGCGGACCGGTCCCGGCAGACTGGTCAGCCCAGTTCAGCGCAGCCCGGCGATCAGCGCATTCGCGTCGCGCCGCATGACCGTCGCTACGCCGGTGTCGGTGACCCGCTTGTTCACCTCCCGCACGAACACCTGGAGCTCACGGATCGCCGCGCTGTTCTGCGAGCGCGCCGCGAACCACTCTGCCCGTACCAGCTCCTGCTTGAGCTCGGCCGCGACCACGGGGCTCAAGCGCGCCTCCGCGACGAACCGGTCGATCAGCCGCGCCACGTCCGCGAACGACGTCGCCACGCTGAAGGTGACGGTGCGGGTGGCCGTGTTGCCTGCCTTGTCGGTACCGGTGACCACCAGCGTGTGCTGTCCGAGCGGGACCGTGTGCAAGGCGAGCGCGCCCGCCGGCAACGGCGTACCGTCCAGCGTCGCGGTGACGGCCTGCAGGCCCGACGTCGCGTCGGTCCCGGTGAACCCGAGCGTCAGGTCCGTCGAGTCCCCGTACGACGCGCCGGGCTGCACTCCGCCGACCTGTACGACCGGCGCGGTGCCGTCGACCTTGACCGTGACCGACCCGGCCTGTTCGGCATTGCCGGCCAGGTCGGTGGAGCGGAACTCCACCGTCCGCTCGCCGTCACCGGTCACCGGGAACGGCGTCCTGTACGCCGTCCAGTCCCCGGCCCCGATCCGGTACTCGGTCCCGGCGACCCCGGAGCCGCCGGCCTCGTCGGCCGCCGCCAGCGTCACCGTCGGCGCCGTCCGCCACCAACCGTTGCTGCCGTCCGGCTCAGCCGGGGCAATCGTCGCCGTGGTCACCGGCGCTGTCTCGTCGACCTGCGGCAGCGTGAGGTGGAACCAGTCGAAGCCGACCGTCACCGGCCCCTGGGTCTGGTCCGGCCCGATCGCCTGCAGTCCGACCTTCGGCTCCGGCACCTGGTTGGTCACCGGGTCGCCGATCGAGTGCCACTCCTCGCCATCCTCGCTGACCCAGCCGGCGTAGGAGTCGCCGGTCCTGGTCAGCCGCAGGTACCACCAGCCGCTCTCGGTGTCGGTGAGCGCGATCGACCGGTTGCCGCCGTTGCCGAACTGGCCGTCGTTCTCAGCCACCAGCTCGGCCCGCAGGCTCACCGCGGAGCCCGGGTCGTTGACCGCGACCACGTCCAGCTTCACGTAGTCGTCGTCGTTGCCGTACACCATGAAGCCGGCCAGCTGGTACTTCTCCTTCAACGGCGCCTTGAACCTCGTCTCGGCCGTCCAGTCACCGTCTGGTGCGGCCTGCAGCACGAAGTTCTTCGGGTCGTTGTTGTTCCCGCCGTTGATGTCGCCCGGCAGCGTGTCGACCCTCAGCTCGCCGCCCTCTACCCGCATCCCGGCGAGGTCCGGCCGCACGATCGCGTTCCACCGGCAGCCGTCCAGCCGGTCACCGGCGAACTCGTCGTTCCGGTCCACCTCACCGGCCGGCTGACCGGTGACGTAGAAGTAGTGGAACGTCGCGTCGATCACCGGAGCCGGCGTCGTGCCCTTCAGTGCATAGGGCCCGTACGACGCGGCGCCGCTCGGGAGCGGGAACGTGTCGCCGTACGCGGTCCAGGTCTGGCCGTCGGCCGAGGTGAAAGCACGCAGCACGGTGCCGTCACTCTCCAGCCGCAGGTGGAACCTGGTCCCGGCCGGCGCGGTGCCCTTGCGGATCGTCCGGGCGCCGTTGGTCTCGCTGACGAACTCGAGCTCGCGCCCGGAACGGTTCGACTGCACGTTGACCCGCACATAGTTGTCGTCGTTCGCCCACAGCAGGATCCCGGCCTGCTGCCACTGCTCGGTCGCGTTGATGTCGACCAGCGTGGTCGCGGCCCACGCGCCCGCCGCGGCGGGCTGACCGACGAACGAGATCGGCCCGGTCGAGCCCTCGTTGATGTCGCCGGCCGCGGTCGGCAGCACCATCGCACCACCGGTCACCTGGTAGTTCGCGTCCGCCGGGCGGACCGTCGTCCAGATGTTCCGGTCCAGTGCGTCGCCGCCGAACTCGTCACTGCCCGGTGACAGGCACTGCACCGGTGGTGTCACCTTCGGCGTGACCACGACCGTGACCTTGGCGGTCTTGGCCCGCCCGGCGCTGTCGGTCGCCGTCACCGCCGCGGTGAACGTGCCGCCGGTCGTGTACGTGTGCATCGGCACCGCACCCGTCCCAGTGCCGCCGTCACCGAAGTCCCAGGCGAAGCTGATCGGCGTGTCGCCCTCGGGATCGGTCGCGGTGGCGCTGAACGCCACGTCCAGCGGCGCGCTGCCGCCGGTCGGGGTCGCGGTCGCGGTCACGTAGGGCGCCGCGTTCTGGGACACGCCCTTGCCGATGAACGTGATCGCGTCGAGGTCGTACGGTCCGGCCGCGGCGGACTTGAACACCACGAACAGCTCGATGGTGCCACCGGGGTCGGTCACGTCGCCCGGCGGCAGCGTCACGTAGTTGTTCCAGCCGCCGGTGTTCGGAACGTTGACCGAGGCAACGAGTGGCCCGTCGGTGGCTCCGGCGTGCAACTCGACCGTGCCGCCGCCACCGCCGGACGACGCCCGCAGCGCCACCTGGTCGATGCCCTGCAGGTTGACCGGCTTGAACGAGATCCAGTCGTTGTTGCTGATGTCGCCGATCCGCTTGCCACCCTCGGCACCGGCCTGCTCGACGATCCTGATCCCGGACGAGCCGGAGAAGTACTCGGCCTGCTTGTGCTTCGGCTGCAGCACCGCGAGGTCGCGACCGGTCAGCGCCGGCTGGCCGTTCGCGCCGTTGTCGGTGTAGCTGGCGTCAACCGAGTAGAAGATGTTCGCGTCCGCGTGGCCCTCGTCCACGATCGTGCTCAGCGTGCCCTGGCAGGCGTTCGCCGGGTCCAGCGGGTGCGCGTGCGCGTCGTGCCCGAGGGCCGGCTGTACGACCACCTTGGCGCAGTCGACGGTGCCGTCCTCCGGATCGGTGACGTCCAGGTCGAAGTCGACCTTGTCGCCGAAGTCGAAGAACCCGCCGTCCACCGGGCCCGTGAGGTCCACCGTCGGCGCGGTGTTGCCGACCGTCACCGTGACGTTCGCGACCCCGGTCTTGCCGGTCTCGTCGGTCACCGTGAGCTGGACGTTGTACTGGCCGTTCGCGTCGTAGGTGTGCGACGGGTTGGCCTCGGTCGACGTACCGCCGTCACCGAACGTCCACGAGTAGGTGAGCGGCGTACCCTCGGGGTCCGCCGATCCCTCGCTGGAGAACTCGACCGCCAGCGGCGAGATGCCGGACGACGGGGTCGCCGTGGCCTTCGCCACCGGCCGCCGGTTGCCCTGGGTGTAGTCGATCCGGTAGAGCCCGGAGTCCGGGTTGTCCCGGCCGTAGCCGCCGCCCCACTCCAGCAGGTACATCGACCCGTCCGGCCCGAACTTCATGTCCATCGGCGCCAAGTACGTCGCACTGGTGAACCACGGGTCGACCTTGAGGATCTTGCCCTCGCCGTCGAGCGAGAAGTTGAACAGCCTGTTCCGTGCCCACTCGTAGAAGAACGGCTTGCCGTCGTAGTACTCCGGGAACTTGGTGTCCGACACCAGGTTGGGGTCGAACTCGTACACCGGACCGGCCATCGGTGCCGCGCCACCGGTCTGGAACTCGGGGAACTCCGCCGACGCGCCATACCCGTACCAGACCTCGGCCGGCCGCGCGGCGGGCAGCTGGGTCAGGCCGGTGTTGTTCGGCGAGGTGTTCACCGGGTTGTTGCAGTCGAACTTCGGACCCGATGTGTTCGTCGCGAAGTCGAAGTCGTTGTAGGCGATGTTGTTCGCGATGCAGTACGGCCAGCCGTAGTAGCCGGGGGTCTTGATCACGTTCCACTCGACCTTGCCGTCCGGGCCGCGGTTCGGGTTCGCCGTACTGCTGTCCGGGCCGTAGTCGGCCAGGTAGACGGTGCCGTCACTGGCGACGCTGAACCGGTACGGGTTCCGGAAGCCCATCGCGTAGATCTCCGGCCGGGTCTTCTCGGTGCCGGGCGCGAACATGTTGCCGGCCGGGACGTCGTACCCGCCCTCGGCCTTGGGGGTGATGCGCAGGATCTTGCCGCGCAGGTCGTTGGTGTTGGCCGACGTCTTCTGCGCGTCGAACAGGTCGCGGCCGGGTCGCTCGTCGATCGGCGCGTACCCGCTGGACTGGAACGGGTTGGTGTCGTCGCCGACGCCGATGTAGAGATTGCCGCCCGGACCGAAGTCGAGGTAGCCGCCGGTGTGCCCGGGCTCCTCCCGCCGGGACGCCGGGATGTCGATGATCTTCACCTCGGTCGCCCGGTCGATCGTGCTGCCGGCCACCGTGAACCGGCTGACCCGGTTGATCTCCTCGGTGCCAGGTGGCGAGTAGTTCAGGTACAGGTGCCCGGTGGTCGCGAAGTCCGGTGCCACCGCGACGCCGATCAGGCCGTCCTCACCGCCGGAGTACACCGGGATGTCCAGCGCGGTCGTGGTCGCGTTGGTCTCCGGGTCGTACACCTTCAGCTGGCCGAGGATCTCGGTGTAGAAGACCCGGCCGTCGGGTGCGACGTCGAGCGTGGTCGGCGCCTTGGTGTTGCTGTCCAGCGCGACCTTCTCGAACGCGGAGTCGACGGTCGCCGTGCAGTTCGCCGGTACGACGCCGGCCGCGGTCTTGATCCCGCCGAGCAGGTGCTGCTTGAACAGCGGCTCGCTGTACGAACCGGCGGCGTGGCCCATCCCCGTGGCCCAGACCCGGCCGCCCTCGGCATCACGGCACCACGAGATCGGGTGGTCGTACCCCATCGCGTCCGGACCCGGGTTGTACGTCTTCTCGTCCGCCTGCACCAGCACGTGCACCTTGCCGCGCAGGCTCGGCTTGAAGTTGTACCACTCCTCGTCGCGCTCCCAGCGGTCCGGCAGCCCGGCGGTCGACGCGTGCTGGTCGTCCAGCACCTTCGCGGTCCCGTGCAGCACGCCCGGCGAGTGGGTCGGCATGTGCGAGCCGGCGTTGATCAGGTTGTCCCACCAGGGGAACTCCTGCTCGATGTTCATGTCGGTGGCGTTGTGGATCGCCGCGATGCCGCCACCGTTGTTCACGTAGGTCTGCACCGCCTGGCGCTGGGCGTCGGTGTCCCAGACCATGCCGCCGTTCTGGAACATGATCACGACGTCGAACGTGGCCAGGTCGGCGCCGTTGAAGATGGCCGCATCCTCGGTATGCACCAGCTCGAAGTGCTCGTCGGTGGCCAACTGCTGGAACATGGCGACGCCCTCGTCGATCGAGTCGTGCCGGTACGCTCCCGCGGCGGTCTTGGTGAACAGCAGGGCACGGAACTCGGCGTCGGCCTCGTGCCCCGGGTGAGCCGAGGCGGGTGCCAGCCCCAGCGTGCAGAGGGCGGCCGCAATCAAGCCGCCGAAGAACAACAGGACGAACTTCGCTCTGCTCATCGAATCCTCACTGGATCGGGCGGATCGGGACTACGTGGCAGGGGTTCACCACGGACCGTATTGAGGCTTCTGTCGACTGTCAAGCAAAAGTTGCCATGCTCGAGCCGAAGTTTTGTGTCCGGAGCGAGCAATGACGGCCGCGCCACTCGCGGCGGCTACGGTGGTACTCGTGAGTACGCCGCGCACCCTCGCGCTTCCGGACCTCGTCCAGCCGACCACCCTCAGCACCTCGCGCGGCGACTTCGCGGCGCTGTCCGCGGTACCGGACATCGGTACGCCGCTCGGCACCGTGCTGCTGGTCCCGGGCTGGACCGGCAGCAAGGAGGACTTCACCCCGCTGCTGGCCGAGCTCGCCGGCTACGGCTGGCGCGCGTACGCCGTTGACCAGCGCGGCCAGTACCAGACCGCGGGCCCGGACGACCCGTCCGCGTACGAGCTGGACGAGCTCGGCGCCGACGTCGTCGCCCTGAGCAAGGAGCTGGGCGGGTACAGCCAGCTGGTCGGGCACTCGCTCGGCGGGCTGGTCAGCCAGGCCGCCGTACTCGCGGACCCGTCGGTGTTCGCCACGCTGTCGCTGCTGTGCTCCGGCCCGGCCGGCTTCACCGATGAGGCGAAGCGGCAGCAGCTCGGCCTGCTGGTGTTCGGACTGGAGAACCTGCCGATCGAGCAGGTCTACGACCTCAAGCTCGAGCACGAGCGCAAGGAGCCGGACTGGACCGAGCCGGCGCCCGACATCGCAGCGTTCATGCGGACCAAGTTCACCTCGAACAACCCGGTCGGCCTGGCCTCGATGACCCGGCGGCTGCTGGACGCCGAGGACCGGGTGGACAAGGTCGCGCAGTCAGGCGTGCGGGCCCAGGTGCTGTACGGCATGGACGACGACGCCTGGCCGCTGCCGGCGCAGGACGACATGGCCGAACGCCTCGGCACCCGTGCCCAGGTGATCCCGGACGCGGGCCACTCCCCCGCCATCGAGCAGCCGAAGACACTCGCCCGCCTGCTGACCGAGTTCTTCCACACCCGCTAGCCGATCGGTCGCACTCCCGGTTCAGGCTTGAAGTACCGCAGCCCGACAGCGCCGCCCGGGCGCGAAGGCCCGAGGGCGGTACTGGGGTGAAGTACTGGGTGAGGTTCTGGACGCGTCAGGCGTCCGGCGTGCGGCGCGCCTCGACCATCGCGACCGCGTGCTGCGCCACCACCCGGGCGACCGCACCGGTCTCCGCGGAGAACCGGGCCGGCTCGGCGCCGTACACGGTGAGCGCGCCGGTGGTCGGGCCGGGCATCGGGAGCCGCGCGCTCAGCACGCTGCGCAGCCCGAGCGCGGCCGCTCCGGAGCTCCAACGCGGCAGCTGGTCGTCGGCCAGAGTGTCGTCGATCCGGCAGACCTCCTGGTCCAGCGTCGCCGCGAGGCTGGGGCCTTCGTGCAGCTCGTTCTCCAGCTGGTCGGCCTTCTCGGCTGTCGGGTCGGTGGCGTCGATCGTCTCGAGGACGCCGTCGTGGACGAGCAGGACGGCGGCATGGTCGCAGTGCATGGCGGTACACGCGAGGTCGATCAGCCGGTGTGCGGCCTGCTCGAACTCGGTCTCATCGTGGAGCTTCATCGCCTTCTCGGCGAACTCTCGCGCTAGCTGTCCATGCACGACGGTCCTCCTGCCTCGACAGTCACACACGCGACCCCCACGATACGTCGGCAGTGACCCCTCCGTCTCTGCCTGTCTCGAAGTCAATCTCGGGGTCTCAAGAGTTACAGCAGACCGCGGCCTTGAACGCGCCGTGCCCGACGAGCTCCCCCCGCACTGGCGACCCCGCGGAAGTGCAGGTCGATCTAGCGCGGGTGGGTCCGGGCGTAGAACGGCGCCGTCGCGACAAGCGCCTCCGCCTCCGGCCTGGTCAACCCCTCCAGCCCGAAGACATAGAATGTCCTACCCGTTGACCGGCGACCTCCGGAGGGGCCTCGTGGCGGTGACACGGATCAAGCGCAGCGATGAGATCGCGCAGGCGATCGCGGACCTGATCATCGACCGCAAGCTGGAGCCCGGCGCGCCGCTGCCGCCCGAGGTGACGCTGATGGAGGACCTCGGCGTCAGCCGGAACTCGGTCCGCGAGTCGATCAAGGCACTGCAGGCACTCGGCATCGTCGAGATCCGGCACGGCTACGGCACCTTCGTCGGCTCCGGCAGCTCCGCGGCACTGCAGCCGTGGCTGGTGTTCCGGACCAGGCTGGCCGGCGGCAAGGACACCGAGCGGCTCGCCGAGCTGCTCGAGGTACGCGAGATCCTGGAGACCGAGGTCACCCGCCGGGTCGCCGTGTCGCACGAACCTTCGCTGCTGGATGCGCTGGGCGGCTGCATCAACCGGATGGCCGCCGGCGACCCGGCCGACTCCGCCGTCGCCGACCGGCACTTCCACGAGCTGATCTGCAACGCCGCCGGGGTTCCGCTGGCACGTGAGCTGGTCGGGCTGCTCTGGGACGTGTACCGCACCCTCGAAGGCAAGCTGGAGACGATCACCTCCACGCCGGAGCAGATCGCCAAGCGGCACCAGGTGATCGTCGATGCGATCCGCTCCGGCGACACCGAGCAGGCCGAGCACGCCGTCCACGCCCACTTCGACGATGTCCGCCAACGCCTGCACTCCGGCCCCTACGCCGGCACCACCCCGCCGTCCCCCTGACTCAGCTTCACTTGTGTGTTCGCAAATCGCCTTGGGTGAGCGCTCTCCCGTGGCGATTCGCGAACACACTCGTCGCACAACGCCTCACTCGACGACGCGTGCCAGCCCTGGCCGCCGGCACGAAACCCGGGTGGGCGTCAGACGCCGGCGTAGATGCGGGCGATCACGTCCTCGATCGAGGGTTCCGCGACGGACAGATCGACCAGCGGGTAGCGGGCGGCGACCTGTGCCACCAGGGGTGCGGCCGACTCCGCCGCCGGGAAGGAGAGCCACTGGCGCGGACCGTCCACCTTCACGACCTCGGCACCATCGATCCTGATCGGGTCCATCGACGAGGCCAGGTCGACCACCAGCGTGCGCGGCGCGCCTTGGGATGCACGCAATCCGGCCAGCGTGCCGTCATACACCTTGTGGCCGTGGTCGATCACCATCACCCGCGAGCAGAGTGCCTCGATGTCGTCGAGGTCGTGGGTGGTGAGCACGATCGTGGTCCGGCGCTGTTGGTTGATCCGGGCAAGGAACTCGCGCAGCTTGGCCTTGCTGACGATGTCCAGCCCGATGGTCGGCTCGTCCAGATAGACGATCTCGGGGTCGTGCAGCAGCGCGGCCGCGATGTCGCCGCGCATCCGCTGGCCGAGGGACAGTGCGCGGACCGGTACGTCGAGCAGGTCGCCGAGCTCGAGCAGCTCGACGAACGTCTCCAGGTTCTCCGCGTACCGGGCCTGCGGGACGCCGTACATCTTGTGCAGCACGTCGAAGGAGTCCTTCAGCGGCAGGTCCCACCACAGCGTGGTGCGCTGACCGAACACCACGCCGATCCTGCGTGCGAGCTTCAGCCGGTTCTTCGACGGGTCGATTCCGGCCACCTTGATGCTGCCGCCGGACGGGACCAGCACGCCGGTGAGCATCTTGATCGTGGTCGACTTGCCGGCCCCGTTCGGCCCGATGTACCCGACCACCTCGCCGGCCTCGATGCTGAACGAGAGGTCGTCGACGGCCCGGACGTCGCGGCGGGTACGGCGCAGCAGCCCGGCGCGGGACGAGACGGTGAAAGTACGGGAAACGTTGTCCAGCTCGATGACTGACACGGGTCCTCCAGTTAGGGCTTGCATGACGCCACGGGACGGCTATCGTCCGGTGCCATGGGTGCATGGGGTGTGGGCGTCTTCGAGAACGACGACGCCAACGACTGGGTGTACGAGCTCGAGCAGTCGAGCGATCTGGGCGTGGTCCTGCAGGCACTCACCGACATCGCCGTGACCGACGAGGATGGACCGGAGTCGATGGAGTCGGCGGCGGCGCTGGCCGCGGCCGAGGTGGTCGCCGCCCTGCGTGGCCAGCCCGGCGACGGGTTGCCGGACGACGTGGCGAAGTGGGTCGCCGGCCTCGGTGAGCCGGCCTCGCCGGAGCTGGTCGGCAGCGCGCGGGCCGCGGTCCGGCAGGTGCTGGCGGCGTCGGAGCTGAAGGACCAGTGGGACGAGAGCGGTACCGAGCAGGGTGAGGAGTGGGAGTTGCAGGTCGAGGACCTGCTCAGCCGGCTGGAGTAGACGTTCACCTCAGCTCCCCGTACTCCGATAGCGGCGGAGTCCGGCCCGCCATGCCGTCACCGCGATCGCGGTCATCGCCGCGGCCACCAGCGGCGTCAGCAACCCGATCCAGGACGGCATCCCGAGCGGTACCGGCTTGTCCAGCACGAACAGCAGCGGGTAGTAGTTCACGAACGCCAGCGGCACCACGAAGGTGACAGCCAGGACCACCTCGCGACCGAAGATCGCCAGCGGGTACTGGGTCAGCTGCTGGCCGCCGTACGTGAAGGCGTTCGCGACTTCGGCCGCGTCGTTGGTGACGAACTGGAACGCCGCGCCGAGCACGAATATCGACCCGAAGATCAGCGCTCCGGTGACCATCGAGGTGGCCAGTACGACGACGCGCGCGGCGGTCCAGTCCAGGTCGAGGTGGACGAGGGCGCCGACCAGCACCACCGTGGCCTGCAACGGCTTGCCGATCCGGCGCAGCGCGAAGTTGTCCGCGGCAGCCTGCACGAACGCCCCGGCCGGGCGGACCAGCCAGACGTCGACCTCGCCGGACCGGATCCGGTTCCCGACCCGCTCGATCTCTCCGAGCGCCAGGTCCGCGATCCCGAGCGACATCGCGGCGGTGGCGTACAGCAGCGCCATCTCAGCGAGCCCGAACCCGGCGAAGGACTCGATGTGGCTGAACATCAGCAGCACCGCGACGAAGTCCAGACCGGTGATCAAGGCGAACCCGACCGTCATCAGCACGAACGAGGTCGGGTATGCGAGTGACGAGCGGATCCACATCCGGATCAGCAGCCAGTACTGCGCCGGCCAGGCCAGCACCTGTGGACTACCCACCTTGGATCACCACCTTGCGGGTCGCGAGCCGGGTGAGCAGCGCGCCGGCGGTCAGCAGCGCCGCCATCCAGGCCAGCTGGAAGGCGAGCGCTAGCCCGGCGCCGTGCGCGGTCCGGCCGAGCCACACGTCGGCCGGCACCTGCAGCGTCGCGGCCCACGGAGTCGCCCGTGCCACCTCGCCGAGCGCACCCGGGAACACCACCAGCGGCAGGATCATCCCGGAGAAGAACAGCGAGAGCACGATCGCGGCGTACTCGACACCCCGGGCGTCCACGATCCAGAACCCCGTCAGCGCCACCAGGTAGCGGATACCGAAGCTGACCAGCAGCGCCAGCAGCAGCGCGGCCGCCACCGCGATCCACTGCGCGGCACCGGACGGGAACCGCAGGTCGAAGGCGAGCGTGCCGACCAGCAGCGGTACGCCGCCGCGTGCGATCAGCTGGAAACCGGCCCGGCCCAGGTCGGCCGAGAGCCACCAGCCGATCAGGCTGACCGGGCGGTACAGGTCGACCGCGACCGCGCCGCTGCGGACCCGCTCGCCGAGCTCGCTCGTGGTCGCGGCACCGAAGAGCCCGATCGGCATCAGCAGGCCCTGCTGGATCCAGACGAAGGTCAGGGCGTCGGCCGCCTGGTAACCGCCGAGGCCGGGCTCGGCACTCCACAGCGTGAGGAAGACGCCGCAGAAGATGAAGCCGAAGATCGTGTTGGTGAAGACGCCGGACGCGGTCGCGATCCGGTAGGTCGAGTACCGCCGGAACGACCGCCGCGCGATCGCCCAGTACACACTCACCGCTGGAGCACCCCTTTCTGGACACCCTTTCGGACACGCAGAACTGCCCCGAATCCATCAGGACCCGGGGGTATGGACACCGCTGTGCGGGCATCAGGTGATGCCTGTTGTCAAGGGAAGAATGCGACGCTACGGCCGATGAGCCAGGGGCGTCAAGCGATTACCTCAGGCGGTAACGGCATCGAGTCTGCTTCTGCCACTGCGAACCGACAAGGGACAGACCCGCTGACGAGGTTGACATGCAGCCACATGGCTGCCTATTGTCAGATCAGGCAGCCGAAAGGCTGCATGTTTTGGAAAGGGCGCTCGATGGACGAGGTGTTCAAGGCCCTGGCCGATCCCAGCCGCCGGCGGCTGCTCGACAGCCTGAACGAACGGAACGGCCAGAGCCTGCGCGAACTGTGCTCCGGGCTGGCGATGGCCCGGCAGTCGGTCAGCAAGCACCTCGCGGTGCTTGAGGCGGCCGGCATCGTCACCACGTCGTGGCGCGGCCGGGAGAAGCTGCACTACCTCAACGCCGCGCCGATCAACGCGATCGCCGAACGCTGGATCGACCGTTACGCCCGCGAACGCGTCCGCGCGCTCGCGGACCTGAAGACAGCATTGGAGTCCGAACCGATGGGCAACGCGGAGTTCGTCTACACCACGTACGTCAGGACCACGCCGGAGAAGCTCTGGCAGGCACTCACCGACCCCGCCTTCACCAGCCGCTACTGGGGCACCACTTTCACCACGGACTGGACGCCGGGCGCGGAGATGGCCTGGGAGCAGTTCGGCGTCAAGATCACCGACCCGGAGCAGGTGGTGCTCGAGGCCGACCCGTACCGGCGGCTGTCGTACACCTGGCACACGTTCACGCCGGAGTTCGCCAAGAGCGTCGGGCTGGACGACGAGTACCTGGCCAAGGCCGCCGGCGAACGTCGGTCGAAGGTGACGTTCGACCTCGAGCCGCGCGGCGAGCTGGTCAAGCTGACCGTCGTGCACGACGACTTCGAGCCGGACAGCATCGTGCTGCAGAGCGTCAGCCAGGGCTGGCCCGAGCTGCTGTCCAGCCTGAAGTCGCTGCTGGAGACCGGTCAACCGCTACCTCAGGGCGACGCCCGCTGACGGCGACGTCAGCCCCTGGCATAGCTCAGGGCAACGATCCCGGACGTGCCGCTGATATGGGCACGATCGACCGTGTCGCCCGAGACCACGAGCACCACGGTCAGCCTCCCCTCGCCCTTGGACTTCCGGATCTCGACTCGGTACACGCCGTCCTGAGCCTTGATCCGAACCTTGGCCGAACCGCAACCCGACTTGGATGCCCCGCCGATCCTGCCCTTCCAGCAGACACCCTTGGCGGTGGTGATCCTGACCTCGGTACGGGACGTCGACTTGCTGGTTCCCTCACTACGGGACGTGGTCTTGCTGGTCCCCTGGGATCCCTTGGGCTTGTTAGCCTTCCCCTTCGACGTCGTCTCGATGGGTTCACACCCGACCAGGGTGAGCGCGACCAGGGAGGCGAGCGTGGCGGCTGCGAGTCGGACGGGACGCACGGCACCCACCTCATCCGATCTTGACGTCGAGATGTCGCCGGACCGACGTCGGCTGCAGCTCAGCGCGGACCAGGGAGTCCACGGACGGCACGTCGGCCTGCTTCGCCGCCCGAGCTGCACGCGCCGTGCTGAGGCCGGCCGGCTGGAGCTGGGACGCGAGCTGGTTCGCGAGTGCCTGAAGCCGCGCTTTCCCATCGGATGAGAGCATCTGCGCGCTCTTCGTGACGACGATCAGCTGATACGCGGCAGAGGTCGTGGCACAGCTCTCGCAGGCGGCGTTGACCGCCAGTGCGCGGTTGCGGGCGGTGAGGCTCGTGCCGGGCCGCATCACCACCAGCTGCACGCTCACGGCGGTGGCACGGCAGTCGCGACAGCTGGTGGACCATGCGGTCGCGACGTTGTGGGTCGACGCGCGCCGGGTGTTGCCGAGGTAGATGACCTGCACGGTGGTGGCTTTGCCTGTGCAGTTGTCGCAGGTCGTGGATGCCGTGGCGGCAGCGTCCGCCTTGACCTTTCGACCGTGAGCCCGGTCGAAGGACACCGCCAGGTCGATATCCGAAATATGCGGTGGGGCCGGATCGGCCGAGGAGGCGAGATCGAGATCGTCAAGATGTCGGGACGACGCCTGAGTGGCGCCGGTGGCCCCGAACATCAGACATGCCGTGACCAGGATCGCTTCAGCGGCGAGTCGCCGCCCGTGGGTGATCATTCCGCTTCGCCCTTTCCTGTATGGATACCGACGTTGCCGTGATCTGACGATGTGTCCCAGCGGTCCACGGAGAAGCCGCCGGCTACGGACTCGGCCAGGTTCAGATAGGCCTCGCGGGTAGCCTGACGCAGCTCCTCGAGTGTGGTCTCCGCTCCGGCCTCGAGGGCCTGATCCCACGGGATGCGTACGACGTCGGCGCAACGGCCGGCGAAGTGTCTCTCGATCTCGTCCAGCTGGAGCCGGCGCGGCGTACCCCGCACCGCGTTGATGACGGCGACGGCGTTCTCGACCAGGTCGTGGTGGCCGTGCCTGTCGAGCCAGTCCAGCGTGGCCGCGGCGACGCGAGCGCCGTCGAGCGCCGGCGGCATCACCACGATGATCTGGTCGGCTTCGCGGATGACGCCTTGGACGGCACTGTCGAGGATGCCCGTACCGGTGTCGACCACGATCAGACTGTAGTGCTTGGTGAGCAGTTCGATCGCACTGTGATAGTCGCGATCGCCGAGTGCCTGGCTGATCAGCGGGTCGTCGTCGGACGCGATCACCTCGAGCCTGCTCTCGGCCTGCGATGTGTAGCTACGGATGTCGGTGTACCGGGTGACGAAGTCGCGTTCGGCCAGCAGGCTGGTCACCGTCTCCTCCGACTCGCGGTGCACGCGGTAGACCAGCGACCCCGCGTCGGGGTTGGCATCTAGCGCGACCACGCGGTCGCCGCGGTGCGCCGCGAGCGTGTGCCCGAGCATCAATGCCGTCGTCGTCTTGCCCGCGCCACCCTTCCGGCTCAGTACGACGATCCGACGGGGACTGCGGACGCGGGTGCGGATCCGGGCGATCATCGCCTGCTCGCGTCTTTCGGCGGCACTCGGTCCTAGGTTGAGCCGACCGCGGCTCACGACGTACACGCCGCGCCGCCATCCGTGTCGCGGCGGCGCGACGCGGGCCAGCAGCATGGCTTGCTCGGTGAACGCGGATGCGCCGGGCAGCACGACCTCTGTGATGTCCGCGTCATCGTCCGTGGTGCCGGGGACTGCGGCGCTGAGCGACTCCTCCTGCGGGTGCTGCCGGACGGCACGGACGAGATGGACGATCGCCCTCAGCAGCACCAGCCCGACTCCAACGACCGGAAGAAAGATCACCAGTACGCCGAGCATGGACGCCGCGGCGGCGCCCCACTGGTTCGCCTCGGCCAGCACACGAGCCATGGCCAGCAGCTCGCCCGTCCGGTGCCAGACCTGGCTGAGGTAGTCCGGGGCGTTCCAGATCAGCATGCCGAAGCCGACGACCAGCGCCGGCACGGTGACGAGGACCCAGACGGTGACGACGACGCGGGTCCTGGTCCGCAGGCTGGCGACCGCCGGATCGTGCCGGCGGCCGGGACCGAAGCTGCGCAGGATCGGCCGCACGTGCCCGAACAGGTTCGGCACACCGGCAAGATCTCCGAGAATGTAGTAGCCGTCGAACCGGACGATCGGCAGCAGCTGCTGAAGGATCTCTAGGTGCGACAGCGCTATCAGCGCGAGCAGTGGCGGCCATCCGGTCGACAAGTAGGCCGCGCCGGCGAGGACGATGACCACCGCGTTGAAGTAGATCCCGCCGAGGTCGGTGCGCAGGCGTCCGGCCCGGTTCAGCCGGTACGCATCGGTGACGTTGGTGTAGAAGGCCGGGATCCACAGGTACAGCCCGACGCCGATAGGTCCCGGCGTGGCGCCTCCGTAGGTGCACCCGGCCGCATGGCCGAACTCGTGGAACACCGTCGCGGCCAGCAGCAGACCGAGAACCACGAGTACCCCGACCGGGTCGACCAGGGCCGCGAACAGGTCTGCCAGGTCCATGGTGGTGATCAGCCACCAGTCCAGGATCACCAGGGCAGCGAGAACACAGGCGACGATCACCCGATGGAACAGCGGCGTGAACATCCGGCCGATGATCCGGACGACGCGCCCGGGCAGCAGCACCCCCCGGATGCTCAGCGCGAGCAGCGGATCGGCCCGCCTGACACCGGCGCTCGGGGCCGCCCGCAGTCCGACCAACCCCGCCGGAGCGAGCTTGTCCTCGATCAGCTGCACCAGGTCGTCGGGGTCGAGCCGGTGCCCGTACGCCTTGCTCACCCTGGTGGCCAGCAGGTCCGTGCTGGTGCGGCCGTCGGCGAAGCGCACGATCAGGTAGAGCAGCTTGGTCAGCATCACCACCTGGCGATCGGCCCGCTCGACCAGGTAGCGCTCATCGCGGAACCCCGAGCCCTCGTACGAGCCCAAGAGCCTCAGCCCGGTCGCACGACACGGTCTCGGCCCGCCGCGCACACGCGCCGGAGCCGCGCCGTCGACCATGTCGTCGACTGTCACCAGTCCGCCACCCCCATCAGTCCCGCGGACGGGCCGCGGTCTGCCGCGCGCCCGTCCGCCCGCGCTGCTAGCGCTGGAAGACCGCGATGTTCTGCCAAGCTCCAGCAACCGCGGTCGATCCGATCGTGCCCGCGTTGACCGCGAGCGCGATGTTGACGGCGGTGATGTTGGTGATGTTCACCAGCGCCAACGCCTCTCGTGACGGCAGCAGGTCGACCGACTGGGACATGACCTCTGCCTTGGAAATCCTGTCGAGATTCGGCATCGAACCTCGGCCTCCTGTCTCCTCGTGAGTGTGTGGACGGGGCTGTGATCGACCCCGCCCACACTCGGCGTCGAGTGAATCCGGCTAGCTCTGGCTGACGTAGATCGACTGAGCTGCGAATGCCTTGGCTACGGCGAAGTGCGACGCCGCGTTCAGCGCCACGGCCGTGTTCGACGCGTAGATATTCGCAACGTTGAAGGAACCGAGAGCTTCCCGCTCCGGCAGAACCTGGACCTCTTCGAGACTGAGCTCGACGCTTGTCAGCTTGTCGTTCATTGGGTCACCTCCCCTCGAGAATCCGCCCGTTGACGACAGTTCAGACCGCGTGCCGTGCTCACCCCGTTATCAGCGGGTTATCAGCGCGTGCTCACCACAGGGTCGGCACTTCCGGCCGCTTGCCCAGTGGGGGCAGTCTGGAAGTGCAACAGACCGCCCGAGCTTGAGCACGGAGGCCGATTGAACGCGCGGGAGTGTGAGTTAGTAGTGCACGACGAGACGGGGACAGGACCTGCGGCAGCGCTGGTCATCAGGGTCTGGCGTGACGCGGCAGGCGGCCACGCCATCAAGGCACGGATCACCGAGCGTCCCGACCTGGATACCGACGACGTGCTCACCACCACGGTCAGCACGCCGGAGGAAGTGTACGGCGAGGTCAGGCACTGGCTCGAGAGATTCATCGCCAGCTCTTTACCGGGTGGATTGTCTTGACAACAAGTCGTGTCATGCGCACAGTGCGATTAAGGGGTGGGAATTCTGTCATCAACGAGTTCCTCGGAGCTGACGAGAATATCCACCCGCTGACGGCGGTCGCCTCAAGGGGAGGGGAGGCCCGATCGGTGCGGACACCGTCGCGTTGCTATGCCCAACTCCACATTCTCGGCGACTGGAACCTGGTCGCCGGGTGGGGTGACTCCACCGACTCTGATCCCCTGCCGATCACATTGGCGCCGGACCCGCAGCACCTGATCGCCTTCCTCGCTCTGCACGGAAGATCTGCCCGGGCCCAGGTGGCCGGGACGCTGTGGCCCCAACACACCGACCAGGTGGCGACCAGCCGGCTCCGCGCGCTGCTCTGGAGGCTGCGGCACCGCTATCCCGACCTGCCGCCCTTGCTCGAGATCAGCGACCTGTCGCTCGCGCTCACCCGCAACGTCCTGGTCGATGTGGACGGGTTCGCAGCCGCCGCGCAGTCGCTGATCAGATGCACCGGCGATCTCGACGAGGAGGCTGCGACCATCGTTCTCGACAGCGCGGAGCTGCTGCCCGGCTGGTACGACGACTGGGTGCTCGCGGCCCGCGAACGGCTGTGGCATCTGCGGCTCGGCGCGCTCGACGCCCTCGCCACGAAACTCCACGCACAGCAGCGCCACCATGAGGCCCTGCTGGCGGCGCTTGCCGCGTCTCGCATCGAGCCGCTGCGCGAGAGCTCCCATCGCACCATCGCCCGCATCCACCTCGACAACGGCAATATCTTCGAGGCCGTTCGGCACTACGAACGGTTCCAGCTGCTGCTGGATCGTGAGCTCGGTCTGCGACCCAGCGAGCGTTTCACCGACCTGATGAGGCCCTATCTCAGGCGAACGCCGACACGCCGGGTCGTGGAAGTTCGCTGACCGCTCACACCTGATCCTCGGAGGACTCGGCGACGGTCTCCTCGTCGAGGCCGGCCCAGGCGGCACGGGGTGGCGCGACCCGGCGGCCCTGCGGGCAGAGCCGGGCGAAGTCGCACCAGCCGCATAGCGGCGACGGCTCCGGCGGGAACACCTCGTCCGCCTCGGCGGGGCTCAGCCCGTGGTACCAGCGCTTCTCGGCGGCTGCCGCGTCGTCGACGATCGCCTCTGCCCGGCGCTGGTGCCGCTGCAGCGACGCGTCGTCGTGGTCCGCGGCAGCGACCGTGTTCGTCGGCAGGTGGTGCAGCTCGACCCTGGTGCACGGCCGGCGCAGCACCCGCCGGGCGCCGAGCACGTACAGCGCCATCGCCAGCGACGACCGTGCGTCCGTGGACGACAGCGGGCGCCGGCCGGTCTTGTAGTCGACGATCGCGAGCTCCGTACCCGCACCCGCCCGCGCCGGCCGCTCATCGATCCGGTCCACCCGGCCGCGCAGCGAGGCCCGGGCGGTGGTGAAGGACACGGTCCGCTCCACGCCGCGCGGCTCGTCGTTCGGGTCGACATCGGTCAGGTACGACGCGACCATCTCGGCCGAGCGTTCGCGCCAGCGCGCGGACTGCTCGGCATCCCGGAAACCCTCGTGCCGCCAGCGGTTGCGGAGCTCGGTCATGGCCGCGACCGGCGTACGACGCGACACCGGCCAGCGCCAGAAGTCGGCGAGCGTCTCGTGCACCGCGGCACCGACCGTGTTGTGCGCCCACGGCGGGCCCTTCGACGGCTGCGGCTTCTCCAGGTAGGTATAGCGATACTTGCGCTTGCAGTCCGCGAACGTCAGCAGCTTGGTCGGCGTCGCGACGAACAGCCGGGCCGGCATTCCCGGCAGCATGTCGTTTCCCTCGGCATCCTTATAGGCCATGTCAGCCTTCCTCGATGAAGGCGCGGACCGCGTCGGCGATCAGCTGGACGGCGATCGCGCTGAGCAACAGGCCGGCGATCCGGGTGACGAGCAGCACGCCGTTCTCGCCGAGCACCCGCATGATCACGCCGGAGAACCGCAGCGTCAGCCACATCACCACGTGGATCAGCACGATGCCGACGCAGATCGCGACCAGGTCGGAGACGTTGTCGATCCGCTGCACGAACACCATCGTGGCGACGATCGCGCCGGGGCCGGCGAGCAGCGGGGTGCCGAGCGGGACGAAGGCGATGTTGACGTTCTTGGTCTGCACCGGGTCGTCGGCGGTGTCGGTGAGCAGCTGCAGTGCGATCAGGAGCAGCAGCAGACCGCCGGCGGCCTGCAGCGCGGGCAGTGTGATGCCCAGGTTGTGCAGGATCTGCTGGCCGAATATGGCGAACACAACGATCACGCCGAACGCCACCAGCACCGCCTGCCAGGCCGCGCGCTTGCGCACCGCACGGGACTGGCCGGCGGTCAGCGAGATGAACACCGGCACGGTGCCGGGCGGGTCCATGATCACGAACAGGGTGATGAAGACCTCGGCGAGCAGGGCGAGGTCGACGATCGAGCTCACGGCAGGAACGCCTCCGGCGGCGATGCCGAACTCGCCGCGGCGCTCGCCTTCGCTCGTGCCAGCAGCGCCTCGAACTGGTCGGGCGCCGTGGTGTTGACGCCCAGGTCGTGGTCGGTCTTGCCGAGCCCGTGGTGGTCGCTCGACCCGGTGACGATCAGCCCGAGGCCGGTCGCGATCTCACGCAGCGCCGCGCGGTCGGCTGCGTCGTGGTCCTGGTGGTCGACCTCGAGACCGGCCAGGCCGTGGTCGGCGACCAGCCTGGCGATCATGTCCGCGGTCAGCACCTGCCGGCTGCCGCGGCCCCACGGGTGCGCGACCACCGGTATGCCACCGGCGGCGCGGACCAGCTCGATCGCCCGGCCCGGCTCGATCGCGTACCGCTGTACGTGGGCGGGGCGGCCCTCCGCGAGGTACCGGTCGAACGCTTCCTTGCGGTCCGCGACCGCACCCGCCACGACCAGCGCGTCCGCGACGTGCGGCCGCCCGACAGACGGCGTGCCGATGGCCTCGGCGAGCACGTCCTCGACGGTGATGGCGACGCCCAGTGCGTTCAGCCGGGCGATCATCGCCGGCACCCGGCCGGACCGGCCCTCGCGGACCCGGGCCAGCTCGCCCGCCAGTGGCGGGTAGGCCGGGTCGGCCAGGTACGCGAGCAGGTGCACGCTGGTCGTCCCGACCCTGCAGGACACCTCGATCCCCGGCACGAACCCGATCCCCTCGGCCTCGGCCGCCTCCCGCCCCTCGACCCAGCCGTCGGCGGTGTCGTGGTCGGTCAGCCCGAGCACGTCCAGACCGGAGGCGCGGGCATGCGCGACCAGCTCGGGTACCGGGTCGGTGCCGTCCGAGCGGTTCGAGTGGGTGTGCAGATCGATGCGCACGGGCCGATCGTATCGGCGAGCACCTACCCTTCTGGGACATGGACCGCGAACGTGTGGACTGTGTCGGGGCGCTGGTGTACGACGACCGCCAGCGGCTGCTCGTCGTACAACGCGCGCACGAGCCCGGTACCGGGATGTGGTCGCTGCCGGGCGGCCGGGTCGAGCCCGGCGAGGACGACAGCGCCGCGGTGGTGCGCGAGGTCGCCGAGGAGACCGGCCTCGACGTCACCGTCGGCGAGCTCGTCGGCGAGGTCGAGCGGGATGCCCCGGACGGGCGGGTGTACGTGATCCGCGACTACCGCGCCGTAACCGTGGGCGGCACACTCGCGGCGGGTGACGACGCCGCGGATGCCCGGTTCGTCGACCGCGCCGAGCTGGACGACCTGCCCACCGTCAGGCTGCTGCTCGACACCCTCGCGCAGTGGAACGCCCTGCCCGGCTGACCCCGAGGTAGAGTGTGCGCGAATCGCCATGGGAGAGCGCTCTCTCATGGCGATTCGCGCACACGCTAGGCGTTCCAGCGGACGACGGCGGGTGAGCCGCGTTCCCAGCCGAGGACGGAGATGGTCGCCGTACCGAGGACGAAGTGGCGGCCCTCGGTGACCTCGAGCTCGAGCCAGCGCGCGGCCAGTCCGCGCAGCGCGTGGCCGTGGCCGAACACCAGGACGTCGCCCGCCACGTCGGCCACGCGTCGTACCACCTTGTCCAGCCGCGTCGCGACCTGCGCGGGCGTCTCGCCGCCCGGCACCGGTTGGGACCACACGGTCCAGCCGGGCACGGTCTCGCGAATCTGCGGCGTGGTCATGCCCTCGTACTCGCCGTAGTCCCACTCGACCAGGTCCGGGGCGATCTCGGCATCGGGGAAGCCAGCCAGCTCCGCGGTCCGTCGGGCGCGGATCCGGGGGCTGGTGAGCACCAGGTCGAAGTCCTCGACTGCGAGCCGCGGGGCAAGCTCGCGCGCGACCCGCTCACCCTCCGATGTCAGCTCGAGGTCGGTGGTGCTGGTGTGCCGTCCGTCACGGCTCCACTCGGTCTCGCCGTGCCGGACCAGCCAGAGCCGGTCGGTTCTCTCTTCCGGGTTCACAGCCGCCATCGTCGCAGGTCAGCGGCACCCGAGTCGGTTGCAGACCGTGGCCGGCGAGGACACCGCGGCTGTGGCGGTGTGGGTCGATGTGGACGAAGACGGCCGCCCGCGCCGCTGAGACCGTGTGTGTTCACGAATCGCCAGGAAATTGGCCCTTTCCTTGGCGATTCGTGAACACACTCAACCGAGCCAGGTGCGAGCTGAGGCCAGCGCCTCGGGTAGTGGCGGGATCTCCGGATACCAGGCCTTCTCCCACTCCAGCGACCACCAGCCGTCGTAACCGTGCTTGTCCAGGACGGCGCGGATCTCGTCCAGCGGCACCTCGCCGGCCCCGATCAGCGCCGGTACCGGGCGTTCGAGCGGCGGCACCGCGTCCTTGAGCTGGACGTACGCGAGCCACGGTGCCACCGCGTCGTACGTCGCCGCCGGCTCCTCGCCGGTGCGCCACGGGTGCACGAAGTCCCAGATCACGCCGACGTCGTCTCGGCCGGTCCGCTCCAGCAGCCGGGCGACGTCGGTCCCGCGCGGGTGCGAGTCGTGCGTCTCCAGGAACAGCCGGACGCCGCGCCGCTCAGCGGGTCCGGCGGCGGCCCGCAGCCTCCGGGTGCCACGGTCGTCGTCGTCCGGCTCGCCGGATCCGCCCGGGAAGATCCGGACCCCGCCGGCGCCGAGGTCGGCCGCGAGGTCGACGTGCGCGACCAGCTCGTCGACGATCGCGTCATCGTTGCCCGGGGCGCAGATATTCACGTACGACGACACCGCCAGCGGCTTGAGCCGGGCCTCGGCGAGCCGGCGTCGTACCGCCATCCGCTCCGACCGGGTCAGCCCCGGGTGCACAGCCTCTCGCTCCCCCGCGCGCAGCTCGACCCCGGAGCAGCCGCCGCCGGACAGCACCCCGATGATCTCGTCCAGCCCGGCATCGGGTAGTCCCAGTGTCGACGCCGCCAGCTTCATCGCACCTTCACCTCCAGCTCTTCCCCCACAGTGCACCACCTCGGGGCCGATGGTCAGAAGAGCCCGATGAACGACGACACGCCGGGTCACAAGGGCCCGATGAACGGTTCGAGAGCGACGGGGAAGGCTCGGCTCAGTCCTTGGAGGGTGGCTCGACCAGGTTCGGGCGGGCGGGTTGCTCGCCGCCGCGGGCGTCGAGGTAGCTCTGCTTCGGCACCATCACCTTGCGCTTGAACACGCATACCAGCGTGCCGTCCTGCTTGTAGCCCTTGGTCTCGACGTACACCACGCCGCGGTCGTCCTTCGACTTCGACTCCCACTTGTCCAGCACGGTGGTCTCGCCGTAGACCGTGTCGCCGTGGAAGGTCGGCGCGACGTGCCGCAGCGACTCGACCTCCAGGTTCGCGATCGCCTTGCCGCTCACATCCGGCACCGACATGCCGAGCAGCAGCGAGTAGATGTAGTTGCCGACCACAACGTTCTGCTTGAACTGGGTGGTCTGCTCGGCGTAATTGGTGTCCAGGTGCAGCGGGTGGTGGTTCATGGTGAGCAGGCAGAACAGATGGTCGTCGTACTCGGTCACCGTCTTGCCCGGCCAGTGCTTGTAGACGGCACCGACCTCGAACTCCTCGTAGCTGCGTCCGAACTGCATCTCCTGAGCATGCCAATGCCGAGCACCGGCCGCCAGTGACAAGCCTCACCGCGGCAGCGTGACGCGCACCACCAGGCCGCCGCCGGGCGGCAGGTGACCGGGTCGCGTGACCGCGCTCAGCTTGCATCCCGAGCGCGGCCATGGAACCTGAGCAGCGTCGCGCATACCGATCTCGGTAAGCCATATCGGAATCGGTATACGTCGCGGTCAGCGCTCAGTCGGCGGGGCTTGCCGCGGGGGCTGGCCGGGCGGGGCGTCCTGCGGTGCGGACAGCGGTGCATCCGGCTGGAAGGTCGACTGTGGCTGGGGCTGCGCGGGCGGCTGCGCGCTGGTCGGCGGGGGTGGGTTCTGGACGCGCGGGTTGACGTCGCCGCGGAGGGCGAGGCGGGCCAGGTGGTTGCGGGCCTCCTCGGCGTACTTGTGGTCACAGAGCACGTCATAGGTGGTGGCGACCACGGAGGTACGGGAGGTGAAGTCGCGGCGGCCGCGGAGCTGGGCGTAGCCGATGGCGCCGAAGGTCATGCCGAACAGGGAGCCGAGCAGGACGCCGGTGAGCACGGCGGCGAGCCAGCTCGAGCCCTCGGGTACGAAGATGCCGAGCAGCAGGCCGACGAACAGACCGAACCAGGCGCCGCTGGCCAGGCCGGCCGTGAGGGCACGGCCCCAGGTCAGCCTCCCGGTGATCTTCTCCACCTGGCGCAGGTTGTTGCCGACGATCGTGGTGTGCTCGACGGGGAACTTCTCGTCCGACAGGTAGTCGACCGCGCGCTGAGCCTCCAGGTACGTGTCGTAGGTTCCGATCACCCAGCCGCTCGGACGCGGATCCATCGACGGCAGCGAGTGCAGGTTGCTCATCAGGTTCCCTTCGCTGTGCTCTCCCCCATCATGGCCGACCGGTGGTGATCCTGCGTTGATAGCCTCGCGGGGAGGCCGTGCCGAAGCACGGTCCACGTGCCGGGGCCGGGAGGTGACTGTGCCGGGGAACCGCAGGGTCAGTCAGCTGTTCGCCCGCCGCGGCAGCGCACCCAGGGCGGAGCTGGACCCGATCGCGGATGGGCGGTTCGAGGGCGCGCTGGTCGACTGGGCGTTCTACCGCGAGGGCCGCCGCGAACCCGCGATCACGTCGTACGGCGATGCGCTGGCCCGGGCCCGGCGCGGCGAGGGTTTCGTCTGGATCGGGCTGTTCGAGCCGACCGAGCGGCAGCTGATCGTGCTCGGCGACGAGTTCGACCTGCACCCGCTCGCACTCGAGGACGCGATCGAGGCACACCAGCGGCCGAAGCTGGAGCGGTACGGCGAGAACGGCGAGATGCTGTTCGCGGTGTTCAAGACGGTTCGCTACGTGCCGCACACGGCGCTCACCGCCACCTCGGAGGTGGTCGAGTCCGGTGAGGTGATGGTGTTCTGCGGCACGGGATTCGTGGTCACCGTGCGGCACGGCCAGCACAGCGAGCTGTCCGGGCTGCGGCAGAGGCTGGAGGCCGAGCCGGAACGGCTACGGGACGGGCCGGGCGGCGTGCTGCACGCGATCGCGGACCAGGTGGTGGACAGCTACCTGGCCGTCGCGGACCAGGTCCAGGCCGACATCGACCTGATCGAGGCGGAGATGTTCACCCCGCGCGGCTGGCGGAACATCGAGCGGGTCTACCAGCTGAAGCGGGAGGTGCTCGAGCTGAAGCGTGCGGTCACACCGCTCGCCGGGCCGATCCGAGCGCTGGCCGAGCGGCACCATCCACTGGTCAGCGACGAGACCCGGACCTACTTCCGTGACGTCGACGACCACCTGAGCCGGGTCCGCGAGCAGGTCACCGGGTTCGACGAGCTACTCACCTCGATCCTGGCCGCCGGGCTGGCCCAGCTGCAGGTCTCGGAGAACGAGGACATGCGCCGGATCTCGGCCTGGGTCGCGATCATCGCGGTGCCGACGATGGTCGCCGGCATCTACGGGATGAACTTCGACAACATGCCCGAGCTGCACACCCGGTACGGCTACTTCGTTGTGCTCGCGGTGATGGCCACGGCCTGCAGCGGCCTCTACGTCCTCTTCAAGCGGATCCACTGGCTCTGATCCACACCCGCAGATTGAGCATCAGAGCTTGTAGTCCTCCAGCAGCCGGCGGCCGATGATCATCCGCTGAATGTCCGCTGTACCCTCGCCGATCAGCAGCATCGGCGCCTCCCGGTACAGCCGCTCGATCTCGTACTCCTTGGAGAACCCGTACCCGCCGTGGATCCGGAACGAGTCCTCCACCACCTGCGAGCAGTACTCGCTGGCCAGGTACTTCGCCACCCCGGCCTCGAAGTCGTTGCGAGAACCGGCGTCCTTCTTCCGCGCCGCCTTCACCATCAGCTCGTGCGCGGCCTCGACCTTGACCGCCATGTCCGCCAGCCGGAACAGTACCGCCTGGTGGTCGGCGATCTTCTTGCCGAACGCTTCCCGCTGCTGGGCGTACGAGATGCCCAGCTCGAAGGCCCGGCGCGCGACCCCGCACCCACGGGCGGCGACGTTCACCCGGCCGACCTCGACGCCGTCCATCATCTGGTAGAAGCCCTTACCAGGTGTCCCGCCCAGGATCTGGTCGGCGGAGATCTGGTAGCCGTCGAAGATCAGCTCGGTGGTGTCGACGCCCTTGTAGCCCATCTTGTCGATCTTGCCCGGCACGGTCAGGCCGGGCTCGACCTCGCCGAAGCCCTCGGTCTTGTCCACCAGGAACGTGGTCATGTTCTTGTAGACCGACGCAGCTCCCTCGTCGGTCTTCACCAATACCGCGACCAGGTTCGACGAGCCGCCGTTGGTGAGCCACATCTTCTGGCCGTTGATCGTGTACGACGACCCGTTCGTGTCATCAACACGGACGGCCTTGGTCTTGATCGCGGCGACGTCGGAACCGCAGCCGGGCTCGGACATCGAGAAGGCACCGCGGACGTCGCCGGTGGCCATCCGCGGCAGGTACTTCTGCTTCTGCTCGTCGGTGCCGTGCTGCAGCAGCATGTACGCCACGATGAAGTGCGTGTTGATGATCCCGGACACGCTCATCCAGCCGCGTGCGATCTCCTCCACGCACAGCGCATAGGTGAGCAGCGACTCGCCCAGCCCGCCGTACTCCTCGGGGATCATCAGCCCGAACAGCCCGAGCTCCTTCAGTCCCTCGACGATCTTGGTCGGGTACTCGTCGGCGTGCTCCAGCTCGGTCGCCACCGGCAGGATCTCGGCCTCTACGAAGGCCCGGACCGTCTTGAGGATCTCCTCCTGGACGTCGGTCAAGCCCTCGGTCTGCTGCAGCCTGCTCATGGGTGGCCTCCTGGGTCGCGTACTGCCGAGTATCGCGGGTCTCAGGATCCTGGGCGCGGGCACCGCCCGCAGTGATCCCGGCCACCTGCCGGGAGGATGTGACCGAACTCGCTAGTCGCCGTTGCGGTCGCCGTCGCCGCTGCTCCGGTCGCTGCTCCAGCCGAACGTGCCGAGCTGACGGAACAGCTCGACGACCTGCGGACTCGGCTCCCAGCCACGCCGCTGCGCTTCGGCCAGCCGGCGGACGCCGTCCCGGTACTGCTCCGACGCCTCCTTGCCGTCACCCTCCGCCACCGCGGTCGCGGCCTGGTCCAGGTCCCGGGCCGCCGCCCGCAAGGTCCGGCCGGTGCGGCCCTCGGCGTCCGCGCGGACCAGCCGGGCCAGCGCGCGCAGCGTCGCCGCCGGGCCGTCCGGCGTCGCGGTCTGCTTCGGCTTCGGTTTGGGTTTCGGGGTCGGCGTGGCTGTCGGTTTCGCGGCCGGCGTGGGCGTCGTACCGGCCTTGGTGGCACCCGGCGGCGGATCGGCCTGCGGGGCCTCGTCCGACCGCAGCTGGCTCGCGCCCATCACCGCCAGCAGCGCGAGCGCGGCCACGGCTGCCACCACGGCGAGCCGCCGGCCCGTCGCCGGTACGACGCTGCGCCGCGGCGCGGGTATGACGTCGGGCTCGTCGTCGTACGGTGCGTCGCTGTACGACGCGTCGTCGATCAGCGGCAGACCGGTCTCCGGCGGCAGGCTCAGCACCCGGGTGTGCTCGACCGCCGGGAGCTCGACGGCCTGCGTCTCGACGCTCAGCCCCTCCAGGTACGCCCTCGCCTCGGCCGCCGTGGCCGGCCGGTCCGCCGGGTGTTTTTCCAGCAGCCGCATCACCAGGTCGGCCAGCCCGGTGCCGGCATCCGGCCGGAGCTCCAGCACCGGAACAGGCTCGGCGTCCACATGCGCGGCCAGCATCTCGTGCGACGCACCGCTGAAGGGCGGACGGCCGGCGAGCAGCTCGTACAGCACGCAGCCCAGCGCGTACCGGTCACTGGCCGGGATCGCTGGCTCGCCGCGGACCTGCTCGGGGGCGACGTACGCGGCCGTGCCGAGCAGCACCTGGCCGGTGAGGCCCGCGGTCTGATCCGTGCCGACCATCCGGGCGATGCCGAAGTCGGTGATCTTGAGCGTGCCGTCGGTGCCGAGCAGCAGGTTCGCCGGCTTGACGTCGCGGTGCACGATCCCGGCCGCGTGCGCCGCATCGAGCCCGCGGGCCGCCTGCACCGCGAGGTCCGCGACCATCGGCGCGGGCGGCAGCCCCTGGGCACGCAGCAGCTGGGCCAGGTCGCGCCCGCTGACCAGCTCCATCACCAGGAATGCCTGGTCGTCCGCCGTACCGATGTCGTACGTGGCGACCACGTTCGGATGGGACAGCTGCGCGGCTGCCCGGGCCTCACGGTGGAACCGGTCCTGCGAGCTCAGCGCGTCGCCCTCCAGCCGGCGCAACAGCTTCACCGCCACGGGCCGGCCGAGCTGCAGATCCTCACCCCGCCAGACCTCGCCGACACCTCCGCGACCCAACAGGCTGAGCAGGCGGTAGCGCCCTGCGAGCACCTCGCCGTTCACAACACACCTCCATGCGGACGGACCGCCCCACCTTAGGGGGCAACACAGCACAAGGCGAGTCCATGAACGTTCCGTAATAGGTTGACTGCACGAAGCGATCACTCAGGGCCCGGGCCTCCCGGGCCAAGGCGCACGGTGACGTCGACGTGTGGTTCTGGACCTCGCCGTCGCTTGGTGAACGGTTTGCGCCGAGTGAAGGATCCCGGTTGCAAGCAAGCGCTTTCCATGACCAGAAGGCTTCAGTCGACGCAAAACCACTCACTCAAGCCGGCCCCATCGCGCCGGGCTGTACCGCTTGCTCTTCCGCTCACCACAGGCCGCGGGGAGGGTAATTCCGGACCGGTCGGGGCTACCGTGACGGCGTGGGCAGGACGCGCGGCCGGCCGCGGCACCCCGACGTACTGACGCCCGCCGAGTGGCGGGTGGTGGACGCGGTCCGGCACGGGCTGACCAACCGGGAGATCGCCGCCCGCCGCGGCAGCTCGGTCGACGCTGTCAAGTTCCACGTCGCGAACTCGCTGATGAAGCTCGGCCTGGCGAGCCGGGCCGAGCTCAAGGCGTGGCGTGGCGTCCCGGCCGGCAGCGCTCTGCCCCGGCCCGATCTCGTGGGAGGAGACGCAATGGTGCAGCTCGGAGCGATCGGCCAGATCTCGCGGCCGGTCAGCGACATCACGAAGGCGGTGCACTGGTACGGCGAGGTGCTCGGCCTGCCTCACCTGTACACGTTCGGCGACCTGGCGTTCTTCGACTGCGACGGCACCAGGTTGTACCTGAGTACGACCGACGAGCCGGGCGAGCCGTCGGTACTGTACTTCCGGGTCGCCGACATCAACGCGGCGTATGACGAGCTCGTTGCCCGCGGCATCGAGTTCGAGGGCGCACCGCACCTGATCCACCGGCATGAGAACGGCACCGAGGAGTGGATGGCGTTCTTCAAGGACCCCGACGGCCACTACCTGGCGTTGATGTCACAGATCTGACAGTCAGACAGTGATCGCCAGCTTGCCGCGGACCTGGCCGGCGGCCAGCTTGCGCATCGCCTCGGCCGCATCGTCGAGCCGGTACGCCGAGTCCAGGCACGGCGTAACGGTGCCCGCCTCGAGGTACTCGGTGAGCCGTTCCAAACCACGCTCGCGGGCGACGAAGTTGGTGAGCCGCTGCCGGATGAACGGCGACAGCAGCCGGGCCCGTATCGGTCGCGACAGGCCGCCCAGCCACCTGCTGCCGCCTTCGCCGCCGACGATCACCACCGTGCCTGTCGGGGTCAGCGCCGCCCGGAGCCGGGACAACGACGGGTTGCCGCCGATGTCGAGGATCAGGTCGTACCGGCGCGCCCCGTCGGCGAAGTCCTCGCCCGCGTAGTCGATCACGCGGTCGGCCCCGAGGAACTGGATCAGGTGCAGCTTCCCGTGGCTGCTGACGCCGGTGACCTCGGCGCCGAGCGCCTTGGCCAGCTGGACGGCGTAGCTGCCGACCCCGCCCGACGCCCCGATCACCAGTACCCTCTGCCCGGACCTGACCCGTCCGATGTCGACCAGTGCCTGCAGGGCGGTCAGGCCCGACACCGGTACGACGGCGGCCTGCTCGAAGGTCAGGTTGGGCGGCTTGCCAGCGAGCTTGTCCTCCCGGGCCGCGGCGTACTCGGCGAAGGAGCCGTCCGCGACGCCGTACACCTCGTCGCCGGGCGCGAACCGGGTGACCTTGGACCCGACCTCGACCACGGTACCGGCGACGTCGCGTCCCGGTACCGGGTTGCGCGGCCCACGGACGCCGAGCACGAGCCGGATCAGGTACGGCGTGCCGGTCATCACGTGCCAGGTGCCGCGGTCCAGGCCTGCCGCGTGCACCCGGACCAGCACCTGGCGATCGGAGACCGCCGGCTTGCCGATTCGCGCCACCCGCCAGGTGTCGGCCGAGCCGTACTCGTGCTGCACGACCGCGCGCATGGTCCCCTCGGCCGCCGAACCCCTCACGTCGCCGCCCACGGGCTCCACGTCGTCCCCTCCCGCCGTTCTCAGTATGCGCTGGTGGGCGGTCGCGGCGTGGGCCACTAGCTGGGCGGGTGCCAGACGTCGGTGCGGGTCATGCCGGCGGCGCGGCCCTTGGCGGAGATCACCAGCGCCATCTTCCGGGACGCCTCGTCGATCATCTCGTCGCCGAGCATCACCGCGCCCTTGGCACCACCCTCGGCCGAGGTGAAGTACTCGTACGCGTCCAGGATGTTCTCGGCGTGGTCGTAGTCCTCCTGGCGCGGCGAGAACACCTCGTTCGCTGCCGCGACCTGGTCCGGGTGCAGCACCCACTTACCGTCGAAGCCGAGCGCGGCGGCGCGGCCGGCGACCCGCTTGTAGCCGTCGAGGTCCTTGATCTGCAGGTACGGGCCGTCGATCGCCTGCTTGCCGTACGCCCGGGCCGCCATCAGGATCCGCATCAGGATGTAGTGGTACGCGTCACCGACGTCGTACCCCTGCGGTTGCTCGCCCACGATCAGTGACTTCATGTTGATGCTGGCCATGAAGTCGGCCGGGCCGAAGATGATCGTCTCCACCCGCGGCGAGGCCTGCGCGATCGCGTTGACGTTGTTCAGCCCGAGCGCGTTCTCGATCTGCGCCTCGATACCGAGCCTGCCCACCTCGAGCCCGTGCGCCCGCTCCAGCTGGGTGAGCAGCAGGTCCAGCGCGACCACCTGCTCGGCGGTCTGCACCTTCGGCAGCATCACGCAGTCCAGGTTGGCCCCGGCGCCGGACACGATCTCGATCACGTCCGCGTAGGTCCACTCGGTGGTCCAGTCGTTCACCCGAACCACCCGGGTCTTGCCGCCCCAACCGCCTTCGTTGAGCGCGGCAACGATGTTCTTGCGGGCGTCGACCTTCGCGAGCGGCGCGACCGAGTCCTCCAGGTCGAGGAACACCTGGTCCGCGTCCAGGCCCTTGGCCTTCTCCAGGAACCGCGGGTTCGAGCCTGGCGTGGCCAGGCAGGACCGGCGCGAGCGCAGCGTCTTCTCGGTCATGCCTGGCAGGGTACGGCGTACCGCCCGGCGCGTCGGTGACGTCGCTCACCGTGTGGCGGGTATCACCAGCCACTAAGGTGTGGCTCGTGGATGAGGTGCCGGAACAGGTCGCGGCCGCGATGAAGAAGGCCGGGCTGGTCTGGCTGTCCTGGCCGGGCCTGCGGCGGCACGTGCCGGCCTGGTTCGTCACCGTGGACGGCCGGTACGTCGTGCTGGCCGGCGGCGACAACGCCGACGAGCAGCTGCTGCCGGGTCTCGCCGAGGCGGGCGTCGCGGACGTCGTCGTACCGGCGAAACCGGCCACCAGCCGACTGCTGCGCTGGCAGGCCGACGTCCGGCTGCTGGAGCCCGGCGGCGAGGAGTGGACCGCCGCCGCGCAGGCGCTGCGGGCCGCACGGCTGAACGCGGACAGCCTCGACACCCAGCTGACCCGCTGGCGCGACGGGTCCGACCTGCTCGTGCTGGAACCGAACGGGCGGGTGCTCGAGGGCGGATACGACGACCGGCCGCCCGCCGCGACACCACCCGGCAGCCCGGCCACCACAAGGACCCGCCTCCCCCGGGTACTGCACCGGCGTTCCCGGCGCCACCCCCGGTTGTCGAACTGAGACAGCCCGCACCGCATTTCTCGCGCTGACCTGGCGTCATGCCGGTAGCGCACTGCCGTCATGCACATTCGGCCTTTCCCTCGGCCCTACGCGCGGTGCCACGGTGATCACGGGTCGCCTCGACGGAAGTTTCTCGAACTTTTTCCGGCCGGAGCTGTCGAGAACCCGCTGAGCGGTCCGACGTACCTATGTAAGCCGGATCCGGTGACACCGATGAGTTCGGGTCGCCGCACCGGTCGGAACAGGCAACCGACACTTCCAAGGACGGACGAGATGCACGAGTTCACCGATAGCGAGCTCCGCCCCACGACCGGTGGCGAGAGTCCCGACACCTCTGGCGACCGGAAGCGCTGGCTGGCGCTCTACGTGCTGTGCGCCGGGATGCTCATGATCGTTCTGGACGCGACGATCGTGAATGTCGCGTTGCCGTCGATCCAGGCCGACCTGGGCTTCAGCCAGGCCAACCTCGCCTGGGTCGTCAACGCATACCTGATCCCGTTCGGCGGCCTGCTGCTGCTGGCCGGCCGGCTCGGTGACCTGATCGGCCAGCGCCGGATCTTCCTGGCCGGCCTGACCGTCTTCACCGCCGCCTCGGTGCTGTGTGCGGTGGCTCCCGGCCAGGGCATGTTGATCGGCGCCCGGTTCGTGCAGGGTGTCGGCGGCGCGCTGACCTCCGCAGTCATCCTCGGCATGATCGTGACGATGTTCCCCGAGCCGCGGGAACAGGCCAAGGCGATCGGCGTCTATGGCTTCGTCGCCTCGGCCGGCGGCTCGATCGGACTGCTCGCGGGCGGGGTGCTGACCGACGCGATCAACTGGCACTGGATCTTCTTCATCAACCTGCCGGTCGGCCTGGTCACCGGCGCACTGGCTCTGAAGCTGGTCGACGGGCAGCCCGGAATCGGCATGCGCCAGGGCGCGGACATCCCGGGCGCGGCATTGCTGACCGGCGGACTGATGCTGGGCGTCTACACCATCCTCGGGATCGGCGAGCACGGCTGGACCGCCCCACGGACCCTGCTGCTCGGCGCCGTCTCGGTCGCGCTGGTGACCGCTTTCCTGGTCCGCCAGGCCCGCATCGCGAACCCGCTGATGCCGCTGCGGCTGTTCCGCTCGCGGCTGGTGGCCGGCGCCAACGTCGTACAGACCCTGCTCGTGGTCGGGATGTTCGGGATGTTCTTCCTGGGTGCCCTGTACCTGCAGCAGATCCTGCAGTACAGCGCGCTCGAAGTCGGGCTGGCGTTCCTGCCCGCCACGGTCGTGATGGGCGCGATGTCGCTGCGGGTCTCCGGCCCGCTGACGATCAAGTACGGTCCGCTCAAGGTGCTGGTCCCGGCTCTGGTGTTCATCGGCCTCGGCCTGGTGCTGTTCGCGCGGACGCCGGTCGACGGCACGTTCGTGGCCGACGTGCTGCCCGCGATGGTGCTGATCGGCGCCGGCGCCGGACTCGGCTTCCCGTCGCTGGTGACGCTGGCGATGTCCGGCGCGACCCCGTCCGACGCGGGCCTGGCCTCCGGTGTGGTGAACACCAGCACCCAGGTCGGCGGCGCGATCGGCCTGGCCGTGCTGGCCACCATCGCGGCCGAGCGGACCGCCAGCCAGGTGCTGTCCGGCCACACCCCGGCCGAGGCGCTGAACAGCGGCTTCCACGTCGCCTACCTGGTCGGTGCCGTGCTGGTCGTCGCCGCGATCGGGATCGCGCTGGCCGTGCTGCGACCGGAGAAGAGCGGCGCTACGGTGACCGACCCCGGCACCGAGCCGGTCCTGCCCGAAGCCGCCTGAGCACCCCTGATACCCGAAGGAGCCTGACGATGATCGCGGAGACCCTGCGGCACCAGCTGCGCGGCGCGGTGCACCTGCCCGGCACCGACGAGTACGACGCCCAGCGGGTGACCCTGAACCCGGCGCTCGACCCGCGGCCGGCCCTGGTCGCGGAGACGGTGACACCGGCCGACGTACAGCACGCGGTCCTGGCGGCCCGGCAGCACGACCTGCCGCTGGCCGTCCAGGCCACCGGCCACGGCACGATGGTGCCGGCGGACGGCGGGGTGCTGGTCAGGACCACGGCGATGGCCGAGGTTCTGGTCAACCCCGACCGGCGGATCGCGCGGGTCGGGCCGGGTGCCCGCTGGGCCGACGTGATCGCCGCCGCCGCACCGTTCGGCCTTGCCCCGGTGTCGGGCTCGTCGTTGTCGGTCGGGGTCACCGGCTACACCTTCGGCGGCGGCCTCGGCTGGCTGTCCCGGAAGTACGGCCTCGCCGCCGAGAGCCTGGTCCGCGCCGACCTGGTCACCGCCGACGGCCGGCTGGTCACCGCCAGCGCGGACCGCAACCCGGACCTGTTCTGGGCGATCCGCGGTGGTGGCGGCAACTTCGGCATCGCGACCGCGCTCGAGTTCCGGCTGCACCCGGTGTCCCGGGTCTACGCCGGTACGGCGTACTTCCCGATCGCGCGGGCGGCGGCGGTCCTCGAGCGGTTCGGAGACTGGGCGCGTGCGGAGCAGCCGGACGAGCTGGGCGCGGCGGTGATCGTGCAGCGCAGCGGCCCGGGTATCGACGAGCCGGTGGTCGCGATCAGGGGCCTGTACGCCGGGTCCGCGGGTGACGCGGTCCGCGCGTTGCAGCCGGTGTGGGAGGTGGCGGGCGAGCCGCTGCTGGACCGCTGGGAGGCGACCGACTTCACCGCCTCGGGCAGCATCGGCGGTACCGCGCCGCGGAACTTCGAGACGCTCACCGACCTGCAGTCCGGTGTCGTCGAGGACGCGATCGCGGCGGTGACCTCGCCGGAGCCGGGTGCGAACGCGGTCGAGTTCCGGCACTGGGGTGGCGCCCTGGCCCGGCCCGGGCTGGACGCCGGCCCGGCCGCGCACCGCGACTGGCAGTTCTCGCTCACCATCGACGGACCGGACGGGCTGTTCGCGTCGTACGCGACCGGCGCCTCGTTCCTGAACTGGCTGCACGACACGAGCCGGACGCACACCGCGTTCACCTCGTCCGACTACGCCCTGCTGCGCGACCTCAAGCGCACCTGGGACCCGGACAACGCCCTCGGCCTCACCCACAACATCGCCCCCGCCACGGCGGAATCCACCCGAACCGCCGGCTGACCCCACCCCCCGGCCGCCCGGCCCGCACGGTATGAGCGTGCGGGCCGGGCGTTCCACGTCTCCGGCGCGTCGCCCCGGCGGTTCCGGCGAGCGTGTGGGCAGATCGCCAGCTCCCCCAACCATGTGCGTGAATCGCCAGGTCCAGCGGGCGTGTGCGCAGATCGCCAGGTCCAGCCCGATTTCGAAGGCGATTCGCGAACACACAACCGGGCACCTGGCGATTCGCGCACGCACTCGGAGGCGCGAGACCCGGTTGTCCGGAAGCGCGCCACCTATGGCCGACCATCACAGGAGAGCGGGAACGAGGGGTGCGCGTACTAGCCTGCAAGCGTGAGTGGAGCGCCGTCGCGTGTGTTCGTGGCCCGGCTGAGCGGGCTGCCGGTGTTCGACCCGAACGGGGACCAGGTCGGCAAGGTCCGCGACGTGGTCGTGGCCCTGCGGCTCGGGAACCAGCCGCCGCGGGTGCTCGGGCTGGTGGTGGAGGTGTTCGGGCGGCGGCGGATCTTCCTGCCGATGACCCGGGTCACCTCGGTCGACACCGGTCACGTGGTCACCACCGGGCTGGTCAACATGCGCCGGTTCGAGCAGCGGCCGAACGAGATCCGGGTGCTCGGCGAGCTGCTGGACCGTACCGTGACGGTTCGCCAGGACGGCGGCACCGCCACCGTGTTCGACGCCGCGATTGAGCAGGTCCGGACCCGGGACTGGGTGCTGTCGAAGGTCGCAGTCTCCCAGGGCGGCAAGCGGTTCCGGCGCCGCGGGCACCAGAAGGTGCTGGACTGGGCGGACGCCGAGGGCCTCACCGAGATCGAGGAACAGCAAGGCGCGACGCACATCCTGGCCGCGTTCGGGGCGATGAAACCGGCGGACCTGGCCGCCGTACTGCACGACCTGGCGCCGAAGCGGCGGCGCGAGATCGCCGCGGCGCTGGACGACGCCCGGCTGGCCGACGTCCTCGAGGAGCTGCCCGAGGAGGACCAGGTCGACATCGTCGGCGAGCTCGGGACGCAGCGCGCGGCGGCGGTACTGGACGAGATGGCGCCGGACGACGCCGCGGACCTGGTCGCGGAGCTGCCGGCCGAGCTGGCCGAGAGCGTGCTGGCGCTGATGGAGCCGGAGGAGGCCGACGACGTCCGGCGGCTGCTCACGTACGCCGACCACACCGCCGGCGGCCTGATGACGACCGAGCCGGTGATCCTGCCGCCGGACGCCACTGTCGCCGACGCCCTGGCCCAGGTTCGGAACGCCGACCTGACACCGGCGCTGGCGGCGATGGTGTACGTCTGCCGGGCGCCGCTGGAGACGCCGACCGGCCGGCTGATCGGGGTCGCGCACATCCAGCGGCTGCTTCGGGAGCCGCCGTCGGAGCTGGTCTCGGGCGTGCTCGACACCGACCTGGACGGGCTGCGCGCCGACGCGGACCTGCAGGCGGTGAGCCGCTACCTGGCGACGTACAACCTGGTGGCGGCCCCGGTGGTCGACGAGAACAGCCGGCTGCTCGGCGCCGTCACGGTCGACGACGTACTCGACCATCTGCTGCCGGACGACTGGCGGGAGCACGACGACCCGGAGGTGAGTGTCGGTGGCGCGTGACCGGCTCGACGTACCGCGGGAGCTGCGGCGTTCGATCGTCCCCACGTACGACGCGGACGCGTTCGGGCGGTTTTCCGAGCGGATCGCCCGGTTCCTGGGGACGGGCCGGTTCCTCGTCTACATGACGGTGACGATCCTTTTCTGGATCGGCTGGAACGTACTCGGGCCGGAGCAGCTCCGCTTCGACGAGTACCCGTTCATCTTCCTCACGCTGATGCTCAGCCTGCAGGCGTCGTACGCAGCGCCGCTGATCCTGCTGGCCCAGAACCGGCAGGAGGCCCGGGACCGGGTGCAGTACGAGCGGGACCGCGACGTCGACGACCGGGCCCGCGCCGACATGGAGTACCTGGCCCGGGAGATGGCGTCGCTGCGGATGGCGCTCGGCGAGGTCGCTACCCGGGACTTCCTGCGGTCGGAGCTGAAATCGCTGCTGGTCGAGCTGGACTCCCCGCCGGACCGGGCTCGGGACACCACGTAACCTGGACAGCATGTCCCCCACTGTCGAACAGGTGACCACTGCGCTCGGGTCTGTGCTCGATCCCGAGATCAAGAAGCCGATCACCGAGCTGGGCATGGTCGACGCCGTGGACGTCCGGGACGGCGGCGTGGTCGCCGTCCGGATCCTGCTCACGGTCTCCGGCTGCCCGATGAAGGACACCCTGCGCCGCGACACCACCGCGGCCGTTGCGAAGCTGCCCGGCGTGACCGGCGTCGAGGTCGAGCTCGGGGTGATGTCGAACGAACAACGCGCCGCGCTGCAGACCCAGCTGCGCGGCGGGGTCGCAGAGAAGGAGATCCCGTTCGCCCGGCCGGACTCGCTCACCAAGGTGTTCGCGGTGGCGTCCGGCAAGGGCGGCGTCGGCAAGTCCTCGCTGACGGTGAACCTGGCCGCGTCGATGGCCCGCCAGGGCCTGTCCGTCGGGATCGTCGACGCGGACATCTACGGGCACTCGGTGCCGGCGATGCTCGGCATCGCCGACCACCGTCCTACGAGTGTCGAGGACATGATCATGCCGGTGCCCGCGCACGGCGTGAAGGTGATCTCGATCGGCATGCTGAAGCCGAAGCGCGAGCAGGTGGTCGCCTGGCGCGGCCCGATCCTGGACCGTGCGCTGGTGCAGATGCTGGCCGACGTGTACTGGGGCGACCTGGACGTACTGCTGCTCGACCTGCCGCCCGGCACCGGCGACATCGCGATCTCGGTCGGCCAGCGGCTGACCAGCGCCGAGGTGATCGTGGTCACCACCCCGCAGGAGGCGGCCGCGGAGGTCGCCGAGCGGGCCGGGACGATGGCGCAGATGGTGCACCAGCGGGTCGCCGGCGTGGTGGAGAACATGTCGTACCTGCCATGCCCGCACTGCGGTCCCGAGCACCGGCTGGAGATCTTCGGCTCCGGCGGCGGCAGGCGGGTCGCGGACACGCTCACCAAGCGGCTCGGGTACGACATCCCGCTGCTCGGCGAGATCCCGCTGGACGAACGGCTCCGAGCCGGTGGCGACGCCGGTACGCCGCTGGTGCTGACCGACCTCGAGGCGCCGGCGACCCGGGTGCTGACCTCGGTCGCCGAGCGGCTCGGGGGCCGGCCCCGCGGTCTGCTCGGCCGCCAGCTCGGGTTGTCGCCGGTCGGCCGGTGACCCCGGACGTCCCCGTCCTCACCGACGGCACCGTCACGTTGCGCGGGCTCACGCTTGCCGACGTCCCCGGCGTGGTCGAGCAGTGCAACGACCCCGAGAGCATCCGCTGGACCACCGTCCCGGTCCCCTACGCCGCCGCGCACGCGACCGACTGGATCACCTCCGCGGTACCGGCCGGCTGGAGCGGTGGCACCGACCTCTGCTTCGCGATCGAGTACGACGGCCGGTTCGCCGGGTCCGTGAGCCTGCGCCCGGACCCGGACGGCAACGCCGAGATCGCCTACGGCCTGGCCGCCTGGGCGCGCGGCCACGGTGTCGCCGGCCGGGCCGTGTCGCTGCTGCTCGACTGGGGCTTCGACGAGAACGGCTTCGCGGTCGTGCACTGGCGCGCGAACGTCGGCAACTGGGCGTCCCGGCGGGTCGCCTGGGCCGCCGGGTTCACGTTCGGCCCGACCATCCCGCGGCTGTTGGAGCAGCGCGGTGAGCGGTACGACGGGTGGACCGGCTGGCTCGGCGCGAACGACTCGCGCGAACCGAGCACCCGCTGGCTGAGGACCCCTGAGCTGCAGGCCGGCCGGCTCCGGCTGCGGCTGTGGCGCGACGACGAGCTCGACCGGATCGCCGCAGCCCGGAACAACGAGGCGACCGCGCACTTCCTGCCGTACGTCAACCAGCCGTTCGACGCCCTCGACGCGCGCTGGCTGCTCGGCCACACCCGGTACGAGGCGTCCCTCGGCCGGCGGCTGAACTGGTGCGTCGCCGACCGGGACACCGACCTGGGGCTCGCCAACCTCACGCTGTTCCACCTCGACGACTCCGACGGCAGTGGCGAGATCGGCTACTGGGCGCACCCTGACGCCCAGGGCAGGGGCGTGGTCACGGCGGCGGTGCGCGAGGTCGTCCGCTGGTCGCTGGGTCCTGACGGCCCGGGCCTGCACCGGGTGACGATTCGCACCGCCGGCACCAACAAGACGGCTCGCCAGGTCGCCGAGGCGTGCGGATTCCTGCACGTCGGCACCGAGCGCTCGTCGTACCTGCTCGGCGACGGCAGCCACGACGACACCGTCGTCTACGACCTGCTCCGGACCGACCTGTCTCGGACCTGACACACCCCCGAACAGGCAGCCTCCGTCGGGGCACACGGGTACGGCCGTATGGCCGAGCCCCAGTCGAGCCAATTCGGGCGAGTGGTGCTCGCCGCCGTTGTCCGACACGATATCTACCCACGCGGCGTCCTCCTTCTGGGGATTACGTCCACTGCCGCCGCGCCCGAGTGCGGCGAACCTCGACTTCATCCGCGGCAACCTGTTCGACCCGGCGGCGATGCGGCCGCTCCCCGCGGACGCCACCGGTCCGGACAACGACCTCGCCAACCTGCTCGACCATTACGTGAGCCGGGCCACCGGCGACCCCACTATCGTGGCCTACGTCTTCGGGCAGCGGTGGGGTCCCGAGGCTGCCGTGCCGGACAAGGTCTTCGGCTTCCGGCCTGGCAACGGCGTGCACGACGTGCACATGAACCAAGGCAACAGCGGCCGGTTCATCGGCGACGACGGGGTCTGGCAGGACGGCGGCCTGCTGCTGCACCTGACCGGAGAGAACCGCTGGGTCGCCCTGTTCCTCGCCTTCCAGAGCCAGTCGTTGCATACCGACGACACCACCGGGCACACGATCACCGGAGTGCCGGTCGTGGATGGCGCGGACCAGGTGATCCGTATCCTGGCCGCGCTGGTGAACCCGATCGGCCCGGCCCCGGAACGGGAGACCGTGACGCTGCTCAACACCTCGCCCGAGCCGGTCGACCTGACCACCGCGGCCCGGGCGAAACGCGAGGGCTGGACCGTCACGTTCTGATCGCACGGCTTTCGGCGCCTCGACCTCGCGAGACCTGGCGGAGCACCGCGCCGCCGCGATCAGGCGCTCGCGCGGGTGCTGGTCGCGGGGCGGCCTGAGCTACCGCATCGACACGGCGTGCAGGGTACGCATCCGATGCCACTCCCACAGCGCGATCAGCGTCACCGAGACCGGGCCGCCGAGCAGCATCGGGATCCGCACGACGGCCGGGACACCGGGATAGTCGCCGGTGAGGAAACTCAGCCCGGCGAGTTCCCAGACCGCAAGGGTGGCCAGCAACGGCGGCAGGTAGTCGTGGATGTCCGCGGTCCGGAACACGTGCACCAACGACATCGCGATCCCGTACAGCGCGAACGGCAGCACCCAGACGAGCTGGAGCACCGCCAGCACCCATTTGGCCGGTCCGAGTGCATCCCACGTCCCGGCCAGCGACGGGTCCATCGCGAGCGGGAACGTGGCCATGCCGCCGAACACCGCGAGCAGCGCCCCGAGCGGCTTCAGCGCCCGGCGCAGGTAGACGCCGCGGTACCCGGGACCGCTCGCCCAGACGAAGATGCCGACCACGACCGGGAACGTCACGCACAGCGCGAGCACGCCGTACCAGGCATCGCCGAACTGGTCCGACGCCGCGTCGGCGACCGAGTCGGCCAGCCGGTACACGACCACCACGGCGGCGACCGCGAGCAGCCCGGCCACGGTGCGCAGCACCTGGATCCGCTGCACCGTCGGATCGTCGACCCGCCCGGGCCGTGACGGCAGGAAGACCCGGCGCCCGACCGCGATCGGGTTGAGGAGGCGGAACACCCGCTACGTGGACTCGGGGTCGTACGGCGGCCGCTCGCCGGCCGCCAGCGCGGGGCGCGACCCGTTGGCGTCTACGGTCGAGCTGACCGGCTTCTCGTCCTGCTGGTCACCGTCGACGCCGTCGAGCAGGTGCTTCTTGACGAAGTTGCGCGGGTTCAGGTCGCGGACGTCCAGGTCCTGGAAGTCCGGCCCCAGCTCGCGGCGCAGGTCGTCCTGGGCACTGCTCACCATCGTCCGCAGCGTCCGCAGGAACCGGCCGGCGCTGCGGGCGAACTCCGGCAGCCGGTCAGGCCCGAACACGATGACCGCGATGACCACGATCACGAGGAGCTCGGGCAGCCCGATATCCAGCACGCTCTCGTCCCTCCCTCGATGGTCGGCGGTACCGTCGCCAAGAGTAGCCGGGCCTCAGCCGGTCTGCTGTCCCAAGGTCACGGTCACCTGCACCGTGCGGCCGTCCCGCTCGATGTTCAGCAACACCCGCTCACCCGGCCGGTGCGCCCGGATCGCGACGATCAGCGCCTCCGCGCTGTCCACCATCTGCCCGTCGATCGTGGTCACCACGTCACCGTCCTGGACACCGGCGCGCAGTGCCGGCGACCCGGCCTTCACTTCTGCGATCCGCGCACCGCCCTCGAACTCGGGGTCGACGTCGGCCCCGATGATCGGGTAGGACGCCTTGCCGGTGGCGATCAGCTGCTCGGCGGTACGCCGGGCCTGGTCGATCGGGATCGCGAAGCCCAGCCCGATGTTCCCGCTGCTGTTCTGGTCCTCTCCGCGCACGGTGGCGATCGCCGAGTTCACCCCGATCACCCGGCCGCTCATGTCGACCAGCGGACCGCCCGAGTTGCCCGGGTTGATCGCGGCGTCGGTCTGCAGCGCGTTGATGTAGGAGATCTCGCCCTGGCCGCCCGCGGTCACCGGCCGGTTCTTCGCCGAGACGATGCCCGACGTCACGGTCCCGGCCAGCCCGAGCGGTGACCCGATCGCGACCACGTCCTGGCCGACCACGGCCAGCGCGGACTGGCCGAACTGGACCGCAGGGGCGGTCAGCCCTTCCACCTTCACCACGGCCAGGTCGTACGCCGGCGACCGGCCGACCAGCCTGGCGCTCGCCGTACTGCCCTTGTCGGTGACCACCTCGATGGTGCCGCCGCTGGCCGCGGACGACACCACATGGTTGTTGGTGAGGATGTGGCCCGACCCGTCGATCACGAACCCGGACCCGGTGCCGCGGCCGTCGTCGCCGTCCACCTTGAGCTGGACCACACTCGGCAGCAGCCGTTGCGCCACGTCGGCGACCGAGCCCGACCGGATCCGCGGGTCAGGTCCGTTGCCGATCACCGGCGAGCCTCCGCCGGCGGCCGGGTCGTCGTCGACGGCCACCACGGTGAGTGCTGCCACGCTGCCTGCCACCACGCCCACGACGAGCGCGACGGCGGCAGCGAGCGCCGCGATCCGGCCGGTCCGGCTCCCGGACTGCTGCGCGTACGCAGTGCTCTGCTGCAGGTGTTCGGCCTGCTGGTACGGCGCGATCGACTGGTGCTGCGTCGGCCACGCCTGGCCCGGGTACACCGGAGGCCAGGCCTGCTGCTGCGGATGCGGTTGGGGGGACTGCGGCGGGTACCCGTGCTGGTTCGAAGCAGGCTGGGAGAACTGCTGCTGCGGATGCGGTGGCGACGAGGCCGGCGGACCGAACGGCGAAGGCTGCCCTGTCGGCAGCACTCGGGTGGGCTCCGGGTCGCCCTGCTCACGGGGGACCCGTACGGTCGGCTCGGAATCGTCCCAGCTCACCACGTCCGCCTCACCCAGTCGACAGTCGTCCTCCCCACCATCATCCCAGGCGACTGGCGAACGCCCCAACTGGTGTGAGCCACATCGACATCTTCGCCAGCCCGGTACTGACACGCTCGACCGGTCCGCCGTCGTCCGGCGGCTGGTGCGGGAGTGACCGGATCACTCGATCCATCACGTCGTAGGGGATGTCGCCGACCAGGGTGTACACGATGCCGCCGGAGGACCAGACGGCGTACGACGGCATCCCGTACCGCAGGTGCACCACGCCGCCCTGCGGGATGGTGACCGCCGTGTAGCCGTTCACCGCCGCCGGGTCGAGGTCGCCGCGCTGCTCGAACACGGACAGGTTGAACAGCCCGTCCGAGTAGGAGAACCGCAGCGCGTCGGCGTCGCGATGCACGTCGTACAACCGCAGCGAGTCGGTCAGCCGGTCCGCGCAGTTCCACCCCTCGGCCCGCAGCGCCGGTGCGTGGCCGGCGTCCATCTCCTCGCCGCCACCGTCCGGAAGCATCGGCGGCAGGTGCCTGATGAAGTCGGACCGGGACGTGTCGATCCGCAGGTCGGTGAACACCGTCGCCCGGACCAGACTGCGCCCGTCCACGGTGAACAGGTGCCGTTGCAGCAGCAGCCCGGTCATCCGGTCGATCCAGAACCGGGCCGCAAGGGTCCGGTCCGGCCGCCACGCCTCGACCAGCACCGCGGCCCGGCCGGCCGCCGTACCCGAGCCGGCGTCGACCAGCTCGTAGGTCTCGGTGAGCAGTGACAGCGGCCCGCCGTCGACGGTCGGACGGGCCGACGAGTCGCGGCGCTGCACGAACGCCTTCACGCCGTTGCTCGCACCGGCGCCGAGCACGGTGATCTCCGAGCCCTGCCGGGCCGAGTGCACGATCTGCAGCATCGCCGAGCTGGCGCCCTGCGGACCCCACGAGGTGACGAACTGGGTGCCGCGGTAGGAGACCCGGTCGGGAGCGGCCGCGGCACGCTGCAACCAGCGCACCGCATTCGCGGAGTCCGGCCGCGGTTCCGGCGAGCGCTCGTCGACGGGACCGGCCGACGCGGGCAGCAGCCAGGGTGAGGCCACCGAGAGGAACGCCGTACCGAGGAGCACGGCGACCCGGGGCAGCCCGGTCATCCGCGCCATCTCAGCGTCCTGTCAACGCCACCGGCTGGAATAGATCCGCGCCGGTGCCGGTGTACGCCGCACCGTTGAACGAGCCGTCCAGCGAGCCCAGCATCGCCGCCGGGTCACCGAACGGGTAGCCGCCGGTGCTGCTGGCGTGGTCGGCCGAGAAGCTGCTCACCGGAGGCTGCAGCAGTGGCGGCTGCTCCGCGGACTCGCCGACCGCGAACGCGGTACCGAGCAGTGTCACCACGGCCGCCGCGGAGCCGGCCGCGGTCATCACCACCGCGCGGGAGCGCTGCCGCACGGCCGGCCGGGAGCTGGCCTGCGGACGGGCCGCCGGACGCTGCTGCGCGGCCGGAAACACCGACTGGGCCGGCCGCAGCGTGACCGCGGGCACCGGCCGGACCTGCTCGCGCGGCTCGGGGGAGAACTCGGGTACTGCCAGCAGCCGCTGCATCAGGTCGGCCGAGGGCTCCAGGGTGCCCAGCGTGCTCAGCTGGGCCTTCAGCCGGCGCTGCGCGTCGGCCTCGGCGCGGCAGGACTCGCAGCCGACCAGATGGCTGAACACCTTGTCCCGGGAGTCGTGGTCGAGCTGGCCGTCGACGGCCGCGGACAGCTTGTCGAGCGGGTGCTGACCGGTCACCGGTCGCCACCTCCGGCGGTGTCGGCGGGCGGGCCGCTGACCCGGGTGAAGCCATCCCGCGGGGCGCGATGCTTCAGCTGCTTGCGGAGCATGGTGCGGCCGCGGTGGATTCGGCTGCGGACGGTGCCGAGCTTCACGTCGAGCACGACCGCGATCTCGTCGTACGTCATGCCCTCGATGTCGCACAGCACGACGGCGGCGCGGAAGTCCTCGGGCAGCGCGGCGAGCGCGTCCTGCACGTCGTGGTCGAAGGCGTCGGAGTCGAACTTCTCCGCCGGGCCCTCGAGCCCGACGGGGCCGCGCGACGGGAGCCGGTCGTGGGCGTCCTCGGGCAGGCCGTCGAAGCGGATCCGCTGCTTACGCCGGGCCCCGTCCAGGAACAGGTTCGTCGTGATCCGGTAGAGCCAGCCCTCGAAGGTCCCCGGCGTGTACGACGACAGCGACCGGAACACCCGGACGAACACCTCCTGGGTGAGGTCCTCGGCGTCGTGCGGGTTGCCGGTCAGCCGGTACGCAAGCCGGTAGACCCGGGCGGAGTGCGTGCGGACGATCTCGTCCCAGGAGGGCAGCTGCTCGGGCACAGGTGTCGGCGCCGTGTCAGGTGTAGTCACCACAGCGCCTCCCGTTGCTCGCGTGCTGCGCTTCGCACTGTGCGGCGCAACGAGCGTAGACACCATGGTGCCGTGTTCACCGTCCTCTGCGCACGTGGGGGGCTCCCGGGTTGAACCCTGAGATGCTCTACGACCGGTCAACGCGGTGCCCGGCGGGATGGTTCCCCGGACCGCCGGGCCCCGTGCGACGCGACCCGGGTCCCGTCGTGGTCGGACAGGTACGGACGGACCGCGAAGTCGGCGAGCAGGCCGTTCAGCACCCCCGCAGCGGCCGGCGCGGGCTGCTCGTGCCGGTCATCGGCGCGTACGCCGCCCTGACCGGGGTCGCCGCCGGTCTACTGCTCGGCTCCGGTCTCGGCGTGCTCGCAGGCCGTTCGCAGGCTTAGTCCAGGATGACCGAGCGGGTCAGGCTGCGCGGCTGATCCGGATTCAGGCCCAGCGTCAGCGACCGGGCCACCGCGACGCGCTGCGCGATCACCAGCGAGGCCATCGGGTCGAGGTCCGGATGGTGTACGACGGTGGCACCGGTGGCCACGATGTCGTCCAGCAACCCGTTCGGCGGCTCGCCGAAGATCCAGACCCCGCGGCCGGGCTGCGCGATCGCGATCGGGCCGTGCCGGTAGTCCATCGCGGGGTAGGCCTCGGTCCAGCTCATCGCCGCCTCGCGCTGCTTGAGCGCCGCTTCCTCCGCGAGCCCGACGGTCCACCGGCTGCCGAGGTAGGTGACCTGTTCGAGCTTGGCCAGCTCGTCGACGTCGACCGTCAGCGCCGTCTCGCAGTCCCGCGCGGCCGCCTCCAGGTCCTCGCCGAGCGAGGCGCGCAGCAGCGCCAGCGTCGTGGTCGCGAACCGGGTCTGTACCACGGACTGCTCGTCGGCGAAGTCGAGCACGATCGCGCGGTCGGCGAGCTCGAGGATCGGCGACCCTGGTGTGGCGGTGATGGCGACGGTCGGGATCGAGGTGCTGCGCATCAGGTCGAGCACCTCGGTCGTCGTACCCGACCGGCTGATCACTACCAGCAGGTCGTACTCGCGTCCCGGCGGGAACTCCGAGCCGGCGAACGCGTCGGTCTGCCCGCCTCCGCCGTCCTCGCGCCGCGCGGCGTACGCCATCCCCATGAACCAGGACGTGCCGCAGCCGACCACCGCGACTCGCTGACCCGCGACCGGGAGCGCGTCGGCGTACTGCGCGATCCCGGCCGACACTTGGCGCCACAGCTCGGGCTGGTTCGCGATCTCGCCGCTCACGTACGGCGTGCTCGCGCCACTGTCACTGCTCATTTCGTCTCCGGTACTGGTAATCGTGGCGATGGTGATGGTCGAAAGTGCTCGAACATGATCGAATGGGGCGACCCGGCAGCGATCCCGCTGTCCGTATGCGCAGAGGAGGGGACAGGGTGAAGCGGTACGAACGGCTCAACACTCTGCTGGAGACGTTGGCCGAGAAGGGGAGTATCGACGTCGACGACCTGGCCGAGAACCTGCAGGTGTCGGCCGCGACAATCCGCCGCGACCTGGACCATCTCGGCAAGCAGCAGCTGCTCACCCGGACCCGCGGTGGCGCGGTCGCGAACGCCGTGTCGTACGACCTGCCGCTGCGCTACAAGACCGCACGGTTCGCCTCCGAGAAGCAGCGGATCGCGCAGGCGGCGTCGACGCTGGTGCGCCGCGGCATGGTGATAGGGATGAACGGCGGCACCACGATATCCGAGGTTGCGCGCACGCTGGCGACCCGCCCGGAGCTGTCCGGCGAGCACGGCGAGCCGGCGTTCACCCTGGTGACGAACGCGCTGAACATCGCCAACGAGCTGATCGTGCGACCCCACGTGAAGATGGTGCTCACCGGAGGCGTCGCGCGGCCTCAGTCGTACGAGATGATTGGCCCGCTCTCGCATCGGATCCTCGCCGACCTGTCCCTCGACATCGCGTTCATCGGCGTGGACGGGCTCGACACGACCGGCGCCACCGCGCACCACGAGGGCGAGGCGAACATCAACGCGCTGATCGTCAGCCGCGCCGCCAAGGTGGTCGTAGTGGCGGACTCCTCCAAGCTCGGGCAGCGCGCGTTCGCGCGGATCTGCGAGCTCTCCGCGATCGACACGCTGGTCACGGACGTCCAGGCCGAGGACTCGGCCGTGTCCGCCTTCACCGAGGCGGGCATCGAAGTGATCCGCGCCTGACCATAGGCTCATGCGGCACCACCTCTCGCTCAGTCGTGTCTTCGGAAATCGTAGATCCGATCATATCTGCTCAGTGGTGTCTGTCTACGAGCAAAAATGAACACACAGTGCGGGAGTCGTCGCGCCACCGCTAGGCTGCGCCCAGGATTCCTGCTTCAGTCACGCTTGTCGAGGAGGGCATCATCACCACGGGGATCAGGCCCGAGTCGTGGGTGTATGCCGAGGACTACCGCGGTGAGGACGAGGTCGTCACCGCTGCCCGGGCGAGCGCCGACGAGGCCGGCGTGGTCCCGATCGGCGCCGGCGGTGCCGCCGCGCTGACCACGCTCGCCGCCGCGGTGGACGCCAAGGCCGTGGTCGAGATCGGTACCGGCACCGGCGTGTCCGGGCTGGCACTGCTGCGCGGGATGCGCCCGGACGGCACCCTGACCACCGTCGACCTGGACGCCGAGAACCAGCGGCTGGCCAAGCAGACGTTCACCGAGGCGGGCATCGCCTCCCAGCGGTTCCGGCTGATCGCCGGCGCCGCGCTGGACGTGCTGACCCGGCTCACCGACGGGCACTACGACCTGGTGTTCTGCGACGCGGACAAGCGCGAGTACGGCGACTACCTGACCGAGGCGCTCCGGCTGCTACGACCCGGCGGCGTGGTCGCGTTCGACAACGCGCTGTGGCACGACCGGGTCGCCGACCCGGCCCAGCGTGACCCCGAGACGGTGGCGATCCGCGAGCTGATCCGGGTCGTACGCGAGGACGACGACCTCGTCTCGTCCCTGCTCCCCGTCGGCGACGGCCTCCTCGTCGCCGTCAAACGCCCCGCCTGACCAGCCCTCTGCGCCCTCTCCCCGTACCGACCCGCCGGTCGGCGCCGTTCGGGACGGCGTGTCCGTACGGGCAGTCGGCGGGTTACGGGGTGGTGAGGTGGGTGGTGAGGCGGTGCAGGCCGGTGTGGAGGGCGTCCGGGGGGACGGCGAAGCAGAGCCGGAACCAGCCGGGCTCGGCGCAGTGGAATGTGCCGCCGGGCGAGAGATGCACCCGCGCGGTGTCGACGATCCGCTGCCACAGCCGCAGCTCCGCGTCGTACGTCGGCCCGTCCAGGTACGGCCGCAGGTCCAGACAGACGAACAGGCCGGCGCCGGCCGGGATGTACCCGATGCCATGCTCGGTCAGCGCCTTGATCGTTGCGGCGTAGGCGTCGCCGAGGCGGTGCGCGTTCTCCCGCGCCAGTCGCGTGGTGAGCTCATCGTCGGCGAGCAGGTCGCGAAGCAGCACCTGCGTGTCGCTGGACACCGGTGACAGCATCGCCAGCCGGCGCGCCACGTCGAGCACTCGCCGGTCGGTCGAGTGCAGCACGCCGGTCTTGAACCCGGACAGGCCGAAGTCCTTCGCGAACCCCCAGACCAGGTGCAGCCGTCCCGGCAGCAGATCCGCCACGGCGGCGGCACTGACGAAGCCGCCGTCGTACACCGAACCGGCATACACCTCGTCGACGACCAACTGGAGACCCTGGCCGCGGACCACCTCGGCGACCGCGGTCAGCGTGCCCTCGTCGTACACCTGGCCGAGCGGGTTGTCCGGCGACAGCAGCGCGACCGCGCGGACCGTCCGTCCGGCACCACGTGCACGCACGATCGCTCGCTCGACCACCTCGGCGGTGAGCGCGAAGCCGTCCTCGGCCCACCGCGGCGCGGGAACCAGCACCGCGCCGGCCCGTCCGGCGAGCACGTCGTCCAACCGGGAGTAGTACGGCGTCGGGATCACGATGCCGTCGCCCGGATCGCACAGCGCGTACGCAACGGCGTCCAGGGCGCCGGTGCTGCCGCCGAACACCACCAGGTGCTCAGGGTCGACCGCCACGCCACGCTGCCGGCCGAGGAAGCGGGCCAGCTCGGCGCGGAACGACGGCATCCCCTGCATCAGCTGGTACTCGGTGTCCGCGGCGGTGACGGTACGGGCCGCGGCCAGCCGTGGCGCGAGCAGGTCGAACAGCAGGTGGTTCTCCGCCGTCCCGAGGTTGACGTACCCGTGCGGGTCGGCGGCCGACCACGGCTCGGCGGCGAGCCGGGCGTAGACCTTGTCGGTCGGCGCCGGTTCGCGCTGCAGGGCCTTCGCCCGGTTCGAGATCATCACTCGTGCGCGAGCCTCTCCAGCTCGTCCGCTACCTGCGGCCACGCCGGGCCGACCGGGTCGATCAGCGCGAAATGGTCCACACCGTCCAGCGTGACCACCCGGACGCCGGGCCGGTTCGTGGTGTACGACTCCGTCATCGCGTACGGCACCCGGCCGTCCGCGGTGCCGTGCACCACGGTCACCGGGACCTGCGGCGTCGGGAGTCGGGCCGGATCGAGGTCGGGCCGGTCACCGGCGGTGGTGCCGAGGAACGCGACCGCCGCGCCACCGTCCAGGTCCAGCCGCTCGGCCGCCACCAGGTCCGCGACCGGTGCCAACGCCAGCACGCCGCGGACCCGGTCCAGCGGCTTCGCCAGCGCCCACAACGCCAGGTGGCCTCCCGCCGAATGACCGGCAACGACGGCCTCGTGCCGGGTTTCGAGCAGGTCGGGCACCGACTCGAGCGCCTGCCGTACGTCGCCGGTGGTCAGGTCCGGCCGGCCGGGCTCACGCCGGTACTCGACCGCTGCCACCGGAAAGCCGAGGTCCCGCAGCGCCACCGCCATCGGTCGCAGGTGCCTGCGGTCGAACTCCGGCCGCCAGAAGCCACCGTGCAGCAGTACGACGAGCGCGCGGCCGGGGTCGCCGTACCAGACGTCGACCACCTGGTCCGCATGGTTGCCGTAGGCAAGGACTGTGTCGGGGTCGGGTGCGGTGCGGCTGAGCACGGAGCGGTCCTCGGTCATCCGCGGCCCAGGTAGCGCAGCGCGTTGCCGGACAGCAGCTTGTCGCGCTGTCCGTCGGTGAGGAAGTCCGCGGCGCGGATCACGTTGCCGGCCGGCCTTTCGCCGAGCGGATACGGGTAGTCGCTGCCCAGCAGCACCCGGTCATCCCCGAGGACGTCGACCAGCAGCCGCAGCGCCGCCGGCTCGAACACCACCGAGTCGACGAAGAACCGGTCCAGGTAGTGGCTCGGCGGGTGCTCCGAAGCGCCGCGGACCAGCGGGCGCCGGTGCCAGGCGTTGTCGGCGCGACCGACCCAGAACGCGAAGCTGCCGCCGCCGTGCGCGAAGCAGATCCGCAGCGACTCCGGTACCCGGTCGAACACGCCGCCGAGGATCATCGCAAGCACCGACAGGTGCGTCTCGGCCGGCATCCCGGTCAGCCAGCGCGCCATCCAGCGGTTCAGCCGCGGCCCGCCGGCCATGTCCCACGGGTGCACAAGCACCGGGGCGCCGACCGACGCGCAGTGCTGCAGGAACCGCACGATGCCGTCGTCGTCGAGGTCCCGGTCGCCGACGTGGTTGCCGATCTCCACCCCCGCGTGCCCGGCGGCAAGGCAGCGATCCAGCTCCTCGCTCGCCGCGTCCGGATCCTGCAGCGGTACCTGGCAGAACGGCACCAGCCGGGAGTCGGTGAGGCACTCGAGCGCGAGGTCATTGAAGATCCGCGCCACCTTGACGGCCTGTTCCGCGGGCCGGTCGTAGCAGAAGAACACCGGCGTCGGCGAGACCACCTGCAGGTCGATGCCATCGGCAACCATATCCCCGATCCGTGACGCGGGATCCCAGCACTCGTGGCCGATCGGCCGGAACTCGGTCTCGCCGACCATGATCATCGCGGCCCGCTCAGAGTCGACCCGCAACCACGGCCAGCCGTCCCCGCCGCAGGCCGCGCCGAGGTCCGGCCACCCCTTGGGTACCAGGTGGGTGTGGACGTCGACGACGGTCATCCCTTGCCGGGGTGCAGCGCCCCGCAGCTCGGACAGGTGCGTGCGTCCTCGCTCTCGTAGAACGCCGCGAACAGTGGCGGCAGATCCTTGACAATGTCCCGCACCTGCAGCTCCACCTCGTGCACCACGCTGTTGCACTCACCGCAGTACCAGCGGAACTTCTCCAGCGTGCCCTCCTCGCGGACGCGCTCGATCACCAGACCGATCGATCCCGCCTCGGGTCGCTGCGGTGAGTGCGGCATGTTCCGCGGCAGCACCCACATCTCGCCCTCGCCGATGTCGACCCGGCCGGGCCCGTCGTCGGTCATCACGTTGACGTGCATGTTGCCCTTGACCTGGTAGAAGAACTCCTCGTACGGGTCGACATGGAAGTCGGTCCGCTGGTTCGGCCCGCCCACGACCATGGTGATGAAGTCGTCCCCGGTCGGGAACATCTGCTTGTTGCCGACCGGCGGCTTCAGCAGGTGCTTGTTCTCCTCGATCCACCCCGGGAAGCTGGTCGCCTCCATGCTCACATCACGGTTGACGTCGGTCATGTCTCCTCCTCGGGTAGTAAGGCGACAGCTTGAATCTCGATCAGCAGCTGCGGGTGCGGCAGCTGATGTACGGCGACGGTGGTCCGGGCCGGGCCGGTCTCGTCGAAGAACTCGCCGTACACCTCGTTGTAGCCGCCGAAGTCGTTCATGCTCACCAGGTACGTCGTGACGCTGACGACATCGTCGAGGCCGGCGCCGACGGAGTGCAGGATGTCGCGGACGTTCTCGATCACCGCCCGGGTCTGCTCGCGGATGTCGAGCCGGGTGGTGCCGAGCTCGTCCACCTCGGCGCCCGCGATCGTGTTGTCCGCCCGCCGGCTGCTCGTGCCGGATACGTACGCGAACCCGCCCGCGACCTTCACGTGCGGGTACCGCCCGCGCGGCGCCGCCTTCCCGATCACCGTCCACCCGGTCTGCTCGGTCATCCGTGCCCCTCGTCGAAAGGTTGTCCACAGGCGCCGGATCGGGCCTGTGATCCGGTACCGGCGCGGCCATAGAGTCGGGCGCCATGCGTGTCGGCGTCTACATCGACGGATACAACCTCTACTACGGAGGCCGCAAGCAGCTCGGCAAGGTGCCCGGCTGGCGCTGGCTCGACCTCCGAGCCCTGGCCGACACCCTGGTTGCCGAACAACGCTCCTGGAGCGGCGCGTACGTGGACAGGATCGTGTACTGCACTGCCCGCATCGACCAGGGACTCAACCCCGCCGGCCACATCGAGCAGGACGTCTACCTGAAGGCCCTGCGCGCGACCGGCAGCGTCGACCACATCGAGTACGGCAAGTACGTGAAGGGCATCCGGCACCGCCCGCTCGCCGTTCTCGATTCTGCGCGCGGCCGATCGCCGCTGATCGTGAATGCTGACTGGCCGGTCAAGGTCCAGGCACCGCTCGGTGCCCCGGTGCACAACGCGGTGTTCATGGTGTCGACGCTGCACCACGAGGAGAAGGGAACCGACGTCAACGTCGCGACCCACTTGCTGGTCGACATTCTCGAGCGTCGCGTTGATGCGGTCGTCCTGGTCTCCAACGACTCCGACCTCAAGCTTTCTGTCCGCAACGCCCACGACCGCGTTCCTGTTGGTCTGGTCAACCCATACGGCGGGTACTTCGCCGGCGATCTGACCGGTCGTCCGTCGGACGGTGTCGGCGGACACTGGTGGCGGAAGCTGGTGCCGCCGGACTTCCGTCGGCACCAGCTCGGCGACCCGGCGGGCACCTACAGCAGGCCGGTTGGCTGGTGACCGCCCGAAGCTGTAGAGTGCGTGGCCATAGACAACCCGGTCCCTCGTGGGCCGGGTCTTTCTTTTCCCGGTCACGTGAGGTCCACGCAGACGTTGGTGAGCTCGGAGTAGAAGGCGAGCGAGTGCACGCCGCCCTCGCGGCCGACGCCGGATGCCTTCATCCCGCCGAACGGGGTCCGCAGGTCGCGCAGGAACCAGGTGTTCACCCAGACGATGCCCGCGTCCAGCGCCGCACCCGCGCGATGCGCCCGGCCGACGTCGCGGGTCCAGACGGTCGCGGCCAGACCGTACTCGCTGTCATTGGCGAGCGCGAACGCCTCGTCCTCGGAGTCGAACGGAGCGACGTGGCAGACCGGGCCGAAGATCTCCTCGGTATTGGTCCGGGAGCCCTGCGCCAGCCCGGTCAGCACGGTCGGCTGCACGTAGCTGCCGCCGTCGCGGGCGTCGCCCAGGGCCGGCACCGCCCCGCCGGTCAGCACGGTCGCGCCCTCGGTCCGGGCCAGCTCGTAGTACCCGAGCACCTTCGCGCGATGTCCCGCGGAGATGAGCGGCATGTTCACCACGCCCTCGGACGGCTCGGCGGGCCAGGCGAACGGCAGCTCCCCGGCGCGCTTGGCAAGCCGGGTCACGAACTCGTCGTACACCGGGCGCTCGACGTACAGGCGCTCGGTGCACAGGCAGACCTGGCCGCCGTTGGTGAACGTCGACCGCACGGTGCCGTCGACCGCGGCGTCCAGATCGGCGTCGGCGAAGACCAGGCCGGCGTTCTTGCCGCCCAGCTCGAACGACACCGCCTTGACCGTGTCCGCTGACGCGCGCTGGATCGCGCGGCCGGTCGCGGACTCGCCGGTGAACGTGATCGCGTCCACGCCCGGGTGCCGGGTGAGCGCCTCGCCGGCCGAGCCGGGCCCGAAGCCGTGTACGAGGTTGAAGACGCCTTCGGGTACGCCGGCCGCCGCCATCACCTCGGCCAGCAGGGTCGCCGACGCCGGGGTCTCCTCGGACGGCTTGACCACCACACTGTTGCCGCAGGCAAGGGCCGGCGCGACCTTCCAGGTGAGCAGCAGCAGCGGCAGGTTCCACGGCACGATCACCGCGACCACGCCCACGGGTTTGCGGACCGCGTAGTTGAGCGCCCGCGTGCCCGTAGGGGTAACCGTGCTGAACGACTCCGTTGGTGCGGAGCTGACGATGTCGGCGAAGGCGCGGAAGTTCGCGGCACCCCGCGGTACGTCGAGGGTGCGGGCCTGGGAGACCGGCTTGCCGGTGTCGCCGACCTCGGCCGCGACCAGGTCGTCGAACCGGCGGTCCAGCTCGTCGGCGACCCGGCGCAGCACTGCCGCCCGCTCTTGCTCGCTCATCCGCCCCCAGGGTCCGCGCTGGGCCCGGCGCGCCGCGTCGACCGCGGCGTCCACCGTCGCGCCGTCCGCCTCGGCCACCTCGAAGATGGTCGCGCCGGTGACGGGGCTCCGCTTCTCGAACGCGGTCCCGCCGACCCACTGGCCGTTCACGTAGTTCCGCAGCAGCCCCGGCTCACCACCGGGCTCGCCCGCCAGCAGCTCCTCCCGCCACAACGTCACCGCCGCCACCTCCCTCTGTGTGTGCGCGAATAGCCACGTGAGCGCGCTCTCCCATGGCGATTCGCGAACACGCTCGTGGTCAGAGCGGCGGCGCCGGCGGCCAATGCTGCCACGGCGGCGGCCAGGACGCGGTGCTGCCGGGTGACCCGGCGCTGGATCTCGGCGTACGGCGTGGTGGAGAACGAGACCAGCTCGTAGCGGGACACGTACACGCCGGGCAGAGTTCGCTCGAGTACGTGCTCGACCCGCTTGCCGAGCCGGAACACCGGCGAGGCCACCTTGTCCCGCATCTCGACGAAGTTCGCCAGCGCCATTCGCGCGATCGCCTCGGTGTTGACGTACCGGCGCTGCTCGAACAGCGGCAGCGCGTCCGCCCAGGACCCGCCGGTCTGGTCCAGGCAGCGGTCCAGCTCGACCACGTCCTCGAACCCGCAGTTCGCGCCCTGCCCGTAGAACGGCACGATCGCGTGCGCCGCGTCGCCGACCAGTGCCGCCCGGCCGTCGTACTGCCAGGGCCGGACGTGCACGGTGCCGAGCAGCCCGACCGGGTTCAGCTGGTAGTCCTCGACCAGCGTCGGCATCAGCGGCACCACGTCCGGGTAGTGCTCGCGGAAGTGCGCCTCGATCGCCGCCGGGCTGCTCAGCGAGGCGAAGCTCGACCGGCCGCCGTTCGGCCAGAAGAGTGTGCAGGTGAAGGACCGGTCCGGGTTCGGCAGCGCGATCATCATCGACGTGCCGCGCGGCCAGATGTGCAGTGCTCCAGGGTCGAACGCGAACTCGCCGCCGGCCGGCGGGATGGTCAGCTCCTTGTACCCGTAGTCGAGGAAGTCCAGCGTCTCGGCCACCAGACCCGCGCCCAGCAGCTGCCCGCGTACCGCGGATCCGGCGCCGTCCGCCCCCAGCACCACATCCGCGGTCGCCGACGCGGAGCCTGCCGGCGTCTCGAAGGTCATCGCACCGGTCCGCGGGTCCAGCCCGGTGAGCCGGTGCTCGAACACGATCCGCACCCCGGGTGCCTTCTCGGCCGCGTCCAGCAGCGCGTTGTTGAGCGCGCCCCGGCTGATCGAGTTGATCGCCCGCTCGCCGTCGATGCTGTACGGCTGGAAGTCCAGCGGTCCGTCCACCGGGTGGATCATCCGGCCCGGCATCGGCAACGCGTCGGCCATCACCTGCTCGGCCAGGTCGATCCGGCGCAGCGCGTCCAGCCCGCGCTCGGAGATCGCCAGGTTGATCGACCGGCCGCGCTCGGGCGTCCCGGTCCGCGGGTCCGGCCGGCGCTCGTACAGCGTCACCACCAGCCCGCGCCGGGCCAGGTAGCAGGCCAGCAGCGACCCGGTCAGCCCGGCGCCGACGATCGCCACCCGCTCCGTCATGCCGCCAGGCTATGCGACTGGCCGGTGCCTCGTCCGGACATGCCGGTTACGGTGAACACGTGGGGCCCACCGGCCGGGAACGTCAGCGGCTTCTGGACGAGGCGCGGACCGCGCACCGCGAGCACCGGTACGACGCGGCCTACAGCGCGTTGCGCTCGGCGGACGCTGCCGCACCGCTGGCTCCCGAGGACCAGCAGCTGTGCGCCGACGCGGCCTGGTGGCTCGGACTGATCCACGTGTGCCTGCGGCAGACCGAGCAGCTGCACCGCCGTTACCTGGAGTCCGGCGACGTCGACCGGGCCGCGGTCCAGGCTCTCGACCTGGGCGGGATGCTCGCGATGCGCGGGGAGTACGCGTTGGCGTCCGGCTGGCTGAGCCGGGCCAGGCGGCTGCTCGCCGGCCGGCCGGTCGGATACGCCCACGGGCTGCTGGCCTACACCGACCTCTCGCAGGCCTTCGCGGAAGGGCGGCTGGACGAGGCGCGCCGGATTGCCGAGCAGCTGCATCGGATGGGTGATCGGCTGGGCGAGGAGACTCTCACCGCACTTGGCCTGCTCGGCAGGGGTCTGGCCGACGTTCGCGCCGGCGACCTGGCGGCCGGGCTACGTCTCCTCGACGAGTCGATGCTGCCGGTCGTCGCGGGCGCGGTGCCGCCCGACTGGGCGGGTCACATCTACTGCACCATCACCTCGACCTGCCTCGACGTCGCCGACCTGGTCCGGGCGCGCGAGTGGGTCGACGCGGCGGACCGATGGCTTGAGGGCTTCCCGGACGCGGTGATGTTCGACGGTGTGTGCCGGGCGCATCGCGTCTACCTGTTCTCGTTGGAAGGCGACTGGCTCGCCGCCGAGGCGGAGGCCGCGAAGGTGGCCGCCGACCTGCGCGAGCTCAACGTCGAGGCCGTGGCCGAGGCGGAGTATCTCCGTGCCGAGGTCCACCGGCTCTGCGGTCGGTACGACGACGCCTCGGCGGGGTACGCCCGTGCCGGGGGGCTGGGCCGGGATCCGCAACCGGGCCAAGCCCTGCTCGAGCTGGCACGCGGCGACCGGGAGGGGTCGTGGACGGCGATCGCCGATGCCGTCTCGCGAGCCTCCGGCAACACGTTCCGTTGTGTGCGGTTGCTCCGCGCACAGGTGGAGATCGGACTGGCGACCGGTCACACCACGTCGGCAGCGGCCGCGGCGCGGCGGCTTCGCGAGGTCGCCGGCCGATTCCGGACCAGCGGGTTCAGCGCCTGGGCCGACCACGCCGAGGGACAGCTGCACCTCGTTGCCGGCGACAACGAGGTGGCCGCGACGGCACTCGCGCGGGCGGCCGAGGGTTACCGCTCGCTCCGGTCGTGGTACGACCTGGCCGTCGCCGAGGCAGGGCTCGCGGTCGCCCACCAGCGGCAGGGCGCCGCCGATCTCGCCCGCGTCCACCAGGATGCCGCGACCGCCGGCTTCCGGCGGCTGAACGTTCCGCCCCCGGACATCATCGCGCCGGCGTCGCCCGCGCACCCCGGTGGCCTGACCGCGCGCGAGGTCGAGGTGCTTGCCCAGGTCGCGCGCGGTGCCAGCAACCAGGAGGTGGCGCTCGCGCTGTCGGTCAGCGCGGCCACCGTCAGGCGGCATCTGGCGAACATCTACCTCAAGCTCGGGGTGGGCTCAAGGACCGCCGCGGCCCACTGGGCGCACGACCACGGCCTGGTCCCCCAGGCACGGACCTAGCCGGTTTGCATCATTCGGCGCATGGCCGCGGGCCCTACCGCACCATCCGGTCGATGTGCCGACAGCTGGCACGGACCTAGCGTCAGGCGTACGACGAGAGGAGCGTCATGACCACCCAGCAGCTCGACCAGGTCGCGGTGGAGGCATTCGGCGACCGGATGGTCGGCATCATGAACGACGCGTGCACCGCCCTGATGCTCAGTATCGGGCACCAAACCGGGATGTTCGACCCGCTGGCGACCTCCGGACCGGTCACCAGCACCGAGCTTGCCGGACGCATCGGCCTCGACGAGAGGTATGTCCGCGAATGGCTGAAGGCGCTGACGACAGCCCGCGTCCTCGAGCACCAACCCGAAGGTGAGCGATACCTACTCCCCCCTGAACACGCGGCCTGGCTGACGACCTCGGCCGGTCCGAACAACCTGGCCCGCAGCATGCTGTTCATCGCCATGATGGCCGAGGTCGAGCAGGACATCATCGGCTGCTTCCGCAACGGCGGCGGTCTGTCCTACGACCACTTCCCGAGGTTTCACGCGCTGATGTCAGAGGACAGCGCCGCCGTATTCGACGCAGCCCTGGTCGACGTGACCGTGCCGCTGGTGCCCGGGCTCCCCGAGCGGCTACACGCCGGCATCGACGTAGCGGATGTCGGCTGCGGCCGCGGCCACGCGATCAACGTCCTCGCCCAGGCCTACCCCGCCAGCCGGCTGGTCGGCTACGACCTCTCCGACGAGGCGATCCGGGCCGGGCGCGCGGAGGCGTCGGCGCTGGCGCTGTCCAACGCACGGTTCGACGTGCTCGACGTCGCCACGCTGGACGAACCGGAGTCCTTCGACCTGGTCACCGCCTTCGACGCGATCCACGACCAGGCCCATCCGGCGCAGGTCCTCGGCGCCGTGGCCCGGGCGCTGCGTTCCGACGGGGTCTTCCTGATGGTGGACATCAAGGCGTCCAGCAACGTCGCGGACAACCTCGAGCTGCCGTGGGCGCCGTTCCTCTACACCGTCTCGACCATGCACTGCATGACCGTCTCGCTGGGGCTGGACGGCGACGGCCTGGGCACCGCCTGGGGCCACCAGCTGGCCACCTCGATGCTGCGCGACGCGGGGTTCTCCCAGGTCGAGGTCCGGGAGATCGAAGACGACCCGTTCAACAGCTACTACATCTGCCGCAAGTGATCATGCCCGGAGGAGGACAGCGAGGGCGGACGCAGCGCGCCAGCAGTCGTGGTACGTCGAGTACAGCGGTACAGGGGCCAGTCGCAGGACGTCGGGCTCGCGGTGGTCCGCGATGACGCCGTACTCGTGGCGCAGCCGCCGGGCCAGTTCGCCCGCGCCTCCCGCGACCCGAAGGGACAGCTGTGCGCCGCGGCGTACCGGGTCACGCGGCGTGATCACGTCCACGCCGTCCAGCAGCGACTCCAGGTAGCCGGTGAGCCGGATGCTGCGCTCGCGCAGCGCGAGCATGCCGACCTTGTCGAAGATCTCCAGCGACGTCCGCACCGGTCCCATCGAGAAGATCGGCGGGTTCGACACCTGCCAGGCCTCCACGGTCGCCGGCGGCCGCGACACCGGGGCCATCTCGAACCGGGTCATCGCCTCGGTACTCCACCAGCCCTCGAACCGCGGCAGGTCGGAGCCCAGGTGCCGCTCGTGCACGAACACCGCGGCGAGCGCGCCCGGGCCCGCGTTCAGGTACTTGTACGAGCACCACGCGGCGAAGTCGACGTCCCAGTCGTGCAGCGACAGCGGCACGTTCCCGGCGGCGTGCGCCAGGTCCCAGCCGGCCACGGCACCGGCGGCCCGGCCGGCGGCGGTGATCGCCGGGATGTCCATCAGCTGGCCGGTCAGGTAGTTGACGCCGCCGAGCAGCACCAGCGCCACCGTGTCGTCGAACGACGCGACCACGTCCTCGGTGCGCAGCGTGTCCTCACCGGGCCGCGGCTGCAGCCGCACGATGTGCTGGTCCGGGTCGAGCCCGTGGTAGCGGACCTGGCTGCGCACTGCATAGCTGTCCGACGGGAACGCACTGTCCTCGATCACGATCTTCGTACGGGTGCCGGCCGGGCGGTAGAACGAGACCATCAGCAGGTGCAGGTTCACCGTCAGTGAGTTCATCACCACGGTCTCGCTGGGCAGCGCGCCGACCAGCCTGGCGGCCGGACCGGTGAGCAGCTCGTGGTACGGCAGCCAGGGCCGGACGCCCTCCAGGTGACCCTCCACCCCGAGTCGGGACCATGCCTCGAGGTCGGCGAGCAGCTCCCCCTGGGTCGCCTTCGGCTGCAGCCCGAGCGAGTTCCCGGCGAAGTAGGCGACCTCGTCGTACGCGCCACCGGTGGCCCTCGGGATGTCGAACAGGTCCCGGTGCCCAGGGTCGGCGGCGTCCCGGGACCGCACGTCGGCCTCGTCACTCACTCTGCGGACTCTTTGGGGGTGTTTCGGGCGCTTCGGATGCTTCTGGCTCGGGTCCAGGTTCGGGAGGGGGCACCACCTGGTCCTTGCCGAGCACGGTGATACCGCCCTTGCTGACCACGAAGCCGCGGTCCCGGTCGTCGTCGGGGTCGACGCCGATCTCGGCGCCGTCCGGGACCACGATGTTCTTGTCCAGGATCACGTTCTTCAGCACCGCGCCGGCACCGATCCGGCAGTTGTCCATGATCACGCAGCGGTCCAGGTTCGCGCCGGGCAGCACGGTCACGTTCGCGCCGAGCACCGAGTGCTCGACGGTCGCGCCGGACACGATCGAC
>DASRHY010000222.1:0-2829 GCA_035650275.1 Kribbellaceae bacterium | reverse complement strand
CGCCGCCCCACCACCCTCGCCGCCACCCTGATAGCCACCCTCATCATCGCCCTCAACGTCTACCTCCTGGGCGTGACCTTCCTCGGCTGACACCTCCAGCGTGCGTCCGAAGCAGCGTTGCCGCGTAGCGCAACCTCCTTCAGACCCAACCGCCTCGGCACCCGCGTGCGCGCGAATCGCCACCCTCCCCGAGCGTGTTCCGGAATCGCCAGGCCAGCCGAGCGTGTTGGCGATTCGCCAACTCGGCCGAGCGTGTTCGTGAATCGCCAGGTTTCGGGCCGGATCCCTGGCGATTCGTGAACACACTGGCGGCGTAACCAGCCTTGCGTCCGAAAGAGCGTGCGTCATAGCGCAACCTTCAGCCGACGCACGTGTCGACGTCGCGTGCGTGCGCGAATCGCCGGGCCCGCCGAGCGTGTTGGCGATTCGCCAACTCGGCCGAGCGTGTTCGTGAATCGCCAGGTTTCGGGTCGGATCCTTGGCGATTCGTGAACACACTGGCGGGATCAGGCGAGGGAGTCGACCCAGGCGGTGTGGAGGGTGGCGTAGCGGCCGCCGGCGTGGATCAGGCCGGCCGGTGCGCCGTCCTCGACGATGCGGCCGTGTTCGAGGACGATGACGCGGTCGGCGGTCTCGACGGTGGACAGCCGGTGCGCGATCACGAACGCGGTCCGGTCGGCGAGGATCGTGCGCAGCGCCTGCTGGACGAGTCGTTCGCTCGGGATGTCCAGGGACGACGTGGCCTCGTCCAGGATCAGCACCGCCGGGTCGGCGAGGAACGCCCGGGCGAACGCGACCAGCTGGCGCTGCCCGGCGGACAGCCGGCTGCCGCGCTTCTCGACCGGGGTGTCGTACCCGTCCGGCAGGGCGCTGATGAACTCGTGCGCCCCGATCACCCGAGCCGCCTCCACCACCTCGTCGTACGACGCCTCCGGGCGGCCGAACCGGATGTTGTCGGCCACCGTGCCGGTGAACAGGAAGTTCTCCTGCGTCACCATCACCACCCGGCGGCGCAGGTCGTCCTCGGCAAGGTCGCGCAGGTCGGTGCCGTCGAGCAGCACCCGTCCGCCGGTCGGGTCGTAGAACCGCGCCACCAGCTTGGCGATCGTGGTCTTGCCGGCGCCGGTGGTGCCGACCAGGGCCAGGGTCTGGCCGGCCGGTACGTCGAGGTCGAGCCCGGGCAGCACCGGTACGCCGTCCACGTAGGAGAACTCGACACCGGACAGCGTCACCCGGCCCCGTGTCGTACCGACCGTTGCCGGGCGCAACGGTTCGGGGACGTCCGGCTCCTCGGCGAGCACGCCGGAGAGTTTCTCCAGGGCGGCGCTCGCGGACTGGAAGGTGTTGTAGAACTGGCTGATGTCCTGCAGCGGCTCGAAGAACTGCCGCAGGTACAGCAGGAACGCGGTCAGCACGCCCACCGTGACCTGGTCGTGGTAGGCCTGCCAGCCGCCGTACACCAGGATCGCGACGATGGTGACGTTACCGACCAGCTTGATCGACGGCATGAAGATCGCGTTCAGCCGGAACGAGTCCAGGTTCGCCTGCCGGTACCGGTCGTTGACCTGGTCGAAGATCTCCTCGTTGCGCGGCTCGCGCCGGAACGCCTGGACCGCGCGGATCCCGGTCATCGACTCGACGAAGTGCACGATGACCAGGGCAACGGTCTCGCGCGTCCGCCGGTACACCACCGCCGAGCGGCTGCGGAACCACGCGGTGATCAGCAGCAGCACCGGGAACGACACCAGCGCGATCAGCGCCAGCCGGACGTCCAGGGTGAGCAGCAGCACCGCGGTGCCGACCAGGGTGAGGAGTGCCGTCACCAGGCCGTCGAACCCGGTCTCCAGCATCTCGTCGATCACGTCGACGTCCGAGGTGAGCCGGGAGATCACCCGGCCGGAGGTGTACTTGTCGTGGAACGACGGGCTGAGCCGCTGGAAGTGGTCGAACACCCGGCGGCGCAGCCCGAGCAGGATGGTCTGGCCGAGTCTGCCCGTGCGCATCAGGAAGACCTGCCGCGCGTACGCCTGGGTGAGCGCGGCGACGAGCACGGCGGCGACGATCGCGATCAGCGTCGCGCTGCTCCCGCCGGACACGATCGGCGGGATGCCGTTGTCGATGCCGAGGTGTACCAGGTAGGGCACCGCGAGCCGGGCGGCGTTCTCGACCAGCACGATCGCGACCAGTACCCAGATCGCTTTGCGGTGCGGGCGGAGCAGCTCGCCGAGCAGCCGCCGGGAGTGCTCACGCAGCACCAAGGAGGCCTTCGCGGGTAGCTCGTCCCGGTCGTCGTCGGCGACACCGCGCCAGTCGCGTGCGGCCTTGGTGGCCGGCTCGTCGGTGCTGTTCGCCGGGCTCGTGCCGGAGCGCTCGCTGGGACGGGTCGTCTGAGTCGTCATCGGGCATGCACCTCCCGCTCCTCGGTATCGCCGGAGCCGGACTCGATGTCGTGCGCCCGGCTCATCGCGACGTCGCGGTCGCGGCGGACCGCGCCCGGCTCATCGCGACGTCGCGGTCGCGGCGGACCGCGTCCGGCGGTTCGTGGCCGTCGTCGGCGGCGAGCAGCCTGCGGTACGCCGGGACCGTCGCGAGCAGGTCGTGATGGGTGCCGACCCGGGTGATCCGGCCGTCCTCCAGCAGTGCGACCAGGTCCGCGAGCAGCACGGTCGACGCCCGGTGTGCGACCACGATCCCGGTGGTCCCGGCGAGCACTCGCCGCAGCGCCTCCTCGACCAGGGCCTCGGTGTGTACGTCGAGTGCGGACAGCGTGTCGTCCAGTACCAGCACGGCCGGTCGCGCGAGGACCGCCCGGGCCAGCGCGAGACGCTG
>DASRHY010000221.1:0-6187 GCA_035650275.1 Kribbellaceae bacterium | reverse complement strand
GCCGCAGAAGGCGGCGGGGACCCGGATCGAGCCGGCCCCGTCGGTGCCGAGCGCGGCGACCCCGACTCCGGCGGCGATGGCGGCCGCCGCGCCGCCGCTCGACCCGCCGGCGCTGCGCGCCACATCCCACGGGTTCGCGGCGCGTTCGTCGTGTTGCCCGACGGACTTTGCACCGCATGGCTTCCGGCGGCTCGCAGCAGCTTTGTTCCACCCGGCCGTATGCCGCGCCTGGCCCGCCACAGCGACACGGGCAGCACCCGCTGGTCGACACCGCTGAAGCTCGGCCAAATCTCATTCCCAGGCGTGGTCGAAATGGGTGTGGACACCGGCTGGCAGGTCCAACCGATGAAGCCCTGGACGCCGAAACCATCGAGGTCGACCACTGGCAGCCGCTGCTGGTCTCCGGCGACCGAGTGCTCGTCGGTGTCACGGACGGCAGCAGTGGCATCGGCATATGCACCATCCTCGACACTGTTACGGGCCAGATCATCGCGACCACCGAACCCGCGCCCTACGGCTACAAAGCCATCGCCGGACCTGGCCAGTTCCTGGTCGGCCGCCAAGGCTACAGCGCCTTCTCCAGCACCCTCTACGACCGCGACGGCCGGGCGATGCAGAACTGGCCCAGTCACGGCATGATGCTCGTCGACCGCCACGGGACGATCCGCGGCCCGGAATCTGAGAACCGCCTTCCTTCACGTTCGCTGTTTCGCGTCCTCAACGCCGACGGCTCCCTGCGTGACGGCCCGCCATTGAGCGGCTACTACACGACATACCCGGCGCTCGATGCCGACGGCAGCGCCGTGTTCTGGCGCGACGGCAGGTTGCTGGCCATCGACTCGGGCCTGCAGATGCGGGAGTTGTTCACCAGAGAAGACCAGCGCGCCGTGATGAGCCGAGTCCTGCTGCTCGACCACGACCAGATCGTCCTCGCCCTGGACGACGAACTGCTCGCCTTCCGCAATACCGGGCTCGCGGCACTGGATACCGGACCCTGGCCCTGCGCCGACGGCAACATCCAGGGCAACCCAGCCGCCCTCTCATGAACCCACACCGCCACCAGGGAGCAAGGCAACTCGCCCGCCAGCACGTGACGTCCATCACGTCGAGCTCTCGGAAACGCGACACCAGCCGCTGCCTCAGTGTCAAACCGCGGCATAGGCCCGGCTCTCTACCGCGGGTTCTGGAACTGGAACTGGATACGTACCGAGCCGTCCAGCGGTACCACGAGCGTCGAGTTGCTCGCCGACCACTGCTCGGGGACCAGGAACATCCGGTCCCGGCCCACGATCAGCAGTCGCAGGTTCCGGTACCGGTAGTGGAAGGTCTGGCCCTCTACGGTCGGCAGGACCCGCTCCTCAACACCTGGACTGCGAAGATACAAGGGCTCCTTCGTGTCGAGGATGACCCGCGGCAGGGTGTCCAGGTGCCGGGCCTGATCCCGCGCCTGGCCACGGCCTGCCCACTGGGCGACGGTGGCGGTGGTCCAGAAGACCCCGGCGATGATCATGATGTAGACGAGCATGCGGGCCGTTCGCCGTAACCAGAGCGAGCTGTCGGGCGAGCGCGCGGCCGGCGCGGAGGCGGGGCTGTCGGCGGACGGCTGGTGCTCGCGCAGGCGTTGCGCGACGTCGGAGAGGCGCCAGGCGTACCCGACAAGTCCCGCGCCGACAGCGAACAGCACCGGAGTCACCAGGTTGTAGTACGGCCAGTCCCGTACCAGGGGATAGCTGAACAGCAGCACGACGCCGGTGCCCAGGACCGTCGCACCCACGGTGGACAAGATGCGCGGCAGGCGCCAGAGCACCCCCGCCGCCACCATCCGGGTGCTGACCCACAGATCGAGCACCAGGAGCGCCACAGCGAGCAGGGTCAGCACCAGCAGCGGTACCAACAACGGTTGCGGACTGCGCATCACGTAGTCCTGCGTCGTGAGGCCGATCGCATCGACGTCGATGCCGAAGTACTCGTACTGTGACCGGGCGGAGATGTAACCGAAGTAGAACAGCAGCGCACCGAGTACGGTCGCCGGCGCGATCACCGTTGCCCACGAGCCGATCCACCGTACGAGCCGTCCGCCGGGACTGTCGGTGACGGACATGGTCAGCTCGGTGCGGCGGACGGGTCCACGGGTGGCGGCGGCGACGGTGACTCCGGCTGCACCGAACCCGGTGGTTCGGACGGCGACTGCGACTCCGGCGGAGCCCAGAACAACGGGACTCTCGCCCGGGACCGGGCCGCCGCGGCCGCGAAGGCCTCGCACGAGTCCCGCTGTCCTGCCGGGCAGCGGATCGTGCCGGCGAGGGACAGGCCGGCCTCCTTGCCGGCGCGTTGCGCCGTGACGGGTACGTGGCAGGTCAGTTCGCTGGAGGTCATCACGAAGGTGCGGCAGGAAGGGCCGTCGCAGGCGAAGGTCCCAACGGTGAACACGCCGGGCGGCTCGATCCGGACCCCGGTGACCGCGATCGTGGCGCCCTCGGGAACCGAGCCGGTCACCTGGACGCACTGATCCCGGTCCGTACTGAAGCCGTCCCCGCCGACCGGCAATGATGCGATCTCGATGGCCGGCTGCTGCGCGCCGGGCGGCGCGGGTCGCTCCGGTCCGGTGCCCTCCACGTCCGGGGTGGCGGACGCCTCGGGGGCCGCACCGGACTGCGGTGTCGGTGTCGGCGAGGCGGATGAGCTGTCCTCAGACGGTCCCCCGCCGCAGGCCACCAACGCGAGCGCGAGCAGCACCGCGAGGGCCAGGTGGATCACCAGCAACATCCGGTTCTTCAATACCCGATCCGGATACGGACCACCCCGGGGCACCGGGTACGGGCCAGCCGTACGGGCCGTGCGCTGGACCATGTCAGGCCCCGATCGTCGCAGTCGACCGTTCTAAATCACCCTAACTCCGGCATTCCACCGCGCGGGAGCGGATTGCGCACAGACAGCGGGGGCCGGCGGGCGCGGGTGTCGAGATATCTACGGAGAGCGACGAGTCGGCCGCGATGCGGTAATACTGCCCCCATGGCCGGGTGGAGGACGCTGTTTGTCGTGAAGGAGTGGTCCCCGTGACCGGGACAAGCGGTCACCGAACGAGACGAAAGATTCGAGGCGATCGGCCAGGCAAACCGCCGTCGACGACCACAGCCGGCTGGCCTAAGCCAAGATCCTGCCCGACGAGAGAGGCGCCACCGCCGCCGGGGCGTCCTGGTCAGTCAGCGACTGTAGCCAGCGTCGGTGACTGCTGCCGCAGCCAGAGTTCCGGTGGTGATCGCGCCCACCACGCCTGTCGTGCTGCAGTTCGTCGATGACAGCGACGACCCGGCCGGGCATCGTCGCGCAGTGGCGTGACGCGGTTGTGTTCGGCAGTTACCTGGCCATTTCACACTCCAGCTAGAAGGGTCGACCCGGCCGGGCCGAAGAGGCGACGGAGGCCTACACCCGACGGGTCTCTGACTTCTGGCTACACAGCCGGCGCACAGGTGACCGGCTTCTGCAACGGATGGCATCTGGTCGACCCAGGCGTCGTCTACCTCACCGGGCGGCGACCGGACGCCGGTGAATCCGTCGACGACCATCTAGAGTGGACGTCGATGTTTGCGGCGTTGCCCGTAAACCCTGATACATGCCGGCGGCCCGGCTCGTCGAACTCATCGAGGCGTTCGGCAGCGAGCTTCGCACCCGGCACGGCGCCACTCGGGTGCTCGCCGCCGCCGCCCGCGTAATACGAGAGCGGGCGGTGCTCGCCGACCTCATCGAACGGGCACCCCGAGCCGGCCGCAAGGACCCCGGCGTCTCCGATCTCGAACGCGCCCTCGCCGGCTGCCATCTCGCACGATGGCGAGCGGAGCGGCGCACCGCAACCGACTGCACCGCCGTCACGCTCGCGTCCAGCCCGTACAAGTCCACATTGGACTCACGGGCCCGGTTGATTGCGCTGGCCGAAGTCGTCCTCGCCGCGTCACCGGAAACCGCCGACGCGGTGCTCGACGAACTCCTCGGCCACGCCGACCTGCATCTGCTCAGCGACGTCGTCGAACACGTACTACGCCCGGTCATCCAGGGCGGGGCGAGGGCAGCGGTGCCGGGCGTCGAGGACCGGCAAGCCACCCCGGTGGTCACCGGTCGGGTACGCGATCGGGCGCTGCGCGAACTGTCCGCGCTCGCAGGTACCAAACCCGACGACATCGGACACCGGTCGTTGCCCATGCTCTTCCGCGACGCCTTCGACTACAGCCAACTCCCACCGGACGTCGCCGCTGGCCTCTTCAGCGCCGACCTGGCTCCGACCGTCGCCGAGTCGGCCTGGCTCGACCCGGACCGACTGGCCGCACTGGTCGTCCCGGCCGCACTTGGTCGCCATCCGTCAGCCCGTACGGCGCTGGACAGGTGGTGCCGGGTTCGCCGGCCGGCGCAACCGGCGAACCCCCGCGACCGCAAACAACGCCAGGTCATCTGCGGCCGGCTGCGCATGCGCGCACGTGAATCGGTCCACGTACTGGACTACCTGATCCTCGTTGCGCAGCACACCACGGATCTGAGCTATCTCGTCGACCCGGTCGAGCAACTCGCCGGGTCGCACGCCGATGAGCTGGCCAGCCGGCATCGCGACCTTCTGGGCATTGTCGAAGCCGGCCGCGAGTCGCCGTCGATCGAGACCCGGGCCGACGCGTACCGGATGTTGGCCGCGCTGACCGACGCGTACAGCGACGCCCCCGATGCGGCGGCGCTGAGCCGACATCTCGCGGCAGAACGCGCGCCGGTCGTCATCAACGCGATCCTCGACGTCATCGACGCGTCCCTGCGTCGGGGGGCCGCAAACTGGACGGCGACGCCCGGCACCTACGACACCTTGGTAGCCGCGCTCGCGGTGCACACCGACCGGCGACCCGGCACCGGCAACCTGACCGAGCGAGCCATGACCAGCCAACATACGCTGCGCTGCCGGATCGCTCCGCTTTCCACCGCCGCCGAGCGGGAGGCCGTCCTGCGCCCGGTCGGTCAATTGCTGGCCGCCCGGGACCGTACCGCGCTTCGACCGCTCGGCTACCTGATGGCCCGCCTCACGAAGGAGAACCCGGCAGACGCCGCGCGCCTGCTCGTCGACGCCAGCAACTGCGTGGCCGCTATCGGCGCTCCGGCCGCATCCTGGAAAACCCGGGTGGCCAAACGCTGGCGAACCCCGCTGTCCGACGTGATCGGCGTGCTACGCCGGTCCGCGTGGCGCGCGTTGATGCGCGAGCTCACCGGAGGCGATCAATTCATCCTGATGGAAGCGATCGACGTGAGCCTGTGGATCCGGACCGGCAGCCCTGAAGACGACCTTGCCAGCACCCTCAACGAGGCCGCCGTCTCCGACCGGGTACAACGCGCCTTCGCCATAGCCCGGCAACGGCACCATCGCGTCGTTGGCGGCGCCTGTGGGTGCCGAAATCACGGTGCGGTTATGCGGCCTGCTCATATTCGTGGATAAGGCCGCCGAGTCGATCTCGTCGTAGGACGCGGATGCGGTCGTCGACGACCGGTGCGGGTAGCGGTCGTAGTGGTGCGGCTTGGCTCAGCGCGCGGTGGGACCGGCGCCGGTTGTAGTGATCGACGTACTCGGTCACAACTCGTTCAGTTGGACAGAGCGTGGGGCATACCACACCACGACGGGCGGACATCTTCTCGGATCCGGTGCACCGACGGCGACCCGTTTGGCTGGTCACCGCCCGTTCACGCTTGACCGCTCCTGCTCCCGATCCGCGATGGTGACCGTCATGGGCAGCACAATCGTCGATCGGCTGGTGGGAGCGGTGTGTGCTCCGTTGCCGGTGAAGTTGTGAAGTGATCCCCGACTCCGCCCGCAGCCCGAGGACAGCGAAACGCCACATCTTCGATAACGACCGCCGTGGCTAGCCGGCATAACCGACCGACACGGCAGCCGCTCCAACCGTCCTGACCAGGCGCTATGGGCCCTCGCAAGCACGACCGGATGGCCGGGTACAATCAACGATTGCGGCCACGCCCCTCATCGGAGCGGGCCTCGCCCTCGTAGCTCAGGGGATAGAGCAGTGGTTTCCTAAACCACGAGTCGCAGGTTCGAATCCTGCCGGGGGCACCATTGTGATGTCTCACGACATCCCGGACGGCCGAACCCAATGGTCGTGGGTTCGGCCGTCTGTCGTTTAGCGGGTGGGTCCGGGTGGTCGGCCGGTGC
>DASRHY010000220.1:0-3639 GCA_035650275.1 Kribbellaceae bacterium | reverse complement strand
CGGCCCGGGCGCGGCGGGCTCGCCCGACGACTCGGTCTCCTGGAGTTGGGCGATGAACGCCGCCGCTTCGTCGCGCGTGAACTTGCCGGCCGCCTGGCGCTGAGTGAACCCCATCGGCCCGCGGGCGTCGCGAAAGTCGGTATGTCCGGCATCGTGCAGCAGCGTGAGCAGCTCCTGCACCTCGCGCCGCGACGCCGGCGGTCCTGCTTGCTGTCCGAATGCCATGCCCGCAGTCTCCCTGCCCGGCGACCCACTCCGGGGGATGGGCCCGACGCTCAGCCCAAGTGCTCCATGAGGCGGCGGGCGTAGCGGCCACGCATGGGTGGCCCACGTACCCCGGCCACTATGGCGATCCGGCGAGCACATATTCGTATACCTCCCCGAGTCGGCGGTCGGTGTATCTCCCCGAGTCGGCGGTAGGTGGCTCCGGTGCTTCGTGTTCTAACGGCGGCACGCGATGACGACGAAGTTGGGCAGCTCCAGATAGGCCTCGGCCCCCGGTCCGGCGTCGTTGTCCGTGAGGGCGTCGAGCGAGAGGCCAGGTTCTACGAGCTCGACCAGCCGACAGCCCAAGGATGTCAGCCTGTTGAGGTAGAGAGCCAAAGGTCGGTGAAAGTCTGTGCCATGCGGCCCGACGATCTCGTAGTCACGGAGGTACCGGTCGACCTTCAGGTGGCCACGTTCCGCCCACGAGCCGGAGCGCGCCCGCGACGCCGGTCCTGCCTACCTGCCCGGCTACACCCATCTGCCAGCCCCTCGAAGCAGGGGTGGTTCAGCGTGACGATGAACAAGCCGCCGGCGACCAGGGCTTCCACGCACGCTCTCATCGCTGGCGGCCAGTTGGGGATGGCGCACAGCACCATGCTGGCTATGACCGCGTCGAACCTTCCGAGGTCAGGCAAGGTGGCTAGATCGGCCTGCACGTAACGGATGCCCTGGCCCAGCTCCAGCTCGCGTTCGAGGGCGTAGTCGAACAGGGACTTGGCGGGTTCGACCCCGACGACCGTTGCGCCCCGCTCGGCGAGTAGGCGGCTGAGGTAGCCCTGGCCGCAGCCCGCATCGAGGATGCGCTTGCCGTCGATGTCACCCAGGAGCCGAAAGACAGTCGGGTTGATGAGATGTCGCTTCGCGAATCCACCGTCGGGATCGAGCGATGCCAAGAACTCCCGCGGGGTTGCACTCCACCGGGCGATCGCCGCCTCGTTCGTCCAGCTCGCGCCATCCACCCCCGACGAGGGTACGAGACTGGCCCTCAAAGTGCCGTTGGAGGACAGGGCAAACGTTGCCTGTCCTGTCCAAGCCGCTGCCACTCCCACTCGATCTCCACCGTTACGAACGTACGTATGCGGTATGTCCTTGGCTGCACCAGGGGCGAGATGTTGTGGATGGAGTGGGGTGTCGGTCAGGCCCTGGGTCTTCTGCGCCAGATCAGGGAGCTATGGCGTGCTCGGTCGGTGGGCTGGGTCGGCACGGAGTCCGTACGCCTCTCGGAGCCACCGGCAGAGCTCGTCGTCGATCTCGTCGGGACCACGGACGTCGACCGTGTTTGCGATCTTGCGCGAGGTGACGACGTCGACCTTGACGATACGAGGCGAGTCGAGTTGCCGGTCGAGGAAGATGCTGACCAGGAGTCGCCGGGACTGGACCGTGATGAACGAGAACGTGGTGTGAGCGGACAGAACGATGACGCTTCGCAGCGCTTCGACCTGGACACCGGAGGGCAAGGACCCGATGAGGCGGTCGAACGACGCTCGCATGTGCGCGGGGCGGCCGGTGAAGTGTGCGTCTATGTCGACGGTGTCATGGGAGTGGAACTGGTCTTCGTGGGCGAAGCGTCTCCCGCAGCGCGGACAACGCCAGTTCACACCGATCCCCTCGGGGACCACCGGTAGCCCGGCGTGTTGACCGCGGTCACGGCCACAGGTTGCCCGATGGTCTGGGCGCTGCGGTAGGGACTGGAGGTGCAGCCGGGCAGATCTACGCCCGGCTGGGCCGGTCGACGCTTGCATCTTGGGCCTGGTGCAGTTAAGGGCATAGCCCATACGTACGTTCAGCGCCGGCTGCGCGTCCAATTGCCTGGCTCCACCTGATGCTTGTCGGCTTGGCTTCAGTTGATGGGCGACCTTTGGCCTAGACCTTTGGCCCCGACGAGCAGCGGTGGCCCGGACGGCCGGCCGCTCGGCGGGTGCGCCCTGCACGGCACCTTGGGGACAGGCCAACACGGGACTGGCCGCGCGTGCTGCGACGCCGCCGCCCGCGGTCTGGCGAGTCCCGATCCGTCGTTCGGTTCGCTCGCCGACGGGATCAGGTGAAGCGCTCGAGGAAGCGGACAAGGTCGGCCGCGAACCGTGACGGGTCTTCCCAGTGCGGGCTGTGCCCGGTACCCGCGTAGGTCACCAGCTGGGCGCGTGGGATCGCGTTGAGGAGAGGCATCCTGCATGTCTCTCGTGACGAGGTCATCGGCATCTCCCCAGATGAGGAGGACTGGCACGGCCAGGCGTTCCAACTCGGCGGTGTCGTCGTAGTCGAGCAGCCCTGCGAACGTCTCTCGCCATACGTGAGCGGGCACCTTGAGCGTCTCTTGCACCATGGCCTCGGCGAACGTTGCCAGCGCCTCACGGTGGTGTCACCGATCACGCGCCGTACGAGCCCGACGTCGACCGGATCGCGCAAGTCGCACAGCACTGAGTCCAAGAACGATTCAAGACTTGCGTCGCCTCGGAGTGTGGGTGGTGTCGCCTCGAGGACGAGTCCCGCGATTCGTTCGGGGTGGTCCAACGCGAAGCGTCGGGCGAACAGCCCTGCGCCGGAGTGACCCGCCACCACGGGCCGATCCAGACCCAACGCGTCCAGCAACGCGACCAGGTCGTCAGCGAATGCCTGGACGCTGTACCCGGTTGCCGGCTTGTCCGAGTCGCCATGGCCCCGTTGCGAGTAGGCGACGCCAGGTACCGTCGGTGGGAGTCGATCGAGCACCGGCTCATAGCAGCGCCACGAGTCAAGCGGGCCCGGCACCAGCACGACAGTCGATGCCGACCGGTCGCCCTGATCCACATAGGACAGCCTGAGCCCCGCAGGCAATCTCACTGTTCTCGGTGCGGGCACCATCGGATCCTCCTATCGACTTCCGAGAACGACATCGAGGACGCGACGGGCGAAATCTAGATCCGGCGCGGTGCCACCGCTCGCCTCACGTGCGCTCCAACGCCGGCTCTGGGCGCATCGGCGCGTGCGCTTCCGATGCCCTCGGACGTCAACCGTCAGGTGAAACCGATGTGTCGTGCATCAACCGGAGCCGACTGCGCGTCCAATGCTCGCCGAATCTGGCTCTGGAGGGTCAAGCGGCGCCGGCAGAGCCGGCGCCTGGCCTGAGGACGGGCGCCACGGGCGCCCGTCCTCGGCCGGATATCGCAATGCTTACGCGAGCTCGATGGTCTTCACCGTCGACGAAAATGAGGCGCTCCGCTCGCGAGCCGGCAACGTCATTAGGCTCGCGGGGCATTGGACGTCAGATGACACAACCGTGGCTGGCAGCGATCCTCGCGCTCGTGTTCGCGGCGCTGACGCTCGTGGTGGTCACGTACTCGGTGATCGCCAGCTTTCCCCGGGGTCTGATCCTGGCTGCGCTCCTCGTCGGTG
>DASRHY010000219.1:0-12091 GCA_035650275.1 Kribbellaceae bacterium | reverse complement strand
AGCAGGTGGCGTAGGCGGTGGTGTAGTGCCGGGAGTTCCAATCGGCCGCCGCGTAGACCAGGAAGTAGGTGCCGCCCTCCCGGAACATCGACGGCGCCTCCACCACGCCCCGCTCGAAGGAGCGGTCGGCCGAGATCAATGCGTGAGGCTCGCCGGTGAGGCCCAGGCCGTCGGCCGTCAGCTCCTGCGACCAGATGGTCTGGGGTGCGCCTACTCCCTCGGCCTTCCAGAGCAGGTAGCCGCGGCCGTCGCCGTCGACGAACGGGCTGGGGTCGATGGAGCCGCCGCGGTCCACCTGGCAGACGAGCGGGCCGGTCGTGTTGTCCAGGAACGGGCCGGCCGGTGACGTCGCCACGCCCCGCGAGATGCACTGCTTGCCCGAGGCCCGGTCCTTGACCGTGTAGTAGACGACGTAGCTGCCGTTGCGGGCCAGCACCGACGGCGCCCAGGTCGCGCCCTCGGCCGCCCACCCGGGGACGCCAGCGAGGCCGTTGCCCACGATCTCCCAGTTCGTGAGATCGGTGGACCGGATGACCTGGATGTCGCCGGCTCCGGAGTTGGTCGAGTAGCCGTAGTAGGCACCCCCGGCCCGCAGCACGAACGGGTCGGCGAAGTCGAACGGGAACACGGCCCCGGTGGCGTAAGCCAGGGTGCGACTGCAAGCGGCCGCCGCGTTGCGCATGGCGCTGACTGACATCTGGTCGTTGTCAACTTGGTTGGCGTCCACGGCGGACGACACCCCGTCGAAGCAGGTCCGGGCGTCCGCCGAGTGGGCGTTCACCAGGTCCTGGGCCGCCGCGGTCCGGGTGGCCTGGGAGTCGACCGCCCCGATCTGGGCCTGCAGGTCGGCGATCATCGTCTCGAGCTGCGCCCGATCGGCGACGGCTATGTCGATCGCCCCCTGGACCCGGGTGATGCTGGCCTGGGTCTCGGCCTGGCGGGACTGGGCGTTGGCCAGCGAGTCCTGGTGGGCCTCGAGGTCGGCCTGGGTCGCCGCGAGCTGGTCCTCGGTACTGCCGAGCCGCGCTTTGGCCGTGGTCCACCCGCCGATGGCCACGACCACGACCAGGACGGCCACGATGGCGATGACCCGTCTCCGCCAGTCGGCCCGACCCTTGCGCCTGGGGCCCCCGCTGCCTGCGTTGTTGGCTTCGTCTGCGTTGCCTTGCGCTTTGTCCCCTCCGCCCTCGGCGTCAGCATCCGTTGCGGGCTTGTGGACCTCGGGGTCGACGAAGTCGATGCTCACAGCTGCACCCCCGCCTCGGCGCACACGCCCTGGATGCCACGCACGGTGACCGCCAACCCGCCAGTGTCACCAGCCGCGGCCTGGTTGAGCGCTTCGGTGGCGCCGGCCACGCAGCTCTGCAGCGCGTCCAGCTGTCCCGTGCTGACCACGAGTGCGGCGCTCGCGTCGTCGAGGGCGCCCTGGAGCCCCTGCAGCCACTGCACGTTCGCGTCGTAGGTGCCCTGGCTCTGGCTCCGCTCGGCCTCACGCGCGAGCCGCGTCCTGATCGCCGCGGCCAGGGCGACGCGGTTGGCATCGACGATCTCCACCGTGGCGCCGAGGTCATCCTGAGTCCGGTCGAGCTTGGCCTCGGTCCGGTCGAGCCGATCGTTCGCCCGATCGGTGGCGTCCAGGGTGGCGTTCCAGTCACGCGCCATCAGCCCGAACCCGACCAAGGCCACCACGCTCGCTAACCCGACGATCGCCATCCGCCGCCGTCCACCACCCAGCGCCCGGGCATGTCTGCCTATGCGGCGCCACAGGCGCCACTCTCCAGCTATCCGCCGATTCACCGCTCGTCCTCCGGCGTTCAGATAGGGGGGTCGTTCTTGCCGGCAGCCACGACTTTGCGTGCTCTACCCCTACTGACGCGTAGCCCCCCCGGTTTGGTTTCCAGACTTTCCGCTTTGTGATCCAGCCGTAACGTGCGGAGGGCCATGCTGCACTACCGCCAGCGGACACCGGTCGACGAGAACTACGTCGGCAAGCTTGAACGGGGAGTCGTGCGCTGGCCAGGTGCCCTGTATCGGGAAGCCATCGTGGCCGTCTTGGGTGCCGCTCATGAGCGAGACCTGGGGCTTGGACCCACCGGTGCTCGACGGCTGCCAGCGCGGATCCTGCCGAGGAGGTAGGCGCCCCAATGTCGATGGCGGCGGCCTCGACACGGCTGCTCGACGCCATGGCTCCCACCCCGTGGCCGGCCCGGGTAGGGCCACCGGAGATCGACCAGATCTGGCGGGCCGCGAGGGCGTTCTCGATATGGGACAACCTGTACGGCGGGCTGGCGCGTGAAGCGCCCCTTGCGCAGCTCCGATGGTCCGCGGGCCTCATACAGAGCTCATCGTGTGCGGCTCATCTACGGCCCGACCTGTTGTCGGCAGTCGGCTACCTCGCCCACACATGTGGCTTCATGGCATTTGATAGCCATGCGTTCGATGACGCTCGCCGGCTGCTGAGCTTCGGCGTCTGCTGTGCTGAAGACGCCGGGAACTGGCATCTCCGCGCCCGGCTTCTCGCGACCAGGGCCCGGCTGGACACTTGGGTCGGAGACCCGCATGGCGGACTTACGCAGGTGCAGCTTGCGCTGGTTCGGTCCGACCGGCTGACGGCAACCGAGCGGGCGATGCTCCACAGCTTGGAGGCCCGTGCGCTCGCTCGTCTCCACAAGGCGGAGGAGACGATGGCGGCAATTGGTCGCGCCGACGACGCCTTTGCCTGCAAGGACACCGCGGCGGACCCGCCGTGGATGGGGTTCTACGACGCCGCGCAGCATGAGGGCGATGCCGGGACCGCGTTGCTCGATCTTGCGCTCGCCATGCTCGCAGGCGCCTCCGGAGCACGCCGCCGCCACGAGACGGCCATCAGCGGCCGCGAGCCGGACTTGCGGCGGTCTCGGGCACTCTCGCAGATCGGGCTGGCGAAGCTCACGATGGCCCGAGGTGATCCTGCCGAGGCGGTGAGCCTCGGTTTCGCTGCGCTGGAGTCCGCAGGGCACATCCGGTCGCTTCGCATAGCTGACGATCTACGACATCTGGACCTCCTGGCGGAGCCTCACTCGGGTCGTGAGGATGTCGCCGATCTCCGAGAGCGACTGAGGCAGGCGATGCCCAGCTGACCCGAGGTGGACCGGTTGGATGCGTCATGCTGCAAGTCGTGACCAGCCCGACCGATCCTGTGTCAGCCGACGGTCGACTGGCTCCAGCCCGGCTCTGGTCAGTGCTGACTGAGATCTGCCAAGCGCACGGGCTCGATCCGACCAGAGCGCGCCTGATCAAGTCCACTAACAGCGCAGACTTCGACCTTCCCCGTGCGGATGTAGTCATCAAGGTGGCTGGCTCGGGCCTGATCACCGACCGCATCCCGAATGTTGTTCGGGTAGCGCATTGGCTGGAGGCTGCGGACTTTCCCGCGGTGCGCTTGGTGCCCGACCTCGAGCAGCCCGTGCATGCGCAGGGACACGCCGCGACGGTGTGGCGGCGTGTCGTCGATGGAGGTCCGGAGCCGACTGGTCGTGACCTCGCCCGCTTGATCCGGCGTTTCCACTTGCTGCCGGCGCCTCATGGTCTCCCGAGTTGGGACCCGATCCGCTCGATCCGCCGGCGTCTTGCGGACGCGGATGGACCTACCGCGGACGATCTCGTGTTTCTGACCGAGCGATGTGACGGACTCGAAGCCAGCGTGCGCAATTTGAGCCCGGCGCTGGAGCCGGGCCCCATACATGGGGACGCCTTCCTCGGGAACCTCATCCCGGGGATCGACGGCCCGGTGCTGTGTGACTTCGACAGCGCCAGCGTTGGTTACCGGGAGTGGGATCTGACACCGGTCGCGGTGGGCTCCCTCCGGTTCGACTACGAGGTCGATCCCCAGCAGTCGTTCGCTGCTGAGTACGGCTTCGACGTGACCTCATGGTCGGGGTTCCCCGTCTTGAGGCAGCTGAGGGAACTGCAACTTGTCACCAGTGTCGTCCCCGTCCTTCGAAGCAACCCGGCTGTCCGCAGTCAGTTCGAGCACCGGCTCACAAGCCTCCGAAGCGGATCGATGGACCGCTGGCAGCCCTACGCCCGCGCTTTCGAGCCGAACTGAGGCGCGTTCGTGGCCTAGGCGAGCCTGGGATCCTTCCCGGGCTGATCTGCCCACAGCTGCCCCTACCGGCCGGTCAGATCGGCCATGAGCCTGTCGGCATGACGATCATCTTGTCCCCACTCGAGTTCGAACACCTCGTCCAAGTCGTCCGCGACGCAGCCGGTGGCCACCGGGCCGAGTGCCTCTGCGGCTGGGCGAGCCGTTGGACCGACGATCTCGCGACAGCCGACAACGCGGCCAGCAGCCATCGCAGACAGATCGACCAGGTGAGCTGCACAGACAGCACGATCGCGACTCTCCTCGACCTTCAGGACGACCTGGCTGACGCGATCATGTGGCTCGCCGAATGCTGGCCGCCTGATCTACCCGCCCTGCGTGCGCGTTCGTGCACCGACGACCTCCATGGCTCAGACGGCCGACCAGGCTTGGCGTTGGAAGCCGAGTGCGAAAGCCCGAGCGAAATGGCCCGGCTCGCGTGCCTCCTCGGCGGCCCACGAGTCGGCGACCTCGAACCCGACTCGGCCGGCCACCGCTACGAGCGCTCCGTCCGCCGTTTCGGCCAAGTCCACATTGTCGCGCTTCACGCCGTCGACCGGGCATGACCGACAGCGACCGTCAACAGACCACAGGGACTGCGACGGCAGGCCGTCGACCGCCGAGGAACCCCTGGACCTCCTGCGCAGCGTCGGCTCACTGACAGACGGCGGAAGGGATCGATCCAACGCAGTCCGAGAGCCAGGGCGTGTCATCGGAAACGCGCGATCCGAGGCCCGTGGGGCTGTCTGGCTCGAGGCTCCCTCCGACCGACTGCCAGCACAAGTCCTTGCTCGGCGCCCGGCCCTGGGCCTGGCACGGGCAACTCCGCTGAGAGATCACAGTGCGGACGGGGTGGTGCGGAGGGACGGGGATGGCGGATTGTCGCTGGTTCCCGGCGGCAACCGGCCGTGGCCCAGCGACTCACGGCTCCCGAGGGCGCTGGGCGATCGACGCTGCGGTCGTGGTGGGGCCGCGCGCTTCCGTCAAGGTCCGTGGATATCCCTCGCTCCTTCCGCGCGGCCTTCAACGGTTCGGGTTCCTGGGGTTGATGACTGGCGCCTTGTCAAGGCGCGACGCCGGCGGGCGCCGATGGAGACCTCCGCGCCGTGTCGCGCTGCCCGGTGCGACTTTGGGTCGCCGCCGGGCGCTCAGCTATGCGACGGCGCCACCAACGACCGGGCTACCCCGGGCTCGGGCGGCCTGCTCTCGGCCCGGTGCTACCGCGTCCCGGAACGCCCGGGGGGCACGGAGAGGGCCACGACGAGGACGAGCGGCGGCATCACGGCGAGGCACCACGGGGTGTGCGTCACCGCGAGTATGACGGTGAGGGCGATGGCCACGACGAGCCATCCGACGACCCAATTCGGCGAGTGCCGGCGGGCCGCCCGGATAGTGGTGCGCGTGACCTCCGCGGCGAGATCCCACGGCCGGACTTCGGGAGCCCGGCCGATTCGGTGACCAAACAGTGACCGTAACCAGCACTCCCTCATCGCCCGTTCACCGCCAGCAGGACCTGTCAGAGGCTCTTTGGCACAGCGATCGGAGAGGTACGCCAGTGGACGAGATACGACGCCCCGAGCTTGTTGAGTTGAGGCTGCCACTACGGCGGTGTGTCGAACTGGCTGTGAGGGCGGCGACGTGGGCCGCAGCCGACCCGTCGCCGAATGAGCAGGTCGACCCCGCGGGCGTCGTGCACTCTTAGCTATCAGCGTCAGCCGCCGACCAGCGCGACCTGCGATGTGGGTCAGCCGTATGTTGAAGTTCAACCTCGATCGACCACCGTCCGATCCAGTTGGGCTCGCCCTGGCTCCCCTCGACTTACCCGGCCTTGGCATCTTGTGCGGAGGGCGGGATGGCGGATTGCCACTGGTCCACTCGGCCGGGGAGCAACGCTGGGAGCAACCGGCCGTGTCCCAGCGACTTGCGGCTCCGGAGGCTTGTCACCGCCCTCAACGTTCGCGCTGGCCACGAGGCATGTGCGGGGACGCTGTGTCAGTCTCTCCCCTCGTCCCCCCGCGATGCTCCGTGCGCGATCACCTCTACGCCAGTGAGCCTGGCCGCCACGTACGCGCTAGGCCGAAGATGAAGTCCTCTGGCGGGCGCGTGAGCGAACGTTGATCGAGTCGATCAGGGGCTATGCGGATAGATGTTGCTCGATCTGGCCCACCAGCTGGTAGTTGGCTCACCGCGGCCGGAGGTCGCGACACACTCTGGGCTCCGGAGCTTGGGAATCGTTGTGTTGCCCATCGCCTCGGGAGCGTTACGTCGGACGCAGTCACGTTTGAAGCGGCTTGAGCGCTACCAGCAGACCTCCAAGGCTGCGCGAAGGCCTTCAATTGATGCATTCGCATCCACACTGTCGCCAGGCAGATAGACCTGCCGACCTGTGGTTTCAAGTTCACCAAAACGCTCTGCAGCCGCAAGGCAGTCACCATAAGTCAATTCGGCACCAACCCAATACTTAAGGGTTGTGAACCTATTACCGTTGACGACTGTCTCCGGAATGTTATGAAAGCCTTCCATAGAAGACGCACGCTGGAACGCGGCCCGAGCCTCCTCGGGTCGCTCTAGTCCGAAGTAGGCCGTTCCCAACCCTCGGCGAGCGGCGGTTGCTACAACCGTGTCGCCTCCCCGAACGGCTAGGTCTTCGGCGTCAGCTAACTGCTCCACTGCTAGGTCGAAGTTGCTGAGGATCAATTGAGCATTTCCAATAACGTACACATCGACCGTTTCGAAGATCCCTGGATGCGCATCACGGATATCTTCGGCGTGAGCGATGGCGGCCACCAGCTCACCAATGAAGAGTGAATACGCTGTTTCCGAGATGTTGGGATCTTCGTCGTTGATTTACTCCATGTAGGCTCGCGGCAACGCCTCTATATCACTAATTGTTTGAGAAAGGTCTTGACGCGCTTGTCGTCTGTCTGCGCGGTCCTGACCGCGAAGATCGATTACATAAGTAACTCCGGTGAACAGGAGCGCGAGCATCGCAACGACGACGCCGATGTCGAATGCGCGACGCTTCCTTGACCGATCGTCGGTTGTGCTCGCGTTCTGAATCCCGGCCGCCGGAACATCCGGGGGTGGCGGCGGTGGCGGCGGCGGCTGTGTCGTCGCCCTGTTGCCAGCAGCCTCGCTCCTCGGACCTTGCCAATGGTATCGGCGCCCTCCGCCTGCAAGGTCTTCGCCATTCCAAGCCGCTCCGTCTGCCACTTGTCGTGTGGGCTGGTTAGTCATGATGGCTCACCCTTTGGTGTATAACCACCGGGATTGTCGTTGTTGGGAACCAGGTAGGCGACCGCGGCCGAGACGACGACCCCTAAGAGGGCCAACTGCATTTCCTGGTTGAACTCGCCGACCGTAATCAACGTGGTCAGGAACCCTCCAAAGGCGGTCACAACGGCTGCGAGCCACTTTCTCGTTGGGAGTAATGACTTCGGATACCGGGGGACGATGGTTTCGATGTCGGTGCTTCGACTTTCCTTACGCATGGCTCTCACTCCTTGTAGCTGTTTCGGTCAGCGTGCGACGTCCGTCGTCGTTGGGACTGACTCCTGGGGCCTGGGGACACGGCCGCGTTTCACTGGACCCAATCGTGTCTGCTCAGGGTCGACCGGTTCTGGGGGAGTTCCAGGTCGTTACGCGGTCGCAGTCGAGCCCTTGCCCGTGATACTGACGGCCCGCCGCATTGCGTCTTGTGAGGTGACGGTACGACCGACTGCTCCTGACTGGGTACTGGGAGAACTCCTAGTCCCGGCGCGGTGCCGGTCGTTGGCGGGCCGTATCAGGAAGCGACGCCGTCACGGGCCACGAGAACGGCGAGTTCCGTGCGAGAGCGCGGCTCCAGCTTGCGGTAGATGTTCTGAAGGTGGAAGTCCACCGTCTTGACGCTGATGTAGAGGTCGTCGGCGGCAGCGCGGTTGCTTGAGCCGTGGCCAACCGCTAAGGCGACACGTAGCTCGGAGGGCGTGAGCAGCGACAGTGCCGGTCGCGTCGGCGTAGCAACGTGTCGTCCGAGAAGGGAGCGGGCCCGTTCCGCCCAGAGACGGGCTCCGAGCCTCTCGAACACGGACATCGCATCTTGCAGGTCCAGGTCACCGTCGGCGTGGCGTCCTACCCGATGGCGCCGCTCGCCCCGGCATAGGCGCGTGCGGGCTCGCTCGAACGGGCTCTCAACACGCTCGAGCCAGGTCAGGGATGCGGCGAACTCCTCCTCAAAGCTCGCTTCACCGGCGAGTAGACCGCGCGTCCGGGCGGCGATGCCCCGCGCCCACATCAGGTGGGTTGCTTCCGCCACTTCCTCGAGCCCGTCGACACGCCTGCGCGTCTCGTCAATGCGCCCGGCACGCCAGCAGGCTTCCAGATGGTCACCGGCCCACCAGACGATGCCGGGGTTCCGCAGTTCCCACGCGTCTGCGGCCCGGGTGACCTGGTCAAGGTGCACAAGTGCGGCCTCGGCGTCTCCTAGCCCAAGCTCGAGAAAGCCGAGCGCCGAGTTGGCAAAGAGCTGGGCCGAGCCCATCCCGAGTCTTGTCCCGGCCGTTAGGGCTTCATTCGCGGTCCGTCGGCACGCCTCGACGTTGCCGAGGCCTGCTTCGATGCGGGCAAGATAGCCAAGGGCGAAGGCTCGGGCCGCTGGGTCCTCGCCGCCCCACGCCGCTTGGACGTCCGAGGACGCGACCGCATAGGCCTCCGTCCAGCGCCCGGTTCGCCAGTAGATCTCCGCCAGCACCGCCGATGAGAACGCCAGTACGCCCGGCGTGCCGAGCCTTCGGGCCCGCTCGATGACGGTCGCAACCCGGCGCCGGCCTCGCTCCCATTCCTCAAGCATGAGGTCGAGTAGGGCCATCGCCTGGACAAGGTGCTCGGCGTCGGGGACGCCGACTGAGCCGGCCAAGGCGTCGGCTAGCTGTTGGAGCGGTTCCAGCAGCCGAGTCGCTTCGTCAGCTTGGCCATGAAGGAGCAGCGTATGCGCGAGCGCAAGGGACCCAACCAGAGACCCAGCCCCTGGACGCGATGTGGGTTTCCCCGCGACGTCTACGGCTCGTCGAGCCAATTGAACGGCCCGCTTGATGTCGCCTTCGAGCATGACTGCGGTCACGGCGTGGGCGAGCAGGCCCGCCGCGCGGTTTGGGTCATGGCCCTCAACGGCTTCAGCTTCAGCAGTGAGCATTGACTGGCTGCGGCGGGGGCCGGCCCGCCAGGTCTCGGCTTGACCGCGAAGCGAGGCTGCGTCGGCTCGCACGATTGGGTCGTGGGTGGTTGCCATGATCTCGTCGAGCAAGGGCACGGCCTGGTCGAGGTAGCCGCGCAACCAGAAGGCCTCAGCGGCTCTTTGAAGCCGTCGGCACCGATCCGCAAGGTCGGGCGAGAGGCGAGCCGCCCGCTCGAACCCTCGACCTGCTGTCGTGAGGGCGCCACGCCTACTGGTCACTTCGCTCACTTCGTCGAGCAGCCTTGCGGCTTGTTCATCGGGTCCAGCCGCGGCGGCGGCAAGGTGCCAGGCTTGCTGCTCTCGGCCCGGGTCGGCGCCAACGCTTGCACAGGCTTGGGCGAGTGCGGCATGGGCGCGCCGTCGGTGGGTAGGCGGGGCCTCGTGGTAGCAGGCAGCCCGTACTAGTGGGTGTCGGAACTCGATGCGGCCGCGGTCCATGTCAATGAAGTCGGCGGCAGCGTCGAGGTCGGCAATCTCCCAACCGATGGTACTGAGGGCGGCTTCAATCACCGCAAGGTCGCCGGTGGGCTCGGCTGCGACGACGGTGAGCCCCTGCCGAGTCGCCTCCGGCAACCTGACAACCTGGCGATGAAGGGCCCGCTGAAGCTCAAGGCCGATCGGCAGCGGCTCGTCGAGAGGGTTATGACCGAGGCGCTGCTCGTCGTCCAACCGTGTTGCAACGTGTATCAGGGCGAGCGGGTTGCCACCGGTGAGGGCATGGAGTCGGTCCGCGACTGCGGGAACGACCGTCGGACCGGCCGTCTCGAGCAGCTTGCATGCCGTGACCCGGTCGAGGCCGGTCAACAGCTTTTCCTCGATGCCAGCGCCGTCGAACGGTGACGGCTCGCCAGTGCGGGCAGCGAGCAGGAACGCGGCCGGATCGGCATTCAGCCGACGGGCGGCAAATAGGAGCGCGCCGGCCGATGGCTCGTCGAGCCACTGCACATCGTCGGCGACGACCAGAACTGCCCGTCGTTCGGATGCCGCTGCGATGATTCCGAGGGTCGCAGCACCGACGGCCAGGGGATGAGCCGGCGCCGTGCCCAGCGCCAAGGCGCCCTCCAGCGCGTTGGCTTGGAATGGAGGCAGCACCCGGACGAGGTGCAAGATCGGCGCGAGCACCGTCGAGAGTCCCGCGAAGGCCAGTTCAGCTTCGGATTCGACTCCGTGTACCCGTAGCACGGTCATGCCGTCGACGACAGCGCGACGGTCTGCTTCATTGAGCAAGGTCGTCTTGCCCACGCCTGGCTCCCCCCGGGAACAACAGGGCGGCGCTGAAACCCGCCCGAGCCGTGCCGAGTAGGAGGTCGATCCTTCCCAGCTCGTCCGCTCGGCCGAGTAGCACGATCCAAGTGTCGCGGAAAGGGTCTGGCGGCGGGAGTGGATCCGGGACTGGGCGAGCGTCAACTGCGACGCCCAGCGCCGAAGCACTCCCCAGCGCTCGTGCTCACGATGGCAAGCAGCCTGACTGGTCCGAACTCCGAGCGACCCGCACACAGAAGCGACCGCCTTCACCGCGGCGCCCGGTGACCTTCGTGAGATCGACGGTCAGTGTAAGTGGTCTCGTGGCTCCGCCCGTGGCGTGACGTCGGGTGTCGAAAGGCGTGTGGTGCCGCGTATGCCGCCGAGCTTGATCTCGCTGACCCCGGAGACCGGATTGCCGAGGCCATCACCACCGCCGTGGTCCAAGCCGGTGGCCGCGTCGAACTGCTGCAACTCGACCTCACTGCCCGACGCGATTGGGACTACTTCGGACCCATCGACCGCGTCATGGGCAAGGCCCTCTGGAACCGCGACTCGAGCGACACTCAAGGCTGACCAATCAGCGGGACCGGCTTCGCCGCGTGACGCATCCGGGCTCACCGACCGGCGACCTGCCTCTCCACGTGCATGCCCGCTACGGCCTTCCCGAGCTGCTCGCCGCGTTCGGAGTCCCAAACCCGGCCGCCTAACGGGGAACCGGAGTGAAATGGGTCGAAGCCGAGAGGGCGGACGTCTTCTGGTTCAACCTTCGCAAGACCGACGAGCACTTCTCACCGACCACCATGTACGCCGACCGAGCGATCAGCCCGACCCTGTTCCAGTGGGAGTCCCAGAACGCCACCTCAGAGGCGTCCACGGCCGGCCGGCGCTACGTCCATCACCGCCAGCTCGGGTCGTCAGTGCACCTCTTCTTCCGTGAGTCGAAGGAGGCGGATGGGGACCTGGGCGCCTCGGCGTACCTGTACGCGGACCCCGCTTCCTACGTGAACCACGAACGCGAACGGCCGACGCGCATCACCTGGAAGCCAGCGCCCCTGAGTTCCTGAACATCGCGCAAGCGGGGTGCGACTCAGCTCGCGGACCCCGATGTACAGGCGCGAGCTGCCGCGACGGCGCGTCGTGCAGCGCCGAGCACGAGCAGATCGACCGCTCAGGTCGCGTGCAAACGGCCGCCGGTGTCTCCGAATTCGCGTCCATGTCGGCCGGTGGTACTAGCCCAATGTGCCGGTTGGGGGCACCGCCTGCGCTTCGGGGCCGTCAGGTCCGGCGCCAGACGTAGCGAAACCTGTCACCATCGCTGACGTAGGCGGCCGACGACACTGGCTCGCGATGCCGTTGAGCGGTCAGGCTGCGGGTCGGACCGCTATGACTTTACGGGGTTCGTCGGCATAGACGGCCGGAACGTCGTCCCACGGGACCGTCGCGGTCCAGAGCGTGGACGGGCGGACCAGGCCCCTGGCGACGGCGTCGAGCGTGGGCCCGACGTGGGC
>DASRHY010000218.1:0-2552 GCA_035650275.1 Kribbellaceae bacterium | reverse complement strand
ACCGCTCGGCGATGTCGTCGCGTAGGTCGTCGCCGCCGTAGCGCAGTACCTCGCCGAGCAGGTCGAGCAGGTCCAGCAGCTCGACGGCTGACGCGGGGTGCAGCAGCAGGTGCCCGTCCAGTTTGGTGATCACGGCTGGGGCTCCTGGTCTGGCTGCTCGCTGGCGAGGGCGGCGTAGTTGACGCGCCCGGCGATGGTGGCGGTGTGTTCGGCATCGACCAGGCCCAGGTAGTCGATGCCGGTCGTGGCCCGGGGTGGTTCGGCCGGGGTCTCGGGGCGGGCCTTGGGATGCGCGTGGCGGGAGATCTGGTGCGGTAGGGCCCGTCCGTGGTCGGCGCCGTCGGCGCGGACCCGGATGTTGGTCAGGTCAAACGGATCGAAGACCAGCTCCACCTTGCGGCCGACCAGCAGTGGGTCGACCTGGTAGCGGTTGCCGTGCAGCGACACCAGCGCGGTCTTGGACACGGTGCGGTACTCCGACCAGCGAAACGCCTCGGCCAGATCTGCTGGCGCGGGAACGGCGAACGGGCCACCGGCCAGCCACCGGGCCAGCGGTGCTTGCCCGGTCTCGGAGTGCACCCTGCGGTGGTAGACCGTCTCGACCCAGGCGGTGAACAGCCGGTTCAGCTCCGCCAAATCCTTGATCATGCGGCCGGATGCGCCGTCGGCGGCGGCGATCTCCACCACGAACTCGCTGTTGACATCGCGAAAGAATCGCTCGATCTTTCCCCTGCCCTGTGGCCGGCCCGGGGTGGAGTGCACCAGCTTGATGCCTAACTTGGCGCAGGCGCGCAGCAGCCACGAGTCCACGAACGCCGACCCGTTGTCGACATATACGTAGTTCGGCACGCCCCGGGACGCCAACGCGGGCCGCAGCGCAGCGGCCAACCTGACGGTGTCCTCGGCGAACCCCCACCGATGCCCGACGAGGGCCCTGGAGTGATCATCCAGAAAGCCGAACAGGTAGGTTTTGCGGCTGTCGATGCGTGGCCCGTGCAGCGCATCCCCGGTCCACATCTCGTTCGGCTTGTCCGCTTCGAACCGGCCGAAGGTCGCCGGCGTCGCCGGGCCGTTGGTGGTCAACGCGGAAAGCCCGGTGCGCACGAACATCCGCTGCAGCGTGCGCTCGTCCGGCGCCCACCCGTGGTGCGCGGCCAGGATCCGACGCACCTGCGCGGCGGAGCGGTCCGGGTTCTCCTTCTTCAACGCCACCGCCATCGCCAGCACCTCGGCCGGGGTACGTGGCTGGGTCTGGCGTGGGTTGGGCACCAGGGCGTCGAACCCGCCCCGACGCCATTCCTGGATCCACCGATCCAACGTCCAGCGGGTCAGCGTCACCACCCGCCCAAACGGATCCGTATGCGGCTGGGCGGCGATCGCCCGGACCAACTTGCCGCGCTGACGCCGCGACAACGTCGGATCAGCGGCCTCCCGGATCAGCATGTAGCGAAACAAGCCGATCTCCCGCGCCCGCTCCAGCCGCGCCTGCTGCTCATCTTCTGCCTTCGACATCGACTCGCCGGCACCTCCCTTTCCGGTCCTGTGGACAGACCCGCCGACGCTGCCAGACCAAGATCCGCCTCCGGGAGAGGGAACTCGTGTTGATCGGCGATCACGGCCACGACGGAGCCAGCAACCTGCCACCCGACACTGCTGATGCCGCCAGCCACGGCGACACCGCGCCGAGCACCGGCCACCGGTCGACGACCGCGCTGGCCGCGCCCACGACCGCGGCGACCGCATCAGCGAACAGCGACCCCGCCGCGGCCGGTACCACCGGATCCGGCCCGCAATCGACCAGCAGACAGGTGAACACCACCCGCACTTCCTCCGCCCGCGCGGAAAACCGTCGTAACCACCCCCGCACGGTGTCCACCGGCCGCCCAACCCTCGCCGCGACCGCCCGCACACCTATTCCAGTCGCCTTCGCAGCCAGCGCCGCCCCGATCACCTCGACCAGATCCGCCCGCCGCGCCAACGCCACCACCGGCAGCAGCACATGCGTTGTCTGACATCGCAGGCAGCGCGTACGCCGCGGCCGTACCCGTACCGTCACAACCCCCAGGCCACGCACCACCCGAAGCCTCGCCCAGCCCCACGGCGCCAGCCGATGCCCACACCCAGGGCACGAAAGATCACCAGCGGCCAGCCGCCGCTCGACCGAACCAGAATCGGCCTCTACCGTGAGCACAGCGCCTCCGTGCGCTACCCACGGCCCTCCCGGCACTCGGCCAAGAGATGAACCCGGGAGGGCCGCTGCATATCCGTCGTCGGCACGGTGCCGCCGCCCACCAACGCACGCAACCCCGCCACGCCCGGCTCACCCACATCGGCATCCAGAACGCCGCTCCACCCCAGACTCGTCGGCATTCTCAGAGACGCTCAACAACCTGGCCCACCGCCGCCGGACCGGGCTCGTCGACGGCATCACCGCCGTACTGGCCGGCTGCGTGCCGCTGCTCGCCCCGGCGGCCTCGTCGCCGTCGTTTCCCGGCCGTGGCGACGCGACCACATGCTGCACGACCTGCCCGGGCAGATCCTGCGGGCCGCCG
>DASRHY010000217.1:0-14521 GCA_035650275.1 Kribbellaceae bacterium | reverse complement strand
GTCCACCGTCGAGGGCGACATCGACCTGCTCGGCATCCTCGGGCTGTCCGACGAGGTCCGCAACGGCTACGAGCAGATCCGCGTCAGCTTCACGCTGCGCGGCGACGACCCGGACAAGCTGCGCAAGGTCGTCGAGCAGTCGCGCCGGCGGTCCGCCGTGTTCGACATCGTCACCAACGGCGTGCCCGTGTCCATCGACGTCGACGCCGGCTGACGTCGCGTCACCTCGGGGGGTAATCCGTGCGCTGCACCGACACCGTCGTCATCGGCGCGGGTCAGGCAGGCCTGGCCGCCAGCCGGTGTCTGACCGACCGCGGGCGCGAGCACGTCGTGCTCGAGCGCGGCCGGATCGGGCAGCGCTGGCGCGCCGAGTCCTGGGACTCGCTGCACCTGCTGACGCCGAACTGGATGAATACCCTGCCGGGCGAGGCCCACGGCCCCGACCCGGACGGGTTCGCGTCCGCCGCCGCGTTCACCGGCCACCTCGCCGGCTACGCGGAGTCCTTCGGCGCACCCGTCGAAGAAGGGGTGACCGTGCATCTGCTGCGCCGGCGCGACCACGGCTTCGAGATCGGCACCGACACGGCCGTATGGCGGGCGGCGAACGTCGTCATCGCCACCGGCTGGTGCGACCGCCCCGCCGTCCCGGCGGCCGCCCGGGCGCTGTCCGCGGACGTGCACCAGGTCGTGCCGAGTGCCTACCGCAACCCGCGTGAGCTGCCCGACGGCGGCGTGCTGGTCGTCGGCGCATCGGCGACCGGCGTCCAGCTCGCCGACGAGCTGCGGGCTGCCGGACGAGACGTCACCATCGCCGTGGGCAGCCACACCCGGATGCCGCGCAGCTACCGGGGCGCGGACATCTACTGGTGGCTCGACCACCTGGGCATGCTCGACAAGAAGATCGACGAGATGCCGGACCGCCGGCTGGCGCGCACCGAGCCGTCCGCGCAGCTCGTCGGCGGACCGGACCCGAGGCCGCTCGACCTCACCACGCTTCAGGCCGGCGGCGTACGGCTGACCGGCCGGCTGGCCGCCGCCGACGGCCACCGGGTGCGGCTGTCCCCCGACCTGCCCGCGACCCTCGCCGCCGCCGACAGGCGGATGCGCCGGCTGCTGCGCACCATCGACCAGCACGTCGACGGCCTCGGCCTGCGCGGCGAGGTCCTCGAGCCGGAACCCGCCGTCGCGGCCTGTGTCGTCCGCGAGCTCGACCTGCGCGCCGAAGGCATCCGCACGGTCGTGTGGGCCACGGGTCATCGCCGGAGCTACCCGTGGCTGCAGGTCCCGGTGCTCGACCGGCACGGCGAGATCCGGCAGCGCCGCGGCCGCACGCCGGTGCCCGGCCTCTACGTGCTCGGCCAGCGCTTCCAGCACCGCCGCAGCTCGCACTTCATCGGCGGCGTCGGCCGGGACGCGGCGTACGTCGCCGGCCACATAGCCGGCCACATAGCCGGCCGCAGTCCCGCCGATCACGAACCACTCGACCTGGAGATGACATGAACCGCATCGAGCCCGGCTACGACGTCGTGGTCGTAGGCGCCCGCGCGGCGGGCGCCGCCACCGCCTTCCTGCTCGCCCGGCACGGTTTGCGTGTCCTGCTGGTCGACCGCGGCCGGTACGGTACCGACACCCTGTCGACCCACGCCCTGATGCGCGGCGGCGTGCTGCAGCTGACCCGGTGGGGGCTGCTCGACGAGATCATCGCCGCCGGCACGCCTGCGGTGCGGCGAACGACGTTCCGGTACGCCGACGACCTGGTGCCGATCACCCTCAAGGAGTCGTACGGCGTGGAGGCCCTCTACGCGCCGAGGCGCACGGTCCTCGACCCGATCCTGGTCGACGCGGCTGCGGCGGCCGGTGCCGAGGTGCGGTTCGGCATCGCCGTGACCGGCGTCGAGCGGGACCGCCACGGCACCGTCACCGGCATCACCGGCCGGGCCCGTGACGGCGAGACGATGCGGGCAGCGGCACGCATCGTCGTGGGTGCCGACGGCATCAGGTCCACGGTCGCCGAGGCTGTCGACGCGCCGTACGAGCGCGTCGGAAAGTCGGTCGCCGCCGTCACCTACGGCTACTGGACGGGGCTCGAGACCGACGGCTACGAGTGGAACTTCCGGCCGGACGCGGCGTCTGGCGTCGTCCCGACCAACGACGGTCAGGCCTGCGTGTTCGCCAGCGCGTCACCCCGCCGGATCGGCCGGGGCGGGCTGGAACCGCTCACCCGCATCGTCGCCGAGTCGCCGGGCGACCTCACCGCCCGGCTCGCTGCCGCCGCACCTCCGGCCGCGCTGCGGACCTTCACCGGCAGGCCCGGCCACATCCGCCGGTCGTGGGGCAACGGCTGGGCGCTGGTCGGCGACGCCGGCTACTTCAAGGACCCGCTGGGTGCGCACGGGCTAACGGACGCACTGCGGGACGCCGAGCTGCTGGCCCGCGGCATCGTGGCCGTCGTCCGCGACGGTGCGGGTGAACGCGACGCGCTGTCCGGCTACCAGGCGAACCGCGACGCACTGTCGACGGCCCTGTTCGACGTGACGGATGTGATCGCCGGCCACCGCTGGACCGACGCGGAGATCCCCGACCTGCTGCTCCAGCTCAACGCCGCGATGGCCGACGAGCTCGAGACACTGGCCGCCCTCCCGCCGCTCCCGGCTCTCGTCCACGCGCCCTGCTGAAGGCTCAGACGAGTCGCTCCGGATCAGCCGAGCGATGCGCTCGGCGTCAAGTCCTGTCGTCGCCTTCCTCTAGCCGCAGGCGCAGCAGCTGGTCGAGGGGGATGGATTCGCCGTCGCGCGCGCCGAGGCCGACTGTGAGCGGCGGGTCGGACGGCGAAATCCGTACGCCCAACAGCCGCGCCTTCAGGCTGGCGGGTGCGCCGAGAATGTAGAAGTTGCCGTCGGTGTCCGCACCGAGTGACCGGTTACGGCGGAGATACCAGCCGGTGACGCTGGTCCGATAGCTCGCGCCCGATCCCGCAACCTGTGCCCGCAGCGGCCGGGGCTCGATGCCCTGTGCCTTCATCTTCTCGACGAATTCGGCCAACTGCGCGCGGGCTTGCTCGGTCTCGGCGGCCTTACGGCGTTCGAGGGCAGCAGCATGGACGGCAGACGCCTCCCGCCGCTTCTCGCGCCAACTCGGCTGATTCTCCACGCTGCCACCCTAGATCGCGTGACCACCGCACCTCAGCAGACTGACCGGCTGAGGCCACGGCGCCCGGCTGCTGCTTCCACTAGGGTCGGCGGCAGCCGGGAGGGAGGCGATGGACGAGACGCTCGGCGCGATCGGCGAGCAGCTACGGCCGGGGACGGTCGTGGTGGACGTGTCGTTCCCGTACCGCAAGGCCGAACGCGAGGCGCTGCTGAAGCGGAGCTCGACGGCGGAGACGATCCAGCGATGGTTGCCGTCGGCACGTGTCCTCAAGGGCTGGAACCACGTGCACGCCAAGCACCTGACCGAGCCGGAGATGGACGGGATCGCCGCTTCGGTTCTGATCGCCGGCGACGACGCGGATGCGAAGCAGACCGTGTTCGGGATCGCCCGCGACATGGGGTTCCACCCGGTCGACGTCGGTCCGCTGCGCGCGACCCGGGACCTGGAGAGTCTGGTGAGCACGATGCTGTTCGTGCGGCTCGGGCCGTTCCGCGTCTTGTCGCCGTCAGGTTGACACCTCCATCGTGAGCGTCGTCGTGACCGGGGCGGTACCGACGGCGCTGACCGTCAGCGTCACGGTGTATGTGCCCGGCGCGCCGTAGGTGTGGTCGCCGCTGATCGTGTAGAGACCGTTCACCGAGATCGGCGTGGCCGCCTCACCGGTGAGCGTCCCTGCCGACGTGGTGCCATCGCCCCAGTTGATCGTGGTGGTGATCGCGCTGGCCGCACGCCCCGGCGCGGACAGGTACGCCAGCGCCCCGGAGACCTGTCCACCCGGGCCGACCGCGGTACGCGCAGCCCGCAGGTCGAGGTGCCACGGCACCTTGGGGGTCGGGTAGAAGTTCGTGTCCGGCAGGGTCAGTCGCACGCCCTGCGCGGCCACCCGGTTCTGGAAGTCCGCGTACGCCGCAGGCAGCGCGCCCCGCTTCGCCGACCAGCCGATCTCCGCGATCGCGAGCAGCCGCGGGAAGACCATGTAGTCGACGTTGTCAAGGTTCAGCACGGTCTCGCCCCACATCGGCGCCTCGACGCCGATGATGTTGGCGTCGGTCACGCCGGTGACGTGGCCCTCCGGCTCCCAGTTGTAGAACTGGTCGATGTCGCAGCCGCGCGAGCACGCCCAGCTCAGGCCGAGTGTCGGCGGTACGTTGCCGGCGCTGCCGGCCAGGTACTTCATGTCGAGGTACGCGCGGTTCGCCGGGGACATCACGATCTTCATGCCCTTGGCAACCGCGTTCCGCGCGGTGACCGTGCCGCTGCCGCTACCGGACGAGGTCGACCAGTACTGCGCGACCGAGCCGGCCGGCGGGGTGGTCCCCTCCCCCGCGATCTCGGCCCAGCCCATGACCGTCTTGCCATGGTCGGTGACGATGCCCGACTCGCGGTTGACCAGCGCGGCGTACTGCTCGTGGCTCATCAGCGTGCTGGGCACCTCGTCCCCGCCGAGGTGGTACCACGGCCCCGGCGACATCGCGGTGAGCTGGTCGATGATCGTGCCGAGGATCGTCCAGGTGTTGTCGCTGTCCGGGCACATCGCGCTGTACCCGACCGCGCCCGTGTAGTTCCACACCGGCGGATCGTTGCGGCTGCAGTTGATGTCCTGCGGATTCCCGTCGAGCAGCGGGTTCGCCGTGTCGTTGTACTCGGACATGATGATCGCGTTGTTGTGCCCGGGGGTGTCGACCTCGGGTACTACCGTGATGAAGTGCGCCGCCGCGTAGGCGACCACGTCGCGGTACTCGGCCTGGGTCCAGAAGCCGCCCGGGTCCATCGTGCGGCCGCCGGTGCCGACCGAGCCCTGCCCGCCGATCTCGGTCAGGTTCGGGAAGCCGTCGATGACGATGCGGAATCCCTGGTCGTCGCTCACGTGCAGGTGCAGGACATTGACCTTGTACGCCGCGACCTGGTCGATCAGTTTCTTCACCGCGGACGGGGTCTGGAAATGCCGGGCGATGTCGAGCATCACGCCGCGGTAGCCGTACCGCGGATGGTCGACGATGTGCACCGCGGGAATCTGCCAGGGGCCGACCTGCCCGGTCGGACTGTCGATCCAGCCGGGCAGCAGCTGCCGGATGGTCTGCACGCCGTTGTACAACCCGTGCGCGGTCTTCGCCGTCACGATCGCGTTCGCGGTGGTGACGTCGAGTTGGTAGCCCTCGTCGCCGGGGGTACCGGGGTCACCGATCCGCAGCGCGATGTCGCCCTGCCGCGCGGCACCGCTCACCACGTCCAGCGGGTAGCCGGTGGCCGGCCGGAGGTACCCGGCGAGCGCGTTCCCGACCGCGGCATCGTCGCTGACGATCCGGGCGGGACGGGTGAGCGTGAACATCCCGGTTCCTGCGGTGACCGACACCGGCTTCGGTACGACCTGCGCGACCGTGGCCTTCGCCGGTGCCACCTGCGGCGCGCCGGTCGCCGGAGCGCTGATCGTGGGGACCGTCAGTGCGGCCGCCGCCAGCAACGCGAGACCGACCAGTGAACGTTTCCGGGCTACCAGTGCCATCTGGGGCCTCCTTGTTGTCAGCGCCCTACATATCGACTTGGTTCCGCGAAATTTAGTCCCGCCAAGTGGTCTACACCCGCGCGAACGTGCGTGCAAGATGTTGACTACGTGCATCAACGAATTGGTGGGGTGCGGAGGCCGACGCGATCTGTGGCGCCCGTACGGCGTCGGCTCAGGGTGCGATGGCGCGCGGCAGATTGCGCGCGGTGAGGGCAATGCGGGCGAGGCTGGCCGGGACGGCCAGCGCCATCGGCCAGGTGAGCGCGGGTGCGGCGGCGGCGACAGCCGTGAGCATCGCGAGGTCGAGCAGTATCACGACAAGGCTGGCCGGGCCCGCGAGCCTGGTTCGTTCGGGGTTGTTGCTAGCGGCAACAACGACTAGGGCAGTGGCCACGGTGAGCAGCGTGACGCCGAACGCGACGGCGGCGCCGGGCGGGATCGGCCAGGTCCAGGCATGAGCGGTGATCAGCGTGGTGCCCCACAGCGCCGCGAACACGGGGGCGGTGGCCAGCAGCCTGACTGCGGTACGCCGGCCGGCTGAGTGGCGCGTGAACGCAGCGATGACCAGGTCCGGCCGGCCGAACTCAGCGATGGCGGCGGCGGCCGCATCGGATCGGGTTAGGCCACGTCGCAGGTGGTGCTGGAATGTCTCGTTGAGGCCGTCGGCGAGTTCGTCGACGGCCTCGGCAGGTAGGCGGTCGCCGAGCGTCGCGATGTAGCCGGCGATCAGCGGGTGGTCGGCCATGGGTCTGGTTCCAGTAGCGCGGTGACGGCACGGGCGAACTCGTGCCAGCCGGCGCGCTCGCCGGCGAGCTTGCGGCGTCCGGCGGCGGTGAGCTGGTAGGTGCGGCGGCGGCGTCCGTCGACGACCGACCAGGAGCCGGTGATCAGCCCGGCCCGGTCCAGCCGATGCAGTGCTGGGTAGACGGTCCCGGTGGGCAGGTCGAAGCGTCCGTTGCTGCCGTCGCGCAGCGCCTCCTTGATCGCGTAGCCGTGCCGTGGCCCGGCGGTCAGGGTGGCGAGCAGCAGCACGTCGAGGTGTCCCTTCAGGGCTTGCGCATCCGCCTTCATAGGTAGGTATGCTACACCAAGAGGATAGGTAGTAATCCTAGCTATGGCGGTGGTGGTTCGATGCCGGCAGCGGACGAGTGGGCGATCCTGGCCGAGGGCCTGGTGAAGCGGTTCGGCGCGGTGCAGGCGCTGGCCGGGGTAGACCTGCGGGTTCCGACCGGGACCGTGCTGGGCCTGCTCGGTCCGAACGGCGCGGGCAAGACCACGGCGGTGCGGATCCTCGCCACGCTGCTGCGACCCGATGCCGGCACCGTGCGGGTCACCGGTCTCGACGCGGTCCGTCATCCGGCGGCCGTCCGCCGGGTGATCGGGCTGTCCGGACAGTTCGCCGCGATCGACGCCTACCTGACTGGCCGGGAGAACCTGACGATGGTCGGCCGGCTGTCCGGGCTGGGACGTGGTGGGGCCCGCCGCCGCGCGGGCGAGTTGCTGGAGGTCTTCGAGCTGACCGCGGCGGCCGACCGTCTCGCGGGCGGGTATTCCGGCGGTATGCGCCGCCGCCTCGACGTGGCGGCCAGCCTGGTCAGCAGCCCACCGGTGCTGTTCTTGGACGAGCCGACCACCGGGCTGGACCCGCGGGGTCGGGCCGGGCTGTGGCAGATCGTGAACGGGTTGACCGCGCAGGGCTGCACGGTGCTGCTGACGACGCAGTACCTGGAAGAGGCCGACCAGCTCGCAGACGCCATCGTGGTGATGGACAGCGGGCGGGTCATCGCCGCCGGAACGGCCGACCAGCTCAAGGCGCGGGTGGGCGGAGATCGCCTCGAGCTGCGGGCCACCCCAGATAGCGATCCTGCCGCGCTGGTCGCGGTCGTCGCCGACCTCGGATCCGGTCCGCCGACCGTCGACGGTGACAGCGGCACGGTGCTCCTGCCGGTTGCGGACGGGCCGCACGTGCTCGCCCAGGCGTTGGCACGCGTCGCGGCAGCCGAGCTCCATCTGACGAACGTCGCGTTGCGGCGTCCGTCGCTCGACGACGTATTTCTCGCCCTGACCGAGGCCGACACGGATCATGCCGAGGCGGTGGAGTCCCGATGACAGTAACGACCCCTTCCCTCCATCTCGACCAAGACGCGAGCACGGCTGCGATGACCGGGCTGCGGTGCCTGGCCAGTGACGTGGTGGTGATCACCGGGCGGAACCTGCGCCGACTTGTGCGGGTGCCGACGCTGCTCGCGTTCGCGACGGTGCAGCCGGTGCTGTTCGTACTGTTGTGGACCTACGCCTTCGGCGGGGCGGTCAGCCCGCCCGGCGTGGAGCACTACGTCGACTACCTGCTGCCGGGCATCTTCGTGCTCGCGATCGCGTTCGGGGCCTCGCAGACCGGCGTAGCCATCGCGGACGACCTGGCCACCGGGATGATCGATCGGTTCCGGGCCCTGCCGATGTCCCGCTCGGCAGTGCTGGCCGGACGGACCCTGGCCGACGCGGTGCGCAACTTGTTCGTGCTGCTGCTGATGACAGGCGTCGGTGCCGCGATCGGGTTCCGCTTCCATGCCGGCGTACCCGAGGCGGCGGCGGCGATCGGGTTGGCGCTACTGGTCGGTGTCGCGTTCTCCTGGATCAACGCCCTGCTCGGACTGCTGGTCCGCGATGCCGAATCCGCCGGCCTGGCCGGGCTGCTACCGGTGATCGTGCTGGTGTTCACCAGCTCCACCTTCGTCCCGGTCGCCACCATGCCGGACTGGCTGCAAGCCTTCGCCAACGTCAACCCGGTCACCGCGACCGTCGACGCGCTGCGTGCCCTCACCCTCGGCGGCCCGACCAGCGAACCCGTGTGGCCCGCACTCGCCTGGATCACCGCCCTGCTCGCGATAACCGTGCCCGCCGCGGTACTCCGCTACCGCCGAACGACCGCCCGATGACGTCAGTGCAGCGCAACCGTGAGCAGCAGGACAGACGACTCCAGCGCTGCGACGTCGTGCCGCTGCGGCGGCACCGCGACCAGGTCACCCGGGCCGAGTTCGACCTGCGACTCGCCGGCACGGACCAGGACACGGCCCTCCATGCAGAGCACCGACGCGTCCCCTGGACTCTTGTGCTCGCCCATTACCCGCCCCGCCGCGAGCGCCACGAGGGTCTGCCGGAGGCGCGCACCGGACCTGCCGTAGATCGTGACCGAACTGCGCCCGCTCTCGGCGGACGTGGCCTTGACCAGCTGATCGGTGGCTAGCGCGTTGATCGACGCAACGTCCATGCGTCGATGGTCGCACGGTGAGCGACGGCTGGCTGCAGCTACAGCCAGACCGACGGACCGGGCTCTACGGTTGAGAGATCGATCCTGAAGGTGGTGGGTCTCGTGGGCGTGCGCGAAGACATAGACCGCATACAGTCGGGTATTCGTGAGGCGCAGAACGAGGTCGGCCTGTGGCTCGATCGGTGGGTTGCCGGGACGATCGCCGACGACGAGTTCGCGGCAAGGAGTCGACCAGCGTCGGACCGCCTGGATGCGCTTCAACGAGAGCGGGAACAGCTCCGGAGCACTCCGGGCGATCTGTCCGCGGCCGACCTCGACATTCTCATCGCGGACGTTGACCAGTGCCTCGACGAGGCGATCAGAAGGCGGGAGCTGCTCAGCGGACGGGTGCTCGCCCCTGCAGGCGACACCCTGGCGCGCGAGATCGTGAACCGAGAGATCAGAACGTTGGAGCTCGTGCTGACCAACCTCAGGGTTCAGCGAGAGGAGCGGGCCATTTTCATTCGCCGCGTAATGGGACATCTTGCGCGGGCTGTCGACGACGGCGTGATCGACGGAGAAACACGGGATCGATTGCGCGCCTACCTCGGGTGACATACATGATGGGCAGCGGCCCGGGAGAGGAGCAGCCGTGAGACTTGCGCGTCGGATGGAGCGGCTCGGAACCGAGTCGGCGTTCGAGGTGCTGGCAAAGGCCAAGGCACTGGAGCGCGGGGGGCGCGAGATCGTGCATCTGGAGATCGGCGAGCCCGACTTCGACACGCCGGCACACATCGTCGCGGCCGCGCAGGCAGCGCTGGACAAGGGACACACCCACTACGTCCCGGCCCCGGGCATTCCTGAACTGCGCACGGCGGTGGCGAACTTCCTGGAGCGCACCGGCCGGATGACCACCACGCCGGACCGGGTGGTGGTGACCCCCGGTGCCAAGCCGATCATGTTCTTCACGATCCTCGCGCTGTGCGAGGACGGGGACGAGGTCCTCTACCCGGATCCGGGCTTCCCCATGTACGCCTCGATCACCGCGTTCGCCGGCGCCGAACCGGTGCCGCTGCCACTGCGCGAGGAGAACGGCTTCACCGTCGACCCGGACGAGCTCGCGTCCCTCGTCACTGACCGCACCAGGCTGCTGATACTCAACTCCCCGCACAACCCGTGCGGAGGTGTGTCGAGCCTGGAACAGCTCGAAGCGATCGCCGAAATCGCGATCGAGCACGACCTGGTGGTGCTCAGCGACGAGGTGTACTGGGCGCTGGGCTATGCCGGCAGCCACCACAGCGTGCTCGACGTCGACGGCATGGCCGATCGGACGGTGTTGCTCGACGGTTGGTCGAAGACGTTCGCTATGACCGGATGGCGGCTGGGCTTCGGGGTGTTTCCACCGGCCCTGGTGGAGCCGGTCACCCGGCTGGTGATCAACTCTGTGTCTTGCACCTCGGCGTTCAGCCAGTACGCGGCCATCGCCGCGCTGGAGGGACCCTGGGACGACGTGGAACGGATGGCCGCGGAGTTTCACGAACGGCGGGACGTGATCGTGTCCGGCCTTGGCGCCATACCGGGCGTGTCCTGCGTCCAGCCGGGCGGAGCGTTCTACGCCTTTCCGAACGTGCGCCAGCTCGGCATGCCCGCCGCGGTGCTGGCCGACCTGCTGCTCGAGCGCGCGGGGGTTGCCTGTCTTCCGGGCACCGCGTTCGGCTCCTACGGCGAGGGTTACCTGCGGTTGTCCTACGCCAACTCCGTCGACAACATCCGCCGCGCGCTGGCGGCGTTCGAAAACCTGCTGGGCGAGATGTCCCACGGATGAGCCGGCTGTGCTGGACGCGGCCGGCCGTGGTTCACTGCTGCGCTGCCATGCGTTGGAGGGAGTCGGCCAGCGCTCGCAGGTCGATGCCTTGCAGGTTTGACAGGAAGTATCTGCGCACGCTGTCGAGGTGGGTCGGCCACGCTTCTTCCAGTCGTGCCAGCCCCTGGTCGGTCAGCACCGCGTTGTAGCTTCACGCGTCGTGCGGGGCTTGCTCACGGCGTACGAGACCTGCGTTCTCCAGGCGACCGACAGTGCGGCTGATGGCGCTCAGCGACTGCTGGCACACAGCGGCGAGGTCGCTGATCCGCAACGTCCGGTCCGGGGCCTCCGACAGGAACATCAGTGCCAGGAACTCGGTGTGCGACAAGCCGTGCGCGCGCATCAGGTCCGCGTCGCAGCGCGACGGCCATGGCCCGCTGCTGCCGCCCTCGTTGGTCAGGCTGCCGTCGACGTGGAAGGGCTCTCGATGATCCTTGCCTTCAGCATCGGTTTCGGCGCCTTCATGTTCGTGTTCGCCCTCATGGTTCAACGCGGCTTGCACGCCGATCCCCTGCACAGCGGCCTGGCCATCCTGCCGATGGCGCTCCTGTTCTTCGTCGGCTCGGTGGTGAGCCCGAAGATCATCTCCCGCTACGGTCGCGGCGCCCTGGCAACCGGCGCACTGGTCCAGGTCGTCGGCCTCGGTGCACTGGTCGCCGTCGTCGTCGCTGGATGGCCGAACGTGAGGCTGCCCGAGCTCGCGATCCGCTGGCGCTCGCCGGTGCCGGCCAGTCCCTCGTCTTCGCCGGTCTGTTCCGCGTGGTCCTCACCGACTGCCCGCCCCATCTCGCCGGCGCCGGCGGCGGCGTACTCATCACCATCCAGCAAAGCGGTCTCGCCCTCGGGGTCGCCACCCTCGGCAGCCTGTTCGTGGCGATGGAGACAACGAACGTCGCGCGCGCATTCGCCGCCGCGGTCGGCGTGCAGATGGTCATCGTGCTCCTGCTGGCCATTGGCAGCCGCGCGCTTCCCCCACTTCATCGGTCCGGCGGGTAGAGCGAATTCGTCACCCTCTGGCTCTTCACAGCGACGCCATGAGACGGCAGTTTCTTTCTTGGTCAATGGTGGCGAAGGCGCCACCAGGAGGTGAGGGACGTGCGCACACCATCGCGTGCATTAGTGGCGGCAACCGCGTTGCTGACGGTAGCCGCCGCAGCCGTCGCATCGGGGCCGGCAGTCAACGCCGCCAGCTCCAACGCACAAGACGCCGCAGACAGCGGTGCCATGCGGGGAGATCGTCAACCCATCAAGGAGAAGGACAACAGGAAGGGCGTGGTCGCGCCGACAGCACACCAGGTCGCGCGAGCCAGCGCACTGGACGCCCGGGCCCGCTGGAACCGTCTGGGTACACCGGCGACGCTCGCCACGACCGGGACGCCGTTGGCCACCGGCCTCGGTGCGGACCCGGTCCAGGCTGCTAGGTCGTACGTCGCCACGAACCGTGACGTGCTCGGTCTCACCCAGCGCGGAGCGGGCGCGCTCGAGGTCATGACCGCCGCGCCCATCGGCCAGGGCACCGCGGTCGTCTTCCGGCAACGATTCGGCAGCCTCGTCGCAGGTCACGACGGTCTCCTCTCGGTGGGTGTGCGCGACGGCAAGGTGTGGTTCGTGAGCTCGTCGCTCGCCCGCGACGCCGCTGCACCACAGCCGGCAACGCTCTCGGCGGCCGCCGCAGAGCGTGCTGCGGCCACCGAGGCGGGCGTCCCGAACGCGACCATCATGGGGACCCGTCTGGTCGCGGTTCCTACGCCGGACCGGGGTGCGCGCGCCGCCTACCAGGTCACCCTGGGGGCTGACCTCAACGGCGCCGAGCCGGCCGCGTACACGACATACGTGGACGCCAGGGACGGCAGCGTCCTCATCCGGGAGAACCTCGTTGACTCCGACAGCGACAACCCGGAGTGGGAGGTCTTCCCCAACACGCCGCCGACCGACTACTCCTCGACCGACACCAGGCAGCGCTGGTGCTTCGCCGCTGGGCCGGGCTGTGAGGAGATCGTCGGCACATCCGCCTCGCCGCTCGCCTGGGACGTCAGGCCCGAGAACGGCAAGTCGAGCGAGACAACGGTCGGCAACAACGCCATCGCAGTCCACAACTGGTTCACGAACAACGCGGGCAAGGTCGGGCACGAGACGGCGACGCCGAGCCCGACGCGTGAGTACATCTATCCATGGACCAACCAGTGGTTCAGGGAGAGGTGCTCACCAGCCGTCTTCGAGACGGCAGCGCGCAACGACATCGATGCCGCCCGGGCGAACCTGTTCGCGATGCACAACCGCATGCACGACTGGTCCTACCACCTCGGCTTCACGGAGCGCACCTTCAACCTGCAGGACGAGAACTTCGGGCTAGGCGGCAAGCAGAACGACCCCGAACAGGGCAACGCCCAAGCCGGTGGTGTCACGGGCGGGCCGCCCGCGTTCGCAGCCCGGGACAACGCCAACCAGATCACGCCGCCGGACGGACACCCGCCGATCACCAACATGTACCTGTGGCAGCCGATCGCGGGCTCCTTCTACGCGCCGTGCGTGGACGGCGACTACGACATGTCGGTGATCGGTCACGAGTACACCCACGCCATCACCAACCGGATGATCGCCGGCCCGGACATGGGTCTCAGCTCGCCCCAAGGTATGAGCGAGAGCTGGTCGGACCTGCTGGCGATGGAGTACCTCAACGAGCACGGGTACGCGCCGCCCGGCATCCAGGCGTTCACGATCGGCCAGTACGTCACAAGCGACCCGGTCGCCGGTATCCGCAACTACAACATGAGCAACAGTCCACTCAACTACAGCAGCGTCGACTACGACTTCGTCGGGCTTCAGGTCCACGCGTCGGGCGAGCTGTGGAGCGCGACGAACTTCGACATCCGGTCCGCCATGATCCAGCGGTACGGCGCCGGAACGCCGGCGTTGCAGAAGTCGTGTGCCAACGGGCAGACCCCGGTCACGTCCTGCCCGGGCAACCGGCGGTGGGTCCAGCTCGTGTTCGACTCGTACCTGCTCATGGCGAACAGCGCGAACAGCCAGGTCGACGCGCGGGACGCGCTGCTCGGAGCGGACATGATCCGCTTCGGCGGGGCCAACCAGGACCTGCTGTGGAACGCGTTCGCCAAGCGCGGTCTCGGCGAGGCCGCACTGAGCAACGGCGCCGGTGACGTCAACCCGAGGCCGGGATTCACCTCGCCGTTCGCGAACGAGGCGACGGTCACCTTCCGGCCGGTCGACGGTAGCGGGCAGGCGGTGCCCGGGGCGAAGCTGTTCGTCGGCGACTACCAGGCCCGGGCGGTCCCGGTGGCGGACACCGACCCCGCCACGCCTCTCACCGACCAGGTGAGCCTGGTTCCGGGCTCGTACACCTTCATCGCTCAGGCCCCAGGATTCGGGCATGCGCGAGTCGGTGCGACCTCGTTCACGTCGGGGCAGGCGGCCAACCTGGTCGTTCCGATGCCGGCCAACCTCGCATCGAGCGCCGGTGGCGCCACCGCGAGCGGCAACGGGATCAACCTGGCGAGGATCGTCGACGACGATGAGGCGACCAACTGGGCGTCGCTGGGCAGCCCGGTAGCCGGAAAGCAGGTCACCGTCGACCTTGCCGGTGGCACCCAGGCGGTCCGGCGCATCCAGGTCAGCGCGCAACTGCGGCCGCCGATTCTCACCGACCCCGACCCAGCCAACCCCCAGAGCCGGTTCTCGGCACTGCGGCAGTTCCGGGTGCTGGCATGCACGGCGGGTGGCGCGGTCACCTGTTCCGACC
>DASRHY010000216.1:0-16429 GCA_035650275.1 Kribbellaceae bacterium | reverse complement strand
CGAGGACACCCGCGACCGACGCCGCCTGTGCGGACACGGATCCTTCGACCTGCACGGCTTCGTCACCGCGCTGCGCCGCGCCGGATGGACCGGGCCCTGGGGGGTCGAGATTCTGTCCGCGGACCTGCGGCGGCTCCCCGTCCGCGAGGCAGTAGCCGCGGCCTACTCGACCGCTACCTCGCTGATGTGACATCGGGGTCCCTGTGGAACCACCACGCAGACCTTCCACCGCTCGCACGGCAACCGCGCGAGCGGATCTTCCTGCTCCGCGACGATCGCTAACGCTGGAAGCGCCAACGGGTCGCACCGTACGGCTCCGCGGTTGCGACGCCGATCACGGTGCGGAACGTGAACCGGTACACGTGCCACGGCGGCGGCCCGGCACTGGGTCCGTTGAACGGAGCCGTGAACGCGTCGCCGTCGACTTCGGCCGGCCACCCGCCCTCGCGATAGCCGGCGGCGACCTGCTCGAGGGCCTCCGTATCGCGCACCCTGGCCGCGTTGCCGGCGAGGACCAGATCGATGCCCGGTAGCCGGACCGAGATCGTGCAGGCCGGGTTGACAGCCAGGTCGCGAGCCGTGCGGCCGGGCTGCTGGTGACGCAGAGGTAGCCGTCCCGCCACTGCGCGCCGATGCCCTGGGCGCGCCATCGGCGATGCCGGGCGGCTCGGTTTGCGCCCTCCTGCTTGCGCGGGTAGGGGAATCCGAGGCTGAGGTAACTCACGATCTTCAGGTGGCCGAGAGGGCCTTGACACTGAGGCGCCCACGTTCGACACTGGTCATCGGTCGGTCGACCGAATTATGCACTCGGGCTAAGAAGGAGCAGTGGCAGCCGGTGGCACCAGGCGAGCAGGACACTCGGCAGCGGATACTGGCCGCGGCCAAGGGCGGATTGCTGGAGGTCGGCTACGCCAGGCTGTCGACGCGGGGGATCGCGACGTCTGCTGGAGTGCCGCTGAGCCAGATCCACTACCACTTCGGCTCGAAGCGGAACCTGATGCTCGCGGTCCTTGACACCGAGAACCAGCAGCGGCTGGCCCGGCAGACCGCGATGTACGACACGGACTTGCCGCTGTGGAAGCAGTGGGAGCAGGCCTGCAACTACTTCGAGGACGACCTCGAGTCCGGCTACGTCCGGGTGTTGATGGAGATGACGGCGGCCGGTTGGTCCGACGCGGAGATCGCCGGCGCGGTCGCGGCCGAGGTGCGCGGATGGTTCGACCTGCTCACGGACGTGGCGCGGCGCGCAGAGGAACGGTTCGGCTCGCTGGGCCCTTTCACGCCGCAGGAGATCGCCGCATTGGCAGGGATGCCGTTCCTGGGTGCGGAGATGCTCATCCTGCTGGGCATGGACGAATCGATGGTCGCCGCCCGCTCGGGTCTGCGCAGGATGGGGGAACTGCTGCGCAGGCTCGAGCAGTCCTCGAGAAAGGGGCGCCGGCGATGAGGGCCTGCAGTCGGGGGTCCCTGGCCACGTTGGCTGGCTGCGGGCACTTTCCGCACGCGAGGGATCCCGTGCGCGTGAATCTGTTGATCAAGCAGTTCGCCGACGGAGTCGCACGATGAGGGCCCGGCTTCCGGATCGCACCGGCGTGGTCGACCGCGACGGCGTCAAGGTCGCCTACGAGGTCTTCGAGCACAACGGACCGACGCTGCTGCTGATCCCGCCGTCCGCGATCACCTACGGCCGGGTGTGGAAAGGCATCGTGGGGACGCTTGCGCGGCACTTCAGGGTGTTGATTACCGACGGACTGGGGACGGGCAGATCCGACCGACCGCTGGACCCGCAGCGGCATGCGCCCGCCGAGGTGAACGCCGACCTGTGCGCCTTACTGGATGCCGAGGGTGTCGAGGTGGCGGCCGTTGTCGCACACTGTCACGCGGTGCAGTGGGCGCTCAGACTGGCCGCTGACCACCCCGAACGGGTCCTCGGTGTCGTCGCGATCAGTCCCGAGATCGAAGTCGCCCCCGACCACGACCACTGGGACCTGAAGCTCGCCACCCCGGGCTGGGACCTGCACGACAAGTCGCTGTGGCGGACCGATGGCGGTTACCGGAAGTGGATCGAGTTCTTCTTCGACCAACAGCTGCCGGAGCCGCACTCCACAAAGCAGAACGAGGACGCCGTCGGCTGGGCATTGGACACCGACGTCGAGGCGAAGATCGCCGGTGACGCGGGCCTCGGTGCGCCGACCGCCGACGAGGCGGAGCAGCTGTGCGCCGCACTGCGCTGCCCGATGATGGTGATCCACGGTTCGGCGGATCTCTGCCAGCCGGTGGCCAGAGGAATCCGGCTCGCCGAGCTGACCGATGCGGACCTGGTCGTCCTCGACGGTTCTGGTCATCTGCCGCATGCCAGGGACCCGGTCAAAGTCACCCGGCTCATCACCGGATTCGTCCGCCGCATCACGGGAGAACCAACGGCCACCACGACATGGACCCGCGGCCGGTCCCGCGCCAAGCGCGCGCTCTATCTGTCCTCACCAATCGGTCTCGGCCATGCGCGCCGTGATGTCGCGGTGGCCAAGGAACTCAAGAAGCTGCACCCGGAGCTCGAGATCGACTGGTTGGCGCAGGACCCGGTGACCAGGGTGCTGGAGGCTGAGGGCGAGCGCATCCACCCGGCCAGCAGCTGGCTGGCCAGCGAGTCGGCCCACATGGCCGCCGAATCCACCGGTCACGACCTGCACTGCTTCCAAGCGCTACGCCGGATGGACGAGATCCTGGTGGCCAACTTCATGGTCTTCCAGGAGGTCGTCGAGGAGGGCGGCTACGACCTCATCGTCGGTGACGAAGCCTGGGACGTCGACTACTACTGGCACGAGAACCCGGAGTTGAAGCGCGGACAGAACGTCTGGCTCACCGACTTCGTCGGCTACCTGCCGATGCCCGACGGCGGGGAGCACGAGGCCTTCCTGACCACCGACTACAACGCAGAGATGATCGAGCACATCGACCGCTTTCCCTGGATCCGGGACCGGGCAATTTTCGTCGGATCAGACCAGGACGTCGTGCCGGACAGCTTCGGCGGGGACCTTCCGGTGATCCGCGACTGGACCAACGAACACTTCGCCTACTCCGGCTACATCACCGGCTTTACACCGCCTGACCCCGACCAGCTGCCGGCGATCCGGGAACGACTGGGCTACCGCAACGACGAATTGGTGTGCGTGGTCGCGGTGGGTGGCAGCGGCGTCGGGCGAGCGTTGATCGACAAGGTCGTGGCGGCCTATCCGCTGGCGAAGAAGGCGAGGCCGGAGCTTCGGATGGTCGTGGTGACCGGCCCCCGCATCGACCCGGCGTCCTTCCCGGAGCGTGCGGGTCTGGAGGTTCGGGGCTACGTGCACCGCCTGTACGAGCAGCTGTCGGTCTGCGACCTCGCCGTCGTGCAGGGCGGGCTGACCACCACGATGGAGCTGGCTGCGTCCAAGCGGCCGTTCCTGTACTGCCCGCTCAGGCATCACTTCGAGCAGAACTTCCACGTCCGTCACCGCCTCGAGCGCTACCGCGCCGGGACGTGCATGGATGCCGCGACCACCGACCCCGACGACATCGCCGCCCGCATCACAGAGTTGGCCGGCAAGCCGGTCGACTACCGCGATGTCGAGACCGATGGCGCGACCCGCGCTGCCGGTCTCATCGCCGAGCTCATCTAGAAGAACCTTCTGAGCGCAGCCGCAGTCCACAACTTCCACTTTTTCGGTCGGTCGATCGAATGAAAAGAGAGGAATCATCATCATGACAACCACAGCAGAGGCTCACGTCGACAACGGCGTGAACGTCGAAGCGCTCCTCGGCGTCCGGGACGCCTTGCCGGAAAGTCCGGAGATCGCCCAGTTCCAGTGGCGCTCGACCACGTCCTGGGTGCACGGCACGCACAGCCGCTCGGATGTCGAGACATTCTTCGGCTTCGGCGAGGAACAGCAGCACCACACCACGTTCAGCCACGACGTCGACCACCCGGAGCAGTTCGCCGCACAAGACAAGGGCATCACGCCGGTCGAGTACGTGCTGGTCGCGCTGGGCGGCTGCCTGACCGCGGGCGTTGCCGCGGTGGCCCAGCAACGCCAGATCCAGCTCAGGTCGGTGAGGGCCACGCTCACGGCGGAGATGGACCTGCACGGGATCCTCGGCGCGGACCCGGACGCCCGCAACGGCTTCAGTGGGGTGAATGTGAGCTACCAGATCGACGCCGACGCCACCCCGGAGGAGATCAAAGCACTGGTCGCGCAGTCGCAGAAGCGCTCGGCGGTCTACGACATCATGACCAACCCGACCAGCGTCACGGTCGACGTGACCTGAGCAGGCCGGGCGTCTCATGCAAACGACCACAGTCGTGGTGGGCGCCGGCCATTGCGGACTAGCCATGAGCCGCTGCCTCGCCGACCGTTCGATCGACCATGTCGTCCTCGAACGCGGCGAGGTGGCGAGCTCCTGGTGCACCAGGTGGTGGGACTCGTTGCGGCTGCTCACCCCCAACTGGATGACCCGGCTGCCCGGGGGCTACGCGTACCGGGGCGACGATCCGGACGGCTATCTCACGGCACAGGGCGTCGCCCGGCTGATAGACGACTACGCGAGAGAGTCCGCCGCGCCCGTCCTGACCGGCACGACAGTCACCGCAGTGCATCCGGCCTCCGAGGGGTATGTCGTGCGGACCGACCAGAACACGTGGCAGGCCCGCACCGTCGTGCTCGCCTCCGGTGCGTGCGCGGTACCGGTCGTGCCCGCGTTCGCGGGCCAGTTGCCCGCCGGGGTCATCTCGGTCACGCCGGACCAGTACCGCAACCCCGCTGCGCTGCCTGACGGAGGCGTGCTGGTAGTCGGCGCGTCGGCCACGGGAGTACAGATCGCCGAGGAGCTGCAGCGCTCCGGTCGCCAGGTCACCGTCGCGGTGGGCGAGCACGTCCGGGTGCCGCGTCGCTACCGCGGGCGGGACATCTTCTGGTGGCTGGACGCGGCGGGCGTCATCGACGAGCGGGCCGACGAGATGGACGACCTCGTGCGTGCCCGTCACCTGCCCTCGATGCAGTTGGTCGGCGCCGATCGAACGGTCGACCTGAACTCGCTGCAGGCGCTGGGGGTGCGCGTGATCGGCAGGTTCGCCGGCATCCGCGACGGACAGGCCCAGTTCTCCGGCTCGCTGCGCAACGTGTGTGCCCTCGCCGACCTCAAGCTCGCCAGGTTGCTCGACACGATCGACGCGTACGCCGGCGGGGCCGGTGAGCGGCCCGCGCCCACGGAGGTGGCAGAGGTGCCGCTGGGGATCGACCTGCGGCGCGGGGAGATCCGGTCGGTCGTCTGGGCCACCGGCATCAAGGCGAACTTCTCGTGGGTGGGCGTTCCCGTGTTCGACCCCCGCGGCCGGCTCAGGCACGAGGGCGGGGTGACGCCGTGGCCGGGCCTGTACGTCATCGGCCTGCCGCTGCTGCGTCGGCGCCGGTCCACGTTCATCGATGGGGCGGCGGCGGACGCGGCCGACCTGGCCGCCCATCTCGCTGCCCACCTGGACAGCCTCGCGAGCGCGAGCGCCTCGTGAAAGCGCACGCGGAGGACCTGGAGACCGACTACCTCGTGGTCGGCGCGGGCGCGGCCGGGATGGCCTTCACCGATCAGCTGCTCGCGCACTCCGATGCGACCGTGACGGTGGTCGACCGCCGGCATGCACCGGGCGGGCACTGGGTGGATGCGTACCCGTTCGTGCGGCTGCACCAGCCCTCGGCGTTCTACGGGGTCAGTTCGGTGCCGCTCGGCCAGGGCGCCCTGGACAGCGTGGGGACGAACGCCGGCTACTACGAACTCGCCGGTCGCGACGAGATCTGCGCGCATTTCGAGCGCGCCATGCACCGGCATTTCCTGCCGACCGGACGCGTTCGGTACTTCCCGAACTGCGACTACGTGGGCGACCACCGTTTCGTCTCCCGGCTGACCGGCTCCTCGTTCCGGGTTCATGTCCGACGCAAGGTCGTCGACACCGGCTATCTCGAGCCGGCGATCCCGGCGACCAGCCGTCCTCCGTTCGAGGTCGCCGACGGCGTCGCCTGCGTGCCGATCGGGGCACTCGCCCGGCTCGACGAGCGACCGGACCGGTACGTGATCATCGGTGCCGGCAAGACCGCGCTGGACGCCTGCGTGTGGCTGCTCGAGCAGGGTGCGCCGGCGGACCGCATCTGTTGGGTCAAGCCGCGCGAGGCCTGGTGGATCAACCGGCACTTCCAGCAGCCGTACGCCCTCGCTCCGGAGTTCCACCGCGGTTCCGCACTGCAATTCGAGGCGATCGCACAGGCCGACTCGATCGATGACGTCTTCGCCCGGCTCGAGGCGGACGGCTACTTCCTGCGCGTCGACCCCGACGTCGCGCCGACCATGTTTCGCGGGGCCGTCGTCAGTGAAGCAGAGCTCGGGCTGCTGCGGCGTATCGACGACGTCGTCCGTCTGGGACGGGTGCGACGGATCGAGCGCGACCAGATCGTCCTGGACGAGGGCTGCGTGCCGACCTGTGCTGACACGCTGTATGTCCACTGCGCGGCCGGGGCTCTGCCACGTCGACCCGTCCGCCCGATCTTCGAGGCTGGCCTCCTGACCATGCAGCCGTTCGCATGGTCTTTCGCGTGCTACGCGTTCGCCGCCCTTGGTGTCCTGGAGGCCGTCGTCGAGAGCGACGAGGACAAGAACGCGCTCTGCTCGCCCATCACCTACTGGGACCGGAATCTTGATTTCCTGTCTGCGGTGCTCATGACCTTGGACGGCGAGCGCTCCCGACGCAGGCACCCGGTTCTGGCCGAGTGGATGAGCACCACGCGCCTGAACCCGTTCAACGCGGTGTCCTCCGACCACAACCACCCCGTGGTCATCGAGTCGCGGGAGCGGATCAGGAAGCTCGCCCCACACGCCGTCGCGAACCTGCAGCGGGTGGTGGGCCGGTCGGGCTGATCACCCAACCACGCGCGGCAGGAGGTGCGTCTCAGCCCGATGAGTAGTAGTCGTCGCGGTCGAGGCCCACGGGAACTTGACCATCGCCAGCGCGCCATACTCGCTGCTCACCATCGACCACATACCCGACCTTGCCACCTGGATCGAGGTCTGTGCTGACGCATGGGTGGACCAATGAGTCGATGGCGCCCGGATCTGCCGCACAGCGTGTTCACGCCACCCGCTCCGCGACCAGCGGCGAGATCAAGACCTGCCACCTTCTTGACTCAAGACACATCGTCATCGCCGGCGACCTAAGCCGAAAACCAGGCGCGGACTGTCAACGCGGTGGTGTGTGATCGGGGTATGGCGATTGTGTTGGGCACGCCGGGAGTCGACGGGCTGAGCGAGGCTGTGGACGTGCTGCAGGAGTGGCAGTACGACGGGGCGCCGATGCAACTGCATCCGGGCGACCTGGGCTGGTTCTGGCGGTTCGGTGCAGAGGCGACGGCCGCGGCGGTCCGGACCTGGAGCCGGGACGGACAGATTCTCGCCGTCGGGCTGCTGGACGGTCCCAAGCTGTTGCGGCTGACGATCGCGCCACACGCTCAGCGGGACACGGAGCTGGCGCAACAGCTGGTTGAGGACGTGACCGAGCCGGAGCGCGGCGTACTGATCGAGGGGAAGGTGTACGTCGAAGCGCCAAAGGGCGCACTGATCGAAGATCTGCTGTTCGAGGACGGCTGGAACGCCGACGAGCCGTGGACGCCGCTTCGCCGGGACCTCATGGAGCCGGTGAAGGACCCAGGCGTGTGGATCGACGTGATCGGGCCGGAGCAGGCGCACGCGCGGACCGCCGTACAGCGGGCATCGTTCGACAGGTCGACGTTCACAGACGAGCGCTGGCACGCGATGGCGGCCGGATTGCCATACGCCCATGCCCGGTGTCTGGTCGCGTACGACGACCAGGGCAACGCGGTGGCGGCGGTGACGGTGTGGTCGGCCGGTCCGGGGAAGCCCGGGTTGCTCGAGCCGATGGGCGTGCACCGGGAACATCGCGGTCACGGCTACGGCAAGGCGATCACCGTCGCCGCGGCGGCCGCACTCCAGGAGTTGGGCTCTTCGAGCGCGATCGTCTGCACGCCGAGCGTCAATGTCGGCGCCGTCGCCACCTACAAGTCAGCCGGCTTCCAGCAACTCCCTGAGGTCCGGGACCAATGCTGGGCCGGCTAGAAGTACCGGGCACACCGCCACCCAGCGAGCCTTCCAGACCGCCCACTACCTCGTCCCCGCGCATGGACGAGTCGTGGCGCGACTCGGGCTCGAGTAACGCGATGCTCCTTGCCACTGCCCGGCCCCAACCGTAGGGTCTCGGCATGGCTGCGGCTCTCGCGCTCGTCGCGGCACTTCTCTTCGCGCTGGCGGCCACGCTCCAGCAGAAGGGGGCGCTGAACCTCCCGACGATCTCGCTGGCCCAGCCGATGTCGCTCCTCCGGTTGGTCGGCCAGACGACGTGGCTGATCGGCACGCTTGTGTTGGGGGCCGGCTACCTGTTCCAGGCCGGAGCGCTCGACCGCGGCCGCCTCTCGGTCATCCAGCCATTGCTCGTCTCGACCGTCGTCTTCGTACTTCCCCTCGGCTACCTCCTGACGAGGCAGTACGTGGGCCGTCGGGAGGTGTTGGGCGCGGTCGCGATCATCATCGGACTCGGCCTGTTCGTCTCCTTCGGCGACCCGGCCGGCGGGAACGCGAACGCGTCCAACGCCCAGTGGGCGATCACAATCTGCCTCTTCTCGCTGCTCTGTGTCCTGATGCTCGGCTTCGGCAGCGGCGGTCTGTCGAGGAAGGCGGCCGTGTACGGCACCGTCGCTGGAGTCCTTTTCGGACTCTCATCGTCCCTCGCGATGCCAACGCTCGACTATCTCCACGAGAGCGTGGGCACGATGCTCTCCCACTGGGAGTGCTACGCGCTCGCGGTTGCCGGCGTGCTTGGCTTCATCATTCAGCAGGTCGCGCTCGGGACCGGGCGACTGGCGCCTGCTGTCGCCACGGTTTCGGTCGCGAACCCCGTCGTCGCGATCCTGATCGGGGTCGTACTACTGGATGAGCGTCTGAGCCGGCCGGTCTGGCACATTCTCGTCGCCGTGATCGGTCTCGGCCTGACATTTGTCGGCGCCATTGTCATCTCGCTCGCACGTGAGGCCGCCCATCGAGATCCCGCGGCGGACTCGACGGACGCGTCAGCCGAGACGGCTTAGCCGCGATGACCGAGGGCGGACGCCGGCTGGTGCCGATCCGTAAGCGGCGCGAAGCGTGATCCGCGCCGGCGCTGAGGTCCTGTTCTACGGCCTTGCCGCGGCTGCCAGCGCTCTCGTGCTTACGGCGACCTTCGTCGTGATTCGGAGTGAGCGGCCCCGCACCAACGGGATCGCCTTCTTGAGCGGCTTCCTCGTCGGAACGGTGATCGCGTGCGGCGTCGGCCTGGCCCTCGGCCAGGCGGCCGTCGACCGGCTCGACTCGCACGACACGCTCAAGGCGGCTCTCACGCTCCTCCTCGGCATCGCTCTGCTCGCCGTCGGACTCCGGGCGCGGCACACGCCGCCGCGACCGGAGGGGCGGGGGAGTCGTGCGACAGCGATCCTCGCTGGGCTCGGAAATATGGGCCCTTCCGCGACGTTCTCCATGGCTGGGCTCCTCGGCTTCGGAGGGCCGAAGCGGCTCCTGCTCACGTTCCTCGCCATGGCGTCGGCTACCGAGGCTGGTCTCCGTGACATCGTGAATCTCACGTTGGTCGCGGTCTACGTCGTCATTTCCACGCTGCTCGTCTCGGTGCCAGTCGGCATCGTGATCATTGCGGGAGACCGCGCAGACATGACCTTCGCTCGCGGCCAATCTTGGCTCACGGCGCACGCGGGCGCGCTGCGCGTGTGGCTCTCCCTGGGGATCGGCGGTGCGCTCGTCGTGGATGCGCTCCTGCGCCTGTTCGCCTGAGGTCGGAGAACCCGAACGCGGTACTCCGTCCGTACGTGAATTGGGGAGGACCAGCTATCAAGACGATCCCAGCCGAAGGCCGGGCACTCGTCCTCGAAGACCTCCGCACATACTTGATATGCGGTCGTTAGGGAAGGCAACACGCGGGCCGCAGCCAGATGTCCTGCGACGCCGACCAAGCCTCCTGCTGCGTAGTGGCGGACCTGCGTTGTTCTGCTCGAGATTCATACCGGTGCGGCGGTTGGCGGCCTACGATTCGGCGGTGAGTTCCTCGCTGACTGTTCGCCCGGCTCGGGTCGAGGACGTCGCGCAGATGGCGCGCGTGAATGTGCGGTGCTGGCAGGAGACGTATCGGGGACTCATGTCGGACGCGGTGCTCGACGACCCAGGCTTCCTGGCTGCTCGGGAGCGGTTTTGGACTGCCGCGTTGACCGACGAACGCTATCGCGACAACCGTGTGGCTGTCGCCGAGCGGGACGGCGAGCTGGTCGGGATCGCCATGTCAGGCCCGCCCTTGGACGCCACGGCGGCGTGGGCGAGGCAGCTGTATGTGCTCTATGTGTACGCCGCCGACCACGGCACGGGTGCTGGGCCGGCGCTGCTGGAGGCGGTCGTCGATCCGGAGGAGTCGGTGGCGCTGTGGGTGGCCGACCCGAACCCTCGTGCACAGGCGTTCTACCGCAAGCACGGCTTCGTTGCCGACGGGACGGCCCAGGTTGAGGGCGGCGTGCGGGAGATCCGCATGCTCCGCGGCATGCAGCGCAGTCGGTAGTCCAGTTCGCGGGCGGGCGCCCAGCTGGCGTCGTCGCCAGGATGGGCCTCAGCGGCGGCCATGGTGTAGGTGCCGAACTCACCCAGAATCAGCGGCCGCCGGTGCTGATGCGCCCAGCTTGCCGCCGCGGTGCCACAATCCTGGGGTGACGAGCGACCAACTGAGCGCCGGTCGAGCATTCCTGGACCGCGAGGGCCGTCTCATCGAGCGCCGCCTGGCCGCGGTTCTGTTCGATGACGGCGATCCGTCGGGGGCTGTCGCCGCCGTCCTCGCCTACCAGAACGCCGATGGGGGATTTGGCCACGGTCTCGAGCCCGACAAGCGATGTCCGCACAGCCTTCCGATCGACGTGGAGCGGGCCTTCGACGTTCTCTTGGCGGCTGGCGAAAGTGAGCAGTACGCGAAGACCTACGGTGATCTCGGTGAAAGCGAGCCAGTCCGTGCAGCCTGTGACTGGCTGGGACTCATCGCCGAACCCGACGGGGCTGTGCCGCTTGCCTTCCCGGTGATCGAGGGCTATCCCCGCGCGGACCACTGGTCGGAGTGGAGCTATGCACCGGGGTTGAACCCGACCGCCGGTTTGGCCGGGCGTCTGCACCGGATGGGGGTCACTCATCGGTGGCTCAGCACGGCCACCGACTGGACCTGGCGGCGGCTGGAGTCCGGCTTCGACGAGGATGCCCACTCGCTTGCCGAGGTGCTGGAGTTCCTGGCGCACGTCCCCGACCGGACTCGCGCGGAGTCGGTTGCCGCACAGGTGGGCGACTGGCTGTCGGGCCTGCGTTGGTTCAGGTCCGACCCGGCCGATCCAACGTACGGGTTATCGCCGCTGCATTTCGCGCCTTCGCCCGCCAGCCCGTGGGTTGACCTGTTCGATGCGGCCACGATCGATCGGCACCTCGACCGCCTCGCCGCCGATCAGAAGCCGGACGGCGGATGGCCGATCACCTGGACCCCACCGGGAACGGCCTCAGCCCTAGAGTGGCGAGGAATCGAGACCCTGCGCGCGCTGCGCGCCCTTACCGCCTACGGTCGGCTCTGACCACTCCGTACCACCAGCGCGGGGGCGCGGGGGTTCTGACTTCCGTCGGTGACAAGGCCGTGCGCCGGTCGGAGAGGCACACACCCGCCCCGGATCCGCCGTACTCTCCGGTCATGACGGACCCATACTGGCCACTGTTCGACCTTCGCCTCACCACACCGGACCTCCAGCTGACGACCGCGACCGAGGCCGACCAGGTTGGTCTATCGGCGCTGATGTCCGCCGATGTCGAACCGGATCCAGCTGCTCCTTCCTACAACGTCGCAGACGACGGGCTGCGGCTCGGCATCTACACCCACCAGGCGTACTGGAAGGCCTTCGGCACCTGGCGGCCGGAGTCTTGGACGCTACCGTTCGCGGTGCGGCAAGACGGCGAGCTGATCGGCATCCAGCAGCTCGAGGGCGAGGACTTCGCCGTGCTACGTACCGTCGACAGCTTCTCGTTCCTGGCAACGCGCGCGCGAGGCAGAGGCTACGGGAAACAGATGCGAGAGGCCGTCCTGGCGCTGGCATTCGGCCCGCTCGCAGCGGTGCGAGCGATCACCTCCGCTTGGCGGGACAACCATGCCTCGTTGGGCGTTTCGCGGACGCTGGGGTACGTGGCCAACGGCGAGACTCTGAACCGCCGAGAAGCCGACGTCGACGTCATGGTCCACTTGCGGCTCAGCCGTGATGACTGGCTGGCCCGAACCGACCGCCCGACGGTCGACATCGCCGGGTTCGAGCCGTGCCGACCGCTGTTCGGACTGCAGGCAAGCTGACCGCGCTACAGCGGGTGGGCTCGGCACGCCAAGCACGTCGAGCAGGAGGCGCAGCGCCGCTTGATCTCGCCGTGGTTCGGTTGATCGTCGGCTGCACGATCCAACCTTGCCTCGCCGCCGGCGGGCCTTCCGGGGCACCGGCGAGACCGCCTAACGTTGGATTGATCCAGCGCAGGCTGGCGCACGCGGAGGTGACCCATGCTCGGTGCGCATCCCATCCATCCGGTACTGCTCGCGACCGACCTGGCCGCGGCCAAAGGCTTCTATCACGACCAGCTCGGCCTGGAGATCCTCCGAGAGAGTGAGTTCGGTATCACGCTTCGCTGCGGTCAGACCCAGCTGAGCGTGACGAAGAGCACCACCGGTACCGCCGACAGCCAGACGCAGGCGTCCTGGCAGGTCGACGACATCCGCGCCGAGGTCGCCGAGCTGCGGTCCCGTGGCGTCAAGGTGGAGGACTACGACCTGCCGGGCCTGAAGACCGAGGACGGCATCGCCGACATCGGCTTTGCTTGGGCCGCCTGGATCGTCGACCCGGGCAAGAACGCGCTCGGCATCCTCCAGCTCAAGTAACGGCGATCTGGACGCAGGCGCGGTCGATCTCGCGGCCGCGGGTAGCCCGGACGGTGGTGGTGATGCCGAGCGCCTCGATGCGGCGGATGTACTTGCGCTCGTCGGCCGGGGGTCGGAGGCATTCGACCTCGAGCGGGGGTCGAGCTGCCCGGGCCCACGCCGCGTTGGCCAGCAGCTGCGACGCCAGGTGAGTCGACGTCATCGCCCGAGACTCTGGTCCAATCCTTGGGAGCTTCAGGCCTCGGTGCTGATGGTGCGGGGACGAATAACGGATCACCCTTGGCCTGTCATGCGGCCATCTTGTCGGCCAGGGTCTTGAACGCCGGTAGGACGTGGTGGATGGCCCGGCGCTATCGCCGGGCCATCGTGACCGGCCCACTGCGGGTGTGCGAGGCAGCGCAGTTACTGGAGGATGCGGGCGGCCGGCGTTGCGGGCATGCTGCGCGAATGCGCGCCACATGCCGGCTATGACGAGCCGGGAGTCACCGCGCTACCGATCGGTTGCCACGCCGGCTGCCCGTCGAACCCGGGCGCCTGCGTCAGAGCCCGGCTTACACCGGTCTCGACATCAACGACGTAGACGTCCCACGAACCCTCCGCGTCGGAGTAGTACGCGAGCGACCGGCCGTTCGGCGACCATCGTGGCCGTTCCTCCGACGCCGACTCGGCCACGACCGAGCGCCCCCCGGTCCCGTCCGCGCCCACGACCGCGATGTCGAAGCCAGCCGACGTCACGACGTTGTACGCCAGCTGCGAGCCGTCGACGGTCCAGGCCGGGTTGATACCGCGGACCGGCTGCGGGAGCAGCGGCTGTTCGACCCCGGTGTCCGGGTCGACCGCGCGCAGCTCGGGCGCGCCGCTGCGCGAGGTTGCGAAGCCGATCCGCGAGCCGTCCGGCGACCACTGCGGCTTGTCGTCCAGCCCGGGCGAGTTCACCAGCTGCCGGACGTTCGAACCGTCGACGTCCATGACAAAGATGTCCCAGTCGCCGTCCCGGTTGGAGCTGAAGGCCAATCGACGTCCGTCCGGCGACCAACTCGGGTAGAAGTTCGCGGCCGCGTCGCGGGTGATCTGCGTGAGTCCCGACCCGTCGAGGGAGATCAGGTAGATGTCGCTCGCTCTGGCCGACCCTGCGTTGAACGCCAACCGTCGCCCGTCCGCCGACCAGGCCGGATGCGAGACCGGCGGCAGCTCCTCCGTCAGCCGCCGCACGTCCGAGCCGTCCGCCTGCATCAGGTAGAGCGCGTCGACGCCATCGCGATCGGAGACGAAGGCAATGAGCCCGCCCGCGTGCGTGGTCGGCGGCTGCGGCGACCCCGGCTGCGGCGACGCCTGCTGCGGTGACCCGTGCGGCGACGCCTCGGGTTCGGGCGTCGACGTCGTGCACCCGAGCGCCGTGCACCCGAGGACCCCGGCCAACAGCGCGCCGCTGAGTAGCCGCTGCCCGTGGACCGTCCGCACGACCTGAGCCTCGCGGTCGACGCGACGGCCCGCCAAGCAGCGGCACGCTTCCGTGTCCGAACCGTTGCGGTCAGGCCGGCCGCCCAGGTGCGACGCAGAGGGCTCGGTTCCACCTTCTCCGAGCAAGTCGCCAGCCTAGTCGGAGCACCTGACCCGGACGCGCACGCAATACCGGGCTACGCAGTCGCCACACTGCGGCAGTCCTGGATGGCTGCCAGCACTCGGCGGACGCGGGATCGGCGGGAACGTGGAGTCCGTGGGCTTCGGCGAGCTCCGCCCGGACGGAGGCAGAATCTGGCATGTGGGTGGTCAGCGCACCGGGCCGAGTCCCCGAGCCGCCCGGGACGTCGATAACGCGCTCGGAACGATTCGAACCCCGACCTTCTGTTCCGTAGCTAGCACATCCCTATGACAGCGGGGGACACGAGCGGCTCCACCAGTTTCACTGCCCGGCCGACACGCGACATCGGCTGGCGGGGCCAGCAAGGACAGACCGGTGAGACCGGCTGGGAAGGCGGCGCGCCGGGTCCGCAGGAGGGCCGCCGAGCAAGACGCTCACCCTCCACTACGCAAGACGGTCGGCTCATTCACTACTGTCGTGCACGCGCTCCGGCGGTCATCTCATTCTCTCCGGACACAGTCGGTGTCGGCACCAGCGCAAGCGTCCCTGAGTTCGGGCTCGCGGTCTGGACCCGTGCGAGCCGGTCCGCGGCCCGGCTCACACGAGTGGTTATTCAGTGCTCAGAAGCACGCCTCGGCGTAGTAGCACGGTTGCCCGTACCACGGGTCTGGCGGCGGCGGATCGACGAAGAAGATGCGGAAGTGCGCCTGGTTCTGGATGAACTGCCCCGAGTTTCCTGTCAGATAGTTCGCCCGGACCGTCCAGACCTCCCCTCCAACGGTGTGCCTCGCAAGGTTGACGTATGTCTCGTTCGCGACGCAGTTGCCTCCGGCGACTCCGCTGTTGAAGGTGAACCGCCCGCTGACGTTGCTCTCGACGTTCCAGAACGCCGACGTGTACGGCCGCAGACCATTGCCGCCGACCCGGAACGATGTCCAGTCACCGGCGAACATCTGGTAGTCGTCGGTGCCACCGTCCACCGGCTGGTTCTCGAACCGGTAGCTGTACGGATACACCGACGTCAGGTAGACGTGACCGTTGGTCCGACAAACCGTCGCCTGGGCGGGCTCCGCCACGACGACCGAGACCACCCCCAACGGGACCAGCACGGCCGCGAGGGCGGCGAGCCGTTTCACCACCCGCCGCCATCGGCCGGATGTGCGCGTGTGTTGCATGACTGTTTCCTCTCCCACGAGATGGTGATCGGTCGACCGGTCGATCGAATGGATCACCCGATGTTCGACGCCACCGAGGCCGCGGATGGCCGAACCCCCACCGCCCGCGCACGCCGACGACGTCGGCACAACGGCGGCGGTGAGTGCTACACGTTTGGAGGTGGTGGGGCATCGGTGTGCGCGCCTACCGTCGCGTGGGCGGTATGACCGCGCTCCTGCAGCGGCCCGCTGATGCCTGGCCTGGCTGCCTACTCGTCCTGCTCGCCGCGGTCGCCGTCGCTTGGGTTCCGGTCTTGTCTCGGGTGGCCGAGTCAGGGGTCTCGACGTGGTCCTGCCGTCGCCGTGTACGTGGTGTAGATGACCTGGCTGGTGACCGCGCGGGCGTGAGGTCTCATCGGCGGGCGCTCTCGGCGTCATCCGAACTATGCGAGGACCACTGCCCGCCCCGCGGCCTCCGTCATCTGCGTGGGGCCGGCGGGTTGATCAGCGGGCATCGCGTTTGGCTTGGCGTCGGGCGCCGGCAGCCCGGGAGGAAGCGTCCTTCTTCAGACCGCCGGTGGTCTTGGTGGCCTGCGCACGCTTGCTCGCTGTAAGCCTGGGCTGGTCGCCACGGCGCATCGA
>DASRHY010000215.1:0-4390 GCA_035650275.1 Kribbellaceae bacterium | reverse complement strand
GGCTGACGGAAGCGCTGGTGCATCCCGCCCGAGCACGACGGCGAGTGCTGCTGGCGGATGGAGGATGTGCTGGCGGTCTCCACCCGCCCCGATGATCCGCGGCGCCCGCAGGTCTGCCTGGACGAGACCAGCCGCCAACTGCTCGGCCAGGTCAACCCGCCCCGCCCGCTGGCGCCGGGCCGCCAGCCCGACAGCACGATGAGTACCAGCGCGGTGGGGTATGCAACCTGTTCCTGGTGGCCGAGCCGCTGGCTGGCTGGCGCGAGGTCATGGTCAGCGCTCGGCGCACCCGGATCGACTGGGCGCACTCCCATCAGGGACCTGGTCGAGGTCCACTACCCCGACGCCGAACAGATCGTGCTGGTCCAAGACAACCTCAACACCCACACGCCCGCCTCGCTGTATGCGGCGTTCCCACCGGCCGAGGCCAAGCGGCTGGCCGACCGGCTAGAGCTGCACTACACCCCCAAGCATGGCAGCTGGCTGCAGCATGGCCGAGCTCGAGCTGGCCATGCTGGCCGGACAATGCCTGGACCGTCGGCTGGCCGACCAGCCGACCTTGAAACGGGAGGTCGCAGCCTGGAAGGCGTCGCGCAACCGGGCCGGTCGAGCGGAACCTGACACACCGTTACCTGGAGCCCGCTGGCGTGGGCGAAGCCGGCCAGTTCCTGCTTCCAAGCCCGCACCCGGTAGCCGTTCGCGCCACCCGCGTCGGCACAGATCAGCAGCCGGGTCGCCGCCGGGTAGCAGTGCCCGCACGAGCTATCGACGTTGCCCACGAGCGCAATCGCGATGCAGCAGAAGCCGATGCGAATCGGCGTCGGGACCCGGACGAGGCGCGCCGGCTCCTCTACATGGCCCTCGTTGTAGGACGTGCCCGACAGCACCAGAGCGCCGAGCTGGTCGCAACGATCGTCAACTCGCTCGTACATCACCAGTCCGCAGTTGCCGTCGACGAAGCGGCGGCGCACGTCGCCGCCGTCGTCCGTGGCGACGTCGGGGGAAAGCGAACGCTGGCTGGAAGCACAGATCGAGCGGATCACGCATGAACTCAACCACTGACGACGCTCTTATCGAGGCCGGCCGCCGACCTGTAGTCACCTGCCGCGAGCCCTCGGGCTCTGCCCACGAGGCGGTGGGCACCGGGGCTTCGCACACCGGGAACTCGATTGAGAGCAGTAGAGAGCCGCGAGACGTCACGCTCCAGCAGCTGTGCGACAGTTCCTCACGAACACATGAACCGAGTCCATGAGGAAGGGGATGACAATGGCCACGTACGTCTTGATCCACGGCGCCGGCGACGTCGGCTGGTACTGGCACCTGGTGGAGCCCGACCTGCGGGCACGAGGTCACGACGTCGTGGCGCCGAACCTTCCGTGCGAGGACGACTCGGCCAGCCTGGCCGAGTACGCGGACGCCGTGATCGAGGCGATCGGCGACCGGACGGATCTGGTCGTGGTCGCCCAATCGCTCGGCGCGTTCACGGCCCCACTCGTCTGCGATCGGGCAGCCGTGGACCTGCTCGTCCTGGTCGCCCCCATGATCCCCGCTCCGGGTGAGGCGCCCGCGGACTACTGGTCGAACACGAGATACGGGGACGAAGTGCGCGAGTCCTATGACGATGAGATCGCGCTCTTCTACCAGGACGTTCCGCCCGAACTCGCGGCCGAGGCGCTGAAGCGGGGCAGGCCGCAATCCGAGGCGCGGATGTATGAACCGTCGCCGCTGAAGACGTGGCCCGATGTCCCGACACGCGTCGTACTCTGTCGAGACGATCGGCTGTTCCCGCCGCCGTTTCTTCGCCGCGTCGCGGAGGAGCGTCTGGGTATCACCCCGGATGAGATCGACGGAGGACACACACCGGCCCTCAGCCGCCCGAAGGAGCTTGCGGAGCGTCTCGAGGCGTACCGAGTCTCGATCGTCCGCCACGATCCGGATACTCGGTCGCAGGGCGACGTGAGCTGAGTGCTCGAGTGCTATTGTTTCGAGATCGCTGACGGAATAGAGCCGCGCCCGAGCTATCGCATATGAGCCGCGTTGAGGTCCGCGACCTCGGTGAGCCCGAGGCAGTCGTGAGCCATCCGCTGGGCGCCACGTACCAGGTTCGCCTGGCCCAAACGGTGATCAGCCGCCACATCCTCCAGCCTGGTTGGAGTTGGGAGGAGCACGCCCAGCCCTCGGTCGGAACCTTCTCATGCGAGCTCTACCATCGCGGCGTGGTCCTCAGCGGACGGATGGGCATTCGGACCGATGAGGGGGAGGAGCTCATCATCGGTCCGAACCAGGTGTTCGACCTACCACCCGGCCACGTGACGTGAGTGGAGGGCGAGGACGTGTTGGAGATGGTCGACTGGGCCGGCGGCGCCGGATTCGACCCGCAGCCCGGCGGGGAAGCGCGTGCGATGGCGACCATCCTGTTCACCGACATCGTCGACTCCACAGTTCTTGCCCGCGAGGCCGGCGACGCGTCGTGGAAGCGGACGGTGGCCATGCACGAGGATGTCGTCCGTAGTGTGCTCGCCGGTTTCGCCGGCCGCGAGATCCAGACCGCCGGCGACTCGTTCCTCGTCGTGTTCGACAGTGTCGAGGGCGCCATCCGCTGTGGACTGGCACTGGTCGGAGCCCTGAGCGCGATACAACTCCCGATCCGCGTAGGCATCCACAGCGGCGAGGTGGTCATGAGCGGCGACCACATCTGGGGCTTGGCGGTGCATGCCGCGGCCCGCATCGTGGCCCGGGAGGGAGCCGGCGAGGTCCTCGTGTCGGGTATCACTCGCGACCTTACTGAGGGCGCCACGGGACTGACGTTCGAGTCTCGGGGCAGACACCGCCTCAAGGGCCTGGATCGAGAGCACGATTTGTTCGCCGCTGGATCGTCCGCGGGATAGGCGCTGGCCATGTGGTGGATCTGCGACGGGGCTCCCAAGGCGACGAGCCAAGAAGCGCGGACTGTACTTGGCACCGACCAGCCCGAGGTCCGCAACACCGATGGCGGCATCGCCCGGACCATGTTCCGGGTAGCCGTCAGCGGTCGACATGAGCAGGAGGCGTCGTTCGTCACCGCCGTGGTGTGGCGCGACCAGGCCGAGCACGCCGCGCAGTCCCTGGCTAAGGCAGCCGGGTCGCGTGGTCATGGGCCGGCTCCAGCAGCGCACCCGGACCGCCGAGGACGGCAGCGCTGGTCATCGTCGAGGTCGTAGCCGAGGAACCGGGGCCAAGCCTGCGCTGGGCGACGGCGACCACGACCAGGACGATGAGGAGCCGGGAGCAGTAGCCAGCTCGACCAGCGATGCGACGGTGCGGGACGCGGGTGAGCAGCATGCTCGCGTTCCGCTCGGGATGAGCCGGATCCGTCATGGGATGGTATCCACATGCCGCACTTGATCTTGCCGACCACCCTGGTCCGAGCCTCCTACCTCCAGGGCGGGACCGGGACCGCATGTGCGGAGGGCCTGTCCACCACCTGGCTGGAGGAGGCGGCGGCCGACTTCGCTGGCTTTGTCGAGCGGCGTCGGCCGTCCGGGAGCTGTGGGGGCGTCCCGGTGACCGAACTATGGTTCGTGGACGGGACCGACCACCTGGGCACGGTCATCATCCGCCACCGGCTCACTCCGGCCCTGGAGCGTGAAGGCGGCCACATCGTGCCCGGCCATCGACGGCGCGGCCACGCCACCCAGATGCTTGCCCAGGCCAAGCCGGTCTGCCAGCGGCTCGGCCTGACCAGGATCCTGGTCACCTGCGCCGAGGACAACCTCGGCTCCCGGCGAGTGATCGAGGCCAACGGCGGCACTCTGGACCGGATCATCGATGGCGAAGCCCGATACTGGCTCCCGGCCCAGCAGGACACCCGAGCGCGCTGCGGATCGAGCAGCATGCTCGCGTTCCGCTCCGTCCGGCAAGGCAACCATTGTGTCCAGTCCCACCTGATGGCTGACGGGCCGGTTGAACCCGCCATGTCAAGCATCTACCGGGACAGGACAGCAGAGCAACCATTGCGTCGGTGAGGAGTTTCTCTACGAACTCAAGCGGCGCCGAGGACCGGGGCGCACGGGTCGCCCGCATTCCCCAGCTCGCCGTAGCACGGCCCGCCGTGCCAGCACGTGCCTGCCTTCCAGCGGCAGAGGAGAGCGGTGTCCGCTTCGCGGACGATCTCGCTGACCGCCCTGCCTTCTCCGCTCCGCGGGAGTGTAGCGCCGGGCCGTCGGCAGGAGCAGGGCGCTCGAAGGAAAGCAGGGCAAGCAACGGACAAGGTCGTCACGTAGGGTGTGATGGCTCGTGCCTTCGACCGTTTACCGCTCAATGGGGTCGCGGGAGGGCGGCGCGTCACCGTACGCGCCGCCCTACCGTGCCCGACTACCGCAGTGACCGGAACGCCGCCCGCATCTCGGTC
>DASRHY010000214.1:0-2409 GCA_035650275.1 Kribbellaceae bacterium | reverse complement strand
GGAAGCCGTATGACTGCCTGGGTGTTCCGCGCAGACTCAGGCATGCACGTCCGCGAGCCCAGCTCGTCGCCACCACTTGATGGTCCGCGGCGGGACGAGGTCCGGCAGCCAGCCGGCGCGGCCACGGCCAGCGCATCTGCCCGCGGGTCATCGGCCAGGTTGGCCTCGAAGGTGACGCTAGTACGCATTGCGGGGACTCGGAAGAGCCCGTAATCCCGGCGGACGCCTGATCGAACGCGTGTGACCCCGCCCGTCCTCTCGGCCGACGGGGGACACACTAGTGCCGCGCGTCGTTAATTGATTTACGGTTGGTGGGTTGGGACGATGAGGTATGGCGAATCGTCCGGCGGCTGCGTTGGGTTTGCGTGAGGGTGACCAGGACGGGCTGGTCGCGCTGACGCGGGCGTCGAGTGTGCGGGCGGGGCTGGCGCAGCGGGCCCGGATCGTGTTGCTGGCTTCGCAGGGCGTGTCGAACACCAGGATCGCGGAGCTGGTGGGGGTGTCGCGGCCGACGGTGATCGGCTGGCGGGAACGCTACGCCGAGCGGGGGCTGGCGGGCCTGGACGACGAGGCCCGTTCGGGCCGGCCGCGCACGGTCGACCACCGCGGCATCATCACCGCGACGTTGACGCCGCCGCCGAAGAAGTACGGTGTGACGCACTGGTCGTCGCGGCTGCTGGCCCGGCACCTGCGGATCGGGGACGCCACGGTGGCCAGGGCGTGGCGCGAGTTCGGGGTCCAGCCGTGGCGGTCGGAGTCGTTTCGGTTCTCCACCGATCCCGAACTGGTGGCCAAGGTCACCGACGTGGTCGGGCTGTACCTGGCTCCGCCGGACAACGCGGTCGTGTTGTGCGTGGATGAGAAGTCGCGTGCGCCACGAGGCGCTGATGGTAGCCGTGCGGGAGGAAGGGCCCGCCGCCGGTCATCGCAGTGATTGGTTGAAGCTGGAGGCAGGCCGAGCCCTGGGTTGGGGGTGAGGCTGGGAGCGGCCTCGACAATGTAGGGGCGGGTCGGTACCACCAGACGGCTCGTGCCCGCTAGCGAGGACGGGAAGGCGTAAGGAAACTGAACCAGTGGCAGAAGCCCCGTTAGTCGTCAGCGACCTGTCGAACCTGGTGGATGGGTCGCTTTGCGGTACTGGAGGAGCTGTGGGTCTTGGCTCTTCCGCTTTCGTCGCCTGTGTGACTTGGGTGACTGGAGGCCCGGGCCAAGACTGCGATGTGCGGCCCGCGGCGATGCCGTCGGGGTATAGCTGGGCGCCGACACCCGTCGGAACGGACATCAGTGAACGTGGGAAGCGGCCCGGTGCCGCCCTGATCGGCCGGTGGCCAGCCGGTCGGTGGGCAGGCGCAACGCCCGCTGTGGGTATCGGGTCGTGGCGGAGCCGCCGTAGTACTGCGAGGCCGGGAAAGCCGGCCACATCGGGAAGGGTGGCAGCGTGATGGGCAGCAGGACCGATGACGAAGAGCCGTTGAATAGCGGTGAGCCGATGTGGCCGTTCGACGGAACGGCCGAACGTCGCGTACTCGATCATCAACGCAAGCTGCACCGATGGGCAATGGCCGAGCCGGATCGCCGGTTCGGGGATGTGTTCAACCTGATCTGCGACCGGGCGACCCTCGTGGTGGCCTGGGAGCGGGTGGCAGGCAACCAGGGCGCGGTCACTGCGGGCGTGGATGGGCAGACCCGGGTCCATATCGGCGAAGACGAGGTTGTGCCGTTCCTGCAGCAGTTGCGTGACTCGCTGCGGGACGGCAGCTTCCGTCCGCTGCCGGTGCGGCAGGTGGCGATACCGAAGAGGAACGGCAAGGTGCGCCTGCTCGGTATCCCGACCCTGCGCGACCGCGTGGCGCAGATGGCGCTCAAGCTGATCCTGGAACCGATCTTCGAGGTCGACTTCTACCCGTCGAGCTACGGCTATCGGCCCGGACGGCGAGCCCAGGATGCCATCGCCGAGATCCATCAGCTCACCAGCCGCTCGTATGAGTGGGTGGTGGAAGGCGACATCACTGCCTGCTTCGACAACGTCGACCACCAGATCCTGCTGGGCCTGGTGGCCGATCGCGTCGCCGATCGTAAGGTGTTGCGACTGGTCCGCGCGTTTCTACGGGCCGGTGTCGTCGAACAACACGGCGGGTTTGTCGACTCGCTGACCGGAACGCCGCAAGGCGGGGTCGCGTCTCCGCTGCTGGCCAACATCTACCTGTCCGTGCTGGACCGGCACTTCGCCCGGATCTGGGAACGTGACATGAGCCCACCGTGGCGGCGTCAACACCGCCGCCGCAACGGGCGGCCGAACTATCGGCTGGTGCGGTATGCCGACGATTTCGTCGTGCTCGTGCACGGCACGAAGTCCGACGCGGAAGCCATCCGAACCGAGATCGGCCAGATGCTGGCACGCACGCTGAG
>DASRHY010000213.1:0-4804 GCA_035650275.1 Kribbellaceae bacterium | reverse complement strand
GAACGGCAGCTGAAAGCCGCGTTCGGTCCGGATGCGGTGGGCGAGGCGGTCTGGCGAGCCAGTCGACGGCCGTGGTGGCGTGGTGGCGGTCGCCGCCGCAACCCGCTGTGCGGGAAGCCCTTCTTCGCCAAGCGGGCCTTGGCCCTCGCGACCGAGTACGCGGACAACCAAGGGCGCCGCGGCATAGGTCCGGAACACCTCTTATACGGGGTCTTGCAAGACGCGGCCGAGCCGTACGGCACCGGCCTGGCGCGGCGCGGCCGCAAACACCTGACCCAGCTGGGATGGAGCATCGGTGCCAGCAACCCGGCCACCGAAATCCTCGCAGCCCACCGCCTCGACCCCGCCCAACTACAAGCCGAGCTGTCCGCCCAGCGAGGAGCCGCGCCATGACCCCGACCCTGCCGAACTGCTCGTCGGGCCAACCTGACTGGGTTTCGCTACGCCGACGCCGGCCGGAGGATGGTCAGCACGGTAGTCCCCCAGTAGTGCTCGTCGCGCAGGAGCCCGCCGCGAGGTCGCATGCCCGCACCGTTCGTGCCGGCGAAGACCACGGTGATGACCCAGCGCAGTTCCTTGCCAGCCGGGCAACCGCCGAACACGCTGGTGTCGATAGCAAGGGCGAGTATCCGGTCCCGCGGCAATGCGCCGGTTGGTGTCGGGTTGCCGCCGGGCAGCAGATCCGGGCTGCGCCAAGACTGGCTCGGCTTGACCGGCGACAGCAGCGGTCCCCGCGCGTCGATGGTCGTCCGGCCTGGACTCCAGCACTCGGCCAGCGGCTTGCCCTCGGTCATCTCGAACGATTCGACCCCGCTGTCCGGGTCGCTGAGCCGCGCGACGATCTGATAGGTGCGGCCGAGTCTGGCGATCTGCGAGGTCGGTAGCGAGCCGACGTAGCCATTGGGCAACGGCGCCACTCGGCGAGGTCGCGGCCCGGGCAGACCGAAGAAGTCGACACGGAACTCCGGCGGCGTATTGTCGGCCTGACCGGCGTGCACGCCCTCGGTGCACCCGGCGACAGCCATCAGCGCGAGCACCGCGCACAGCAGTCGACGACGCACTTACGCCCAGCCTTCGAGGTCAAGACTGCGAACGTCCACGGTGATCCACTGCTTGTGTGGGCCTGGGCCGGTGCGACGCACATAGGCTCGGCCCGATCCGGCCCGATCGCGCCGCCAGCCGGGTCGTCGGTTGTGGAACTCATGTCGGTTGCCCCCTCCGCGCGGTGCGCGCTCACCTGTACGGACAGGTAGCCTGCAACGCTTGATACGCCACATTCACGCCGGGCGACGGACCCCCAGGCGCGACGCGGTCACCGGGTAATCCGCCTGCCCTGATGCATGGGCTGGTGGCGTCCGGCGCTCTCGTCGACATCAGGCCCCTTCGCGGCCCCGGGCGGGCGCACGGGCCCTGCTGCACTTCGCGCCGTGGTCCACAAGTCGCGCCCCCGGTCCCCGTACCGGGTCGATCGAGACCCGCATCTGCTGCGGCCGACCGCTACGTCCCAGCCGGGTGCGAGCACGCGGCGTGCCGCGGCGCGGCGTGTCGTCGCGTGCCCGTGAAGTGCCGGGTCCGCACAGGCATCGACCTGCGGCCGTTCGGCATGGAGACTGTTCCCCAATGGGAGGGAAGGAACGATCCCGGCGGCCGTGGGGTTGCCGCGACGTCCGCGTTCCTCAGACACTGTGAACACTTCGCTACAACGGCGCCGCCGCGCGCCTCGACGACCCAGGCCCATACCAGGCGGGGCCGCCAGGCCGGCCAACCGCGCCCTGACCCGGATGCTGGTCTGGATCTCCGGTGCCTCCTCGGGCATCGGCGCCGCCCTCGCCACAACCATTCCCTACAACGCCGAGATCACCGAGGTCGTCGACATCTCCCGCCGCGGCGGCACTCCCGGAACCCAGCACGTGGCCGCCGACCTCGCCGACCCGGCGACCTGGCCGCTGATCGAGCAAGACTTCCAACAACGACTCGCCACCTTCAACGGCGACCGGCTGGTGTTCGTGCACAACGCGGGCACCCTGACGCCGCTCGGCCCGGCCGGCACCGTCGACACCGCGGCCTACACCCGCAACGTGCTGCTGAACTCCGCCGCCGCCCAGGTCCTCGGTCACACCTTCCTCCGCGTGACCGCCCACCTGACCTGTGACAAGCACCTCATCATCGTCTCCTCCGGCGCCGCACACCACCCCTACGAAGGCGAATCCAGCTACTGTGCCGGCAAGGCCGCGATCGACCAGTGGGTCCGCGTCGTCGGCCTCGAGCAACAACGCCACACTCACCCATGCCGCGTCATATCCTTCGCACCCGGTGCGGTGGACACCGCGATGCAAGACGAAATCCGCGCCTGCGACGACCTAGCGTTCCCGCACGCCCCGCGCTTCCGCGACATGAAACTCAACGGCGCCCTCACACCACCCGAGCAAGCCGCCCGCGCGATCTGGTCACTACTCGACCGAGACATCGACAACGGCTCGGTCCTGCACATCCGCGACCTCACCTGACCACGCCCGCCTCACCCGACGGACCTGTGCTGTGTTCCGCCGGATGGTGGCCTGGGCGCTGGTGATCGCCGACTGCCACGGACCGTCGGCCGAACAATTCCGCCACGCTCGAGGCCGCCGAGCTCCGGGTCCGCCCGTATCCGCCCGGCCCGATCCGCTGAGGACCATGCGAACGCTGGCGTGGCACGGTGCGTATCAGGCTGTGCCGCCGCCGAGCCGGATCGCGGCCGACTAGTCCGTCACCGGTGCTCGGTCGACACCTCCGACAGTTCGAGGCCGGGCCACGAGATGTCGCAGCTGTAGTCGATCAGGTTGTCCGTCGACGCGGCTTTCCAGTTCACCGTTCCAGTGACCCGGTAGCGGCCGGCGCCGAGGTCATCGAACTCGGTTCGCTCGGTGAGCTCGACCTCACGCGGATGCAGTTGCCTGCGCACCGCCGCTGTGCACGTGTCGCCGAGTTGGAGCATCTGCTGCTTGTCCATCTTGGGCGAGGCATCGTCGTCGCCGACCGCCAGGATCCCGCCGCCCGCAACCAGCGCTGCGACCACGCTCCCACTCGCCAACCAGATTCCCCACCGCATGACGAGAGTTTGACACGACACTGGGTCCGCCGAGGACGCCGCAGAGGTCGTCCGCCGATGCGTCGTCGATCGGTCACGGCTCGCAGGCCCTGCCGTCGTTGTGGCGGTCGAGCCCGGGGTTCCAGCCCTTGTCTCCGGGGCGCAGCGGCAACGGCACGCGGACGCCCGGGCCTCGGTACAGTTCGCGAACATCGTCGGCAGGGCCAGCGTCGGGTTCCTGTCGTCCTCGGCGAAGATCCTCGGACACGCCGGGACCCCGTCGAGTCGACGCGCCGCGTCGGCCGCCATGGCATCGAGGGACGGCCCTGCGCTGGGCGATGTCGTCCGCAGCCTCGTTCTCACCGCTCTGCCTGAACTGCCGTTCCTCGAACGCCTCGTACCACCGCAGCAGGTCGACCGCCTCGGCCGCTGTGGTCGACTGATGTGCGACACCTAAGCGCGCGGATCGCGGCGGATCCGGGCCGCAGGACACGCTCTCAGCGGCAGATCCGCTCGGTGAGGCGATACGCCGACCTTGGGTGATTGAACAGACGGCACAGCGACATCGGTTGCATCACCGCGGGTCCGATCGGAAAGCTCCTCATGCGCCGATCGATGGCAAGTGCTCGCTGCTCTTTCTTAGCAGGATGTGGCAAGCCACGGGAGCAATTGAGTAGATCCATGCAGGAGTGCATCCAGCCTTGGGAACATCCGCAGCGTGGGCACTGCGGGTTAGAATGGGCCTATGGATATTGGCCCTCCTCCCGAGTTTGCCCGGGATGGAACACCGCCTCCGATAGCGTCGGAGCCGGCGGAGATCGCGCGTTGGGATCTCAATCAGTCCCTGTTCCTCATGATCGAAAACAATCTCGCCATGGCACGGCTGGGCGACAGAATAAGCGGAGAGACCAGCACCAGCGTTAGCAGGGGCATATTGGCTATGATTCCTGCAACCGCAGTCCACTTCCAGGAGCGAAGAGCGATCAGGGCGCTACTACATGCGCGCGGCGCGTCGCAATTAGACTGGGAGGAAGTGGGAGGTTGGAGATTGCACACCGTTTATACGCAATATTGGCGGCGCGAGGATCCAACCACACAACTCCCACCGGGGGGGTCAACTGAGATAACCGTGTCTCTTCGGGTCGGTTTGTCTGAGGAGCACGTCCGGGAGGTTGCTACATCGCTGGGCATCTCCAACAAGGGCGGCAGTCACTTGGGAGTGAGCGGTCAATTGTCGGAAAGATCAGCTATGAAGGTCGCTCTCTCCACCGAGAAGGAAGTGGTCCGCAAAATCTGTCTAACGAGATGTATCGCCGGATTGCTTTGTGGCATGTTGTTCATAAGCTATCACTGATCGCTTCACCTAAATCGGAGCCTAAGCGCGAACTTGTTTGCCAAGTGACCGAGTTTGTCGCCTCGGATGCCACCAATGCGACATCAGTGGACACACCGCGTCTCTAGTGTGTCCCCCGTCGGCCGAGAGGACGGGCGGGGTCACACGCGTTCGATCAGGCGTCCGCCGGGATTACGGGCTCTTCCGAGTCCCCGCAACGCGAACTAGCGTCACCTTCGAGGCCAACCTGGCCGACGACCCGCGGCAGATGCGCTGGCCGTGGCCGCGCCGGCTGGCTGCCGGACCTCGTCCCGCCGCGGACCATCAAGTGGTGGCGACGAGCTGGGCTCGCGGACGTGCATGCCTGAGTCTGCGCGGAACACCCAGGCAGTCATACGGCTTCC
>DASRHY010000212.1:0-2512 GCA_035650275.1 Kribbellaceae bacterium | reverse complement strand
GTGGAGTCCCACCGTAACGAGGCTTACGCGATGGGCTGGCTGGTCGGTCAGGCACTCGATCCGGCGCACGTTTCGGTGCTCGTTTGTGGACGTTGGGTGCTGCTGACGCCGGACGGCGGCTACAGGGATGCGGGGGAGACGACGTGAGCGTCGAATTCGTGAACCTGACGCGGGGTTTGCTGTGTGGCCGCGATGTCGAGTCCGGGCGCTACCTGCGTATCCAATCGACGTGGTGTGAACAGAAGCGCTGGGGCGACATCGTCCTGACCGCGTCGCCTGATCTGCTCTTCCATGCCGCCCAGGGGCATGCGTGCGTGGTCCACGATCGCAGCGAGAAAGATCGGGTGACCCGTGCTCAATGGCAAGGGCTCTCCTGGCTGCGTTACGCCTGCTCGGTCGCCTGGTACGGGAAGGCCGAACCGGAGTTCTCACGGGGCGGACACCGAGTGGACGATTACTGGCTCGCCTGCTGGCGAGCGCTGCCGGACCGCACGCGTACCTATCTCGACTGGTATCGCCGCTGGTCAGTCGGAGTCGGGGTCTTCATAAAGCCCTGTGAGTGCCGCGAGTTGTCGAAGGCGGCGTCGTGAGCATGGATCCGGGCGACTACGTCGTCATGCCGGTGGTGAAAGGCCGGGCGGTGTGGCCGGTGGTGTCCCGTGACGGGCTGGTGTGCGAGTGCGACGACCTGGTCTCGTTCCATGCCCTGCCGAAGCAGGGCCCGAAGGTTCGGGGTGCGTGTTCGCGGTTCGGCTGCGGCTGCACGAAGTTCACACCGAAGAGCGCACCGGAGAAGCCGACGTGTCCGACGTGCGGGCAGGAGGTGCCCGGTGCGTAGCCGCCACCTCGCCCTGGTGCTCGGGCTCGCCTATCTGGGCACGATTGTCGCCGCGAACTGGGCGATCACCGAGTTCGGTGTCATCCCGGTCGGGTTCGGTCTGCTGGCCCCGGCGGGTGTGTTGTTCGCCGGGTTGGCGTTCACCCTGCGGGACCTGCTCCACGAGACCGCCGGCCGGTGGGCGGTGCTCGCCGCGATCGCCGCAGGGGCGGGCCTGTCGTTCGCGGTTGCCAGTCCGGCGCTCGCTGCCGCGTCGGCTGCTGCGTTCGGGTTGTCCGAGGCCCTCGACTGGGCCGTGTACGAGCCGCTGCGCCGGCGGCGCTGGTTGCTGGCCGTGGCCGCGTCCAATGTGGTCGGACTGGTTGTCGACTCGGTGCTGTTCCTGTGGCTGGCGTTCGGGTCGCTGGCGTTCCTGCCCGGGCAGATCGTCGGCAAGGCGTGGATGACGTTGCTCGCCATCGTGGTGCTGGCGCTCGCGCGCCGTCGGAGGGCAGAGGCGTGATTTTCTACCTGGGCACCCATCAGCCGCATTGGCTGGCCACGTGCGACTTCCCGCTGTTCGTCTCCCGAGTGCGTCTGGCCGGTCGCCGCACTCTGCCACGCGCCCGCAGCACGTGGGCGCTGGACTCCGGCGGGTTCTCGGCGCTGGACCGTCGCGGCGAGTGGGACATAACCGCCCGCCAGTACGTCGCCGAGGTCCGCCGCTACCGCGACGAGATCGGCAACCTGGTCTGGGCGGCTCCGATGGACTGGATGGTCGAGCCGTGGATCCTGGCCAAGACCGGTCTGTCCGTCCCCGAGCATCAGCGGCGCACCGTCGACAACTTCCTTGAGCTGCGTAGCCTCGCCGCTGATTTGCCGTTCACCCCGGTGCTGCAGGGCTGGGCGCTCGACGACTACCTGCACTGCGTAGACCTCTACCAGCGCGCCGACGTCGACTTGACCGTCCAGCAGGTGGTCGGGCTCGGCTCCGTATGCCGACGGCAGGCCACCGCCGAGATCGGCGCCATCGTCGGCACCCTCGCCGCGCTCCACCTGCCGCTGCACGGCTTCGGGGTGAAGATCGCCGGCCTGGCGTCCTACTCGGCGTATCTGACCTCAGCCGACTCGATGGCGTGGAGCGCCTGGGGCCGCCGCACCCGCCCATGCGTCCACGGCCGGGCGAACAGCGAGGCCAACTGCCGCTGGTTCGCCGGAGCGTGGCGGGACAAGGTGCTCGCCGCAGTCGACGGTCCGGCCCAGCTCGACCTGTTCGCGGAGGTGCCCAGATGATCCGCCGCAAGCGTGATCCGCTGGCCCGTCAGGTGTTGGGCACCTACCGGGCCCCGCAGCGGGACTGTGTGTGCGGGGAGCCGTGGCGCAAGCACGCACCCGGTGTCGGGGATGTGCGGGGCTACTGCCTGGACCCGGACTGCACGTGTTTGCGGTACCAACCGCAGGAGGTGCCTCGTGGGTAGGCCGACGTACCTGTCGCTGTGCTCCGGCATCGGAGGGCTGGACCTGGGTCTGGACCGGGCCGGCTGGGAGTGCGTCGGCCAGGTAGAGCTGGATCCGTTCTGCCGTCAGGTCCTCGCGAAACACTGGCCGGAGGTGCCCCGCCATGACGACGTCCGCACCGCAGTCGAATGGTGGCGATCCGAACCCCGACCCGCTGTTCATGCTGTCGTCGGAGGA
>DASRHY010000211.1:0-39113 GCA_035650275.1 Kribbellaceae bacterium | reverse complement strand
CGGCTGGCGGTGGGACCCGACGCTGTACCGGGGCAGTGCCGAGCACTACCTGACCGGCCGGCTGCCCTACCCCGCGGCGATCGCCGACGTGCTGCGGGACGTGCTCGGGCTGGACGGTACGGGCGGCTACCTCGATGTCGGGTGCGGCCCGGGTTCGGTGACGACGATCCTGGCGCCGCTCTTCGAGCACGCGACCGGTATCGATGCCGACGCCGACATGATCCGGGTCGCCGCCGATGCCGCGACGCGGCAGGGGATCACCGGCATCCACTGGCGGTGCCTGCGCGCCGAGGAGCTGCCGGCCGGCCTCGGCGTGCAGCGACTGGTCACCTTCGCGCAGTCGTTCCACTGGTTCGACCGTCCGCTCGTCGCCCGGGTGGTCCGCGGCATGCTCGAGCAGGACGGTGCGCTGGTGCACGTGCAGGCGACCACGCACCAAGGCATCGAGGGCAGTACGACGCCCCGTGACGAGATCGCCGGGCTCGTCACGCGCTATCTCGGCACGACCCGGCGGGCCGGGCAGGGGAGTCTGCCGGACGGTACGCCGGGCGACGAGGCGGCGATCTTCCGCGACGTGGGTTTCACCGGGCCCGAGCGCATCGAGGTACGCCGCGGCGAGAGTGTCGAGCGCACCGAGGACCAGATCGTCGCGTCGGTGTTCTCGCTGTCGAGCTCCGCGCCGCACCTGTTCGGCGACAGCCTGCCGGCGTTCGAACGCGACCTCCGCGCGCTGCTGCGCGCCGCGAGCCCGGACGGCGTTTTCGTCGAACGGGCCCGCGGCGTCGCGCTCGACGTCTGGCGCTGACCCAGCGGCTAGCGCCCGCAGTACGCCGTGGCGAGAACCTCCCGCATCGCCCGGGGGACCGGCTCGTCGTGGCTGAACATGTCTATGTTGACGACCACGACGACCTGGCGGTAGCCGTCCTTGCTGCTCCAGGCAGCGGTCGTGTAGCCGGGGATCTCCGAATCGTGGCCCCAGGCCTCTCCGCACGGGAACCGCTCCCTCAGCAGGCCGAGCCCCCAGCCGCCGCCCGGGATGCCCGCGTCGATGGAGCCCGGGGGCTCATCAGCGACCGGGTCGACGGTCCGCATGGCGCGCAACAGGTACGGCGGGAGCAGGCGGCCGCGCAGCAACGCGCGGTAGAACCGTGCGACGTCCGCGGCGTTCGACAGGATCGCTGCCGAGGCGCCGAACACGGTCGGGCTCAGTGGCGTGATGTCGACCAGCGGCGGTTCGCCGAACAGCGCATAGCCGTGCGTGTACGGGCCGACGATCCGCGATGAGGTGGGATAGCTCGTGTGCGCGAGCCCGAGCGGCTTGAAGATCCGATGCCGCAGCTCGGAGCCGAACGACCTGCCGGTGACGGCCTCGACGATCATCGCGAGCAGCAGGTAGTTCGTGTTCGAGTACGTCCAGCCCGTCCCGGGCGCGAAGAGCGGCTCGTGCTCCGCCGCGATCCGCACACCCTCGAGGGGATCGAAGATCAGGGTGAAGTCCCCTTCGAGGTAGCGACCGAAGACGCTTGGGTCCTGTGCGTAGTCGAAGATCCCGCTGGTGTGGTTGAGCAACTGGCGGACGGTGATGCCCTCGCCGTTCGGGAAGACCCCCGGAAGCCATTTCTCGACCGAGTCGCCGAGCGCGAGCTTCCGCTCGCCGACCAGCTGCAGTACGACGGTCGCCGTGTACGTCTTCGTGATGCCACCGATGCGGAAGCGGTCGCCCACGCGGATCGGCGTCACCGGTGCGAGGTTGCCGGCTCCGCTGGAGAGCCGGAACGTTCGGTCGCCGACCCGGACGAGTGCGACCGCCCCGGGTGCGCCGGCGGCGACGACCTGGTCGAGAGCACGCTGGACGGCGGGCAGCGAGTGACCGCCGGGCTGGTGCGCGGTCGACGCGGGCGTGACGGAGGCGGATACGGCCGGCGGCGCGGTCATCAGACCGGCCATGACGGCGAGCGCGCTGACGACGACCGTCATCCGCGTCCGCCTTGGTGCTGCCGCGCGCCTCACGGCGCTGTCACCGGTCCAGGCGCGGTAGGCATCGGCCTGCGGCCGCTGCCCCTGGTCGCGATGGTCACGACGATGATGGCGATCCCGACGAGGAGCAGTACGCCGCCCACGATCATTGCGCCGATGGCGATCGGCAGGATGACGGGCAGGGTTCCGCCGGCGCTGACGTCGGCGTCGACGACGGCAGATCCGTCGGCGTTCATGATGACGACGGCCCAGTCGCCGTTGGCGACGTCCCAGCTCAGCGTGCGCGGTCCGGTACCGGTGTCGGAGGCGACCCAGAAGGTCTGGTCGGCGGGTGGCGCGGCGGGTTCGGCGCCCGGACGTGGTGTGTAGGTGACCTTGAACGGGTCGACCTCGATGTCGGACACCTCGGCATGTCCGACGCCGTCGAGGTATCTGGCGACGTCGTTGGACGGGCCGATGCCGATGAACAGCGGAGCGTCGGACTTGTTTGACTCCGCTCGGATCCGGACGTCGCCGAGCAGGTCATCGGCATAGATCGCGTCCGGGCCGGCGACGTCGATGTCGAGTGAGGGAGCGGACAGGGCGAAGCTGTCGGTCGTGAACTGCTCGGGTCCGGCGGTGAAGTAGCCGTCGCCGTCGCGCTGGTCGTAGGCCCACAGGGCGATCCCGCCGCCGATGAGGACGGTGCCGCCGAGCATGGCGCACAGCACGCCGACGATGATCAGTATCGTGCGCCAGGCACTCCACGAGGGACGTACGGGAGCCGCTTGGCTCGGCACGGGTGCAGTCGGTGTGGTGGTCATGAGACGGCCTCCACCGTGTCCGCCGGTGCCGGCGTCCTGATCATCCAGATGCCGAGCCAGACCATAGCGATGCCGAGGGGGATTCCCCATGGCGGTAGCAGCGCGTTGTAGCCCGCCAGTCCGCCGATCACGATGGCTACGCAGATGGCGCGCGGGAAGACACCCGCCCGCAGGCTCGCGACGCCGAACAACGCCCACCCGATGGCGAAGAGCAGGTAGCTGGAGACGGCGCCGATCACGATCATCCCGCTGGGATCCGCGTCGAGCACCTCAGGTGCGACATCGGCGAGGTAGGTGACGTAGAACGTCTCGAACCACAGATCACCGCCGAGGAACATCGTGCCGACCATCGCGGCGATGACCCCGACGACGCCGAGCCGGCCTGCCTTGTGCGCCTGCCAGCCGTACGCCGCGACGACGGCGAGCAGGAGCAGGCAGAACGCGATGAAGTACACGACTCCACTCACGCGGTACGCGACGTTCGTCGAGGTGCCCTCCCGGTCGTCGAGATCGACGATCGGGTATATCACCAGTTCGACCACGATCATCAGCGAACCGGCGGCTAGAGCTAACGGCCCGGCCAACCGGGCGAGGCCCGATCGTGGTTCCGCGAGCGTGGTGTTGGCGGATGGCGGATTATGCGATGCGTGGACCTTTGACATGAGCGCTGATCCCCTTCAGCGAGCGGGACCGGCGAGTCCCCCACCACGTCCCGAGTACGTTCGGACCTTCGGTGGCCCTGCCCCGCACCGTGACTGCCAAAGGTGAGACCCGGTGATCGGGCCTTTTTGCACTGTGTACATGATATGTACGCTGTACAGAAACATGTCAAGGAGACCGGCGGGAGAATCTGGGCGATGACGACACCGACAACCCGCCCGATCGGTAGGCCACGGGCGGTGACCGAGCAGGCGATCCTCGACGCCGCCCTCCGGCTGATGGACACCGGCGGCGCGACATCGGTATCGGTGCGGGGCATCGCCGCTCAGGTCGGCATCGCGCCCAACGCGGTGTACACGTACTTCCCGAACAAGGCCGCGGTGCTCCGTGCGCTGGTCGAACGGTTCCTCGGCGAGGTCAACCATGACCGGTTCGCCGACCGGCAGGTGCCGTGGCGAGAGCGGGTCAAGGCCCTCGCGGTCGAGCTACGAGAGCGGCTGGTCGCGCACCCGGGCGCCGTACATCTGCTGCTCGGGGGACCCATGGACGGACCCAACGCCATGATGCTGCGCGAGTCCCTCAGCGAGGTCCTCGCGGACGCCGGCGCCTCACCGGACGACGCCGCCCGCGCCTCGTACGTGCTGCTGGTCTACGTCCTCGGCGCCATCGCCCTCGAGGTCGCCGAGCTCGACCACCCGGCCACCGCGCCGACGGAGCGCGAGCGCGTCGCGACCCGGCGGGCCGCGATCGACTCGATCTCGACCCAGAGCTACCCGCGCACGACCGAGTCCGCGGCCACGGTCGCGAAGTACTACACGACCGAGCAGTTCCTGTGGGGACTCGACCGAGTCCTCGACGGCCTCGACGCGCACACCTGAGGTGTCGGCGCGCAGTAGCGGTCCCCGGAATTCCTGACCGGTGATCGCGGTGGATACTGGGTGTCCCGCAGCCCGGCTGAAGGGCGGATCGACCAGTGAGCTCCTCTACCACGGACCTGCCGTTCCTCGACGAGCATCGCACCCTGGTCGACGCGCCGCGCGAGGTCGTGTGGGCGGCACTGTGCCGGTACGTCGACACGTCGCTCGGCTTCGGTGCCGGCAACCCGCTCGCCGTGCTGCTCGGTACCCGGCCCCGTCCCGGGTTCGAGGTCGCGCATGAGGATCCGGGGCACGAGCTCGGCATGGCCGGACGGCACCGGTTCTCCCGCTATGCGCTGGTGTTCCGGCTCACCGAGTCCGCGAACGGGCAGACGACAATGGCGGCCCGGTCCTACGCGGAGTTCCCGGGCCTGCACGGCCGCGTCTACCGTGCCCTGGTCATCGGTACCGGTGCGCACGTGGTCGCCACCAACCAGATCCTCCGCGCGATCCGCCGGTCGGTGCCCGAGGGATCAGCGAGCTGACACCGGCGGAGTGACACGTACGGCCTGGCCTGAGTGGAGGTGGCTAGTCGCCGGGGCTCAGGCCGACCCGGGCGGACGGGGAGGGGATCGTTTAGCTCGGTCGGCGACGACTAGCCACGTCGCCGACAGTCTTTCCGGCCCGGGCCGACAGCGAAAGACCTCGGGCGGCACTGATCCGCATCGGTTCCCACCGGCCCGTAGGTTGGTCGGTCGTGTAGTGGTTGAGCCGGTCGGGGATCAGCTAGCCGGCCACTCCAGCAGCAGGCGGAGGAAGTCGTCGGGCCGCTCCATCGACGGCAGGTGCGCGACGTCCGGCCAGTCGACGCGACGCGCGCCGGCGACGCCCTCGGTCACCCGCTGTGCCGCGTCGTGGATCGTGTCCAGGTCGAGGGCACCCACCAGGACCAGGGTCGGTACCCGGATCTCCGCGAGCCGTTCCAGTGCAGGCGGTTCGAGCTCCGCCTCGTCGAGGTCGTCCCAGCCGGCGGTGATGTCGAACGCCCGTCGCTGCATCCGCCGGACCAGCTCGCGGACCGCTGGGTCGACCTCGCCGGGGCCACGGTGCGGACCGTCGACCCACCAGGTCAGGTTCGCCTCCACTGCCGCGTCCAGGTCGTCGTCGGCGAGCGCGGATCGTTCCGCGTCGAGGAACGCCTGCAGGTCCGGGGTGAGCTCGGCGAGGAGCGAGCCGCCTGGAGCGCTGAGCAGGAGGGATCCGACCAGCTCGGGCCGGGTCAGCGCGACCTCGACGGCTACGCCGGCCCCGTACGACGCGCCGACCAGCTGGCACCGCTCGATGTCGAGCTCTTCCAGTGTGTCGAGTACGTCGTCGACGGGGTTCAGCCTCGCGGTCGGGCGCTCCGCGGAGTCGCCGTACCCGCGCAGGTCGAGGCGGAGCGCGTCGCGCGCGGCGCTGAGCTCCGGCCAGAGCGGATCCCACATCCGGCGGTCGGCGACGCCCGCATGAATGAGTACGACCGTCGCGCCGTCGGGTCCGGCTCGGTCGTACGCGATGCCGCCCGATGTGTGTGACGACGCCGTCACGCAGGTTCCTCTCCACGGTGGAATGCCAGGCCCAAACCAACCACCCGGCGGCCGGCGGCCGCAACCGAGTTCGCCGATCCTCGACCGAGCATAGGCAGTCGGCCGGGTGCTGAGATGGGCAGCCGACCGACCGGATTACCGATGTTCGGGCACGGTGGCGGAGCCTAGCCTGGCGCGATGAGCGTCAGGATGCAGGACTGGATGATGCAGGGCCTCGGGTCGCTGCGGTACGAACCGACCGAGCGGCGCGTCCGCGTCATGGTCGGCGACCGTCAGGTCGTGGACACCACCGGGGCCGCGCTGGTCTGGGAGCCGGGGAGGGTCGTGCCGTCGTACGCGGTGCCGGTCTCCGACCTGCGGGCCGATCTGGTGGCGTCCTCGGCGCCCGCGACCGTGGTCCCCGATGGTCTGCTGCACCCGGGGATCCCGTTCGGCGCGCACTCCACTGCCGGTGAGCCGGCCGACGTGCTGGTCGGCGGCCGCCGGCTTTCGGGAGCGGGCTTCCGGCCGTACGACGCCGACCTGGCCGAGTACGTGGTGCTCGACTTCACCGCCTTCGATGCGTGGTTCGAGGAGGACGTGCTCCTCGTCGCGCACCCGCGCGAGCCGTACCACTGGGTCGAGTTGCTGCCGAGTTCGCGGCGGGTCCGGTTCGAGCTCGACGGTGTCGTGCTCGCCGAGAGCGACCGCCCGACGTTCGTCTTCGAGACCAGCCTGCCGACCCGTTACTACCTGCCGCGCGAGGACGTGCGGGTGGAGCTGGCGCCGAGCACCCGGCGTACGTCCTGCGCCTACAAGGGCGAGGCGTCGTACTACTCGGTGCCCGGTCACGCCGACCTGGCCTGGACCTACCCGGAGCCGCTGGCCGGGATGGAGCGGCTCGCGGGACTGGTCGCGTTCCTCGACGACCACCTGGACGTGTTCGTCGACGACCGGCCCCGCGAGCGGCCGAGAACCGCGGTCTCCGCGGCCCTGCTGGACGAGCTCGGCGTCGCGCCCTGACGACTACCCGCAGCGTTCCTGTGGACACGATAGTTGCCGACCGCAACAGGCGCCGTATCCTTGCTTCGCACACTGTGGAGGAGTGATATGGCGCAGCGAGTAGAAGTGCGGCTCACCGACGACCTCAGCGGAGCGGACATCCCGCGCGGCAGGGGAGAGACGGTCAGCTTCAGTCTGGACGGCACGTCGTACGAGATCGACCTGACCACCAAGAACGCGCGTGCGTTTCGCAAGACCTTGCGACCGTACGTCGAGGCCGGCCGGCCGCTCAAAGGCGCCCGACGGCCACCGGTCCGCACCCGGATCGGCGCCGATACCCGCACCGTGAAGGCATGGGCGCGCGCCAACGGGTACCAGGTGCGTGACCGCGGCCGGGTGCCGAACGAGATCCTGGCGGCTTTCGAGGCGGCCAACTGAGATTCGCTGCTTCTGCGTAGCCGGCCGGTCACGATCCACACGATCACCGCACTGACCGCGCAGGCCCGCGCTCTGACCCGCGGCTATCGGGAGGCGCCGGCCCCGGTACGCCGGCTCACCTGCCGGGCGAGGAAGTCCTCCCAGGTGCGGCGGCCGGCCGCGCGTCCGAGTGCGAGGTTGGCACCGGCCCGGTAGGCGCGCGCCGCCTTGCCGGGCGTCCTCATCGGCATCAACAGCCGGCGCCGGCCGGTGGCCCGCAGGTAGCTGCGCAGCAGCTCGTCCATCCCGTACACCCGCGGACCCGCCAGGTCGGGCACCAGGCCGGCCGGTGCGCCGAGGGCGAGCTCGGCCATCCGTTCCGCCACCTCGGTGCCGTCGACCGGCTGGAACCGGAAGCCGGACGGGACCGGCACCAGCGGCAGCTTGGCCATCGACTGGAAGGTCTTCAGCATCGCCTCGTGGAACTGGGTGGCACGCAGCGTTGTCCAGGGCAGCCCGGAGTCGGCGACCACCTGCTCCGCAGCCAGCTTGGACGCGAAGTAGCCGAACATCGCGCGGTCGACTCCGCTCACGACCGGGATCCGGTCCGCTCCGACGACCGAGATGTAAACCAGGTGCCCCACGCCGGCCCGCGCCGCCGCCCGCACCAGGTTGCGGGTCTTGTGCTCGTCGCCCTTGGCGCTGCCGGCGAGGTGCACGATCGTCTCGACGCCGTCCACCGCGCGGTCCAGCCCTTCGCCGGCGGTCAGGTCGCCCGTGACGTACTCGAGCCCGTTCGCGGACTCGTGGCTGTGCCTGCTGAGCACCCGCACGGGACGGCCGGCGTCCTGCAAGAGTGGTACGACGATCCGCCCGAGCGTGCCGGTGCCGCCGGTCACCAGAACCGCTGATGTCACTGTTGTCTCCACTTCCTCCGTCCGGGAGTCGGTCTCCCGGTGATCAGGTTTCGGGGTCGCGGTGATGACCCCGCGGGACGGACGAATGTGACCGGTGCGAGTGTGCGATGGGTCTCAGCGGGTCGCGGCCGCGTCAAGACCCGTGCTTGCTGAGGGTTGTCCCTGATTCCCGTGCGGGCTGCGCGCGCCTACCGTCGCGGTAGAGCTGGCGCTGCGGCCAGCCGCCCATCCAGCGCCGGCGGTCGCGCGTTACGGAGGCCCTGATGAAGGCAGTCGTCCAGGAACGTTACGGCTCGCCGGAGGCCCTGCAGGTCCGCGAGGTCGACCAGCCGGTTGCCGCAGGCAACGAGGTGCTGGTGCGCGTGCACGCGGCCGCGGTGAACGCGTACGACTGGCACCTGATGCGCGGCGTCCCGTACCTCGCACGGCTGATGTCGCCGGCGGACTTCGGGCGCGGCGGACCCGTGGCGCCGATCCGCGGCCGCGACTTCGCCGGCCGGGTCGACGCGGTCGGCGGCGAGGTGACCCGGTTCCAGCCGGGGGACGAGGTGTACGGCGACCTGGGCAGCGCCAACGGTGCGTTCGCCGAGTATGCCCGGGTGCCGGACGACGCGGTCGATCCGAAGCCCGCGAACCTGACCTTCGAGCAGGCCGCGGCGATCCCGCTCGCCGCCAACACCGCGCTGATGGGTCTGCGCGACGTGGCCCGGCTGCGTGCCGGTCAGCACGTCCTGGTCAACGGCGCGTCCGGCGGCGTGGGCACGTTCGCGGTACAGATCGCCAAGGCGTACGGCGCGGAGGTGACTGGTGTGTGCAGTACTCGGAACGTCGACCTGGTCCGGTCGGTAGGCGCGGACCACGTCATCGACTACACCCGGGAGGACTTCACCCGGGGCGGGCGGCGGTACGACGTCGTGTTCGACCTGGTCGGCAACCACTCGCTGACCGCATTCCGGCGCGCGCTCACACCCGGCGGAACGCTCGTACTGTCCGGTGGCGGCGTCCCGGGCGAGGGGCGCGTGGTCGGTCCGATGAGCCTGATGATGCGGGCGCCCCTGTTGTCCCGGTTCGTCCGCGATCGCCTGATCGTCCTCGCGGAGCGGCCGAGCCGGAAGAACCTGGCCACCCTGCGGGAGCTGGCCGAGTCCTGGAAGCTCACCCCGGTCATCGACCGGACGTATCCGCTCAGCGAGGTGGCCGACGCCATCCGCTACCTCGAGAGCGAGCACGCCCGCGCCAAGGTCGTCATCACGATGTGACGGCGACCTCCACCCGGCCGTTCAGACGGTGATGACGACCTTGCCGCGGGCGTGGCCGTCCTCGACGTGCCGGATCGCCTTCGGCGCCTCGCTGAGCGGGTAGGTCCGCTCGATCGCGGGCGTCACCTTGCCGGCCTCGATCAGATCCTTGAGCACGAGCAGGTCCTCGCCCTTCTCGCGGCTGGTCAGCGTACGCAGCGTCTGGCTCACGAACGGCGACAGCATCGGCGCTCGCAGCAGGCGGTCGTAGCCGCCGAGCCAGCGCCCGCCGGTCTCGCCGCCGGCGATCACGAGCGTGCCCTTCGGGGTGAGCGCTCGCCGCAGCCGGGACAGCTTCGCGTTGCCGCCGATGTCGAGGATCAGGTCGTAGCGATGCACGCCGTCGGCGAAGTCCTCGCGGGTGTAGTCGATGACATGGTCCGCGCCGAGCGAACGGACCAGGTCCAGCTTCGTGGTGCTGGCGACGGCGGTGACCTCGGCGCCGTACGCCTTGGCCAGCTGGACGGCGTAGCTGCCCACGCCGCCGGACGCACCGATGATCAGCACCTTCTGGCCGGGCTGGACGTTCCCGCTGTCGCGCAGGCCCTGCAGGGCGGTCAGGCCGGAGATCGCGACCGCTGCCGCCTGCTCGAAGGTCAGGTTCGCAGGCTTGGGTGCGAGCTTCTTCTCCGGCGCACGGGCGAACTCGGCGTACGTGCCCTTGCCGATGCCGAACACCTCGTCGCCGGGCCGGAACCGGGTCACGTCCGCGCCGACCGCCTCCACCACCCCGGCCAGGTCCATGCCCGGAGTGGGTGTCTTGGGTGTCCGGATGCCGTAGCCCGCGAACCGGATCGGATACGGCAGCCCGGCCATCAGATGCCAAACGCCGCGGTCCACGCCGGCGGCGCGGACCCGGACCAGCACCTCGTCGGGTGCGATCTCGGGTCTGTCGATGTCGCGCAGCTCGAGCACGTCGGTCGAGCCGTAGGTGTCCTGGACGATCGCCTTCATGAGTTTCCCCTCCTGGTGGATGCACCGCCGTAGACTTACAGCGTATGCTTACTACGTAAGGTACGCCGGTCGGCTGGTGCTGTCCAGTCCCGCTGCTTACGGTGTACGTCGCCAGCCCTGGGAGGAACCTGATGTCGACCGAGACCGCCTCGAACACCGCGCGGCGCGCCCCGCTGAGCCGGGAGCGAGTGCTGCGCACCGCGATCGAGCTGGCCGACCAGGGCGGGCTCGGGTCCCTGACCATGCGCAAGCTCGGCCAGCGGCTCGGCGTCGAGGCGATGTCGCTGTACAACCACGTGGCGAACAAGGACGACATCCTCGATGGCATCGTCGACCTGGTGGTCGGCGACATCGACGTACCGCCGGCCGGCACGCACTGGAAGGCGGCGATGCGGCAGCGGTCGATCTCGGCGCACCAGGTGCTGTTGGCTCATCCCTGGGCGGCGATGCTGGTGATGTCCCGCTTCAACATCGGGCCGGGGATGACCCGCTACCTGGATGCGACGCTCGGGCGGCTACGGGAGGGTGGATTCTCGATCGAGGAAGCGCTGGACGCCTGGCACACGCTGGACAGCCACCTGTACGGGTTCACGCTGCAGGAGCTCAACCTGCCGTTCGGTGTGGAGGAGACGCAGAACGTGTCGGCCTCGGTGCTCGGCCAGATCCCGGCCGAGCAGTATCCGTACGTGTTCGAAGTCATCACCAGAATCATGCAGACCGGACGAGACGAGGACTTCGAGTTCGGACTCGACCTGGTCCTCGACGGCCTGGAACGCATCGCGGGCCGCTCCGCCAGCATGTAGCCGGACGCTTCATCCGTTGGCGTCGCGGCGACTGCGCCGAAACCTGCTGACCGAGGTGCTACGAGCGGAAGGATGGAGCATTGAGCTACGAGTCGCGCGTCGCGCTGGTGACCGGCGCCGGGCACGGTATCGGGGCCGGGATCGCCGACCGGCTGGCCGGCCAGGGGCACCGGCTCGTTCTGGTCGACCGCAACGCTGACACCCTGGCCGAGACTCGGGAGCGCATCGTGTCGGCCGGCGGTACGGCGCTCGCGATCGAGGCGGACGTGGCCGACGCCGCCGCCATGACCGCGGTCGTCGTGCGCGTGGCCGGCGAGGTCGGTCCGGTGGAGATCCTGGTCAACAACGCCGGCTTCACGCGCGACCACCCGATCTCCGAGCTGGGGCTCGACGACTGGGACGCGGTCAACGACGTCGTAGTGCGCGCAGCCTTCGTGCTCACCAAGGCCGTCGCGCCGAGCATGAGGGAGAGGCACTGGGGCCGGATCGTGAACATCTCCAGCATCTCGGCCCTGAACGACGACGGGCGTGCGAACTACGTCGCCGCGAAGGCCGGACTGAACGGTCTGACAAAGGCCGCCGCGCTCGAGCTCGGCCCGTTCGGCATCACGGTCAACGCGGTCGCGCCAGGGGTGGTCGTCACCGGGATGACGGAGATCGGAGCCCGGCGGCACAACCGGACGCTCGACGAGCACGTCGCGATCCTTGCCGAGCACGTGCTCGTAGGCCGGGTCGGCCACCCCCGCGACATCGCACGCGCGGTGACCTTCTTCACCGACGAGGACGCGGACTACATCACTGGGCAGATCTTGTTCGTGTCCGGCTACCCGCACGGGTGAGGCCCCGGCCGCCGGGTCAGGACGGATCGGGTCCCGGCCGGTCGACGCGGTCCAGCAGCAGGTCGTCGACGGCAACGGCGATCGCATCCTCCGGCGCCGGCTGGCGGACGATCCGCAGTAGGCGTGCGAGCCTGCCGGCGATCTCGACCCGCATGTGGTCCACATCGCCGGCGACAGCCGCTCCGGATCTCCTCCCCATACCTGGTACATCGTCGCGGCGGGGCTGAGCGTTTCGGTGGGAAGTATCACGTCGCACCGGAAGGCGGGATGATCTCAGCATGCGGAAGGCGGAGATCGACGACTGGTTCGGGTCAGCCGAGAGGAGACGCCGTTGCGGTACATGCTGCTGATCAGCGCGGACGAGGCCCAGGTCGACGATGTCGTGAGCGACGAGGGTGTGCGGGCGTTCAACACGTGGATGGACGACCTGGTACGGCGCGGCGTGATCCGGGCGCACGAAGGACTGGAGCCGAGCCGGACTGCGACGACGGTCCGGGTCCGCGACGGCCGGGTGGCGGTGACGGACGGTCCGTACACCGAGGCCAAGGAGCACATCGGCGGGTTCGCGCTGATCGAGGTGGACAGCCTGGAGGAGGCGGTCGAGATCGCCGCTTGTCATCCGGCCTCCGTGGTTGGTCAGGTGGAGATCCGCCCGGTGCGCGAGCCGTAGCGGCCACCGATCAGTCGTCGGCGAGGCGGGGGGTGATGGAGCGGACCTTGACCGGTTCGCCCGGCCCGCCGCCCGCCCGGGAGGTGTACTCGGGCACGCCGACACAGGTGAACAGCAGGCTGACCAGGTCGTCCGGCTCACCGAGCAGGCCCGGCACCTCCGAGTCCAGGAAGGTCATGCCGGAGGCACTGGCCCCCAGCGCGTACGCCGCCAGGTGCAGGCGGCCTTCGACCAGCCCGGCTGCGAGCTGGGCGTCGCGGTAGCCGCGGTCGTCGAGTTCCGACAGCGGCGCGGCCGAGATCGCGACATAGGCCGCGTCGGCGGCCAGCGTCTGGTCCAGGCAGATCCGTTCTAGCTCGTTGCGCAGGTCCGCCTCCCTCAGCGGAGTCGCCAGGTCGGGCCAGCGGTACACCCCGGGCGTCACGTCGTCGACGCCGTGCGCGACCACCCAGTGCGGCACGTCGAGACCACGCAGCGATACGGTCATCGGCCACTCCAGCAGTTGCCGGGGCAGCGTCCGGGACCGGTCCATCAGCCGCTGCGAGCCGCGCCGCCGGATAACGACGTCGAGCGAGTCGGACGGGGGGTGGCTCGGCAGCGCTGCGCTTTCCGGCCACGGCGCGCCGAGCGTGTTCCGGTCACCCGCGCGCTGCGCCGTGGTGTAGAGCGGGAACTCGACCGGTGGTAGCTCGCCCGGGGCCGCCGGGCCGGTCGCACCGATCGCCGGCTCGCCGTCGCCGAGTGACAGCAGCGCCAGCGGGAACTCGTGCACGCCATCCGCGCCGACCAGGTCCCGCACCGCGGCGTCCGGGAACAGGGAGCGCAGCCGCGGTGCGAGTCCGGCACTGTCGGCCGCGGCCGACATCTGGGACAGCAAGGTCCCGCCGTCCCAGTACAGGTGCCGGTAGCCGCGCTCGGCGTAGCGCCAGGCCGTGCGCCACGGCACCCCGGTGACCACGAGCGTGGTGACCGCGCCGGTGGCGGGCGGTGCGACCTGGACGAGTGCGTGCCGCGCCCCGTCGTACCAGTGCACGCCGTCCGCGATCCCGTCGACGCCGCGCGTGCTCGCGTACACCTCCAGCGGGAAGCGGGCACCGGCCGAGCCGGAAGCGCGGAACACCACGGTGCGGCCCGGGCGTTCCGCGGTGCGCACGACGCCGGCACCGAGGAAGAGCACCCGGCCGAGCTGGGCGGCGTCGAGCGGCTGCCGCGCTGCGGCGACACCTGCCAGCGCGGCCGTCGCCGGCACGCCGGGGTCGGGCAGGTCGCGGGGCAGCGGCAGTACCGGCAGCCCGTCGGGGTAGCCCTTCATCGGAGGCGGGATGGTGCTCAGGTCGTTCGGTGCCAGGTCGTGCCGGACTCGTGGGTCGTCGGCCGGGACGTCCCAGTCGCGGTCGGGCACGTACGACGTCAGCCGGTGCAGCAGCCCGGCGCCGGAGTCGAGATCCACCGGCACAGCCTGCCAGGTGGGAGTCGTCGCCGCACTCGCATTCCAGGGCCTCGCGAGCCTGCGGGACGACCAGCAGGCCCTAGCGACGGATCGCGCCGGTCATCGGGTCGTGCTGGCGACCGCGATCAGGTCGCTGAACACGCCCTGTCCGGCAAGCTCCGGCCCGGCTCCCGGGCCGGTGACCGTCACGTAGCCGACCGGGTCCGCGCGGACCCGAACGGCATTGGTCGTGCCGTCGACGGCCGCCAGCGGGTCGTCGCGGCCGACGACCTCGGGCTGCACCCGGGCGGTCACCTCGCCGGTGCCGTCCCGCCCGGAGAACTCGAGCGTGGCGACGTGCTTGATCCGGGCACCGGTGGCGGCGGCCCGGTCGAGGTCGTCGCGGGTGACGCCGGTGATGCCGCGGCAGGACACCTGCTCGGCGGGCACTTGCCGGCCGAAGACCAGGGCGGACAGGATCATCAGCTTGGCGACGGTGTCGGGGCCGTCGACGTCCGCGCCCGGGTCACGCTCGGCCAGGCCCGCCGCCTGTGCCTCGGCGAGCGCGTCCGGGTACGACGTCCCGTCCGTCATCCGGGTCAGGATCGCGTTCGCGGTCGCGTTCAGCAGCCCGCGCACCCCCAGCGGTACCGCGCCGGCCAGACCGGCGGTCAGGGTGCTCAGCACCGGCGTGCCGGACATCACCGTGGACTCGGCGCGGAACGACACCTGGTTTCGCCGTGCGAGCTCGGCGAGCTCCACGCCGTACAGGGCGACCGGCCACTTGTTCGAGGTCACGGCCGGGATCCCACGGCCCAGCGCCTCGCGCAGATGGGTGATCCCGGGTTCGCCGTCGCCGGCGGGGCTCTGCGTCACCTCGACGAGTACGTCGGCCTCGGTCGCGCGCAGCCCGTCGATCGCGGCCGGCCAGTGCTGTACGCCGGGCAGCTCGGCGAGTGAACCGCCGGCGGCGGTCAGCTCGCGTACCAGCGCGAGGTCGAGCCCGTCCTCCGCATACACGAAACCGTCGTGTGCACTCGCGATCCCGGTCACGGTGAACGCGGCGCCGTATCGACCGGCGAGCCGGTCGGCGTGTGCGTCCAGCGCTCGGGTGAGCCACTGGCCCACCGTGCCGTGGCCGACCAGCCAGATCCGCAGCGGTTGCACGGACCAGAGCCTAGGGGGTGCGCCCCAGGCCAAGGCGCAGCGCGTAGACCAGGGCCCAGTCCTGGTCGTTGGCCAGCGGGTCGGCGATGTGCGCCGGCACGCCGTTGACGCAGCTCGGGTACACGAACGCGCAGGTGGCGGAGCCGTCCGGCCGGAAGTTCGCCAGGTTGGCACGCAGGATCGCCCACCCGGCCGCGCGCAGCCGCTCGAGCGTGGCAGGGTCGGCGAGCTCGTCGGGCCAGCTGAGCAGCACGTCGGCACTGAGCACCGACCAGTAGTGCGGGAACACGTCGCCCCACAGCCGCTGCCGGGCCGAACCAGTAGCCGTCCCAGTGCCGGATCGGGATGTGCCGCAGCCGCGCGTCGGGCTGGTCCGCGGCGAACGCGGTCAGCCACGGCAGCCGCCGGCGCAGCTCGCCCCCGTCGACGGCACCGTCGACGGTGCCGGGCGCGGCGCCGTACGCGGCGACCAGCAGCTCGAGCAGCGGGGCGACCATCGACTGCTCGTAGTTCACCTCGTGCGGCGGCAGGTCGTCGCCGTACGCCAGGAACGTGCCGGCATGGCGCTGCAGGTGCTCGCGCATCCGGGTGGCGTCGTCGTCGCGCCCGGCCGTGGTCAGCCGCGTCGCGAGTGTGCCGAGCAGCGGGCCGAGTCCGAAGGCGAGGTAGTGGTCGCCGCCGAGCGCCCGCTGCTCGACCAGCTCCCGCAGCGGCGGGTGGAACAGCAGGCTGATCCGGGACCGCCGCCGGCCGTCGGATGCGACGACGTGCTGGATCCCGGCGGTCGAGCCGACTACCGGCTGCGGCGTCGAGGTGGTGGCGCCGGGGGCCAGCCGGAGCGTGATCGACTCGCCGACCTGTGCGGTGAGCACGTCGGCGTCGAGCAGCGGCTGCCGGGTCGCATGGAAGGCGGCCAGGCTGTCGTACCAGTCCAGCCGCCAGCTCCACCGGTACGTCGCACCGGGGTCGAGCCTGATCTGCGGCTGACCGCCCATCGCGTGCGATGCCCGGGCATGGTCGGTCACGTGCAGGTAGAGGTGACCGCGCACGTTGCTGCCGGTCTCGGTGTCCCGGGACTCCACCGAGTACGCCCACAGCTCGCCCTCGGTCAGCGTCAGCCCGAGCCCGGGCCCCGAGCCGTCCATCGGCACGGCCCACACCCACGCGTCGGCGCCGCCGGTCCACAGGTGCGCGTGCACCGCGCGGCGCAGGCTCTCCCGGCTGGAGCCGTACACATCCCGCCAGGGCGTGCTCACCGCGACCGACCCGATCGTCACCCGGTACGACGCGACGTTGCGCAGCTGGTAGCTCTCGGTCCAGGCGTCCGCGACCCGGCGACCGATCGACAGCTCCAGGTCGCCGAGGTCGTGCACCAGGTCCACGCCGTCGTCCGACCAGCTCAACGACGCGGGTTGGTCGAACCGGCGGGCGGCGCGGTCGGTGACCACGAAGCCCTTGCCCCACCGGCGGGACGGGTCGTGCATCGCGGCCTCCGGTGCGGCCGGATCCTCCTCGAGCAGCATCGAGTGAGCGCGGGTCGGGTGAGCAACCGCAGCCACCGCGCCCTCGCCCGAGATGGTGACAGTTCCGGGTCCGAGATCGCGCGTCAGGTCCGGCATCTGGGGACCGTACCAGCGCGGATCCAGAGGACTTGAGAGCATGTCCGGGTGGAGATCAGGCTGCTCGCGACCCGGCGTACCGCGTCTGCCTGACGCAGCAGAAGGAGAACCAGATGGTGCCGAACCCGTCCGGTACGACGACACTTCTGCGCGGCGGTCACGTCTGCGACCCGGGCAGCGGCTGGGACGGCGTCGCCGACGTCCTGGTGCGCGACGGCGGGATCGAGGCGGTCGGCCCCGACCTCGAGCCGCCCCCCGGTACGACGGTCGTGGACGTCGCCGGGCTCGTGGTCGGTCCGGGGTTCGTCGACCTGCACAGCCACGTGCACTCGGTCGCCGGGCACCGGTTGCAGGCGATGGACGGGGTCACCACGGCGTTGGAGCTCGAGGCCGGCCTGATGCCGGTGGAGCTGGCGTACCGGCGCGCGGCGACCGCCGGACGACCGCTGAACTACGGCTTCTCGGCGTCCTGGGCGGGCGCCCGGGCGCAGGTGCTGCTCGGCCACGAGCCGGACGCCAGCATGACCGGGACGCTCGAGCTGCTCGGCAACCCGGAGTGGCAGCGGTCGTCGTCGCCGCGCGAGCTGGCGGCGTGGCTGTCGCTGCTCGAGCACGAGCTGGCCGGTGGCGCACTCGGCGTCGGGGTGCTGCTCGGGTACGCGCCGAACACCGATCCCGCCGAGTTCCGCGCCCTCGCCGGTGTGGCCGCGAATGCCGGCGTGCCGGTGTACACGCACGTCCGCGAGCTGGTCGAGTCCGATCCCTCGACACCGGTCGACGGCTCGGAGGAGATCACCATCGCCGCGGCCGAGACCGGCGCCGCGATGCACCACTGCCACGTGAACAGCACCTCCGGGAAGCACATCGACCGGGTGCTGACGCTGCTCGACAAGAGCCGCGCGAACGGTTCCCGGGTCACCGTCGAGGCCTACCCGTACGGCGCGGGCGCGACCGCGATCGGGGCGCGGTTCCTCAGCCCGGAGTGGCTGGAACGGCGCGGCCGGCGGCCGTCGAGCCTGATCGTCGCCGCCACCGGGGAGCGGGTCGCCGACGCGGATCGGCTGCGCGAGCTGCGCCGGATCGACCCGTCCGCCGAGTGCATCATCGAGTACTTCGACGAGAGCGACCCGGAGCAGTTCGCGATGGTCCGCAGGCCGTTCGAGTTCCCGGACTCGATCGTCGCCAGCGACGCGATGCCGATCCGGATGCCGGACGGCGCCCGGGACACCGACACGTGGCCGCTACCGTCCGGCAGCACCACCCACCCGCGCACCGCCGGCACGTTCACCAAGACACTGCGGCTGATGGTCCGCGAGGCGGGAGCCTGGACCTGGCCGGAGGCGTTCCGGCGCTGCTCGTACCTGCCGGCCCGGGTACTGGACGAGGTGGCGCCGGTGGCGCGCCACAAGGGTCACCTCGGCGTCGGCGCGGACGCCGACGTCGTCGTGATCGACCCGGCCACGGTGACCGACACCGCGACCTACCGCGAGCCCGCGCGGCCGGCCCGCGGTGTCCGCCAGCTGCTCGTGGGCGGCACCTTCGTGGTGCGCGACGGCGACCTCCAGACGGATGCCCGGCCGGGCCGGCCGGTGCGGGGCGAGCCGCGCTGAGCGATCAGGCGAAGCGGACGCCGAGACCGCCGTCGACGGCCCACTCGGCGCCGGTCACGTAGCTTGCCGCCGGCGAGGCCAGGAAGCAGACCACCTCCGCGATCTCCAGCGGGGTACCGATCCGGCCCAGCGGGTGCACGCCGAGCACCCGGTCCCGTTCCGCCGGGTCGTCGTCGAACATCTGCTGCACAGGTGGCGAGCCGATGTAGCCGGGGCTGACGGCGTTCACGCGGATGCCGTGCCTGGCGACGTCGAGGGCGAGGTTGCGGGTCATCCCGACCAGCCCGGCCTTGGCCGCGCCGTACGGGAAGAAGCCCTCCGCGGTCATCCGGGCATGGATCGAGGCGATGTTCACGATCGACCCGCGGCCGGCGGCGATCATCCCGGGCAGCACGGTACGGGCCGCCAGCCAGGCCGCCTTCAGCAGAACCGCGAACGCCGCGTCCCAGTCCTCGGTGGACAGTGTCAGCGGGTCGAACTTCGCGTTCCGGCCGGCGTTGTTCACCAGGACGCTGACCGGACCGAGAGTGCCGGCCGCCTGCTCGATCGCGGCCACCAGCGCCGGCTCGTCGGAGACGTCGACCCGCACGCCCGCGGTCGGTACGTCGTACCGCCGCGCCAGCTCGTGGGACGACTCGGCGGGATCGGTGAGGTCCAGCAGCGCGACGCCCGCACCCTCGCGGGCCGCGACCTCCGCGATCGCGGCGCCGATACCGCGCGCCGCACCCGTCACCAGTACCCTCTCGCCCGCGAGTCGCCCAGACATGCGGCCACACTATGGGCTGACTCGTGCCACGTTGGTGCGCACGGTCCTGGCTGGTCAGGAGGCGGCGGCTCGGGGTACCCGGGTGGGGGCGGCGGCGGAGTCGCGGATGATGAGGCGGGTCGCGAGCTCGACGTGGTGGGAGTCGATCTGTTCGCCAGCGGCAAGTTGGAGCGCGGTACGGAGGGCCACGGCGCCCATTTCGCGCAGCGGCTGGCGGACGGTGGTCAGGGGTGGTGAGGCGAGGCGGGCCACCTGCGTGTCGTCGAAGCCGACGATGCTGAGGTCCTCGGGGACGCGCAGACCGCGGGCGCGGGCGGCCTCCATGACCCCTAGGGCCACCTCGTCGCTGCCGGCGAAGATGGCGGTGGGTGGTTCGGCGAGGTCGAGCAGTGCGGCGCCGCCGGCAAGGCCGTCGTCGTACAGGAACTCGCGCAGCCAGATGTAGTCCTTGGGGACCGGGAGCCCGGCCGCCTCCATGGCGCCGCGGAAGCCGTTCATCCGGGCCTGGGTGCAGCCCGATGTCGGTGGGCCGCCCAGGTATGCGATGCGGCGGTGGCCGAGCGACAGCAGGTGCTGGGTCGCCGCCATGCCCCCGGCGAAGTTGGTCGAGCCGACACTGGTCACGTCGGGCTGGGCGACGTTGATCGGGTCGACTACGACGAGCGGCAGCCGGGCCCGGGCCAGCGCGGCCAGGTCGGCCCCGGTCAGCGCGCTGGTGATGCCGATCGCCGCGGTCCGGCCGGTCGTGGACAGGTCGCGGATCCACGGCGCTGCCCGGCCCCTGCTGCGGGTCTCCCGCGGCGGGTGCGAGGTGATCACGACGTCGACGTCGGCGGCCTGCCCGGCCTGGACGACGCCCTGGATCACCTCGACCGAGTAGGCGTTCAGGAACCCCTGGTAGAAGAGCTCGACGACGGTCCGCTCGACCGGTTCCGGCCGACGGCCGACGTAGTCGTGCTGGCGGAGGATCTCCTGGACCCGCTCACGGGTCGACTCGGAGACGTCACTCCGGCCGTTCAGGACCTTGGAGACCGTGGCGACCGACACCCCCGCGGACTCCGCGATGGTGGCCAAAGTGACGCGACCGCTCAACCGCGGCACCTCCTCACGCTCCTCCTCCGGTGAACGGGACGTCGCCGGTGATCGGCTGCAGGTCCACAGGAGTGATCATCGTACGATCGTGACCGACCGTCCGCACATCACCGGTGAGGCGCACGGTCCCGCGGCAGGGCAGGGCCGCGGACGAGGTCCCGACCATCACCTCGACGTCGCCGGGTTCGGCGATGCGGCGCAGCTCGGGCCCGGTGTAGGCGGTCCTATCCGCATGCACATGGAAGGTGACGTCGGTCGCGGCACCCGGTTCCAGCGACACCCGAGCGAACCCGGTCAGCTGCTTCACCGGCCGCGCGATCTGCGCCAGGACGTCGCGCAGGTAGAGCTGGACCACCTCGTCGCCGTCCCGCGAGCCGGTGTTCCGCACCCGGACGGTCGCGGTGAACGATCCGTCGGTCCCCACCTCGGCCGCGCTGAGCCGCAGATCGCCGACCTCGAAGGACGTGTACGACGAACCGTGGCCGAACGCGAACAGTGGACTGGCGTCCAGCCCGCTGATCCCCGCGCTCTCCGCACTGCCGAGCGGCGGCTGCAGGTACGTACCGGGCTGCCCACCGAGATGCCGCGGAATCTGCACCGGCAGCTTCCCGCTCGGTACGACGCGTCCGCTGATCACACCTGCGATCGCGGCGCCGCCCTCCTGCCCCGGGAGGAACGCCTGGACCAGGCCGGCGCTCCGATCCGCGTAGGCCCCCAGCGCGTACGGCCGGCCGGAGACCACCACGACGACGACCGGCTTCCCGGTGTCGAGCAACTGTGTGAGCAACTCACCCTGGACGCCGGGCAGCCGCAGGTCCTCGGCATCGCACCCCTCACCGGACGAGCCGTGGCCGAAGAGCCCGGACAGATCCCCGACGTAGGCGATGACCAGATCGGCGTGACGAGCGGCATCGACGGCAGCCGTGAAGCCGGACCGGTCGTCGCCGAGCACCGCGCAGCCCTGCTGGTAGACCAGCTCGACCCCGGGAAGTTCGTTGCGCAAGGCATCGACCCCGCTCGGTACCTCGATGCCGAGCGACTTGTCTGGGTACCGTGGCAGCACGTGGTTCGGGAACGCATAGCAGCCCATGAACGTGCGCGGGTCGCCCGCACACGGTCCGACCACGGCCACCCGACGCAGCACCGGCCGGTCGTCGCCGAGCAGCGGCAACGCGGAACCGGCGTCGAGCAGGACGATCGAGCGCTCGGCCAGTTCGCGGGCGAGCCCGCGGTTGGTCGTGGAGTCGAGGTCCACGTCTCCCTGCCGGACCGACCCCTCCGGTGTCCAGTCAGGATCGAGCAGACCGAGGTGGACCTTCTGCAGCAGCAGCCGCCGGGCCGCACGATCGACCAGGTCCTCCGAGATCTCACCGGACTTCACCCGCTCGACCAGGCCGGCGCCGAAGCCGATGGTGTCCGGGAGCTCCACGTCGGTCCCGGCGCTCAACGCGAGAGCGCCGGCCGCGGAGGCGTCGGCGGCGACCCGGTGCATGGTGGCGAGGAACGGCACCGCCCAGTAGTCGGAGACGACCGTGCCGCCGAAGCCCCAGTCGTCGCGCAGCAGCGAGGTGAACAGCCACGAGTTGGCGCCTGCGGGCAGACCGTCGATGTCGGAGTACGAGCTCATCACCGAGCCGGCGTCGGCCGTCGCGATAGCGGTCTCGAAAGTCGGCAGGATGAAATCGAGGAGTTCTCGGCGGCCCATCGATACCGGCCCGTGGTTGCGGCCGGCCCGCGAGGCGGAGTACCCGGCGAAGTGCTTCAGGGTCGCGATGACCCCCGAGCTCTGCAGCCCGCGGACGTACGCCGAGCCGACCATCGCGACCAGGTACGGGTCCTCGCCGATCGTCTCCTCGACCCGGCCCCAGCGGTAGTCCCGGACGACGTCGAGGACCGGCGAGAGCCCTTGGTGCACACCGGCAGCGGCCATGTCGTGTCCGATCGCGATCGCCATCCGCTGGACCAGGTCGGGGTCGAACGTCGCGCCCCAGGCGAGCGGGATCGGGTAGACGGTGGCGCCGTACGTCGTGAAACCGGTCAGGCATTCCTCGTGGACGAGCGCCGGAACACCCAGCCGGGAACCGGCCAGGACCGTCTTGTGTTGCCGGATCAGCTCGGTGACGCCCTCGTCGACGGTGACCGGGACACTCCCCCAGACCCGGGTGAGGTGACCGAGTCCGTGCCGGCTCGCCTCCTCGAGCGGCACTGACCCGCCCGCTGCGAACACGTCCTGCATGGGAGCGATGTTGAGGGTCTCGTCCTCGGGGATCTCGGTGTCGCTCATGTCGTTACCCGCCCAGCGGCTGCCGAGCTGGGCCACCTTCTCCTCCAGCGTCATCGCCTGCAGCAGCAGTTCGGCGCGCTTGTCCGCGGGCAGAGCGGTGTTCTGCCACGGGCGCTCTTCGGGAGGCACCGCGGAGGTAGAGGTCGTCACGAAATTCTCCCTGTTGCTCGGCCGATGACGGTGAGAGATTTCGAAAGGTTTCGATCTCTCGGGTGATCGTCACAGCATGGTACGAACGTTCCGCATGCGCCGCGATCCTCGCAGTATGGCGCATCTGAAACTTTACTCTGACGTTTCCGGATCGTGAGTTCAAGACCTTGACAGTCACACGGGCGAAATCTACGTTACGAAACGTAGTGTCAATCGGCAGGTGTTTTCGGACTTCATGGAGCGGTCGGCATTCCTCCGGCATCGCGTCCGACCGGCGGTCTCGCACCTGACGATCCATACGCCGTGGCGAGCCGCGGCACGGAGTACGGAGATCACCGTGGAGCCCATGACGACATCCCGACGCAGATTCCTCCAACTGGTCGGGGGCGGCGCCGCCGCCGCCGGCCTTGCCGCCTGCGGTACGTCGGGGCCGAAGAGCTCCGGCGATTCCGCCGAAGGTGCGGCCGCCGCCGCTACCGGAGCGACGTACTGGTTCCTCACCGCTCAGCCCCAGCAGGGCATCCGGGAGAACCAGGTCAAGCGGTTCAACGCCGCGAACTCGGGCGCTCAGATCAAGATCACCGAGTTCCAGAACGACGCGTTCAAGCAGAAGATCAAGACCGCGATCGGGGCCGGCCAGGCGCCGACGCTGATCTGGGGCTGGGGCGGTGGCGGCCTGAAGAGCTACGTCGACGCCAACCAGGTCGACGACCTGACCGACTGGTTCGGGCAGAACGCCGACCTGAAGAACTCGATCTTCCCGTCGGCGTTCGGGGCGGCGACGGTCGGCGGCAAGATCTACGCGATGCCGGTCGAGACCACGACGCCGATCGTGCTGTACTGGAACAAGAGGGTGTTCGAGAAGGTCGGCGCCCAGCCGCCGCAGTCGTGGGGCGACATCATGGACCTGGTGCCGAAGTTCAACGACCAGGGCATCGCGCCGTTCTCGCTCGGCGGCCAGTCCCGCTGGACCAACATGATGTGGCTGGAGTTCCTGTTCGACCGGATCGGCGGTCCGGAGGTCTTCCAGGCCGTCTTCGACGGCAAACCCGACGCCTGGAACGACCCGTCGGCGATCCAGGGGCTGACCGAGGTGCAGAACCTGGTGAAGGCGAACGGGTTCATCAAGGGCTTCTCCTCGATCACCGCGGACTCCAACGCCGACCAGGCGCTGCTATACACCGGCAAGGCCGCGATGATGCTCCACGGCGCCTGGACGTACGGCAACATGAAGTCCTCCGGTGGTGACTTCGTCACCGGCGGCCACCTCGGCTACATGAACTTCCCGCCGGTCGACGGCGGCAAGGGCGACCCGAGCAACACCGTCGGCAACCCGGCTCAGTACCTGTCGATCTCGTCGAAGGCGTCCGATGGGGAGAAGGAGACCGCGAAGAAGTTCCTGTCCACCAACACCCTGGATGACGCGTCGGTCGACGAATGGGTGAAGACCGGAAACATCCCGGTCGTGAAGAGCGCCAAGGCCAAGCTGGCGTCGGTCACCGACAAGAACGACAACGCCTGGCTGAACTTCGTCTACGACACCTCGGCCGACGCCAAGAGCTTCGCGCAGTCGTGGGACCAGGCGCTCAGCCCGGCCGCCGCCGAGGCGCTGCTCGACAACATCGCGAAGCTGTTCCAGCTGTCCGTCACGCCGCAGCAGTTCGCCAGCAACATGAACGCGGTGCTCGGGAAGTGACGGCGGTCGTTCCGCCCGGCGCCCGAGGCGTGGTGCGATCCTCTGCCACGGGGGTCGGGCGGAGCGGCCCCGTTGCGTGGATGGTGCTGCCCGCCCTGGCGATGTTCATCCTGTTCGGCGTCGTCCCGCTGGTCGGCGTGCTCGTGCTGAGCTTCACCCAGTGGGACGGTCTCGGCCCGATCCACCCGTCCGGCGTGTCGAACTGGCGCGTCGCGCTCAAGGATCCTGGGCTGTACCACGCGCTGTGGGTGACCTTCGAGATCATGATCCTGTCCTGGCTCGTCCAGACCCCGATCAGCCTGCTGCTCGGGGTGTTCCTGGCCGGCCGGCAGCGGTACCGCTCCTTCCTCGCGGTCCTCTTCTTCATCCCGCTGCTGCTCAGCTCGGCGGCGATCGCGATCACCTACAAGGCACTGCTCGACCCGAACTTCGGCCTCGGCCCCGGCCTGCACCTTGGCCTGCTGACCCAGGACTGGCTCGGCGAGGCCAAGCTCGCCGTCGGCGTGATCATCTTCATCGTCTCCTGGCAGTTCATCCCGTTCCATTCGCTCATCTACCAAGGCGGTGTCCGGCAGATCCCGACGTCGATGTACGAGGCGGCCGCGATCGACGGTGCGGGGAGGGTGCGGCAGTTCTTCAGCATCACGGTGCCGCAGCTCAAGTACACGATCATCACGTCGTCCACCCTGATGGTGATCGGGTCGTTGACCTTCTTCGACCTGATCTTCGTGCTGACCGCCGGTGGACCCGGCGACTCGACCCGCGTCCTCGCGCTGCTCATGTACCAGCAGGGGTTCCAGGCGAACCAGATGGGACTGGCCAGCGTGATCGCGGTCGTCATCGTCCTGCTCGGCCTCTTCCTGGCGCTGCTGCTCCGCCGGCTCGGCGGCAGCACGACAGACAGCCAGATGGAAGGCATGTGACATGGCCGTAGCCACTAGCGAAGCGCGGGCGACGGCACGGCCGGCCGGTGGTGGTGGCGATGGTGGCATCTCGGTCGGGCGCAAGCTGCTCCGGATGAACTGGATCGGCGGGACCGCGGGCTGGCTGTGGCTGGTGATCGTGATGGTTCCGCTGTACTGGATCGTGGTCACCAGCTTCAAGGACCAGAGCGTGTACTTCACCCACAATCCGCTGTCGCTGCCGACGGACCCGACGCTTGCGAACTACCGGCTGGTGATCGAGTCCGACTTCCCGCGGTACTTCGTGAACAGCGTGATCGTTGCCGCCGGCACCGTGATCCCGGCGGGCGCGATCGCGTTCATGGCGGCGTACGCGATCGTCCGCGGAGCCGGCAGCCGGTTCCTGGCACTGACGAACGGGTTGTTCCTGATGGGCCTGGCGATCCCGCTGCAGGCGACGATCATCCCGGTCTACCTGCTGATCATCCGGATGCACCTGTACGACAGCCTGCTCGCGCTGATGCTGCCGTCGATCGCGTTCGCGATCCCGCTGTCGGTGCTGGTGCTGACCACCTTCATCCGGGACGTGCCGAAGGAACTGTTCGAGTCGATGCGGGTCGACGGGGCCACCGAGTGGGGCATGCTGCGGACACTCGCGCTGCCGCTCACCCGGCCCGCGCTCGTCACGGTCGGCATCTACAACGGCCTCGCGGTCTGGAACGGCTTCCTGCTTCCGCTGATCCTGACCCAGAGCCCGGACAAGCGGACACTGCCGCTCGCACTGTGGACGTTCCAGGGCCAGTACTCGATCAACGTGCCGGCCGTACTAGCGTCGGTTGTGCTGACCACGTTGCCGATCGTCATCCTCTACGCGATCGGGCGGCGGCAGCTGCTGAGCGGCCTCACCGCCGGTTTCAGCAAGTGACGTCGCCTGTGTGACTCGCGGTGGAGGCAGCGCCGCCTTCGTCGTTACAGCCCCAAGAGATGAGGATCTCACCATGACCGATGCCGACTTCACGCCCATCCGGGACGACAGGTTCTCCTTCGGGTTGTGGACCGTCGGTTGGCAGGGCGTCGACGTGTTCGGTGGTGCGGTGCGGCCGGTGCTGGACCCGGCCGAGGCCGTGCACAAGCTGAGTGAGCTCGGTGCCTACGGCATCACCTTCCACGACAACGACGTGTTTCCGTTCGGTGCGTCGGCGAGTGAGCGGGACACGGCGCTGAAGCCCTTCAAGGCGGCGCTGGAGGAGACCGGGATCGTCGTCCCGATGGTGACGACGAACCTGTTCTCGCACCCGGTGTTCCGCGACGGCGGGTTCACCAACAACGACCGGGACGTGCGGCGGTTCGCGATCCGGAAGGCGGCCGACCAGCTGGACCTGGCCGCCGAGCTGGGGGCGCAGACGTTCGTGGCCTGGGGCGGCCGGGAAGGCGCCGAGTCGGGGGCGGCCAAGGATGTGCGGGCCGCGCTGGACCGGTACAAGGAGGCCTTCGACGTCCTGGGTTCGTACGCGATCGAGCAGGGCTACGACATCCGGTTCGCGATCGAGCCGAAGCCGAACGAGCCGCGCGGCGACATCCTGCTGCCGACAATCGGGCACGCGCTGGCGTTCATCGAGTCGCTGGAGCACTCCGAGCTCGTCGGGCTGAACCCGGAGGTCGGGCACGAGGAGATGGCCGGTCTGAACTACGCGCACGGGCTGGCCCAGGCGTTGTGGCACGGCAAGCTGTTCCACGCAGATCTGAACGGGCAGAACGGGCCGCGCTTCGACCAGGACCTGCGGTTCGGCGCGGGGAACGCGCGGGGTGCGTTCTGGACCGTCGACATCCTCGAGAACGGTGGGTACGAGGGGCCGCGGCACTTCGACTTCAAGCCGCCGCGCACCGAGGACATGGACGGCGTCTGGGCGTCGGCCGCCGGGTGCATGCGCAACTACCTGATCCTGCGGTCGAAGGTCCAGGCGTTCCGTGCCGACCCCGAAGTACAGCAGGCGCTACTGGATGCTCGGCTGGACCAGCTCGCACAGCCGACGCTGGCTGCCGGCGAGACCATTACCACGCTCCGTGCCGAGGAGTTCGACCCGGAGAAGGCCGGCCGCCGCGGGATGGCGTTCGAGCAGCTGGACCAGCTTGCCATCGAGCACCTGTACGGCGTCCGGTAACCGATCCCAGCCGGCGCCCGGCTGAGCGAGCCTCGGGCGGAGGCTGCCGCCGAGCGTCGGCTGGTCCTCGCGCACAGTGGAGGAACGATGGCCGAATCGGTCGACGCGGTGGTGGTCGGAGCCGGCGTGATCGGCTCCGCGGTCGCGTACGAGCTGGCGCTGCAGGGCCTGCGCGTCGTCGTGGTGGACAAGGGCGCAGGCGCCGGGCACGGCTCGACCAGCGCGTCGAGCGCGGTGATGCGGTTCCATTACTCGACCTTCGACGGCGTCGCCGCAGCCTGGGAGTCGATGCACTGCTGGTCGGAGTGGGCGGACCACCTGCGCACCGCCATCGGGTCCGGGCTGGCGTCGCTGCGCCGTACCGGCATCGTGATGCTGGACGCGCCGATCTTCTCCCGCGAACGCACGATCTCGTTGTTCGACCAGATCGGCGTGCCGTACGAGGAGTGGGACACCGCCGCGCTGCGCGAGCGGGTGCCGGCGATGGACCCCGGCCGGCACTGGCCGCCGAAGCGGATCGGCGACGAGGCGTTCTGGGCCGACGCGGACGGGGAGCTCGGCGCGCTGTTCAACGCCGACGCCGGCTTCGTCGATGACCCGATGCTGGCCGCGCAGAACCTCGCCGATGCCGCCGTCCGGCACGGCGTGCGGTTCCTGTTCAAGCACGCCGTCACCGAGGTACGGCAGACCTCGGACCGGGTCGCGGGCGTGACGCTGAACGACAGCGACCGTCTCGACGCACCGGTGGTGGTGAACCGTGCGGGGCCGTGGTCGAGCCGGCTGGACGCGGTGGCCGGTATCGGATCGGACTTCACCATCACCGTCCGGCCGATGCGGCAGGAGGTGCATCACGTCACCGCGCCGCCCGGCTACAACGACGGCGACACGCTGGGGCCGGTGATCGCCGACCCCGACCTCGGCATCTACGTGCGCGCGGCGCCCGGTGACGTGATGATGGTCGGCGGCACCGAACCCGACTGCGACCCGCTGGAGTGGCTGGACGATGCCGACAGCTACAACCCGAGCCGGACGCCGGGCGTGTTCGAGCGCCAGGTGACCCGCGCCGCGCGGCGGTTCCCCGGGCTGCGGGTGCCGTCGCAGCCCAAGGGCATCGCCGGAGTGTACGACGTGGCGTCGGACTGGACGCCGATCTACGACCGGACCGAGCTGGACGGGTACTACGTCGCGATGGGAACCAGCGGCAACCAGTTCAAGAACGCCCCGGTGGTCGGGCGGATGATGACCGCGCTGATCACCTCGGTGGAGAACGGCCACGACCACGACGGCGAACCGGTGGCCTACAGGTGCCAGCACACCGGTCACCTCATCGACCTGGGTAGCTTCTCCCGCAAGCGGGAGATCAACGCCTACTCGAGCGGAACGGTGATGGGCTGACGATGCAACGCGAGATCAGGGATACTGCCGGTCGGTCATCCGCCGAAGGCCTGTTCGAGGACGTCGAGCCCTTCGGACAGCAGTTCGTCCGAGGCGGCCAGCGGTGGCAGGAACCGCAGCACGTTGCCGAACGTGCCGGCGGTGAGGGTGACGACGCCGTTGCGGTGGCAGTACGCGCTGACCGCCGCGGTGAGCGCGGCATCGGGCTGCTTGCCGTCCTTGACCAGCTCGACGGCGAGCATCGCGCCGCGCCCGCGGATGTCGCCGATCGCGTCGTACTTGTCCGCCAGTGCGCGGAGCCGGGGCAGGAACAGCGCCTCGATCTCGCGGGCCCGGCCGCACAGGTCGTCGGCGGCCATGGTCTCGATCGCGCCGAGCGCGGCGGCGCAGGCGACCGGGTTGCCACCGTAGGTACCGCCCAGCCCGCCGGCGTGCACCGCGTCCATCACCTCGGCGCGGCCGGTCACGCCTGCGAGCGGCAGTCCGCCGGCGATGCCCTTGGCGGTGGTGACCAGGTCCGGTACGACGCCCTCGCGGTCGCTCGCGAACCAGTCACCGGTACGGCAGAACCCGGTCTGGATCTCGTCGGCGACGAACAGCACGTCGTGCGCGGCGCACCAGTCCGCGACCCGCTTCAGCCAGCCCGGCGGCGGCACCACGAACCCGCCCTCGCCCTGGATCGGCTCGATGATCACCGCCGCGGTGTTCTCCTCACCGACCTGGGCGTGCACGGTGGAGGTGAAGATATCGAACGCCTCGTCCGCGCAGCGTTCCGGACCGCCGGGCCAGCGGAACGGGTAGGCCATCGGCACCCGGTACACCTCGGACGCGAACGGCCCGAAGCCCTTCTTGTACGGCATGTTCTTGGCGGTCAGCGCCATCGTCAGGTTGGTCCGGCCGTGGTACGCGTGGTCGAACGCGACCACCGCCTGCCGCCCGGTGTACGCGCGGGCGATCTTGACCGCGTTCTCCACCGCCTCGGCGCCGGAGTTGAACAGCGCCGACCGCTTCTCCCCGTCGCCGGGCGTCAGCTCGTTGAGCTTCTCGCAGACCGCGACGTACTCCTCGTACGGCGTGATCATGAAGCAGGTGTGGGTGAAGTCGCCGGCCTGCGCACGGACGTTCTCGACCACCCGCGGCGCCGAGTTCCCGACCGTGGTCACCGCGATCCCCGACCCCAGGTCGATCAAGTGGTTGCCGTCGGCATCGACCAGGATGCCGCCGGCGGCCCGCTCGACGTACACGGGCAGCATTGTGCCGAGCCCGGCGGAGACCGCGGCGGTCTTGCGCCGGTGCAGCTCCACCGAGCGCGGACCGGGGATCTCCGTGACCAGCTTGCGGTGCTGGTCGACGGGCTGGTCGACGGGTTGCTCGACGGGTTGATCTACGGACATGACGGACTCCTACGACGTCGGGACTCCTCTCCATGCTCAGCCCGGCCGTGTCATGCTGTCCAAGACCTGATCTTGAGCAAGGCCATGCCTGGGAGGCATACCGTGGAGCTGCGCACCCTGCGCTACCTGGTGGCGGTCAGCGACGCCGGATCGGTGACCGCCGCGTCCCGGGTCCTGCACGTCGCGCAGCCGTCGCTGTCCCGCCAGCTGCGCCAGCTCGAGCGCGAGCTCGGCATCGGCTTGTTCGACCGTCGCGACGGCCGGCTGAGCCTGAGCGCGGCCGGGCAGCAGTTCCTGCCGATCGCGCGGGACGTGCTGCATCGCGCCGACACGGCCCGCGAGGCGGCCGCCGTGATCGCAACAGGGCGGCTGGAGCGGCTCACGATCGCCGCTCCCGGCACGACGCTCACCGACGTGATCGCGCCTTTCCTGGCGACGATCGGACCGGACGACCCGTTGCCGGCGGTGGTCGAGGCGCTGCCGCGGACGATCTACGCCGAGCTCGGCCGTGGAGCCGACCTGGTGATCGGAACCGTGCCGCCGCCGGACCACCTGAGCCGGCTCCCGCTGGCCGACCTGCCGGTCTGGGCGTACGTGCCCGCTGACGGGCATCGGTGGAGCCGCCGGCGAACGGTCCGGCTGGCCGCATTGCTCGACGAGACGCTGCTGGTGCCGACCACCGACTTCCACCCGCGCTGGGCGCTGGACCATGCGGTCGACACGGCCGGGCTCGGCTACGGCACCCTGCTCGAGTTCGGCGCGCCGCAGGTGGCGCAGGCGCTGGCCGCGGCCGGGCGTGGCGTCGCGGTGGTGTCCGACGACGCCCGGTTCGGCCTGCACCCGCTGCGGGTCGCGGGCCCCGGCGGACCACTGCAGATCAGCCTGTACGCCGCGTGGGAGAGCAACCACCACGCCACCGGCACCATCGCGGGCCTCGCGGACCGGCTGAGCGCGTTCTGCGTCGCCCGCTACGGCGCGGGTACGGCGCCGAGACCCTGAGCAAGCTGTTGCTCTGGTTGCCGTCGCCGGCCGACCGGCTCGGCCACGGCGCGGCGACCACTCCAGCAGCGGCGGGTGACCTATCCTGCGGCCATCGTCGATCGGGCCCAGGCTGGGGCACAGGATGGCGCAGATGCACAGCGGGTGTGGAGGTCTCCGGTGAGCGGCCGGCTCGCCGGACGGGTGGCGCTGATCACCGGCGGCTCGCGCGGGATCGGCGCCGCCGTCGCTCGCGCGTATGTCGCCGAGGGAGCCGCGGTCGCGGTCGGGTACCAGCCGGTGCCGGAGATGGAGCGGCTCGCCGACGCACTGGTCGACGAGCTGGTCGCCGGGGGAGGTGCGGCCGTCGCGGTACCCGCCGACCTGGCCGATCCGGACCAGGTGGACACCCTGGTCGCGACCGCCCGGGACGCGCTCGGCCCGATCGGGATCGTGGTCGCGAACGCGGCCGCGTCGGTTCCGACGCCGTGGCGGGAGATCCCGGTCGAGCAGTGGGACCTGGTCTGGGCGGTGAACGTGCGGGCCACCTGGCTGCTGGCCCGGGCTGCATACGACGACCTGGTGGACAGCGGCTCGGGTGCGATCATCACGGTCACCAGCGTGATGGTGGAGACCGGGGCGCCCGGACGGATCGACTACACCGCGAGCAAGGCCGGAGTGATCGGACTGACCCGCGCGCTGGCGCGCGAGCTGGGCCCGGACGGCGTCCGGGTGAACGCGGTGATGCCGGGTGCGATCCGGACTGAGCACGAGGTCGCTGCGGAGCCGTACCCGGCTCGGATCGCCGAGCGGATCCTGCCGTTGCAGGCCTTGCAGCGGCGCGGGTTCGCCGAGGACCTGGCGGGCGCCTTCGTGTACCTCGCCAGCGACGACAGCTCGTTCGTGACCGGCCAGGTGATCAACGTGGACGGCGGCTGGGTGCACTACTGAGCGCCGTAGCATGGCGCTGCCATGTCGGTCCCTTCTATCGTCAGCAAGCTGCGTGCCGCCGGCTGTGTTTTCGCCGAGGACGAGGCGGAGCTGCTGGTCGCCGAGGCACGGACGCCGGACGAGCTGACCGCGATGGTGAACCGGCGCGTCGCCGGTTACCCGCTCGAGCACGTGCTCGGCTGGGCGGAGTTCTGCGGGCTGCGGTTCGCGGTCGGCGCGGGCGTGTTCGTGCCGCGCCGGCGGACCGAGTTCCTGGTCCGGGAGGCGGCCGCCCACGCACCGTCCGGTGCCGTGGTGCTCGACCTGTGCTGCGGCTCCGGTGCGCTCGGGCTGGCGCTCGCGTCGATGGTCGAGCGGGTCGAGCTGTACGCCGCCGACCTCGACCCGGCCGCGGTCCGGTGTGCCCGTGGCAACGTCGCGACCCGCGGTCAGGTGTACGAGGGGGACCTCTACGAGCCGCTGCCGCAGAAGTTGCGCGGCCGGGTCGACGTACTGCTGGCCAATGTGCCGTACGTGCCGACGTCGGAGGTGGCGCTGATGCCGCCCGAGGCGCGGCTGCACGAGGCCCGGATCGCCCTGGACGGTGGCGTTGACGGGCTCGACCAGCTGCGCCGGGTGGCTGCCGGAGCGCCCGAGTGGCTGGCGCCCGGCGGCCGGCTGCTGTTCGAGACCAGCGAGCGGCAGGCGCCTGTCGCGGTCGACGCGGTGAGGTCGTACGGTCTGGCGGCGCGGGTGGCCCGGTCCGAGGAGCTGGGCGCCACTGTGGTCGTCGCTACGCGCTGATCCGCACGGTCGCCCAGACCGTCTTGCCGGACACGGTCGGCACGCTGCGCCACGAGGTGGACAGCTGGTCGACGATGTGCAGGCCCAGACCGACGGTCGTGGCGGCATCCGGCTCCGGCCGCGGCCGCAGCGCGGCCGGCGCCGGGTTGTGGTCGGTGACCGCGACGGTGAGCAGACCGCGGCGCAGCTCGAGCCGCAGTGTCGAGGGGGTACGGGCGTGCAGCACGGCGTTGCCGACCAGCTCGGCGGCGATCAGTTCGGCATCGTCGACGGACGACAGGCAGCCCCATTCCCGGCAGGTCTCCCAGACCAGCTCCCGCGCGGCCGGTACGGCGGCACGGTCGGCGCTCAGTCGTCGCACCACCAGGCGTCGGGGTGGCGGCACGCCGGCCCGGAGCCGTTGCAGGGCAGCCTCGACGCTGGGATGGACCCGCACGAACCGGGACACCGGGCCGACGTTCAGCTCTGGCCGTCCGTTGCGCGACGGCCCGGGTACCAGCATCAGCTCCGTACCGCTCCAGCGCTGGGTGTGCTGGGCCGCGACCGCGAAGATGCTGAGCAGATGGGATGCCTCGAACCGCAGCAGTGCGAGGTCGACGACCACCGCGGTGGGCTGCTCGGCCAGGCTCCTCAACACGGCGTTGCGCAGCCGCGGAGCCGTGGTGAGGTCCAGCAGGCCGACCGGCATCACGATCGCGGCCGGTCCGCGGTGGCCGACACCGACGCACAGCCTCGATCCCGGCGTGCGGGTCCGTTCCGCCTCGTGCACAGCCGTGATCACGTCGCCGAGCGTGGACCGGCGCAGCTGGCCGAGGCGCAGCAGCGCGTCGACCTGGTCGCGGTACACCGGCTTGCCGCTGTCCTGCGTGTGCGTCAGCACCTCGTCTCGCAGCAGCTCGTGAACGGTGCCGGTCGACAGGCCCAGCCGCTCGGTGGCCTGGGCGATCGAGAGCCACTGGTGCCGTCGTACCACGAGCGCATCGACGCCTTCCCGGCTGACCGGCAGGGAGCCGCCGTGGTCGGCGAGCAGGCCGGCGTGGACGAAGCGGTGGACCTGGGCAGGCTTGACGCCGAGGATGCCGGCCGCCTCGGCGACACTGATCCGCGACTCACCGGCCAGCTGCAGCACCTCGGTCAGCTGCAGCCGCCGCCAGCCCGTGCCGCTGTGCGCGACCAGCTGACCGGTGCTGACCAGCTGGCGGACCCGGTCGGTACTCACCTCCAGCAAGGCGGCTGCCTGCTTTATGGTGATCAACGGGTCGTCGACCATCAGCGGTTCGCCCAGTACCAGCTCCAGGTGGTCCCGCTCCCACCCGTGAACAGTCGGCATGCTCAGCCGCCGTCCGACAGCGGACTCGCTCCTCGACGCATACAGGACAAGTTCGACCTCCGTGCAGGGCCGCCCTGACAGCCCGTTGGGAGGACCGTACGCCCGTCGGACGGTTCGCGCAGGTCTATCCGGCACGTTCCGGCGAGTTGCGTGCGGTAACGCCAGGTCAGATCGGCATCGCGTCGTCGAAGACGGTCCGGTAGTCGCCGACCTCGTCCAGGATCGCGGCCGCGTCCGCCACCGACATCCCGGCCCGCTCGGACTCGGCCTGCACCATCTGCCGCAGCAACCGGGTCTCGCCCGCGGTCGCCAGGCCAGCGATCTCCGGGTGCCCGTTCAGCAGCCACGCGGTCGCCGCGGTGATGTAGCGCTGCTCGTCGAACGGCCGGTACCAGGTGTCGTAGCGCTTCTCCTCGCCGTCGGACCAGTTCCGCCGCGCGATCATCTTGATCGTCATCAGCGCGGTGTCCGACGCCTGCACCGCCTCGACCAGGCCTGCGTAGTCATCGGCGTACGCCGGGTCCTTGGACAGGTTGTAGTTCAGCGGCGTGAGCACACTGTCGAAGTCGAACCGGTGCATCGCCTCGGTGTGCACCCGCGGTGCCTCGTGGGTGTGGCCGGTGATGCCGATCGCCGACACCATGCCCTCGTCCTTCGCGCGTACGGCCGCCTCCAGCGAGCCGCCCTTGCCGGTGACCAGGTCCAGGTTCTCCAGGTCGCACACCGCGTGCATCTGGATCAGGTCCAGCCGGTCGGTCTGCAGCCGTTCCAGCGAGCGGTTGATCTCTGCCCACGCCTCGTCGTACGTGCGCCGCCCGGTCTTGGTGGCGAGGAACACGCGGTCCCGGATGCGGGGCATCATCGGGCCCAGCCGCAGCTCCGCGTCACCGTAGTCGGCGGCCACGTCGAGGTGGTTGATGCCGGCGTCGAGGGCTTCCTGCACCGAGGCGTCCGCGCGATCCTGGTCGACCGCGCCGAGCGCTGCCGCGCCGTAGATCAGTACTGAGCTCTGGTGGCCGAGACGGCCGAGACGACGGGTCTCCATGAGGTGTCTCCTGATTCATCGGATGACACCGCCGACCCTATCGAGTCCGGTCGCGGTCGGCGTGTTCCTGCGCCCGAAGAGCGCTAGCCAGGTCGAACGACGTCGTCAGCTCTGCTGCTGGGCAGCGATCTCGGCGTGCACCTTCTCCATGTCGACCGCCTGCAGCTGCTCGATCAGGTTCGCCAGGGCCGGCTCGGGCAGCGCGCCGGGCTGGGAGAACAGCACCACGCGGTCGCGGACCGCCAGCAGGGTCGGGATCGAGGTGATCTGGAACGCCTGGGCCAGCTCGGTCTGCGCCTCGGTGTCGACCTTGCCGAAGGTGATGTCGGGGTGAGTCTTGGAGGCCTTCTCGTAGATTGGGCCGAACATGCGGCACGGACCGCACCACTCCGCCCAGAAGTCGACCAGGATGAGTCCCTCGCCGCCGACGATCTCGTCGAAGTTCTCTGTGGTCAGCTCAACCGTTGCCATGCGTTCCTCCGCCTCGCGTGATGTATCACTGTTTCACAACCGCGGAGGCCGACCCGGTGTTCCCCGGGGCCGGAACTGCCGGTGTCGATTACTCTGTGTGCTGGATCGATGGCGTCATGTTCCCTCCCAGGAGTGTCCCATGGTCGTGAACACCTCGGCGCCGCAGGGCACGACGCGTCTCGAGTGGCGCATGTCGATGGCTGCAGGTTGACTGTTTGTGGTCTGGTTATGTGCACTGGGTGGACAGGCCGCACCATGTGACCGACGATGCTGGCGAGGGGTAGGCCGCGTCGGCCCGGAGGAGTGGTTCTGTATATCGAAATGGATGGCAGTCACGACTGTCTCATAGGTTCACAGTTATCCCTCTGCCCTCCAGAGGTTGATCGGCGCTGTACCGTCGGCGTCCAGATAGCGCACGCGGAATTCCGCATGACAAGTCGCGTGACGTATTCTCGCGGCTACTGTCCGCACAAAGTTGACCGCCGTGGGATCGCCCGTTCGCATAGCCGCTTTTCGAGGGGTGGGATGAGATGAGTTGGTGGCGAAGCCTGCTCAACCTACCGCCCAAGGGCGAGCGCTGGTCGGACTCCAAGCGCCGTCCGCCGAAGCGGCGCGGACCCGTCCAGGACACCGTCAGCGACGAGGACTGGTGGGAGCGCGATACGCCGCCGCAGCGCCGCGGCGACGGGAGCACGGCGACGGCGACCAAGCCGGTCCGTAACGGGATCCGCACCGGACCGCCGCCGAGGCTCGAGGAGTCCCGTCCCGACATTCCGTGGACGACCGAGTCCGAGTCGTCCTTGGCAAGTTGGGGCCGCCGCTTCCTGCGCGGCCTCGTTGTCGTCGTACTGCTGCTCGCTGCCGCGACGGGTGTGCGCTCCTGGATCCGTCCGGCCGGGTCTGACGCCCCACCGGCCAACGTCGAGGCGAGCTTCCCTCGCGACGAGGCGCGCGCAGTCGGCGGGAGGTTCGCGACCTCGTACCTGACCTGGAGCGAGGACGCCCCCGACGCCCGGTCCGCCGCGATCGGCATGGATCTCGCCGCCGGCCTGGACAAGACGGTCGGCTGGAACGGCGCGGGCCGGCAGAGTGCGAGCACGGCGCTTCCGGGCGAGGTCAAGGTCGACCCGGACGGGATCACCGGCAAGGTCGATGTCCGGGTACTGGTCACGCCGTACAGCAATGCGAGCGGCGAGTGGAAGGCCGGTACGCCGGCCTGGCAGCGGCTCTCGGTGCCGGTGGCCCGGACCCCGACCAGGGTCGTGGTGAGCGGCGCACCGACGTTCGTCTCGGACTGGCCGGCGGCGCTGCCTCCGGACATGCCGGGTACCGGCGCGCCGGACGAGGAGTTGACCCAGCAGACGAAGGGGGACGCGGAGGCGTTCTTCAAGGCTTACGCCACCTCGAACGAAGAGGTGGCCGCGGTGACGGCACCTGGTTCGACCATCACCAGCCTGAACGGCGCGGTGAAGCTCGAGGCCCTGCGCAGCTGGCAGGTGTACAGCGGCAACGACGACGAACGCCAGGCGTCGGCGGCGGTCACCTGGACCGGCGCCGGCAAGACCACCTTGGCCCAGACCTACACAGTCACGTTGAGGCGCACCGTCGCCGCGGACGGCGCCGAACGATGGAACGTCGCCGCCATCGAATGAAGCGCGGAATCTAGGAGGTAACCGCCATGATGCTCCACGAACTTGTTGTCACGGCCGCGCAGGTCGCGGTCCCCGCGGCACCGGCCGACCCCAACGTACCGACCGGGGCCGACTTCAAGGACTGGGTGCTGGTGATCGCCGGCAACATCTTCATCGCGATCCTGGTACTGCGGTCGATCGGCCACTACTTCAAGCGCGAGTGGGGCGAGCTGTTCGGCCACATCGCGGCCGGTGTGCTCGTCGGCGGACTGATCTACGCGAACAACGAGACGATCAACGTCCTGAAGGGCTTCTGGGGATTGCTCGCCGGAGGTAGCTGATGCGTGTCGGCCGTACCCTGACCCACCACTTCGAGATCGAGACCCGGCAGTACGACCTGCTGGGCATCGACCTCGGTGAGGGAGCGCGTCGCCGGATGATCATCTTCGGTGCCGTGATCTTCGCGACCTGGGTCGGCCTGCTGGTACTCATCATCGGCCTGCCGACGAAGTCGTCGGTGAGCCTGTACGTCGTACCGCCGTTCGTGGTGACCGCGTTCGGCTGGCGCCCCGGCAAGTACCACGAGCGCCGCCGCCGGGTCACCGAATGGGCGTTGTGGGTGCGGTACGCGCTGCGGGCGCACCGGCCGGTGATCGGGCTGGGGACACGTGCGGCCGATCGTTCGGAGTACCTGCGCTGGTCGGAGCGGGTGCCGCTGCGGCGGCTCGCCGCGCTGGCGAAGGGCCAGCGTCCGCCCGCGTGGGAGGCAGGCGGAGGTGGAGCGCCGCTGACGGCCGACCCGCGGTACCGCGCGGGTGCGGAGATCGAGCTGAATCAGCGAGCCCGGCTGCTGGGTGCCGACTACCTGCAGGGTGTCCGCCGAAAGGGTTCCGGCCGCCAGATGGGCCGCGGGACGGGACGTGGAAGAGGTAGGCATGAAGCTCGCTGACAAGCTGCTCAACCTGGTCGGCATCGGCCGGGACCGAGGACTGCCGCCGCCCCGGCTGGTCGCGATCGCGGATGGCCTGCTGGTCACCGAGCGGCACGCCGAGGCGTGGTACCTGATCTCGGTCGCGAACACGGACCTGGCGACCGAGGCGGAGCAGGACACCGCCCTCGATGCCGCGGTGAGCGCCGCGGGCACGATCCTCGGTGACCGGCACTGCCATCTGAAGGTCGTCTGGGGACGGTTCACCGGTCGCGACTACGTGGACAGCCTGGACGGCCACTACCGGCTCGGCGACCACGACGGCTGGACCCGGACCCGGGCGGACCGGATCGACGAGATGCGGATGCCGGAGCGGTACGTCGCGCTCGGCGTCCACCTGAGCGACCGCGATCCGCGGTCCACGTCGCACGTCCGCGGTGCGGCCAGCGATGCCCTCGGTCTGACATCATGGCGGGTCGGCGCCAAGGAGCTCGCGCACCTCGACGACCGGGTCCGCAAGCTGGGCCGCCAGCTCGGTACGTCGGTGTGGCGGGCCCAGGCAGCG
>DASRHY010000210.1:0-9772 GCA_035650275.1 Kribbellaceae bacterium | reverse complement strand
AGCGGTCCCGCGGTGTCGCTCACGTAGAAGCTCTGTGGTGGCACCAGCACGGCGTGGCCGCGCCGGCGGAGCAGCTTCGCTGCGCCGCGGGCGGCCGACCCGGGCAGATGGCGGACCTTGTCGATCCGGGTGTCGAAGGTGGCGGTGGTCAGGTCGGAGCGATCGATCGTGACCGAGTCGAGCCATTCCCGCAGCCCGATCCCGTGGGACACGACCGTGTCGCCGGCCAGCTTCCGTGCGTCGTCCCTGGTGCTCGGACGGGTCATCCCGAAGGCGTGCGTCGGGCCACCGGCGACGAGCAGGCTCACCTCGTCATCCAGCCGGTCGGGTGCCGTCCCGACCTCCAGGACCGCGACGTCGGCGGGGGACGCTCCGAGCCCGGATCGCACGCCGTCGGCGATCGCCCGGGCGATCTTTTCCGTATTCCCGAACATGGACTCGAACACCACGACGGCACTCATGACGGCCTCCTTCGACGCTGCTGGTTGCGCGGCAATCGGGTGGAGCCGGCCGCCGGGTGGCGAGTCCCGTCCTGACGACGGTGGGTCTGATGGCTCGACGGCCATCCAAGGTTTCTCGCTCCCGGCCGGTCGGCGTCCTCCACGCATTCACAGCCTCGCCGGGCCCGGCGTACCGGCACAGGGCACTAAGTCCCGCGTCTGACCGACCTGAGTCAGCGCTCCCAGCCGCGACGTGGCCGCCGGGACTCGGCGACGGCGTCCCGGCTGCGGTACACGATGTATGGCCGGAACAGGTAGCCGACCGGCGCGCTGAACGCGTGCACCAGCCGGGTGAACGGCCAGATCGCGAAGAGCAGCATGCCGATCAGCGTGTGCAGCTGGAACGCCAGCGGTGCCTCGGCCATCCGGTCGACGTCCGGCTGCAGCGCGAACACCGAGCGGAACCAGGGCGACACGGTCTCCCGGTAGTTGTGCTCCTCGCCGACCACGCCCGACCCGAGCAACGTGGTCGCGAGGCCGGCGACGATCGCCGCGACCAGGACGACGTACATGGTCTTGTCGTTCTTCGTGGTGGCGATGAAGACCGGGCCGGTGGTCCGGCGCCGGTACACCAGCAGGACCACACCGACCAGCGTGCAGAAGCCGGCGACACCACCGAGCAGCAACGCCTGCACGTGGTAACCGCGCTCGCTGAGTCCCACCGCCGACGTCCACGACTCGGGGATCACCAGGCCGATCAGGTGCCCGACGATCACCACCAGGATGCCGAAGTGGAACAGCGGGCTGGCGACCCGCAGCAGCCGGCTCTCGTACAGCTGGCTCGACCGGGTGGTCCAGCCGAACTTGTCGTAGCGGTAGCGCCAGACCGACCCGACCACGAGCACAGCGATCGTGACGTATGGCAGCACTACCCACAGCAGCGTGCTCATCGCGGACCCCCGCTCGGGTAGGGCTCCAGGCCGACCCGCTCCTGCGGCGGCCCGGTCGCCGCGATCCGGCGGACGGTCTCGCGGACGTCCGGGCCCGCGGCCGGCAGCGTCGCGAGCGCCACCTCGACAAGCCGTGCGTACGGCGACCGCCGGCCGCTCAGTGCGGTGCGGAGCAGCTCCAGGGCAGGGCGGTGCTCCACCAGCAGTGCCCGGCCGGCCTCCCGGTCACCAATGGCGGCGAACTCGAGCACGACGCCGAGATGGTCCGGCAGCTCGTGCTCGGGCGGCGTGAGTCCGGCGGTCCGGTAGATCTCCTTGAACCGCACCAGTGCCTTGCCGCGCTCGCGAGTGTCGCCGTGCGTCCACCAGCTCAGGTACAGGCAGCAGCGCGGGCGCAGGTCGAACGTCGCGACGTAGTCCCGCTGCGCGGTCGCGGGCCCGGTCGCGGTGAGGTGCTCGAGGAACTCGAGCAGTGGAGCGGCCAGGTCGTCCGGAAGCGACGCGACCGCGTCGGCGATGACGGGCAGGCGCTCGAACAGTCGCTGATCCGGGTATCCGAGCAGCAGCGACAGCGCCTGGTGCGCGACAGCGGTCCGGTCCACCGCTCGCCGACCCGCGCGGCGGCTCACTGGTCATCACCCGGCGTGCCGTCGCCCGATCGTGGTGGGAACAGGCCCGCCGGCGCGCCCTGGCCGTCCCAGTTGAGCAGATTGACCCGCCGGGCCGCGGTGCCGGCGTCGGCGGCCTGGTCCGAGGTCTGCCGGTCCCGCAGGGCGTGGAAGGTCTCGACCGCCACCGGTACCGGCCGGCCGGACGCCTCGCCGAACGGGGCCGAGCCGGTCAGGTACATCCCCGGCCCGCCGTCGTACTCGAGAGAGCAGCCGATCTCCTCGAGCCGGTGGCCGGCGTCCTGGTAGGCGGTCGGGATCACGTAGCGGTCCTCGTACTTGGCGATCGCGAGCAGCCGGTACATCGCGGAGATGCTCTCCTCGGACATGCCCACGCCGGCCGGAATCTCCGGTCGTGGCGGGCGGCCGAGGTTGAGGTCGCGCTGGTACGAGCGCATCGCCGCGAGCCGGCGCAGCACACCGTCGACGATGGCGATGTCGCCGGCCGTGAACAGCTCGGCGAGATACTCGACCGGGATCCGGAGCGCTTCCACGGCGCCGAACAGGTTGTCGGCGTCCTCGGCGTCGTGTCCGCTCTCGCGGAGCGCGTCGACCACCGGGGACAGCGGCGGGATGTACCAGACCATCGGCATCGTGCGGTACTCCGGGTGCAGCGGCAGAGCCACCCGGTACTCCTTGGCCAGCTTGTAGACCGGCGACCGCTGGGCCGCGTCGATCCACTCCGCGCTGATGCCGGACTGCTCGGCGCCCCGGACCACCTCCGGGTCGTTCGGGTCCAGCAGCACGCCGAGCTGGGCCTCGTACAGGTCCTTCGGGTCGGGCACGGACGCCACGGCCAGCACGGCGTCGGCGTCGTACAGGATCAGGCCGATGTAGCGCAGCCGGCCGACGCAGGTCTCCGCGCACACGGTGGGCAGGCCGACCTCGACGCGCGGGTAGCAGAACGTGCACTTCTCGGCTTTGCCGGTCTTGTGGTTGAAGTAGACCTTCTTGTACGGGCAGCCGGAGACGCACATCCGCCAGCCGCGGCAGGCGTCCTGGTCGACCAGCACGATGCCGTCCTCGGCGCGCTTGTACATCGCGCCGGACGGGCAGGACGCGACGCACGACGGGTTCAGGCAGTGCTCGCAGATCCGCGGCAGGTAGAACATGAAGGTCTGCTCGAACTGCAGCTTGATGTCGGTGGAGATCTTCGCCAGCACCGGGTCGTTCATCGTGAGCTCGGGCCCGCCGGCCAGGTCGTCGTCCCAGTTCGCCGACCACTCGATCTTCATCGGCTCGCCGCTGATCAGCGAACGTGGCTGGGCCACCGGCATCTGCTCGCCGAGCGGTGCGCTGATCAGCTTGTCGTAGTCGTAGGTCCAGGGCTCGTAGTAGTCCGAGATCGACGGCAGCTTCGGGTTGGCGAAGATGGTCAGCAGCTTGCGGAACCGCCCGCCGCCCTTCAGCTTCAACCGCCCGCGCTTGTTCAGCTCCCAGCCACCGCGCCAGGTCTCCTGATCCTGGTAGGTGCGCGGGTAGCCCTGCCCGGGCCGGGTCTCGACGTTGTTGAACCAGACGTACTCCATCCCGGTCCGGTTGGTCCACGCCTGCTTGCAGGTCACCGAGCAGGTGTGGCAGCCGATGCACTTGTCGAGGTTCATCACCATCGCGAGCTGCGCCATCACCTTCATCAGTACGTCACCTCCTGCGAGCGCCGCCGGACCACGGTGATCTCGTCGCGCTGGTTGCCGGTCGGGCCGAGGTAGTTGAACGCGAAGGACAGCTGCGCGTAGCCGCCGATCAGGTGCGTGGGCTTGACCAGCAGCCGGGTCAGCGAGTTGTGGATCCCGCCGCGTTTCCCGGTGGTCTCGGTGAGCGGTACGTCGATGGTCCGCTCCTGCGCGTGGTAGACGAACACCGTGCCGGCCGGCATCCGATGCGACACGATCGCCCGGCACACCAGCACGCCGTTGCGGTTGACCGCCTCCACCCAGTCGTTGTCGTGGGCACCGATCGCCGCGGCGTCGGCCGGGCTCATCCACATCGTCGGCCCGCCGCGGGACAACGACAGCATCAGCAGGTTGTCCTGGTACTCGGAGTGGATCGACCACTTCGAGTGCGGGGTGAGGTACCGCACCGTCACCTGCCGCTCGTCGACGGGCCCAGTGGGCTCAGGGCCGAAGAGCTTGGCCATGTCCAGCGGGGGCCGGAACACCGGCAGCTGCTCGCCGAGCTCGGCCATCCAGTCGTGGTCGAGGAAGAAGTGCATCCGCCCGGTGAGTGTGTGCCACGGTTTGAGGTGCTCGACGTTCACTGTGAACGGCGCGTACCGCCGCCCACCGGTCTCGCTGCCGGACCACTCCGGGCTGGTGATCACCGGTACCGGGCGCGCCTGGGTGTCGGCGAACACGATCCGGCGCTCCTCGCTGCCCTCGGCGAGCGCGGCCAGCGGCTGCCCGACCCGGCGCTCGAGCACCTTGAAACCCTCCACCGCCAACCGGCCGTTGGTGGTGCCGGACAGCGCGAGGATCGCCTCGGCCATCTTCTTGTCCGTGTCGAGCGCCGGCCGGCCGCCGGCCACGCCGCCGGACATCACGCCGTTGCGGTGGGCGAGGTCGTCGAGCTCGGCATGCGGGAAGACGGTCACCGCCTTGGTCGTCACGCCCAGCCGGTCGACCAGCGGCCCGAGGGCGGCGAGCTGGTCCGCTACCGCACCGTAGTCGCGCTCGACCACGCTGAGACCCCACATGGTCTTCCCCGGCACGGGGTCGACGTCGTCGTGCCGCCAGTCCCGCACCACACCGCCGGGTTGTGCGGTCTCGCCCGGGGTGTCGTGCTGCAGGGCGGTGGCGACCAGGTCGCGCCGTACGCCGAGGTGGTCGCGGGCCAGGTCACTGAAGGCCCGGGCGATGGTGTGGAAGGCGTCGAAGTCGGTCCTCGTCTCCCACGGCGGGTCCACCGCCGGGTTGAACGCGTGCACGAACGGGTGCATATCGGTACTGGACAGGTCGTGCTTCTCGTACCAGGTCGCCGCCGGCAGCACGATGTCGGACAGCAGCGTGGTGGAGGTCATCCGGAAGTCCATCGACAGCAGCAGGTCGAGCTTTCCCTCCGGTGCCTCGTCATGCCAGGTCACGTCCCGCGGCCGCTTGTCCGGCGGTGTCTCGGTGGCGCGCAGGTTGGAGTCGGTGCCGAGCAGGTGCTTGAGGAAGTACTCGTTGCCCTTGCTCGACGAGCCGAGCAGGTTCGCCCGCCAGACGGTCAGCACCCGTGGCCAGTTCTGCGGCGCGTCCGGGTCCTCGCAGGCGAAGCGCACGCTGCCGTCACGCAGCCCGCGGACCACGTGCTCGACGGGGTCGTTGCCCGCGGCATCGGCTTCCTCGACCAGGTCGAGCGGGCTGCGGTCGAACTGCGGGTACGACGGCATCCAGCCCAGCCGGGCCGACTGCGCCACCACGTCCGCGGTGTGCATCCCGCTGAGCTGGCCGGTCGCCAGCGGCGACGCGAGCTCGTCGGCCTGGTAGCCGTCGTAGCGCCACTGGTCGGTGTGGGTGTACCAGAACGCGGTGCCGATCATCTGCCGCGGCGGCCGGACCCAGTCCAGCCCCATCGCGAGCGTGGCCCAGCCGGTGATCGGACGGCACTTCTCCTGACCGACGTAGTGCGCCCAGCCGCCGCCGTTGCGGCCCATGCAGCCGGTCAGCATCAGCGTCGTCAGGATGGCCCGGTACGTCGCGTCGCCGTGGAACCACTGGCACACCCCGGCGCCCATGATGATCATCGACCGGCCGCCGGACTCCTCGGCGTTCGCGGCGAACTCCCGGGCGATGCGGGTGACCGTTGCCGCCGGCACCGAGGTGATCTGCTGCTGCCAGGCCGGCGTGTACGGCGTCTCGGCATCGTCGTACCCGGTCGGCCAGTCGCCCGGCAGGTCGTCGCGCCGGACGCCGTACTGGGCCAGCATCAGGTCGAAGACAGTCGTCACCAGATGGCCGTCCCACTGGAGCGCCGGCACACCGCGTCGCAGGGTGCTCGCGCCCGAGGGCTCGTCGAAGCGGGGCAGCAGCACCTCGACGCCCTGCGCTCCCTGCAGGGTGAGCTTGGGCGAGATCTCGCCGAGGTCCAGGTTCCAGTGGCCGACGCCGGAGTCGGTGTAGCGGAATCCCATCGAGCCGTTGGGTGCGACAGGTTTCCCGGTCCGGCTGTCCAGCAGCATGGTCTTCCACTCCGCGCCCTCGGACTCGTCGCCGAGATCGGCCGCGGTAAGGAACTTGCCCGGCACGAACGCACCGTCCCGCTCCTGCAGGGTGACCAGGAAGGGCAGGTCGGTGTACTTGCGGACGTAGTCGACGAAGAACGGCACCCGGCGCTTGACGAAGAACTCGCTGAGGATCACGTGACCCATCGCCATCGCGAGCGCGCCGTCGGTACCGGGCTGTGCCGGCAGCCACTCGTCCGCGAACTTGGTGTTGTCCGCATAGTCGGGCGACACGACGACCACCTTGGTGCCGCGGTACCGCACCTCCGCCATCCAGTGCGCGTCGGGTGTCCGGGTCACCGGGACGTTCGAGCCCCACATCAGCAGGTACGACGCGTCCCACCAGTCGCCCGACTCGGGCACGTCGGTCTGGTCGCCGAACACCTGCGGCGAGGCCACCGGCAGGTCGGCGTACCAGTCGTAGAACGACGTCATGCAGCCGCCGACCAGCTCGACGAACCGGGCGCCGACCGCGTGCGACACCATCGACATCGCCGGGATCGGGGAGAACCCCGCGATCCGGTCCGGACCGTGTGCCTTGATCGTGTGCACGTGCGCGGCGGCGATCATCTCGGCCGCTTCCGCCCAGCCGATCCGCACCAGGCCGCCCTTGCCGCGGGCCTGGTGGTAGCGGCTCCTGCGCACCGGATCTCCGACGACGTCAGCCCAGGCGGCGACCGGATCGCCGAGGCGCTGCTTCGCCTCGCGGTACATCTCGACCAGCACGCCGCGAGCGTACGGATAGCGCACCCGCGTGGGGGAGTAGGTGTACCAGGAGAACGCCGCGCCCCGCGGGCAGCCGCGCGGCTCGTACTCGGGCCGGTCCGCGCCCACCGACGGGTAGTCGGTCTGCTGCGACTCCCAGGTGATGATGCCGTCCTTGACGTACACCTTCCACGAGCACGAGCCGGTGCAGTTGACGCCGTGCGTCGACCTGACCACCTTGTCGTAGCTCCACCGGTCCCGGTAGAACACATCACCGTCCCGGCCGCCACGCCGGTGCACCGTGCGGTTGTCGCCGGATACCTCGGCACGGCTGAAGAAGCGGCCCAGCCGCAGCAGTGCATCCGTCGCCGTGCCGTCGAGACCTGCGGCCCGCCTGTCGTCGGCCATCGCACCTACCCCTCCGGGAAGCGTGTTCCATCGGAACCGGAGTCGGCACCTTCCGTCAAGGGACCCGGGCGGGTCCCTCCCGAGGTCAGGCCAAAGGCCCCTGAATCCCGGTACAGAAGTCCGGGGCGGTCCGGGTCCTGTGGCCGCAGCCCGGCGGAGCGTCGCGCGCCTAATGTCGAGGACCGGGAATGGATCGGAGCAGAATGGGCAGCGTGCAGTGAGGACAGTGGCGGAGGGGACCGTGATGGCGGAGAGGCGCTTCGCGACGCCCGCGATCCAGCTCGCGGTGGCGACCACCGGCTTCCTGCTCACATTCTGGGCCTGGGCGCTGATCAGCCCGCTGGGCGCCCGGTATGCCGAGCAGCTGGGGCTGACCTCGTTCGAGCAGGCGCTGCTCGTGGCGACGCCGGTGCTGGTCGGCTCGCTCGGCCGGATCCCGGCCGGGGCGCTGACCGATGCGCTCGGCGCCCGCCGGATGATGCCCGCGATCGCGGTGCTCACCGTGCTCCCGGTGCTGTACATCGGACTGGTCGCGGACAGCCTGCCGGCCCTACTGGCCGGCGGTTTCTTCCTCGGCCTGGCCGGTACGTCGTTCGCGGTCGGGGTTCCGCACGTGAACTCGTGGTTCACGCCGTCCCGCCGGGGAACCGCGATCGGCATCTTCGGCGCCGGTATGGGCGGCACGGCGATCTCGGCGTTCACGACGGTGCCGATCACGGACGCGTGGGGAGAGGCGGCGCCGTTCCTCCTGGTCGCCGCGCTGTTGGTCATACTCGGCGCGGTCTCGGCCTGGATGCTGACACCGGCCACCGGGTGGCTGCGCACCTCGCCACGCGGCCTCGTCGGCCGCGCCTGGCGCGTCGCACGGCAGCGGGTGACACTTCAGCTGTCCTTCCTGTACGCCGTCGGCTTCGGCGGCTTCGTTGCCTTCAGCGTCTACCTGCCCTCCTACCTCAAAAACGCCTACGACCTGTCGCAGTCCGACGCCGCCTACCGGACCGCCGGTTTCGTCGTGATCGCCGTGCTGATGCGGCCCGTCGGTGGCTGGCTGTCCGACCGGCTGCACCCGGTTCCGGTGCTCACCGCGTGCTTCGCGATCGCAACCGGACTCGCTGTGGTGGCCGCGCTGGAGCTGGCGCTGGTCCCGATCGGGACCATCGCGTTCCTCGGCCTGGCGGCCGTGCTGGGGGCCGCGGCCGGCGCCTGCTTCGCCCTGGTCGCGCGCCGGGTTCCGCCTGAGAAGGTCGGCGCGACCACCGGGATCGTCGGCGCCGCGGGCGGTCTGGGCGGCTTCTTCCCGCCACTGGTGATGGGTGCGGTGCGCAGCGCCACCGGCGACTACACGGTCGGCTTCCTGCTGCTTGCCGCCACGGCGGCCGCGGCCACCTTGTTCACCTGGTTTGTCGTCAGGAGTGAGTCGCGCGGCTGACCTTCGCCTCGCTCGGGCCGAACGGCCCGTCGTACACCTGGCGTCCAGCCCTGACGCGGACCGCCCGCGGGGTGTTGCATGGAATCGAAGACTGCTTTCGCCGACGACATCGAGGGGGTCGGCATGAACACCGGACCTTGCGCGGCCGAACCGCGGAGCGGCGCAGCGGGTGCGACGCCGGGCGACCTCGCGCGACGGGTACGCCGGCGCCGCGAAGCGCTCGGTCTGAGCGTCGAACCGGTCGCGGAACGAGCCCGGATGGATCCGGCGTTCGTCGAACTGCTCGAGCGTCGGCCGACGGCGCCGACCGGCGGCGCCCTGGTCCGGCTCGCGGGCGCCCTGGAACTGACTGTCTCGGACCTGCTGGGCAGCCAACCCGAGCGGCCGTCCGGCGGCGGACGGGCCGCGCTCGATCCTTTGCTGGAGCCGATGGAACCCGAAGAGTGCCTGCGGCTGCTCGAGCCGGGTGGCGTCGGGCGGATCGCGATGACCAGTGGCGACCAGCTCGTCGTCCTGCCGGTGAACTACGCCGTGCACGACGGGCGGGTGGTGTTCCGGACCGCCCCGGCGACCGTGCTCGCCCACCTCGCGGACGGTTCGGTCGCGTGGGCCGGCGGTGCACGTGACCTGTACGTCGCGGTCGAGCCGGAGAACATCACCGGCCGGCGGATCCGCGCGTGGTGAGGCCGCGATGGGGAACTTGATCGACGCGGACGAGTTCGACGCGGTGGTGTTCGACCTCGACGGCGTCATCACCGACACGGCCGCGGTGCATGCTCGCGCCTGGCGGCGCCTCTTCGACGAGTACCTGCCGACAAGGCCCGCCCGCGCCGGCGAGGACCTGCGTCCCTTCACCGACGAGGACTACCGCCGCTACGTCGACGGCAAGCCCCGCTACGACGGCGTGCGGGCCTTCCTGGCGTCTCGCGGGATCGTGCTGCCGGCGGAGCAGGTTCGCACGCTGGGCGACC
>DASRHY010000209.1:0-17414 GCA_035650275.1 Kribbellaceae bacterium | reverse complement strand
CGCGGTCCCGGCCGCCACTGGCCGCCATCCTCGCCGTGGTCGGGATCCCGACCTTCATGGTCACGCTGGACAACCTGGTCGTGACCAACGCTCTGCCGGTGATCAGGGCTGAGCTGAACGCCTCGCTGACCGACCTGCAGTGGTTCGTGAACGCGTACACGCTCTCGTTCGCGACCCTGCTCCTGACCGCGTCGGCGATCGGTGACCGGCTGGGCCGCCGGCGGATGTTCCTGGCCGGCATCGCGCTGTTCACCGCCGCCTCCGCCGCGGCCGCACTGGCCACCGAGCCGTGGATGCTGACCGCCACCCGGGCGCTCCAGGGCGTCGGCGCCGCCGCGGTGATGCCGCTCTCGCTGACCCTGCTGGCCGCCGCGGTCCCGGACCGGCTGCGCAATGCCGCGATCGGGATCTGGGGCGGGATCTCCGGTCTCGGCGTCGCAGTCGGACCGGTCGTCGGCGGGGCCGTGGTGGATGGGCTGAACTGGCAGTGGATCTTCTGGCTGAACGTGCCGATCGGCCTGCTGGTGCTGCCGTTCGCGGCCCGCGTACTGTCCGAGTCCCGCGGCGGCAGCCGCCGGCTCGACCCGCTCGGCCTGGTGCTTTCTGCCGCCGGAGTGCTGTCGGTGGTGTGGGGCGTGATCCACGGTGCTGACGACGGCTGGACCTCGCCCGTGGTGCTGACCACGCTTGTCGGCGGCGCGGCCCTACTGGTCGGCTTCGTCGCCTGGGAGCGCCGCACCTCGGCGCCGATGCTGCCGCTACGTCTGTTCGGCTCCCGCGCGTTCAGCGTGGTCAACGTGACCGCGTTCACCTTCGCGGTCGGCGTGTTCGGTTCGGTCTTCCTGCTGGCGCAGTTCTTCCAGGTGGTGCAGGGCTACTCGCCGCTGCAGGCCGGGATCCGCACGATGCCGTGGACCATGGCGCCGATGGTGGTCGCTCCGATCGCCGGCCTGATCGTGGACCGCGTCGGTGCTCGCACGCTGATCGTCACCGGCCAGGCCCTGCTCGCCACCGCGCTGGCCTGGATCGCGATCGTCACCACGCCTGAGGTCGGGTACAGCGCGTACGTGGCGCCGTTCGTACTGGCAGGTGTCGGGATGGGCCTCACCTTCGCCCCGTCCTCGACCGTCGTGATGGCGAGCGCGTCGCGTACCGACCAGGGCGTCGCGTCCGGCACCAACAACACGATCCGCGAGGTCGGCGTGGCGATGGGCGTCGCGGTGCTGGCGTCGGTGTTCGCGTCCTACGGGTCGTACGGCAGCCCGGACAGCTACGTCGACGGGCTGGTGCCTGCGGTATCGGTCGGCGCGGTGGTCGTCGCCGTCGGCGCGGCGCTCGCGCTGCTGCTGCCGGGCCGGGTACGCCGCTAGAACCGCTAGAACCGCTGGGCCGCCGGGCTCTGAGGCTCGATCGGCTCAGTGGCCGCGGCGGCGGGCGACCCGGCGTTCCCGGCGGTGCACCCGGCGCTTTGCCCGGCGGGACGGCCGGCGCTCGGCGTCACCGAGGAAGTAGCCCGGCGCCCAGGCCGGGTGGGCCGGGTAGGTGGGAGGCGGTACCTCGTCCTCGGCGGGCTGCACCCAGAGGGGCTTGGCGTACGTCGGGTGGGCGGCCAGGTGATACTCGGTGGCTGTGGGCACGAGTCGTTCGATGTGCGGGTGGCCCACCGGGTTCCCCGGCGGCTCGGGTACTTTCGGCCGGGTAGCCGTTCGGCGGTCGCTTGGTAAGAATGGCGGCTGAAGCCGATCGTGAGCCGAATACGCGAACAAGGAGCTCTGCTGTGACCGAGTCCCGCTCGAACGAGGCACTGTCCAACCTGCTCCAGGAGAACCGGCGCTTCGAGCCGCCGGCCGACCTCGCCGCGAACGCGAACGTCAAGGCCGACGCGTACGACGCGGCCGCCGCCGACCCGGAGGCGTTCTGGGCCGAGCAGGCGAGGCGGATCAGCTGGGCGGAGGAGCCGACCGAGACGCTGGACTGGAGCAAACCACCGTTCGCGAGGTGGTTCGCGGACGGCACCCTGAACGCGGCGTACAACTGCGTGGACCGGCACGTCGAGAACGGCCGCGGCGACCGGGTCGCGTTCTACTTCGAGGGCGAGCCGGGCGACACCCGCGAGATCACCTACGCAGAGCTCAAGGACGAGGTCTCGAAGGCCGCGAACGCGCTGACCGAGCTCGGCGTGAACACCGGTGACCGGGTCGCGATCTACATGCCGATGATCCCGGAGACCGTGATCGCGATGCTGGCCTGCGCCCGGATCGGCGCGCCGCACACGGTCGTGTTCGGCGGCTTCTCCAGCGAGGCCCTGAAGGACAGGATCATCGACTGCGACGCACGCGCGGTGATCACCGCGGACGGCGGCTACCGCCGGGGCGCACCGGCGGCGCTGAAGCCGGCCGTCGACACCGCGGTCGCCGAGTGCCCGGGAGTGCGCAACGTCGTAGTGGTCCGGCGCACCGGCCAGGACACCGAGATGACCGAGGGCCGGGACCTGTGGTGGGACGACGTGGTCGAGCGGCAGTCGGCCGAGCACACCCCGCAGGCCTTCTCCGCCGAGCACCCGCTGTACGTGATGTACACATCGGGTACGACGGGCAAGCCGAAGGGGATCCTGCACACAACCGGCGGCTACATGGTCGGTACCTCGTACACGCACTGGGCTGTCTTCGACCTCAAGGACGACGACATCTTCTGGACCGCGGCCGACATCGGCTGGGTCACCGGGCACAGCTACATCGTGTACGGCCCGCTCGCGAACGGTGCCACCTCGGTGATGTACGAAGGTACGCCGGACACGCCCCATAAGGGCCGCTGGTGGGAGATCGTGCAGAAGTACAAGGTCTCGATCCTGTACTGCGCGCCGACCGCGATCCGCACCTTCATGAAGTGGGGCGACGAGTTCCCGGCCAGGTTCGACCTCTCCACGCTGCGGGTGATCGGGTCGGTCGGCGAGCCGATCAATCCGGAGGCCTACGTCTGGTACCGGGAGAACATCGGCGGCGGCAAGGCGCCGGTGGTGGACACCTGGTGGCAGACCGAGACCGGGATGCAGATGATCTCGCCGCTGCCCGGTGTGACGGCCGGCAAGCCCGGTGCGGCGATGAAGCCACTGCCCGGCGTGTTCGCGGACGTGGTCGACGACGACGGGAACCCAGTGCCGAACGGGTCCGGCGGCTACCTGGTGCTGACCAGGCCGTGGCCGGCGATGCTGCGCACACTGTGGGGCGACGACCAGCGCTTCATCGAGACGTACTGGTCGCGCTGGAAGGACGTGTACTTCGCGGGTGACGGCGCCAAGAAGGACGAGGACGGCGACCTGTGGCTACTCGGCCGGGTCGACGACGTGATGAACGTGTCCGGGCACCGGATGTCCACCACAGAGATCGAGTCCGCGCTGGTGTCGCACCCGAAGGTCGCGGAGGCGGCGGTCGTCGGCGCCACCGACCCGACCACCGGCCAGGCGATCGCGGCGTTCGTGATCCTGCGGGCCGAGGCGGGCGACGGCGGCCCGGACGTGGTCAAGGAGCTGCGCGACCATGTGGCCAAGGAGATCGGCCCGATCGCGAAGCCGCGCACGATCATGGTCGTGCCGGAGCTGCCGAAGACCAGGTCCGGCAAGATCATGCGCCGGCTGCTGCGCGACGTCGCTGAGAAGCGCGAGGTCGGCGACGTCACCACCCTCGCGGACTCCTCGGTGATGGACCTGATCAAGAAGGACCTGGAGTCCGGCAAGGGCCGCGATGAGGACTAGCTGATCACCTGAGGGCCGACGGAGCCGGTGATCTTCCAGCCGGCGCCGCCGGCGCGCTCCAGCTTGTAGGTGTCCCAGTGCGCGGCCTGGCAGGCCAGCCACGAACCGGCGCGAACCTCGAGGTGGTCGCCCACCGTCCGGATCTCGCCGACGGTGACGATCACGCCGCCCTGCAGCGCTGTCGGGCAGCTCGGGTCCTCGTGCGTACCCTCGCTGCGGTCGCGGATCCAGCGGACCGGAGCCGAGCCGCCGAGACCCTCCTCGATGCCGACGCGGACAGCCGGTGTGAGCGGGGTCAGCCGCTCGTCGGTGAAGGTGCCGTGGGCGTCCATCACCCGCGGCGCGTCCAGCACGAAGAGCACCGGCCAGCCGCCGTCAGGGCGATCCAGCTTGGTGATCTCCTTGACCACCGCGGCGTAGATCTGCGCGTCCCCGGTGACCTGGCTGTTCGCCTGGCTCGACGTCACCGTGACCGACGGTCCTCCCGAGACCGGTGCCTCCCCGAGGCCGCGGACGGCGGTGACCCCGATGGGTACGGCGGCGACCGCGGCGGCCGCAGCCAGCACCAACCAGCGGGCCTGGCGCGGCCGGCCGGGGGTCGCCGGCAGCGGGTGGTCCTCGGTGACCTGACGCTCGGCGTCGGCGAAGGTCTCGCGCAGCAGCCGCTCCAGCTCGTCGTCCGTCCTGGTCATGGCAAAGCCTCCTGGTCGAGTCCGGGTGTGCCGGTGCGCAGCTTCGCGAGAGCGCGTGCGGCGTTCGAGCGGACGGTGCTGGCCGAGCAGCCGAGCACGGCGGCGATCTCGGGGTCCGGCAGGTCCTCGTAGTAGCGCAGCACGAGCACCGCCCGCTGCTGCTTCGGCAGCCGCGCCAGCAGCCGCCACATCGCGTCCCGCTGGGCCTGCCGGGCGCTGGAATCGTCGTCGCCTGCCGTGTCGAGCAGCTCGGCGACCGGGACCTCCTGGCTGGTCAGCCGACGACGCCAGCTGAGGAACTCGTTGACCACCATCCGGCGCAGGTACGCCTCCGGCCGGTCCGCGGCGGCCACTCGGTCCCAGTGCCGGTACGCCCGGGCGAGCACGGTCTGGAGCAGGTCCTCGGCCGTGTGCAGGTTGCCCGAGAGCATCAGCGCCAGTCTGAGCAGGCGACGCCCGCTCGACGCCACCAGCTCGTCGAACGAGACCGGCTCCACGACTGCCTCCGGTGCGAGCTTCATACCCTGACGACGCGCCAGTCTGCCCGATCTGCTGCATCCAGGTCCGTTACGGTGCGGTGATGACTGCGGTGATGACTGCGGTGCTGGCGATCGTGCACGCGGGCCTGGCCGCCGCCTGGGTGGGCGGGATGGCCTACTCACTGTTCGTGGTGCAGCCGAAGCTGGCCCGGTTCTTCGGCGCCGACGAGGAGTCCCACGAGGCGCTCACCGCGGTGATTGCCTCCGGCAACCGGTGGAAGGTGGTCGGCCTGGTCGCAGCGATCGCGGCCACCGGCGTCGTACTGCTGGCGGTTGTCGACAGATCGCTGTGGCTCCACGTCCTCAAAGGCATCCTGCTCCTCGTTGCCACCGGCATCTTCTGGTACGTCTCCTGGCGGCACTGGCCGCGCCGGGTCTTCGCCACCGCCGCGGAGCGGCCGGCACTGCAGCGCCAGCTCCGGGTCCTGGCCGGCGCGATGCTGGTGCTGGCCGGTGCCGCCTTCGCGCTCGGGGTCGCCGCCATGCACCCGTAGCACTGGTAGCACCGCACCCGGTTGGGCATCGGGCGGTACACACGACAGACTGTGAGGATGGACGGGGCGCTGACGACGAACCGCAACCAGTTCCCGCCGATCGGGGACTACGGGTTCCTGTCCGACTGTGAGACGACGGCCCTGGTCGCGCCGGACGGTGCGGTGGAGTGGCTGTGCCTGCCGCGGATCGACTCGCCGAGCGTATTCGGGGCGATTCTGGACCGCGACGCCGGCACGTTCCAGATCGCGCCCGCAGGCGTCGACGTACCGTCGGCCCGGCGGTACATCCCGGGCACGCTGGTCCTGGAGACGAGCTGGTGGACGCCGGGCGGCTGGCTGGTGGTCACCGACGCGCTGCTGATGGGGCCGTGGCACCACGAGACCGAGCGGTCCAAGACGCACCGGCGGGCACCGACCGACTACGACGCCGACCACGTGCTGCTGCGCCGGGTCCGGTGCGTGAACGGCGAGATCCAGGTCCGGATGGACTGCCGGCCGATCTTCGACTACGGGCGGCTGCATGCCGACTGGGAGTACGCCGGCGACGACTACCACGAGGCGATCGCGTCCGCGCCGGGCGTGGAGCGGGAGCTGCGCCTGACCACGGACCTGAACGTGGGGTTCGAGGGCTCGCAGGCGACCGCACGGACCCTGTTGAAGGCGGGCGAGAGCCGGTTCGTCGCGCTGTCCTGGAGCGAGCACTCGGCGCCCCGCACGATCGAGGAGGCGGACCAGCGGCTGCGCTGGACCGCCCACCACTGGCAGCACTGGCTGGACCGCGGCCGGTTCCCGGACCACCCCTGGCGCAGCTACCTGCAGCGCAGCGCGCTCACGCTGAAGGGCCTGACGTTCGCGCCCAGCGGTGCGGTCGTCGCGGCCGCGACCACCTCCCTGCCGGAGACGCCGGGCGGGGTGCGGAACTGGGACTACCGCTACACCTGGATTCGGGACACCACGTTCACGCTGTGGGCACTGTTCGCGCTCGGGTTCGACTGGGAGGCCGGCGACTTCTTCAACTTCGTCGCCGACGTGGCGGAGTCCGAGGGCGCCGAGCTGCAGATCATGTACGGCGTCGATGGCGAGCGGGTGCTGACCGAACAGGTGCTGGAGCATCTGTCCGGGTACGAGAACTCGCGGCCGGTCCGTATCGGCAACGCGGCGTACGAGCAGAAGCAGCACGACGTCTGGGGCGCCGTGGTCGCCTCGGTCGCGCTCTACACCGGGAGCCGGCACCGGGTCGACGACCGGCTGTGGCGAATCGTCCAGACCCAGGTCAGGCACGCGCTCGAGCACTGGCGCGAACCCGACCAGGGCCTCTGGGAGGTGCGCTCGGAGCCGCAGCACTTCACCTCGTCGAAGGTCGCGTGCTGGATGGCGGCCGACGCCGGCGCCCGGATCGCCGCCGGGCGTGGTGAGGAGAAGCTCGCGGCGGAGTGGAAGCGCGCCGCCGAGGAGATCCGCGCCGACGTGCTCGAGCACGCGGTCGACGAACGGGGCGTGTTCGTGCAGCACTACGAGACCAAGGCGCTGGACGCCTCGGTGCTGCTGATCCCGCTGCTCGGGTTCCTGCCGCCGAGCGACCCGCGGGTCCGCAACACGGTGATGACGATCGCCGAGGAGCTCACCGAGGACGACCTGGTGCTGCGCTACCGGGTGGACGCCACCGAGGACGGGCTGGTCGGCGAGGAGGGCACGTTCACGATCTGCTCGTTCTGGCTGGTCTCCGCGTTCGTCGCGATCGGCGAGCTGCACCGGGCCCGGGCGCTGTGCGAGAAACTGCTGTCCTGCGCGAGCCCGCTGGAGCTGTACGCCGAGGAGATCGACGCCAGGAGCGGCCGGCACCTGGGCAACTTCCCGCAGGCCTTCACCCACCTGGCCCTGATCAACGCCGTGCTCGCCGTGATCCGCGCCGAGCACGACGCCGCCGGCGGCTGACCGCTCAGGCCAGCACGAAGTAGCGCAGCCAGAGGTACGGCGCGACGACGGCGATCGTTACCGCGGTGACGACCAGGCCCTTGCGGGTGAACTCCCAGAAGCTGATCGGGGATCCGGCGCGCATCGCAATGCCGAGCACGACCACGTTCGCGCTGGCCCCGATCGCGGTCGCGTTACCACCGAGGTCGGCGCCGAGGGCCAGCGCCCACCACAGCGCCTCCGCCTGTGCCTGGTCAGGGATCTGCGTGGTCATCGTCTCGACCAGCGGGCTCATCGTGGCGACGTACGGGATGTTGTCGATCACCGCGGAGAGCACCGCGGAGACGACCAGGATGAGCATCGCCGCCGGCAGCGCCGCGCCGCCGGTGGCGTCCGCGGCCCAGCTCGCCAGCCTCTCGATCACCCCGGTCTTGACCAGCGCACCGACCATCACGAACAGCCCGGCGAAGAACAGCAGCGTCTGCCACTCCACGCTCGGCATGTAGTCACGCGGCTCCAACCGCGAGAGCAGCACCAGCAGTCCGGCGCCGAGCAGGGCGATCACCGACGGCTCGATGTGCGTGATCGTGTGCGTCGTGAAGCCGGCGAACACCAGGAGCAGCACCGCGGCGCACTTGAGCAGCAGGCCGCGGTCCTCTATCGCCTCTCGCTCGTTCAGCCCCAGTACTCGCTCGACCCGGGTCGGGTCGACCTCGAACGAGCCCTTGAACAGCCGCGGCAGGATCAGGATGAAGACGACCATCACGATGACGATGATCGGCGCCATGTTCAGCAGGAAGTCGTTGAAAGACAGGCCCGAGCGGCTCGCGATGATGATGTTCGGCGGGTCGCCGATCAGCGTCGAGGCGCCGCCGATGTTCGATGCGAACACCTCGGCCAGCAGGAACGGCACCGGGTTCACGTCAAGCCGCTCGCAGACAAGCAACGTGACCGGCGCGACCAGCAGCACCGTGGTGACGTTGTCCAGGAATGCCGACGCGACCGCGGTGATCACGGTCAGCAGCACCATCACGCGCAGCGGTGAGCCCTTGGCGCGCTTCGCCGCCCAGATCGCGATGTACTCGAAGACGCCGGTACGGCGCAGCACGCCGACGATAATCATCATGCCGAGCAGCAGGAAGATGACGTCCCAGTCGATGCCGGTGTCGTGCGAGTAGAACGCGTGCTCGGCGTCGGTCACCCCCAGCGCCAGCAGGATCGCCGCGCCGCCGAGCACCGCGAGCAGCCGGTGCACCCACTCGGTCGCGATCAGCACGTACGCCGCGACGAACACCAGGACCGCGACGACCGTCATCGCCGGTCCCCGGGGCGCGAGGTCAGTGCGGCTGCATCGCGAGCTCGAGCAGCCGGGACGCGGCGATCGCGCCGACGATCCGGTCGCCGTCCACGACCGCCACCAGCGGGCTGCGCAGCCGCGCCATCAGTGCCGCGACCTCGAGCATGGTGTCGTCCGCCTTCACAACCGGCAGCTCCGGCGGCCGCTCCGGCAGCAGCTTGCGCACCGTCGTACCGGTGAGCTTGTCCGCGACCCGGTCGGCCAGCGTCTCGTCCACCACCCTGGCCAGCGACGGGTCGTCCTGTACGTAGCCGGGGACCAGGAACTTGACCACCTGGGAGGCCGGCAGGATCGCGCACGGCTTGCCGCGTTCGTCGGTGACGATGAGTCCGGGCAACCGCTGCGTCGCCAGCAGCCGTGCGGCCTCCAGCGCCTCGGCATCGGCGCTGACCACCGGGAATTCCTCGGCCATCTCCGCAGCACGCACGGTCGCAGCCTACGCCGCGCGGCCGCGCCGGGTGCCGCTCTTTCACGAGGTCCTCACGAAACAAGGGAACGAGTGACACAGCGGCTCCTCGGGTCATCCGAACGAGCCCACCGGCGGTGGGCTGTGCCGACCAGACTTCCCGGCGCGCCGCGGCCCATCATGCCGCATTGTTAGAATCCCGTGAGAACCGCGGGTGTCGTCACGGCGACAGCTCGCGGGTCACAACAGGTGCGCCGGGAAGTCTGGTCGGCAGTGCGACGACCGACGACCCCGATCACGAGGGCCTTGACCATGACCGGTACGCCTGCCCCCACCCGCCGCGCTCGTCGCGTGTTCCCCCGCGTGCTCGCCGCCGAACGCGCCTTCCTCGCCGACACCCTGCGCGCCGAGACCACCGGCGGGATGCTGCTGCTCGCCGCCGCGATCGTCGCGCTGGTCTGGGCCAACTCGCCCTGGCACGACGCCTACGAGGAGCTGCGGCACCTCGAGATCGGCCCGCTGACGGTCGAGGCCTGGGCGGCGGACGGCGCGCTGACACTGTTCTTCTACCTGGCCGGGCTGGAGCTGAAGCGCGAGCTGGTCGTCGGCTCGCTGTCACGGATTGGCGAGGCCGTGGTGCCGGTGGTCGCCGCGCTGGCCGGGATGATGATGCCGGCACTGGTCTACCTGGCGGTCAACCTGTCCGCGGACGGCGGCGATCTGCAGGGGTGGGCGGTGCCTACCGCTACCGACATCGCGTTCGCGCTGGCCGTGCTCGCGATCGTGGGCTCGTCCCTGCCGGCAGCGCTGCGAGCCTTCCTGCTCACACTGGCGGTGGTCGACGACTTCGGCGCGATCCTGGTGATCGCGACGTTCTTCTCCGAGCGGCCGCACTTCATCCCGCTGCTGGTGTCGCTCGCCCTGGTCGCGGCGTTCTGGCTGCTGCAGCGGCGCCGGATCCGCAGCCCGCTGCTGTACGTTCCGATCGCAGTCGGCGCCTGGTGGTTCATGCACGAGTCCGGGATCCACGCCACCATCGCCGGGGTGCTGCTCGGGCTGGTCACGCGGGTGCGGCCGGACGAAGGTGAGGAGCACTCGCCGGCCGAGCGACTCGAGCACCGGCTGCGGCCGCTGTCCGCCGCGGTCGCGGTGCCGTTCTTCGCGCTCTTCGCGGCCGGTGTCACCGTCGGCGGCGACGTGCTGGCTGACCTGTTCCGCGAGCCCGTTGCCCTCGGCATCGTCGCGGGCCTGCTGGTCGGCAAGTTCGCCGGTGTCTTCGGCGGGGCCTGGCTCACCGCGCGGTTCACCCGGGCGCAGCTCAACGCCGACCTTGCCTGGCGGGACGTCGCCGCGGTATCGGTGCTGGCCGGTATCGGCTTCACCGTGTCGTTGCTGATCGCGCAGCTCGCCTTCGGCGCCGAGAAGGTCGACCTGGCCAAGGCCGCGGTACTGGCCGGGTCGTTGCTCTCAGCACTCATCGCCGCCGGCCTGCTGTTCCGCCGCAACCGCTCGTACGCCGAGGATGCCGGACCGGATGCCGAGGGTGAAGGTTAGGTCCGCGCTGCCGCGCGACTGACGGCGTACGTGCCGGTAGTCTCGGCAGCACGGACCACCCTGCGGGAAGGAACGCCATGTCTGTCGGGCAGAACGGTAGTGAGCCGACCGTCGGTCAGCTGGTGGCGAACGCGAGCCGGGACCTGTCCGCCCTGGTCCGCAGCGAGATCAAGCTCGCCCAGGCCGAGCTCAAGGCCAGCGCGCAGGCGGTCGGTGTCGGGGCGGGCATGTTCGGCGCTGCCGTCTTCCTCGTGCTGCTCTCGATCGTCCTGCTGTCCATCGCTGCCGGGTACGGCCTGGTCGCGGCCGGGCTGGACCCGGCGATCGCGTTCCTGATCATCGCCGGTGTGTACCTGCTGATCGCAGCGATCCTGGTGCTGGTCGGGGTCCGTCAGATGAAGAAGGCGAAGGGCCCGGAGCGCGCGATCGAGACCTCGAAGGAGTCGGTCGAGACCCTGAAGGCGATCGGGCGGGGTTGAGCCCGGCGGGAGTGTCGGACCTGCTCGTCGCGGGTCCGTGGTCGCACGCGCTGGTGTCCGCGAACGGTTCGAGGTTCCACGTCGCGGGGTGCGGCGCAGAGGGCGACCCGATGGTGCTTTTCCTGCACGGCTTCCCGGAGTTCTGGTGGGCCTGGCGCGACCAGCTACCGGTCGTCGCCGCGGCCGGCTGGCGGGCGGTCGCGATGGACCTGCGCGGGTACGGCGCGAGCGACAAGACGCCGCGCGGGTACGACCCGTTCACCGCCGCAGCGGACGTGTCCGGGGTGGTCCGGTCGCTCGGCGAGACCTCGGCGGTACTGGTAGGGCACGGCTGGGGCGGGTTCGTGGCCTGGTCCACGGCGGTGCTGGCGTCCCGCCAGGTCCGCGGGGTGGCGGCCGTCGCCGCGCCGCACCCGCTGGAGCTGATGCGGCCCACCGGTCACCGGCTCGGCACCATCGCGCAGGTCGGCCTGTACCAGCTGCCGATCCTTCCCGAACGGCGGCTGCTGGCCCGCGACGGCGCGGTGGTCGAGCAGCTCCTGCGGTCGTGGTCCGGCCCCGGCGACTTCCCCTCCGCCGAGGCCAGCCGGCGCTACCGGGCCGCGCTCCAGGTCTGGCCGGCACCGCACTGCGCGCTGGAGTACCACCGCTGGCTGGTGCGCTCCCGGGTCCGGTCCGACGGCCGCCGGTACGCGACCCGGATGCGCACCCCGGTCGACGTACCGGTGCTGCAGGTCGACGGCGCCCACGACACCGCCACCCGGCCCGGCGCACCACCGCCCGCGGGACTCGTCACCGGCCCGTTCCGGCACGAGCTGCTCACCACCGCCGGCCACTTCCCGCACGAGGAGACCCCCGACCTGTTCACCAAGACCCTGCTGTCCTGGCTCACCACCCTCCGCACCCCCTGACCCGCCCCTTCTCCCCCACCACCGGCAATTCGCGTGGTTAACCCCGTGAAGTGCGGGTTGTCCCCGCGCATGACCGGGGCGAACCCACCGTTCGCGGGGTTAGCCACGCGAATTGCGCGCGGCGCCCTGATGACCTGGCGCACAACTCTCCACCGATGACCCGCGTCCGCACCTCTGACTCGCCCGCTGACTCGCCCGCCCTACTGCCGGCAATTCGCGTGGTTAACTCCGCGAAAGGTGGGTTGTCCCTGGTCACGACCGGAGACAACCCACCGTTGGGAGGGTTAACCACGCGAATTGCCAGGCGGAGGAAGGGCGCGCGGCGGCTGGGAGGGGCCGGCTGCACCCGGCTGGAGAGGAGCGGCTGGAACCCTAGGTGCAGGGGCCGGTGGAGACTTCCTCGGTCGCGAGGGCGCCGACGGCGGCGCCGGGGGCGACCTGGTCGGCGGTCAGCACGTAGCCGGTGCGGTCGTCCTCGACCGAGGCCGCGAACACTACGCCGTACACAGTGCCGCGAGACGAGATCAGCGGACCGCCAGAGTTGCCCGGCCGGACCGAGGCCCAGATCGAGAACGTCTCCCGGGTCACCGTGCGGTCGCCGTAGATGTCCGGGCCGCGGAGTCGTTCCTCGGACCTGATCCGGGCCGGCTCGGCGTCGAACGGGCCGTTCTCCGGGTAGCCGAGCACCACCGCGGTCGCCTCCGCCCTGCCGCTGGGGTCGAGCCGTAGCGGCTGCACCGACAGCTGCGGCACGAACAGAACTGCGATGTCGACCGCCGGGTCGTAGTGGACCACGGTCGACTCGTACTCCTTGCCGTCGATCTCGACGGTCGGGTTGTCCACGCCGGCCACCACGTGCGCGTTCGTCATCACCCGCTGCGGCGCGTAGACGAACCCGGAGCCCTCCAGGCCGCGCGAGCAGGACGCGACCCCGGTGATCTTCGCGACCCGGCTGGCCGCGGCACGCACGGCCGGCAGCCGGCTCGTCGTACCGTCGGGCGGCCGCACGTCCCGGATCCGCTCCGGCACGAACGGGTCCAGGAAGCGCGGGAACAGGTCGGTGTTCACCACGTCGTTGAACGCCTGCAGCGCCCGGTCCGCGTCGTCCGGCAGCGCCTGGTCGACCTTCGCGAGCACCTCCGAGCCCCGCACCGCCGCGGTCACCGACGGGATCCGCGCGCCGCTCACCGCGACCCCGAGCACCCACGCCACCACCAGCACCGACGCGGCCGCCAGTACCGCACCGCCGAGTGCGTCGACGGCCTTCACCGGCCGCCATGAGATCCCGTTCCGCGCCTTCGCCCCGAGCAGGCCGCCGACGGTCCGGCCGATGGCGGCCAGCACGATCACCAGTACCAGCGCGGCGAACGACACCGAGACGCTCGGGTTGAAGTTGTCGAGCACCCGCGGCACGCCGTACACGCCGATCAGCGAGCCGATCACCAGCCCGATCGTCGCGCAGGCGCCGAGCACGAAGCCCTCCACGAATCCCGAGATCGCGACCAGACCCGTGACGACCAGCAGGGCGATGTCGAGATTGCTCATGGCTCATGGTCCGGTCTGGCGAGGTCATGTTCGATCCGGGTGAGTCGCCGGAACTCATGAGACTGCTCGGTCCGGTTCCGCCACGCCCCCTCGACCAGCTTGTCCGGCAGCGGCACCACCACCGAGGTGTCCCATTCCTGGGCCCAGCCGGCCATCGTGAGCAGCTTGTCCAGCAGACCGGCGGTGAAGCCCCAGACGAACAGCCCGTCCACCATGAACGCCGGTCCGGTGAACCCGGACGGGTGCAGGCAGCGGGCCCGGTTCCGCGGGTCGGCGAGCGCGTCGATCGCGACCCGGTGCACCGAGGCCACCTCGGCCGGGTCCACCACCGCGACTGGCGACGGCTCCCGCCACCAGCCCAGTACCGGCGTCACCGCGAAATTGCTGACCGGCACCCACAGCGCAGGCCAGACCGCGAACACGTCCACCCCGGACGGGTCCAGCCCGGTCTCCTCCTCGGCCTCCCGCAGCGCCGCGTTCACGATCGCCTCGTCGCCGGTGCCGTCCTCGGCGTCCACGCCGCCGCCCGGAAACGACATCTGCCCGGCGTGCGACCGCAGCGTCCAGGCCCGCTCGGTGAGCAGTACGTCGGGCCCGCCGGTGCTGTCATCGTCGTCGGCCAGCAGGATCAGTACGGCGGACTGCCGTAGCTCAGGATCGTCCGGCGGCACGAACCGGGACAGCTCCTCCGGGTCCACGTCCACCGACGCCTTCGCCAGCGGACGCAGCCACTCCGGCAGCTCCCCGTCGTACGACGACTCCTGGCTCACAGCGCCACCCCGAGCTTGTCCTTGACCAGCTGCAGCACCTGCTGGGTCGACGTGAACGGTCCGAGGTGGAGGTAGGCGATGGTGCCGTCGGCCGTCACGAACGCGGTCGCCGGCGGGCCGACGATCCGCAGCGCGGGCCCGACCTGCTTGTCGGGGTCGCGTACGTGCGGGTAGTCCAGGTGCTGCTCGGTCGCGAACGCGATGGCCGCCTCGGGTCGCGGGTCCGCGTAGTCGATGCCGAGCACGCGCAGGTCGGCGGCGCCCTTCGCCCGTGCGGCGGCCGCGCGGTCGGCCAGGTCCGCAAGGTACGGCGCCTCCTGGCGACACGGCCCGCACCACTGCGCCCAGACGTTCACGACCGCGGGCTTGCCTCGCAGGTCCGTCAGCCGCACCGCCGGGCCCGCACCCAGGCAGTCCAGCGTGACGTCCGGCAACCCGCCCTCGACGGGAGCGGCGGGCGCGGCCGACCCGATGCCGAGGGCGTCGCACGGGACCACACCGTTCGCGCTCGCGGTTGCTGAACCGGTCGGCCGGTCCTGCGCCTCCCCCTGAGCCGGCGTGGCGAGCGGCGACGGCGACCCGGCGGACGACGTACCGGCGTCCACACCGCAGCCGGCCACGAGAACGGTCGCCAGACCCGCGGCGGCCGCGAGCCGTCGTACTGCGATCACGTGGGCGGGTCCTTGACCAGCTTCGCGGCCAGCTCGGGGTCGGTCGGTCCGGTCCCGTACGACGGGCACCAGCGGGCCACCGGGCAGGCCCCGCAGGCCGGCTTCTTCGCGTGGCAGCGGCGCCGGCCGTGCCAGATCAGGTGGTGGCTGAGCATCGTCCAGTCCTTGCGCGGGAACAGCTCGCCGATGATGTGCTCGGCCTTCACCGGGTCGGTCTCCTCGGTCCAGCCGAACCGCCGGATCAGCCGGCCGAAGTGCGTGTCGACGGTGATCCCGGGGATGCCGAAGGCGTTGCCGAGGACAACGTTCGCGGTCTTGCGGCCCACACCGGGCAGCTTGACCAGGTCGGTGAGCCGCGGCGGGACCTCGCCGCCGAAGTCGTCGCAGAGGGCCTGGCCGAGCTTGATCACGCTGTTGGTCTTGGCGCGGAAGAAGCCGGTCGGCTTGAGGATCGTCTCCATCTCGTCGCGGTCCGCACTGGCGTAGTCCTCGGCGGTGCGGTACTTCGCGAACAGCGTCGGCGTCACCGTGTTCACCAGCTTGTCCGTGGTCTGCGCGGACAGGATGGTGGCGACCAGCAGCTCCAGTGGGGTGGTGAAGTCCAGCTCGCAATGCGCGTCCGGGTACGTCTCGGCCAGCTGGCGGTCGATCTTGCGGGCCCGGCGGACCAGCTGGGTATGCGTCTCGTTCTCGGTCTTCAGGGGCTTGATCGCCTTGGGCGGCTTGGCTGCCGTCGTGGCCGGGGCCTGGTGCATGCTTTCAGCCTACGTGCCGCACACCGACATGCGGCCGGGTACGACCAGCTCGGTGACGCCGTGTTCGTCGAACCTGTCGTACAACGCGTCGGTACCCCGGTCCAGCTTGAGCTCGAGCTCGTCGGCGTACAACGGCAGCAGCGAGTACAGCGCGATCCGCCGGCCGTCCGGCGCCGTCAGCTCGACGCCGTCGGGCCCGACCAGCAGCGGCCGCGCCACCAGCATCGCGCAGAAGCCGGTACCGTCCGCGAACGGCTCCGCGGGGTCACCGTTCGGCACGGTGTGCCCCGGACCGAGCCAGGTGTCGTGGTCGTGCGGCAGCCGGGCCAGCGTCTTCAGCCACCGGATCGGCCAGTAGTTCCGCTCGTCGGCGAGGTCCTGTTGCTGCCGCGGCCAGTCCGGCGGCAGGCAGATCAACAGCTCCGCGTACGACGGCAGGCCGGCGTCCTGCGGCACCGCCATCGGCTGGTCGCTCATCCCGGTGGTCACCAGCGTGACGAAGGGGCGCTGCGGGGTCGGCTCCACCACGTGCACGTCCAGATGCACCCGGTCCGAGATCACCTCGTGCCACACCCGGTCGATGGCACCGATGTGGCGGGCGACGTGCTCCTCGACCGCCTCGATCGTCCCCGGATCGCCGTGCGCCGGCTCGAACGGGCGCTGCTCCCGCGGCCGGTGCCGGTACACCGGCCGGCCGGAGGGCGATCGCTCGATCGGATCCATGGCGTCCTTCCGTCGCTGGTGCGACCGGGGTCCATCGTTGCTGTGGCCGGCGGCAAGCCTACGTGGCGCCTGGACAGCGGAGGTACTACGGTTCAGGCACGCCCAGCCGCGTCGTAGGTACACCGCGTGCCGAGCCCGCGACGGTGGATGCCATGCTGCTGGCAGATCGGTACGTCAGACCATGGTCCCGAGGAGGCCGATTCGTGGACGCCAACGTGCTCCGCCAAGCCCCGTTGTTCAGTGCGCTCGACGACGAGGCGGCGGATGCGCTCTCCGCGGCGATGAGCGAGATCAAGCTCCGGCGTGGCCAGGTGCTGTTCCACGAGGGCGACTCCGGCGACCGGCTCTTCGTGGTCGTCGAGGGCAAGGTCAAGCTCGGCCGGACCTCCGCCGACGGCCGGGAGAACCTGATCGCCGTACTCGGGCCCGGCCAGATGTTCGGCGAGCTGTCGCTGTTCGACCCCGGCCCGCGGTCCGCCACCGTCACCGCCGTGACCGACGCCGCGATGATGTCGCTCACCCACGACGAGATGCTGCGCTGGCTGCACGGCCGCCCCGACGTTGCCCGCGGCCTGCTGCTGCAGCTCGCCTCCCGCCTGCGCAAGGTCTCCGACGTGGTCGCCGACCTGGTCTTCTCCGACGTACCCGGCCGGGTCGCCAAGGCCCTGCTCGACCTCGCCCAGCGCTTCGGCCGCACCGCCGACGACGGCGTCCACGTGCACCACGACCTGACCCAGGAAGAGCTGGCCCAGCTGGTCGGCGCCTCCCGCGAGACCGTGAACAAGGCCCTGGCGGACTTCGCCTCCCGCGGCTGGGTCCGCCTGGAGCCCCGCTCCGTCGTCCTCCTCGACGT
>DASRHY010000208.1:0-4480 GCA_035650275.1 Kribbellaceae bacterium | reverse complement strand
TTCGATGGCCACCCGTCGGTGTTGCTGCGGGCCAGTCGGATCGGTGAGCTTAGCCGAGAGGAACTGGCAGAGGTCGTCCACGACGCGTGGCTGTCCCGCGCATCAGCGCGCCGAGCGGCAGCCTGGCTCAGCGCACATCCGCCGGTGTGATCACACTCGCAACCTGGCCCGCGCCACGGGACGGCCTGCGACCCGGAACGGATCGCGGCAGGTCCGGGCACATTGGCTCGGCGGTCTGAGACGTTGTCGGAGTGAGGGCTCTGGTGTGGATGGCGTCGGCCGGGCACCCACCCCGGCAAGGTGGAACTGTGGTCCACGGGTTTCGACCAAACCCGAGATGCGGATGCGGTGGTTCCTGTCGATAGCGCGGCAGGTGCAGCTGAGTTGAAGCCAGACCCCCGACTCCAACGAGGGGAACAAGTGGAACGATGGATGTGGTCCGTTGATCGTGTTCGGATCTACTTCGGCCTCGCGTTCATGGTCCGCACGGTGCTGCACCCGCAGGAGGGAACGGCATGACATCAGGTCGGTACGTTGCCCGTATCGTGGAGTTACGCGGCCACGGGATCCGCCTGGAGCCCACCGAGGCCTCCGAGCGGCCCGACCAGCCGAACGACGTGAACATGCTCGGACTGGCGATCGCCCTCGCACTCGGCTCCGCGGGGTATCACCACCATCCCGAACCACGCGACCCCGAGCTGCAGACGCTCGACGCCCTGCTTGCCGGCAAGGCTGTGATGCCCTGGCGGCCGGAGCGCCCGAACGACACCGAGCAGTACCTGGTCTGCGAGCGGTCGACCTCGGGGCCGCCGATCTGCCGTGTGCAGAACGGCGAGGCCCCGTAGCGCTACCGGACTCGTCGTAGCTGTCGCCCCAACGCTTGTGGATGCGTTCCTCCATGTGCACGGCGCCGCGCTGGACCGCTGTGAGAGCCACCAGACCCGTTGCGATCGGCAGGCTCCCGAACAGCACGGCCCACCCGTCCAGATCGCGGCCTCACCTATGTGGGCCGTATCGTGTCTCACGCAACCCGACAGGTGCATACCTCTCGGATATCGCCGAGCGATCGGCGTCGGCGAGGTCCCGTAGCGGCTGTTCTTGGACCGCGGACGGGTTGCCGTTCGAGCCGGTTCGGTTCGCCCGGCGATGGATGGGTCTGGCTCAACTTCGGGACCAGCGAGGTCATTCCCGACGAGGCGGTGGATCGGATGGCGGTGGCGTTGGCCTGAGCGACCACACCAGCGCCGTCCACGCCCCGGCCAGGAGCCAGCCGGCGACTAAGTCCGACGGGTAGTGGACTCCGAGGGCGAGCTGGTCGAAGGCCACGACGGCGAGCAGAACCGCCCCGGCGGCGACGGCGGGCCACCGGGCGACGGTCGCCCACGACAGCATGACGATCGCCCCCACCAACGCCGCTGTGTTGGCCGCGTGACCGCTCGGAAAGCCGTACTCGGACACGGCCATCGGCGCCGGCCACAGGTCTGGTCGCGACCGCGCGAAGAGTTCCTTGAGCACCGGGTTGACCGCCCACACCACGACGACGACGGCCGCGCCGTACGCTAGGTCGCGCCAACGCCGCCAGGCCAGTCCGAGCCCGACGACAACGCCGACGATCGCCAGGGGGAGCGGGTCGGTGAGGTCGGCGAACCGGGTCAGCGCCGGGTCGTACGAGTCGCCCACCGCGGACCGGAGCTCGGTAAGGGCGCGCCGCTCGACCGGCAACGGCCCCGCGTCGATCGCCACCAAGGCACCGAGTATGGCGAGTCCGGTGGCGCATCCGGCTGCGACGTAGCGCACGCCGTGCAGCGTAGTCGCCGCGTGGCGTCTCGTCGCCGACCGCGGTGACGACCGACGCAAGGCTGGTGGCGCGTTGTCCAGACGCTGACCAGGGGCGTGACACTGCTCGTTATCCGCATCGTCGTCAGCCGTATCGTCGCTAGCCGTATCGCGATCGCGACCAGCACGGAGTTTGCATCGCCAGGGTGCCGGTCACGACGTGGATAACCGATACGGGCCAGGGCGACTGCACCTCTACCGGCCGGCACATTCGGCCTTCGTCCATCCTTGCAGCACCCGCTCGAAACCCACGCGTCTCCCATACATCCCGGACGGTAGGTCGAGGGGGCCGTTGCTGACAGCAACAAGTCTGTCAATCGATCTGTCAAACAACCACAGTCACAACATGCCGAACATGACAGCCCAGACAGCGATCGCGTCAGTCTGTGACGTTGTAGACAGCACAATCGGTGCGGAGCAGCGCCTTAATCCGCGAGGTGTGGGTTCGAGTCCCACGGGGCCGACAGACTCCTTCGAGCTTAGATGGCAGCGCCTGACTGCTCGTGCCACCTGAGAACGCGGAGCGCCCGGAGGGTATTCCACCGACTCGCCCGGCCGTCGCCGTCCTCGAGCTCGAAGTGGACGTCGCCGGGGTGCGTGTTCTCCAGCAGCCATGTGCCGTCGGGCTGCTGCTTGGAGCGGACTAGCCCGATCGCCTCGTCCGCCCGCTCGTCCGGCGCGTCACCGGCGGCTCGGAAGTACTCCAGGACGCGGAGCACGTCGTAGTGCCAGCGGGTCGGGAATGAGAACTCCAGCCAATCCGGTCTGACGACCTCGCCGGTGCTCTTGCGCCGGAACAGCCGGCGTTCGAGGAGGTACTCCTCGCCTCGGCGCCTGGCCGCCGTCGCATCGGCCGAGCCGCCGGTCGCGCATTCGTGCGCCAGCAGGCCTTCCAGCACGTTGATCGTGGTTGCAAATGACGAACGCTTCGCGCCGAACGGCGCCCAACAGTTCCAGCCGCCGTCGTCGAGTTGCTCGCCGAGGAGCCGGTCCACGATGGCGTCCACGTTCTGCTCGAAGTAGACGCCCACAGCGACGGTCAGGCCGTTGATGCACGGCTCGACCTCGCCGGTGAAGAACGGCTGGCCGCCCTCCTCCCAGCGGCAGTTGTCCCTGACCAGCGCGATGGATTCGCGCATCCGGTCGTGGTGCGGGTCGATGCCGAAGGCGCGGAGCACGGCGAGCGTGGGCGCCGTCGCGGTCCAGGGCTGAGGCTCCTTGCCGAACTCGAGCGGATCGGGCGGGGCGTCCCCGGCGGGCTCTTCGGCCTCAGCGGGCTCGCCGCCCCCGGCGGGATTCTCGGCCTGCGCGGGGAAGTACGCGCCGCCCGCCCATTGGCCGTCGTCGTCGCGCAGCGCCAGCAGCCGCGCCCCCCACCCGTCTGTGGCGACGCGCGCCCGTTCGGCCTCCACGGCGTCCGCCGGTGCATCGGCGAGGTCACGCAGCGCCTGCCAGCGGATGGATGGATCGGAGTCGAGAAGCCAGTCCAGCACGACCATCGATCGAGACTAGCGGGTTCCAGGGTACGGGTCAGGCAGCGGCGCGAGTCCCCACTCCTCCCCGTCGCGATCCCATTGCTCGACCAGGGGGACGAGTTGGTAGACGGCCGCCGGCGGGAGGACTGCTCAAGCCGGATACGGTCCGCGCCCAACGCCAGCGACACTGATGGCGTGATCAGTTTTCCGCCCGACCGACGGTCTACCTGTGCATGGCTGATGAGCACGCGACGACCGAGGAGGTGGCGTTCGAGGACCTGCCGGGGCTGTGCCAGCACGCTACCGTGAGCTTGCGTCTGTCAGAGGACGCGCCCGAACAGTTCCAGTGCGTGAGTCGCGACCGCGTCGGGCCGGTCGTCTGCGACGTAATGCCCCGCACGGTCGACGACATGGCCGACGAGGTCGTCCGCCTGGTTTCCGTAGACGTCGAGCATCCCTGGCCGGACCCCTGCATCGGCGCCGCCCATGAGCGCCACGGTCGGGACCGTGAGGCGACGCTTGTAGGCCCCGGAGAAGAAGCGACCCATCTCGGGGAGGATGAGGTTCCGGTACAGCGCCGAGCCGGCCTCAGGGTGCCCCGGTGCGTGGAGGCGTGTGGTGAAGATCGCCAGGTCTTCGTCGGTGATCGACTCGGCCGTGGCGGTGCCCCCGCGCAGCAGGTGGCGGGCGAGCCGGTCGGTGCCGAGGGCCCACGGCCCCAGGCGGGGCGTGGCGACAACCGGCTGGAACCACAGCTGCGGGATACCTGCAAGCATGTGCGGCTTGAAGCGCAGGTAGGGGTGCGGGCCGAGGCACAAGAAGGCCGCGACCCGTTTCGGGTGGTCGAAGCAGAGTCTGAAGCCGACGGAGGCACTGAAGTCGTGTGCGACGAGGCCGACCCGGCGCAGGCCGAGTTGGTCCAGCAGCGCGAGCACGTCGGCGAGGACTTCGTCCACGGAGTATCCGTGAGCCGGTGCGTCCGTCCAGCCTGCGCCGCGCAGGTCCGGCGCGATCACCCGGTAGTGCTCGGCGAGCGGAGGGATGACCTTGCGCCACTCCCACCAGTGCTGCGGGAAGCCGTGCAGGAGCAGGACCGTCGGGGCATCTGGTTGGCCGGCCTCGGCGATGTGCATCCGTAGACCGGTGGAGAGCCTTATGAACGCATGGCT
>DASRHY010000207.1:0-2114 GCA_035650275.1 Kribbellaceae bacterium | reverse complement strand
CTGGACAAGCGTTCCGCCGGGCAGACCCTGCGGGCCCTGCTGGATCACGCGCTGCTGCTGCCCCGCCGCGACCGCTACGGCACGATCCGGTGGCGCCCGCCGACGGTGTCGGCGATCATCGCCATCCTGAAGAACCCGGCTTATGCCGGAACGTTCGTCTACGGGCGCCGGTTCACCACGCGGGCGCCACTGCCCGGCGCCCGCCCGGTCCAGAAGCCACGCCCGCGCCCGCAGTGGAGGGTCGTCGTGCCCGACAGGTATCCGGCCTACGTCACCTGGGAGACGTTCGAGAAGATCCAGGACATGCTGCGCGACAACCATGCGGAGTACGACCGCAACAAGACCCGCGGCATTCCCCGCCCCGGCGCCGCCCTGCTGCACGGTCTCGTCTATTGTGGCGAGTGCGGCCATAAGATGGTCGTGCAATACAAGGCCGGCACCCGCTACATCTGCAATTACCTGCGCCAGCAGCACGGCGTGCCGGTCTGCCAGTATCTCGCCGCCGATCCGATCGACGCCTGGGTGGTGGCCGCGTTCCTCGAAGCCGTGGCACCCGCCGAGTTGGAGGCCTGGGAGCAGGCCCGGACGGCGCAGCGCCAGGCCGCCGACGCCATGACCCGCGCCGAAGCTCAGCAGATCGAGCGGCTGCGCTATCACGCCGGCCTCGCCGAGCGTCAGTTCAACAGCGTCGATCCCGCCAACCGGCTGGTCGCAGCCGAGTTGGAACGCCGCTGGGAAGCGGCTTTGCGCGCGCTGCGCGATGCTGAGGAGGGCTTCGCCCGGCGTCAGGCCGAACGCAGCCGGCCCGACGCAATCAGTCCGGACCTGCGTGCCGCCTTCCTGGAGACGGGCCGCCGGCTGCCGGCTCTGTGGCAGGATCCGACGCTCGGCAATGAGCGCCGCAAGGCGCTGCTGCGCTGCCTGATCGACAAGGTGGTCGCCAACCGCTGCGCCCCCGACCGCATCCAGGTCCGCATCGTCTGGCGCGGCGGGGCGACCAGCGAGCGCGAGGTCGAGGTTCCGGTTGGTGATCTGCGCCATTTATCGCGCGCCGCCGAGATGGAGGCCCGCATCCTGGAAATGGCTGGCTGCGCCGTGCCGGACGACCAGATCGCCGCCACCCTGACGGCCGAAGGGCACCGCTCGCCGATGCGCGACCACCTGCTGCCCAGCACGGTGAAGGGCATTCGCCTGCGCTCTGGGATCATGCAGAAGCGCAGCCAGTCCCACCCGCGAAACATTCCCGGTCACCTGACCGTGCCCCAGTTGGCCGATCGCCTCCAGATCGGCTGCCACTGGATCTACGACCGCATCCACAATGGCACCATCACGGTCAGCCGCGATCCAGCTACCAAGCTGTATCTCTTCCCCGACACGTCCGAAACGCTGGACGGCTTCCGTCAGCTACAGGCCGGTGAGATCCAGAACCTCCAGTTCCCCATCCCAACGGGTTGTTGAAGAGGGTACCAACATGCATGATCGAAACAGCCGGAGATGTCCGCGTCGAGCACCCATTCACTCGCACCGGTGGGAGCCAGCAGCGCGCGAAGGGCAACGATCGCGTCCATCGTGCACCGTCCGGGCCGGAACCCGTAGCTGTTCGCCTCGAAGCATGATTCCCATTCAGGTTCCAGCGCCATCTTGACGAGCATCTGCAGGGCCCGGTCACGGATCGTTGGAATCCCCAAAGGCCGCCTCCGGCCATCCGTTTTCGGGATATACACCCGGCGGACTGGCTGGGGATGGTAGTCCTTGAGGCTCAGATCGGTAGCCAACCTCATCCGGCTTTCCGGCGTCCTGCACACCACGCCGTCAATGCCGGGCGTATTGCGGCCTGCGTTCTGCTGGGCAACCCTGCGGACCGCAAGCCGTTTCGCGGATGTCGAGCGGACCAGGAGCTTCTGCAGGTTCTTCACCTGCTGTCCATTCCCGGCCGCCGCGGCACGGTAGATCCGTCCCTGAAGTCGCTTCACGACGGCTTCTGCTGTGGTCCAGTCGATCTCGGACCACGGTGCTGTCTGCCGCTGTTCACCGGTCAGTTCGGTTTGCACCATCCAACATCTCCGGCAATTCCAAGCGTTCCAAGGTTTCTCGACCGTTGAGACCATGGCGGA
>DASRHY010000206.1:0-10431 GCA_035650275.1 Kribbellaceae bacterium | reverse complement strand
CAGCGCGAAGGTCTCCGGGTTCTCCGAGTACATCCCGTCGAAGTTGCGATCCTCGCCCAGCGCGTACGCCGGGCGCAGCCCAGCCGGACGCAGCGACCGCCTGCAACACCCACCCGTTGCGATCCTCGCCCAGCGCGTACGCCGGGCGCAGCCCGGTACAACGTCCCCGGTGACAGGGCAGTCGGGACTGAGTTGCGATCCTCGCCCAGCGCGTACGCCGGGCGCAGCGCAGGGCAAGCGCGTCGACGAGCTGGCCGCGCACCTGTTGCGATCCTCGCCCAGCGCGTACGCCGGGCGCAGCTGGGGCGGGCCCTGCTCGATCCGACCGTCATCAACTGGAGTTGCGATCCTCGCCCAGCGCGTACGCCGGGCGCAGCCGGGCGGGCCGGCGTCGTCGCTGATCGTGCCGCTGAAGTTGCGATCCTCGCCCAGCGCGTACGCCGGGCGCAGCGGCGGTGAACGGCTTCTACGTCGGGTTGACGATGTGGTTGCGATCCTCGCCCAGCGCGTACGCCGGGCGCAGCCCTTGAACATCCCGAGCCCCCGGATGTCGGACGGTGTTGCGATCCTCACCCAGCGCGTACGCCGGGCGCAGCCTGGGCCGAGCGGGATCAGGGTGGTGTAGTCGCCCTCGGCGTTGCGATCCTCGCCCAGCGCGTACGCCGGGCGCAGCACTTGGCGGCAAGCTCGGCCATGTACGCCTGAAGATCGTTGCGATCCTCGCCCAGCGCGTACGCCGGGCGCAGCCTACCGCACCTCGTCGGGTTCGGACGACCTGCAACTGTTGCGATCCTCGCCCAGCGCGTACGCCGGGCGCAGCGGTTGGCTCGGAGGACGGGAGAGTGGCATGACGACCGTTGCGATCCTCGCCCAGCGCGTACGCCGGGCGCAGCCTGGACCGCGCAGCCACCCGCGATGCTCTCGCCGAGAGGGTTGCGATCCTCGCCCAGCGCGTACGCCGGGCGCAGCCCGCACCAGCCGGCCGTCACGCTTGCCGAGCTCATGTTGCGATCCTCGCCCAGCGCGTACGCCGGGCGCAGCGGCTTGTGACCTGCAAGTTTGGCTGTCTGGCCGTGGGGGTTGTCGTGGCCCGCCGCCAGATACATTCCTTGTGTACAGTTTCGGAGTTTCGGAACCTGCCGGCTTGGCCGGTCGAGCTGGGGGTTCCTAGATCACGAATGGGCCGCGTGGTTCGAAGTCGCGTTCCCGGCCGAGGTGTTCGACGGTGTCCAGTCCGGCGGCGGGGAGGCGGTAGATGCGGATGCTGTCGCGTACGGGGTCGATGATGGTGTGTAGCGCGGCGAGCAGCCGGACTCTGTCGGTATCGCGGCAGACGACCTCGAAGACGGACTTCTGCACGCGGTGGCCGTATGCCTCGCATGTCTTGGCGACCTTGCGCAAGCGTCGTTGTCCGTCGCGGGTGGTGGTGTCGACGTCGTAGGTGACCAGGAGGTCCATTCAGGTCACTGTCCACGGTAGGTAGTGGTCGAGGTCGCCGCGTAGGTGACGGGCCAGGAGCCGGGCTTGGATGAGGGGCAGGACGGCGGCTGGCACCTCGCGTTTGAGCTGGGTGTGTGGCCAGGTTCGTTGTCTGCTGGCTTGTAGGGCGTTGAGGACGGTGCGGCGGGCTGGTTCGGTGAGGCGTACGGCGCCGTTGGGCAGTGTTTCGAAGTCGTGTGTGGACAGTTCCTTTCGGTTGAGCATGGTCAGGGCGAGGCGGTCGGCCAGCAGTGGCCGGAACTCTTCCATCAGGTCAAGGGCAAGAGCGGGTTTGCCGGGTCGCACGCCGTGCAGGTAGCCGATGTATGGGTCCAGGCCGACCTGCTCCAGGGCGCCGTGTACGGCGACGCGGAGCATGCCGTAGAGGAAGGACAGTAGGCAGTTGGCTCGGTCGGTGGGTGGTCGGCGGTTGCGTCCGTTGGGGCTCCAGCTGGAGGGGTCGGCCAGCAGGGACGGCAGGCTGGAGAAGTAGTCGCGGGCGGCGGCCCCTTCTACGCCGAGGATCTCGTCGACGCGTCGGGTGGCTGCCAGTTGGTTGAGCAGCTCGGCTTGGCGTTCGGCTGCCGAGCGCAGCTTGTCCTGCCGGGCGCCGGTGGTATCCCGGGCGGCGCGCAGCAGTACCTGGCGTGTGTTGTGGATCTTGCCGGCGACGATGGCCTGGGCGATGCCCAGGCGCTTGGGCGGGTCGTCCGCGGCGTGGTGCTGGGCGCGGCGCAGTACCGGGTTTCCGGTTGTCGGGCCGGTGATTCGGGCACGGAAGCGGCCGGCGCCGCTCAGCCAGGTGACGCTGCGGCCGTCTGCGGCGCAGCGTAAGAGTAGGTCGTCGGTGGCGGTTGCGCCGGCGAAGAGCACGATGTGGTCGATGCGGCCGAGGGGGACGAGTTTGCGGCCGGTCTGTTCGGGGTGGTAGACGCGCAGGGTGTCGCCGTCGAGGTGCAGGCTGGTGCCGGGGGTCTGCACGAACAGCGTGTTGAGCAGCTCAGTCATGCCAGGTTCCGAGTGGGCGCGGGTTGAACAGCTGATCGGCGCCGGGTACGGTCCGGGACTGGGTGATCTCCGGGAGGCAGTCGTCGCGGAGTGAGCATTTGCGGCATCGGGTGTCGTTGTGGGCTGTGGGCAGGGTCTGGGCGGCGAGTAGGGCGCGCATGGTCTCGGCGGCGGCCAGGGCCTGTCGCACCAGGTTGTCGGTGATGGGTACGGCGTGCCGCCGCCGCTCGGCGGCGCAGTAGAGGTGTCCGACAGGCACGTCGAAACCGGCCTCGCGCAGGCACAGTGCTTGTCCGGCGAGCTGGACGTCGGCCGCGCCGCCGGGCACGAAGGTGCCGACCTTGTACTCGACCGGGGCGGCGGTGTGCCCTGTGAACTCGACGAGGTCGCATACGCCGTGCAGGCCGTGTGTCTGGCTGCTGACCGGCAGGGCGCGGACCGCGACCAACCCGGGTCTGCGCCGCAGCCCGGGGATGTCGACTGCGCGGTGGGCGATGTCGCCGCGGATGGTTTCGATGGTCTCGCCCCACACCGCTTCCACGTGGATGAGGGCGGCCTGGCGGTGGCAGTAGGCGACATGCTCCAGGGCCGAGAGCGGCACGCTGATGTCGTCCTCGACCTTGTGCGTGGCAGTCATGGCCAGAGGTCGACCAGGGTGGTCAGCTCGACCCCGGCGGGGAGGGGTGCGTCTGTCCACTCTCGACGGTAGTCGGTGTGCTGTCGGGCCGCCTTCTCCGAATCCGTTCTGACCAGGTGTAGCCGTCCGGTGAGGCTGGCCGCGGAGGCGACACCGACCGCGTCGGGGTGGCTGAATACGTGCAGGCCGCACAGTTTCATCTCGCCCCGGGTGGCCGACCGGTCGTGGTCGAACATCACGCTGATGGCCTGCCACAGCGCGGCCAGGTCGTCGGTGGTGACGCCGGTCTGCGGGGCGCGGGTGGCCGAAAAGAAGGCGTGTGCCCGGTAGAGCCCGTAAGGGATGGTCCACTTCGATCCCATCTCGGTGCGTTCGCCTTTGTCGATGTCCTCCTGGCGGGTCTGGGTGACCCGGGTGATGGTGTGGTCGGCGGGCACGACGGGGTCGAGGCTTCGCGCGAAGGTCAGCTGTAATGGTCCGCGGACTTGCCCGGCGCCGCCGGCCTTGCCCGTGCTGAGTACTGCGCCGAACATGCGGATGTCGAAGTAGTGCTGGCAGAGCCATTGCTGTGCCTGGTCGGTGTTGCCGGGGTTGGCCTGCAGGGCCTGTTGGATGCGGGTGTTGAGGGCGTGTCCGGCCTCGACGAAGATGCCGAAGCGGGGGTCGTCGCCGCGAAGTACCGCGACGGTGTCGCGGATCTTGCGTTTGAGGGCGACGTCGGTGACAAGTCCCTGGCCGGTCTCGTCGTCGGTGCGGGGTTGGTTGCCGCCGTCCGGGTCGCCGTTCGGGTTGCCGTCGGTGACGTCGAAGAGCAGCACGATGTCGTGGCGGCGGGTGGGGTCGAGGTGGGCGGCGCTCACTCGGGTTCTCCGTTCGTTTCGGGCTCGGGGGTTGTGTCGTCGTCCTGTGGTGGCAGGTCGGTGGTGCGCCGGCCGGCGTTGGCTTGGGCGCGTTCGCTGCGTAGGGCGGCTCGCTGCTGGTGGTAGCCGAGGATGAACTGGGCCTGCTGGGTGAGGACACCGGCGCCGGGCATGCCGATCTCGTCGAGGCGGCTGAACAGGTCGTCGAGGCGGGTTTCGTAGGCGTAGGCCCAGCCGGGCCGGTCCCGGCGCAGACGTTTTAGCCAGGCTCGGGCGTCGCGGCGGCCGGCCACCAGGGCCACGATCGGGTTGGTGACCGCGCGGGCGAAGTACCGGTCGGTGAAGGTGACGTTTAGACCTTCCCCGCCGCGGCGGGTCTGCACCGCGCGTTGCAGGTCTTCCAGGACGGCGAAGATGCGCCCGCAGACGTATGCCGGTCCGCGGTTTTCGGTGTTGAGAGCGGGCATGTACACCTCGGGGTTGGTTGTGGTGTGGTGGCGGCGCAGTGCTAGGCGGATCAGCGCGACCCGCGCGGTGTCGACGCGGCCGTCGGCGCGGATGCGGGTGACCAGGTGGGACAGCAGGCTCGGCGGCAGCCGCCGGCCGAGCAGGGCAGCGCCCAGCAGCGTGCGGTGGATGCCGTCGGGTCGGTCGGCGCCGGAGGCGCCGAACTTGCTCCAGGTGCCGGTCGCCGCGCCGCGGCCGGCCTGCCACCGTCCGGTGACGCGAGCCAGGTGGGTCAGACCCAGTGGCGGGGCCGGGGCGCCCCACGCGTCGACCATTGCGAGGTCGTCGAACCATGCCACGAGGCGGTTGTGGGCCTTGGCCAGCGGCAGGTCGATCCAGTCCCGCACGACGATCCGGGCTACGTTGCCGCCGAGGACGACGGCGCAGAACCGGGACAGGTTCGGTGATTCGGACAGCCGGCCCCGGGCGGCGCTGGCCAGCAGGTGACGCACCTGCGCTTCGTCGGGCCGGTCCAGCAGGGTCATCACGTCCAGGTCTGTCTCGCCGATCAGCCACCAGGCGATCCGGGCGTCCTGCCCGGCGTAGGCCGTACTGTGCCGGTTGCTGGACAGCAGCGCGGTCAGCGCCGCCATCGCCTGGAGTCCACAGTCGACACAAATCGGGGTATGGCCCAGGAACTTCTGCAGAGCGAACCCGTGCACGGACTCGTTGACGCTGACCAGTGAGGCGTCGTTGCTGGCGCCGGGTACCCACCGGGCCGGCACCTTCTGCGGGATCGTCTTGAGCAGTGGCCGGATCCGTCCGCAGGCCAGGCACAGCCCGGATTCGCCGGAGCCTTTGCGTTGGTCGGCCACCCCGGCCCAGAACGCCTGGGTCGACTCGAGCTCGGTGCAGAACCGGCCGTCCACCCGGAAGGCGACCAGGTCGTTGCGCCGCCAGCCGTCCGGCCGGGCCACCTGCTGGGCGTGGCCGGCGCGGTAGAACGCCGCCACTGCCGGTCCAGGGCCGTGCGGGTCGGCCGCGGCCCACCGGTCGATGAGGTCCCGGAACGCGGCGTGCTGCTGGGCCACCCGCTGCGGCTTGGCGCCCTCGGCCACCCAGCCGAAGACGTACTCCGGGTTGTCCACGGCCAGCGACGGTGAGATGCCGACGGTACGCGTGACCGCGGGCACCAGGTGCATCACCCCGAACCTGCGGTCCGGCGTGTTCTTGTCGGCCAGATCGGTCAGGCCGGCCAGCGGTACGCCGGCGTGGTCGATGTCCAGCACGTACCGCACTGGTCTGCGGCTATAGAACGCCGGCACCGTCTCACCGCCCGCGCGCGCCCGCTCGACGAGGCGTTGCAGCAGCATCAGGCAGCTCCAGACGCGACGACCTCGATGCCGCGTTCGGGGACGTACATCACGCCACGGTCGATGCGAGCGGTGAACCACTGCATCCGAACCCGCCCGCGGTCGCCCCACTGGACCGAGTGCAGCATGATGCCCAGATCCTCGGTGTGCCCTACCTGCCGTGGCGTGTCGTCGGGCATGCCGAACTCGGCGCTGAACTCACGGGTGCCCAGGTACGGCCGCTGGAAGCAGGCGCCCTTGTGCAGCCGGCGGCGCAGCTGGTCGCGGTACGCTGCAGCCGGCTTGGTGGCCCGCTCGGTTGGCTCGACGTGCGCGTGGATGCGGTAGGCGACATCGCGCAGGCACACGGCGTTGCGCTGGTCGCGGTGCGCCACGGTGTCCACCCGGCGGGTGCCCCGGATAGCCTGCTCCAGCGGCGCCAGGTCGGTTGTCTCGTTGCGCCGGATGGTGAACTGCCGGATCGGGTTGAGCAGCTCGATCGCCACGACCCGGTAGCAGATCTCCGGCTTCCAGTAGATCGCCTCCAGCACGCCGGCTGCCGCACCCGGTGTCATGATCGGGTAGCTGACTCGTTCGACCTTGAGTTCCGGCCGGGAAAACAGCGCCCCGTCGCCCCAGACCTGCACCACCACCGGCAGGTCGCCATCGCGGCTGCGGGCCACAGTGATCCCGTTGACCACCTCGCTCATATCACGAACTCCTCAATACGTGGATCGACGTCGATGCCGGTCGCGTCGTCGTACTCGCCACGCCACTCGACCAGGCCCCCGCTGCCGACCTCGCCGCCAAGGACCGGTGCCAGCAACGCCCGCACCGCAGCGGTGACCGCACTGGGGTGAATGGTGGTGGTGTACTGCTGCAGGCGGCGCAGGTCCGTGCGGGTTGGCACCGCGGCGGTACGGATCCGTTCGATCACCTCCACCAGCTCGGCGCGCTCCTCTGCGGTGGCCGCCCCTTGCGGGGTCACCACGGCTAGACCGGTGTCGCTGATCAGCCGAAACGCCTGGCGCGGGTCGCGTCGGCCGGTCGCGGCGTCCTCCGGGCCATCGGTGACCGTCTGTAACTCCCACCGGGCCCGGGCCTGCTGGATCCGCTGGCCCAGGTGCGCATCATCGGCGAGGTTCGACACGTCGTACACCGCCCGGTAATACGCGGCCAGCGCCCGCTGGTCGTCCGGGTCGGCCCGGCCCGGCCCGAGGTGGACCAACGTCTGGCCAACCAGCGCCCGGTACGACGGCGGCGCCCCACCATCGGCCGGGTCGAAGATGACCACCTGCCCCACCCCCGGCAGCCGACCCTCCCGGTTAGCCCGCCCGGCCGCCTGCAGCAACGAGTCCGCCGGCGCGAGAGCCCGGAACACCACCGGAAAGTCCACATCCACGCCGGCCTCGACCAGCTGGGTAGAGACCAGCAGCACCGGCGCGCCATCGTCAAGGCGTTGGCGTACCGCATCCAGCACCCGCCGGCGGTGGGCCGGGCACATCCGGGTGGACAGATGCCACGCTTCTTCCGCCGGCACCACGTCCCGCCAGGCGTCGTAGACCCGGCGCGCGTCGGCGGTGGTGTTGACCACCACCAGCGCGGCCGAATGCGCCGCCGCCTCGGCCGCCACCTGCGCCAGAGTCGGCTTTGGCGCCAGCCGCCACTGGAAGGCCACCCGCCGCCGATCCGCCGCCAGCCGGCCGGGGTCATCAACCAGGTCCACGGCGGGCAGGTCCTTGAACGGGCTCAACGCCCAGAACTCCGGCTGGGTCGCCGAGCACAACACCACCGTGGCGCCGAAATGCTCCACCAGCCGCCGCAGCCCATCCAGGATCGGCACCAGCAGATGCACCGGCAGCGCCTGCACCTCATCGAGCACGATCACCGCGCCGGCCAGCCGGTGCACCCGGCGCATCGCCGCCGGTCGGCGGCCGAACAAGGACTCGAACAGCCGCACGAACGTGGTCACCACGAACGGCGCATCCCAGTTCTCCGCCGCCAGCCGGGCCCACCGGCCCCGGCGTGTGCCCAGATCGAGATCGACGCCGCTGTGGTGCTCAAGCACCACCGGCTCCATCGCGTCGTCGTCCAACATTGCCCGGTAGACCGCCGCGTTCTGCTCAGTGATGGTCAGGAACGGCACCGCCACCACCACCCGACGCATCCCGTGCTCGGCGCCATGGTGCAACGCGAACCCGGCAGAGGCCAGCGTCTTGCCGGCCCCGGTCGGCGCCGGCAGCCGGAACACCCCCGGCCGCCACGCCGCGGCCCGCACACACCCGGCGTACACCTGCTCCCGCACCCCGTCCAAGCCACGCCCCCCGCCCGCCCGCGCCATCGAACGCTCGGCGAACAAGCCGGTACGCCGCTTCTCGAACCGGTCCCGCAGTACACCCAGGTCCACGTCCGGTTGCACCAGCGGCGCCGGCAGGCCATGGAAATGCGCCGCAGTGTCCAAGTGGTCGGCGTCGCACAGCGCGCTAAACACCAGCCGCATCGCCATCTCCCCGACATGGGGATCGGCCAACCAGCCCGCCGGTGGCTGCACCGCACCGGCGCCGGACAGCTCGGGAAGCATCACCCGCACGGCGGTCTCAGCCGATGTCACCGCCTCGGCCTGATCTCGCAAACGCCTGCCCAACGCCGACATCAATGTCGACGCGTCGACCAACCCGCCGTGATGACCCCACACCGCCAACGCGAACGGGCCCAGGCCACGCTCAATCGCCAGCCGGGTTCCCAACGCCTTGTGGTCCAACCCCACCCGTCCCCCGGTCGAGGCCACCTCGGCCAGCCGGCCCTGCCAGGCACACGACGCCTTGCCCACGTCATGCAGCAACCCCAACCAGTACGCAACCTCGGCACCCCCGAACGGCCGCGCGAACCGCGCCGCCAGATCGGCCGTACCACGCAGATGCGAATCCAGCCGATGCCACGGCCGGCCCGGACCAGCCGGACTATGGGCGAACAAAACCCCATCCACAGACACGAAACGTCCTCGCATCATCACCACCGGCAACCGCACCCGACCCTCGTCGGAGGCCCAGTCCCCGTCAAGGAAGCCGGCTGTCCGACATCCGTCACCGGCGACCCGGGAGAATCCCGGGCCGCCAGTGACGCATCGACAATGGCCACACTGCGCCAGTCAACGTTGCGATCCTCGACCCGATCGATGTCCCCCGGGTCGCCGATGCCTGCTCCGACGGGCGTTGGGTCCTCGTTGCGATCCCAGAGCGCGGGACCTCACGAGGGGACGTACCCGATCAATACTCTCCAGGCACCGTCGCCGCAGCGCCCGGCCCAGGAAAATCGACAAGTACTCGAGGTTCAAGTAGAGTCGATCGATTGGATCTACAGGCCGCGACCGCCGGAACAACGATCGGGCCGCCGCAAGCAGGCCCAGGGAGGGAGAGGCACGGCGGAACTCTAGCAGGTTCGTTGAATGGCGTAGTGTAAGCCAGCCGATCCGGGGTGTCGCGTGGCCGATCCTTTGTGAAACTGGCCGAGATCCAAGCCGCCACCGGGATGTGGCCGCAGGACGTGGCCGGTCGTCGGCCGTATCGTTCGCCAGACGGCGCCGCCCCAGTCTCAGGTCGATTAGCCGGGAGGGGTCTCACCTCCCGCTACTCGACTTTAGTTTTCCGCGATGAGCGGATGACGCTCGCCAGTTAAGCCTGGCCAACGCCACCGCGATCTCCGACAGGGATGCCCGAACATAGGTGGCTGTCGCACCGCTGCCTTCGGCATCAGTGTGATCGGCGTGGGCGCGGGCCATAGCGTGACCGTAGGTTCGCTCCACCCAGGTCAGGGTGGTCTGCCGCAACCAGTGCGTGTTGGTACCCCGGACGACCTGGGCGGCCGGGTCGTGCAGCGCGGCCCGGTCCACGGCGATGCGGCGCAGGCCGTCGGCGGCGATGTGGGGTGTGGCGGCGACGGCGGCGATGGACAGATCCAGGGCACCGAGCTGGTCGGTGCGGGCCCGGTCCAGCCAGCCGAACGCCGCCGCATGGTCGGTGAACACCGGCTGCCCTGCCCTCGGGCCGCGGGTGGCCTCAGCGAGATTACCGTCCAGCCACGGCGCCCGCTGGTGGATGCCGAGCTCAGTGCCGCCGCGGTGCGGGACGTACACGGTGTGGTGGGCGTGCTCAGCGGTGCCTTCGGGTGCGCCTCGTCGAGGGTGTCGCCGGATCCGCGGCGCGGCCGGCGGCGGGTGGGACGGGAGCAGCGAACCCGGCGGCTGGCGGGCGAAACGCCCGCCCGGCTGCCTTGACGGGGGGCGCGGCCGTCGATGTGGGGGCGAGGGCCAGGCTGGCGACGGTTTGGGTGAGGGCCCGGGTGAGGGCTGTGTCGGGGTCGGCGGGCGTGAGGCTGCGCAGCCGACCGAGCAGGACCTGAACGTCGTCGTGGTCGAGGCCGGCGGGTTCCCAGCGGGCTCGGGCGTAGAAGATGCCCCGCCGTGGGGTGGACTCCAGCTCGATGGCCGCGCCGCGGGCGTATAGACGGAGCGGGAACCTGGCATCGGCAGGGGCGGCCAGGGCCAGCACCCCGACGCGGAGCGCGTCGGCCAGGCCGGGCAGCGTACCGAGCAGCCGGCCCAGCCCGTCCGGTGCACGGTCGACCCGCCCGGCCGCCGATACCGCGGCGA
>DASRHY010000205.1:0-33173 GCA_035650275.1 Kribbellaceae bacterium | reverse complement strand
GTCTCCGAGGCGACCCGGGCCTCCGGGTTGCGGACACAGTCCGGCTGGCCGGACGGCACGTCGTACGCGATCAGCGCGGAGTTCTCGTCGGTCCGCCGTACCCCGGTCGGCCAGGCGATGCTGCGCTGCCACGGCTCGTCGACCGCGCTGGCGCCGTCGCCACCGCCGATGGCGGCGGCGATCACGAAGACCGCGCCGGAGACGAGGGCGATGGCCGCGGTCGCGGCGACGGCAAGGAACCAGGCGGCGTGCAGCCGCGGCTTCAGCATTCCCGGACCCTCCGGCAGGTGCGCTCCAGATGTGCCGAACGGCTCCGCCCAGAGGGGAGGAGCCGTTCCTTGGGGTGAGTGACGGGACTTGAACCCGCGGCCACCTGGACCACAACCAGGTGCTCTACCAGCTGAGCTACACCCACCATGCGCACGCGGGCCTTACCCGAGCGGCTGAGCAATCATAGCGGCGACTCCTGGTCATCAGAAATCGAGCCTTCGTGCAGCGCCGCGGCGGCCTTCGCGGTCTCGCTGTCCGGTCCGGGGAGCGGGACGAACACGGTCTGCCGGTAGTACCGCAGCTCCGCGATGCTCTCGGTGATGTCGGCCAACGCCCGGTGGTTCCCCACCTTCGCGGGCGTCGCGTAGTAGACACGCGGGTACCAGCGTCGTACCAGCTCCTTGATCGAGGACACGTCCACGTTGCGGTAGTGCAGGTGCGCCTCGACGGTCGGCATGTCGCGGACCAGGAACGTCCGGTCGGTGCCGACCGAGTTGCCGGCCAGCGCCGCCTTCCGCGATTCCGGGACGTACCCGGAGATGAACTCGAGCACCTGCCGCTCGGCGTCCGCCAACGAGATCCCGTGGTCCAGCTCGTCCAGCAGCCCGGACGCGGTATGCATCTCGCGGACGAAGTCGCCCATCTGCTCCAGCGCCCCCGCTGGAGGCTTGATCACCAGGTCGATGCCCTCGCCGAGGACGTTGAGCTCGTAGTCGGTGACGAGGACCGCTACCTCGATCAGGGCGTCGGCATTCACGTCGAGACCCGTCATCTCGCAGTCGATCCACACCAGCCGGTCATTCATGGGCACTTACCCTACGACTCCCTGTCCGCGCAGCATCCGGCGCCCGGATCGGCGGACCGGCGTCTCGATGTGCGAGTTTGTGCTTTCAGTGTCGGGAATGTTGGTGATTTGATCGATGGCATGACGATCAGCATCGGCATGGCCGGCGCCGGCCAGTTCGCCCCCGGGTTCCTGCGGCTGTTCATGGCCCACCCGGACGTGCACGACGTACGCCTCACCGACGTCGTCCCCGAGCGAGCCGCCGAGATGGCGCAGCGGCTCGGCATCACCACGACCTACCCCTCGTACGACGACCTGCTGGCCTCCGACGTCGATGCGGTGGCGATCTTCACCCAGCGCTGGCTGCACGGCGAGATGTCGATCCAGGCGCTGCGCGCGGGCAAGGACGTGTACTCCGCGGTGCCGATGGCGATCGACCCGGGGCACATCGCGACCATCATCGAGCTCGTCAAGGAGACCGGGCTGACGTACATGATGGGCGAGACCAGCTACTACTACCCGTCCTCGGTGTTCTGCCGGGAGAAGCTGGCCAAGGGCGAGTTCGGGCGGGTGTTCTACGCCGAGGGCGACTACGTGCACGACATGGACCTCGGCTTCTACGCGGCGTACCAGTACTCAGGCGGCGAGCGCTGGAAGGAGACGGCGAGCTTTCCACCGATGCTGTACCCGACCCACGCGGTCGGCAACGTGCTGTCCGTGACCGGCCTGCACGCCACGCACGTGTCCTGCATCGGGGTCCGCGACGACCGGGACGACGGGGTCTTCGACAAGGGCATCAGCATGTTCGACAACGACATCAGCAACGCGTCGGCGCTGTTCAAGCTGTCCGACGGCAGTGCGATGCGGACGAACGAGATGCGCCGGGTCGGATACCCGTCGCACATCCGCGAGTCCCGGCTGCGGATGTTCGGCACCGAGGGCAGCTTCGAGCAGCTGCCACGGTGAGCGTGTGGCAGGACAAGACCGGTGTGACGGATGTCTCCGACCTGCTCGTACCGGGTGCCAGCGATCTGGACGACGCGGACCTCGCGAACGTCGACCCGGCGCTGCGGGACGCGTTCGTGTCCGGTACCGCTCCCGTGCACGACCGCAGCCGCCTGCCCGCGTCGTACACCGGGCTGCCGAACGGCCACGACGGGGCGCACCACTTCCTCGCCGACGACTTCGTCCGCGCCTGCGTGGACGGCTCGGTACCGCCGGTCAACGCCTGGACCGCCGCCCGCTACACGCTGCCCGGCATCGTCGCCCACCAGTCCGCCCTCCGAGGAGGCGAACAGCTCGAGATCCCCGACCACGGCGACGCCCCCGGCACCTGACCCCTCGCCTCCCTACGGACCTGGCCGCCGCGCAACCCGCTCACCCCGCAATTCGCGTGGCTAACCACGCGAATTGCGGGTTCGCCGTGGCTGTTGCCGTGGTGGACCCTCCGTTCGCCGGGTTAACCATGCGAATTGCGGGCGGGCGGGGCAGCTGGCGGCGTGGGTTGGTCCGCGTGGTTAGCCACGCGAAGTGCGGGTTCGCCCTGGCTGTTGCCGTGGTGGAGCCTCCGTTCGCCGGGTTAACCACGCGAATCGCGGTGGGGGAGGGGCTCGCGAATCGGGCCGAGGCGCGTGGGCCGGGTGGAAGTGGGGTTTAAAGGTTCTTTAAGGGGGGTGGGGAGGATCGTTCGTGGAGGGCGGCTTCGGGGGCCGGCCACTACGGAGGGGGATCCGATGAAGAGGCGACCGCTGCTGCCCTGTCAGGTGCAGCCGCTGATCTTCTTCGCCGAGAGGTACGCCGATGCCGAGCGGGCGAAGGCGCTGTGCCGCGAGTGCCCGGTCCGGGAGCTGTGTCTCGCCGGGGCCCTGGAGCGTGCCGAGCCGTGGGGGGTCTGGGGCGGTGAGGTGTTCGTGGACGGCGTCGTGGTGGCGGCCAAGCGCGGGCGGGGGAGGCCCCGCAAGGTCGTGCTCGCCGCGTGAGGCGGCGGGCCGCCGGGCACCGACCCGGCGGCCCGCGTCCAGCGGTGCCGAACGACGCGCGCTGCTGTCCGGTCAGTCCGTGGTGGTGAACGCGGGCAACGCCGCCGTGGCCATCGGAATCGCGGTCCGCGAGCCGAGCCGAGTCTTCGGAGGACACCTAAACTCCCAGGTAGGGGGTGGGCGACGACGTGAGACGAGCTGACGCGCACCGCCGGGTCGCGGCGACACTGGACGATGTGCTGGCGAGGTCGGGACGCCTCGACAGCCGCCCGGTGCTGCGAGTGGTCAGGTTCGGCGGGCCGGAGAGCTACCGGCGCCGCGACGGCAGTTGCTGGATCGACATCCCGCTGAGGTACGCCCGCGAGCGGTCCGACGCCGCCCTGCTCGCCACCGTCGCGCACGAGGTCGCGCACATCGAGTACGGCGACCTGGACCCGCCGCGGATCGAGGTCCGGCCGCTGCTGCTGCTTGCCGCACTCGTGGTGCTCGGTGCGGTGTTCGGCGGGCTGTGGGGCCATCGGCTGGAGAGCAGCGGGGCGGCCGCCGGTGCCCTGATCTTCATCGTGCTGATGCTCGGCCGCCGGACCCTGCGGAACGACGCGGCGGGGCGCAGCCTGCCGCGTGAGGAGCTGCGCGCCGACCTGCGCGCGGCCCAGCTGGTCGGCCGGGACGCCGTACTGGAGATGCTCTCGCTGCGGCGCGAGCCGGGCTGGTTCGTCCGCTCGGTGAACCGGCTGGCTCCCACCCACCCGCCGGGCGAGCTGCGCCGTTCGGCGGTCAGCGCGTACGACGTGCTGGCGGACCCGGGTGTGGTCGCCGCCCAGCATCTGTGATGTGTGGCTCGTTGCCCCGAGCCACCGGCTCGCGAGAGGGTCTGCCCCATGGATGCTGACGTCATCGTGGTCGGGGCCGGGCTCGCCGGCCTGGTCGCCACCGCTGAGCTCGCCGACGCCGGACGCAGCGTTCTGCTGCTCGACCAGGAGCCGGAGCAGAGCCTGGGCGGCCAGGCGTTCTGGTCGCTGGGCGGGCTGTTCATGGTGGACACGCCCGAGCAGCGCCGGATGGGGATCAAGGACTCGTTCGAGCTGGCCTGGCAGGACTGGCAGGGCAGCGCCGGGTTCGACCGCGACGAGGACCTCTGGCCGCGGCAGTGGGCCGAGGCGTATGTGCACTTCGCCACCGAGGAGAAGCGGGCCTGGCTGCGGTCGATGGGGCACCGGATGTTCCCGGTGGTCGGCTGGGCCGAGCGCGGCGACGGCCGGGCGGACGGGCACGGCAACTCGGTACCGCGCTTCCACCTCACCTGGGGCACCGGCCCGGGCGTGGTCGAGCCGTTCGAGCGGCGGGTCCGGGAGGCGGCCGAGCGCGGCCTCGTGCGGTTCTGCTTCCGGCACCGGGTGGACGAGCTGATCAGCACCGGCGGTGTGGTCGACGGGGTACGCGGCAAGGTGCTTGAGCCGTCCGGAATCGAACGCGGTCAGGCCAGCTCACGGGTCGAGACCGGCGGCTTCGAGCTGCACGCGCAGGCCGTGCTCGTCACCTCCGGAGGTATCGGCGGCGACCACGAGCTGGTCCGGAAGAACTGGCCGGCACGCCTCGGCAAGCCACCGCGGACGATGGTCGCCGGGGTGCCGGCGCACGTCGACGGGCGGATGCTGCGGATCACGTCCGATGCCGGCGGCAACATCATCAACCCGGACCGGATGTGGCACTACACCGAAGGCCTCCGGAACTGGGCCCCGATCTGGGAGAACCACGGCATCCGGATCCTGCCCGGCCCGTCGTCGCTGTGGATCGATGCCCTAGGCAACCGGCTGCCGGCGCCGTACTTCCCGGGGTTCGACAGCCTCGGCACGCTGCGGCACATCCTGAGCACCGGGTACGACTACTCCTGGTTCGTGCTGACCAAGCGGATCATCGGCAAGGAGTTCGCGTTGTCCGGCTCGGAGCAGAACCCGGACATCACCGGCAAGAGTATCCGGATGGTGATCGACCGGGCCCGTGCCGATATGCCCGGACCGGTCGCGGCGTTCCTGCACAAGGGTCCCGACTTCGTTGCTGCCGATAACCTGCGCGACCTGGTTGCCGGGATGAACAAGCTCACCGCCGAGCCGTTGATCGACCACGACTCGCTGCACCGGGTGATCGCCGCCCGGGACCTCGCGATCGACAACCCGTTCGGCAAGGACGCGCAGATCACCGCGATCCACGGCGCCCGGCGGTACCGCGGCGACAGGCTGATCCGCGTGGCGCCGCCGCACAAGCTGCTGGACCCGAAAGCCGGGCCGCTGATCGCCGTACGGCTGAACATCCTCACCCGCAAGTCGCTCGGCGGCCTCGAGACCGACCTGTCCGGGCGGGTGCTGCGACCCGATGGCGAGCCGCTGCCGGGCGTGTACGCCGCGGGTGAGGTCGCAGGGTTCGGCGGTGGTGGCGTGCATGGCTACAACTCGCTGGAAGGCACCTTCCTCGGCGGCTGCCTGTTCTCCGGCCGGACCGCCGGTCGCGCCGCCGCCGCCCAGGTCGGCTGAGATGGGCTCGACACTCACGTCGGTGGTCCTGCCGATCTCGCTCGCGGTGGTGATGTTCGGCCTGGGCCTGTCGCTGACCGTCGCGGACTTCACCCGCGTCCGCCACAGCCCTCGGGCCGTGGTCGTCGCGCTGTGCTGCCAACTGCTGGTGTTGCCGGCCGTGTGCTTCGGGCTGGTGCTGCTGCTCGACCTCGAACCGGTGCACGCCGCGGGAATGATGCTGCTCGCGGCCTCACCCGGCGGTGTCTCGGCAAACCTGTTCAGCCACCTGTTCCGCGGTGACGTCGCGCTCAACATCTCGCTGACCGCGATCAACTCGGTGCTCTCGGTGCTTACCCTACCGCTGGTCACCGGCTTCGCCCTGGCGTATTTCGACCCGCCGGGCGTCGACGACGGCGTCGGCCTGCAGCTTGGCAAAGTGCTGCAGGTCTTCGCGATCGTGCTGGTCCCGGTCGTGGTCGGCATGCTGGTCCGCCGTGCCGCTCCCGCCTTCGCCGCCAGGATGGACCGGTCGGTGCGGATCCTGTCCGTACTGGTGCTGGTAGCGGTGGTCACCGGCACCGTCATCGCCGAACGCGAGAACGTCACCGAGTACCTGAGCTCAGTCGGGCCGGCCGCCACCGCGTTCTGCCTGATCAGCCTCACCACCGGGTACGTCGTACCGCGCTGGTTCGGGGTCGGGCAGCGGCAGGCGATCGCCTGCTCGATGGAGATCGGCGTGCACAACAGTGCACTGGCGATCACCATCGCGATCAGCGTGCTGGACAGCACCGCGCTGGCCGTGCCGGCGGCGGTCTACAGCCTCGCGATGTTCGTCTGCGCCGCCCTGGTGGGCCGGATCGTGGCCCGCCGGGCGCTGGCCGAGGAGTCACCGGTCGAGGCGCGTCCGGTGCCGCCGAGGTAAGATCTGGGGACATCCCGGAACACCGCCGCCGCTCCATGGTGCCTGTGAAGGCCGGGATCTCGGAGGGATGCCCTATCAGACAGCGACCGAAGTACCCGAAGGCGCACATGCCGAACGTGGATCCCAGGCTCGCGGTCACGCTGCCACTGCCGAGCCACGTCACCGTCTGGGCTCACGGCAAGTGGCGGCCCGGGTGGTTGATCGGCCGTTCGCACGAGTCGACCGGCTGGTTCGGGATAGTGCAGTACGACGACGACGCCGGAACCGAGATCACCGAGCCGGTGGCCGCGGAGCAGATCGCGGCGGCTGATACCTGGCTGTCCGACGCATAAGTATCCGGACACACCGATGCCCGGCGCGGAACTCCGCGCCGGGCATCGCGACAGTGCGCCTCGGCCGGGTCAGATCACCCGGACGCGCTCCGCCTGCTGGCCCTTCGGGCCCTGCGCGACGTCGAACTCGACCCGCTGGTTCTCGTCCAGCGAGCGGAAGCCGTCGGACTCGATCGCCGAGTAGTGCACGAACACATCGTCCGTGCTGCCGTCGACGTTGATGAACCCGAAGCCCTTGTCCGCGTTGAACCACTTCACAGTTCCCTGCGCCATGGCTGTCTCCTTACCTGATGATGAAATCCGGGTCCGCACCGTGCGGTGCCCGGAGTCTGGGCGACCTGGCTGCGAAGCCCTGAGGTAAGGCAGCAAGAACGCCCGCGAGCAGATCCGCGAGCGTGAAAGGTGAACCACGTGCACAGAAAAACTACGACAGTCTGAGTAAACCATGCGGCGGTGCACTCGCGTTCGCCCGGGGCCGGACTGGGCACCGCCCGCCGGAACACCATCTGGAGACACTTCACAGGCAAGGAGCTGTGCGACGTCCCCAGTTCCTGTTGCTGCGGCGGGATGTGGCCGGAGGGGCAGGTGTCAGCGTTCGTGCGGGACGTTCGGCCGAGTGACCGGTACGACGGATAGGAGGTCGGCGAGATCGGTGAAGTCGTCGGGGTTGGTGGTCAACAGGGGCAGTTCCTCGGCGATCGCGATCGCGGGTGCGCTACAGGGTGCTACCTGATAGCAAGCAGCTCGGATCGGCTGGTCGCGATGAGTTGACGGGGTGTCGGCGGTCAGTGAGAGGGTGACCGACATCGACGATCAGCAGCGACCGGCGGAGTCCACGTCGCAGCGGGCGCCGCGCTGGCTGCGCGGACCACTGCGGCCGTTCCGCTACGGGCAGTACCGGCTGCTGGCCGGCTCGTTGACCGCCTCGCTGTTCGGCGAGGGGCTGTGGCTGGTCGCGGTGGTGTGGCAGGTGATCGCGCTCGGCGGCGGCGCCTCACAGCTGTCGTTCGTGATGACCGCGATGTCGATCGGCATGGTCGCCACAGTGCTGCTCGGCGGCGTGGTCGCGGACCGGGTGCCACAGCGCCGGGTACTGATGACCACAGAGGTCGTAGTGACGGCATGCACCGCGGTCGTCGCCGTCCTGGCGCTCGCCGACGCGATCGAGCTCTGGCAGCTAGCGCTGGCCGCGCTGGTCCGGGGGATCGGTGCCGGCTTCTACTACCCGGCGTACTCGGCATTGCTGCCGTCCCTGATCCCGGCCGAGCATCTGCTTGCGGCCAACGGCGTCGAGGGCATGCTGCGCCCGACGATCATGCAGGCGGCCGGCCCGGCCGTGGCCAGCGTGCTCGTTGCGTCGTACTCGCCGGCAGCGGCCCTGACCGTCGGCGCCTGCGTGCAGGCGGTCGCGGCGGCGTTCCTGTTCCTGATGCGCCCGGTGGCCCTACGGCGCGAGCGTGATGCCGAGCCGCAGCACCCGGTCCGGGCGATGGCCGGCGATCTGCGCGACGGGTTCCTGTACATGCTGCGAACACCGTGGCTGCTGGCCACGCTGCTGTTCGCGTCCGTGCTGATCCTGCTGATCATGGGTCCGATGGAGGTGCTGATCCCGTTCGTGGTCAAGGACCGCGCCGGTGGCGGTCCCCAGCAGCACGCGATCGTGATGGCCGCCTTCGGGGTCAGCGGGGCGGTGGCGTCACTGGTGATGGCGTCTCGCCGGATGCCCCGGCGCTACCTGACCTGGATGAACCTGATGTGGGGACTCGGCTGCCTTCCGTTCGTCGTGATCGGGCTCGCCCAGGACGTTTGGCTGATCGCGATCGCTGCGTTCCTGATCGGCGCCTCCTTCAGTGCCCCGATGGTCATCTGGGGAACGCTGCTGCAGCGCCGGGTCCCGCCCGAGCTGCTGGGCCGGGTGTCGAGCCTGGACTTCTTCGTGTCACTGGTGTTCATGCCGGTCTCGATGGCGCTCGCCGGGCCGGTCAGTGCCGCAATCGGGTTGGAGGCGACCTTCATCGTGGCCGGCGTCGTGCCGGTCGTGTTCGCGGTACTGGCGATCGTGCTGGCCCGGATGCCCGCCGATGAGCTGGCCCACCCGCTGGACCATCCGGCCGAGGTCGAGCCGGTTCAGCAAGCGCCCGCTCAGGCTCAGCAGGGGTCTGCTCAGGCTCAGCAAGGGCCCGCCCTGGATCGGCAGGGGCCCCCTCAGTAGAGGCGGCGCCACCGCGGTCAGCTACGTCGCCCGCCTGCGTTCCGGCCCGGCCATCACCAATGCCGCCGGTGCCGGCCTGGTGGCCTTCAGCGCGCCACTGTTCTGAGGGTCGCGAGGGCGCGGGCGATTCTCGCGCCCACCGCGACGTTGCCGCGGTACACGTCGACGTTGACGTCCAGGCTCGCGCCGCCTGTCGCCCGCTGCATGTGGTCGAGCAGGAACGGGGTGGTGTCGTGCCCGGAGATGCCTTCCCGCTCGGCGGCGGCCAGGGCGTCCGCGAGTACGGCGTCGTGCAGGTCTGGCGCCAGCTGCTTGCCGACAGCAACGGGATTGGCGATCAGCACGGCCGCGGTCAGGCCGAGCGCGTCCCGTGCCGCGATCAGCGCCGCAGCCTCGGCCGGCTCGTCGATCCGCTGCTCGACCGCGAAGCCGGAGTCGGCGATGTAGAAGCCGGGATAGGCGTTGGTGCGGTAGCCGACGACCGGGATGTTGAGCGTCTCCAGCCGTTCCAGCGTGGCGCCGATGTCGAGGATCGACTTCACGCCGGAGCTCACCACAGCGATCGGTGTCACTGCCAACGTGGTCAGATCCGCCGACTCGTCGAACGTCGTACTCGCGCCGCGGTGCACCCCGCCGAGTCCGCCGGTCGACATCACCGCGATCCCCGCCCGGTGTGCCAGGTAGGCCGTCGCCGCGACCGTCGTACCGCCGCTCGAACCGGTCGCGACGGCGACCGGCAGGTCGCGCACGCTCAGCTTGCGGACCTCTTCGGTCGCGAGCCGCTCGATCTCCTCGTCGTTCAGGCCGACGACCGGTACGCCGTCGAGCACCCCGATCGTGGCGCCGGTGACACCGGCCTCCCGCAGCTGGGCGACCGCGCCCAGCGCGACTTCGAGGTTGCGCGGCCGCGGCAACCCGTGCGTGAAGATCGTCGACTCCAACGCCAGCACCGGCTCGCCCGCCGCCAGCGCCGCCCGCACCTCATCCGCCACTCGCATGCGGTCAGCTTGCGAGTCTCGCTTCGCGGCTGCGGCCGGCCAGCTGTGTCACCCGCTGTCGCGACACACCAAGAATGGTCGCGACATCAGCCTGGGACATGCCCGACTCCAGCAGGTGGCGCACGGCCGCCCGGGTGCGCTCGGCGGCATCGAGCTGTGCCTGTGCGGCAGCCGCCGTGAGGCGCCTCGCCTCTGCAACTTCGCGTCGCGCGCCAGCAGGGAGTCTGACGTCCGCCGTGATGTCCGCGTTGGCATCGCCAGTCATTGCTTCGACGAGTCCCGCAGCCTGCGCTTCGACCTCCGAGAGGCGCCGAGCCTGCGTGACGCCGATGCCTGCCACCGTGATGACCCACCAGCGGCTTTCGCGAACGACGGTCGCGCTGTAGGCGCTCATGACAACCATCCTTCCTCGAGGCATGCCACCTGCCTGCCGATCGAGTTGCAGCCGTTCGCCGTGAGCGCCCGCACAACCTCGCGCCGACGCATCGCCTTGAACACAACGATCGTACGCTAGATCCCCTAGCAACACAGCAGCTAGTGGGCCTTGCCGCCAGCCCACGACGAGCCCACTAGGCGCGTGACCGAGCCGTGCAACGTGTTCATCACCGTGACCGAGAACGAGTCGATCGACTGGTCTCTCGGCAACAGGGAGGCGGAGTACGTCACTCCTCCGGACGACGCCGGCGGTACCTGGTCGTAGTCACCGAGCGGAGCGGCGCCCGTTCCCGCTGCGACTGGCCATTATCATCCCTCCTGCGGGAGGTCGCCGGTCGTCTGCGGAGTCAGACTGCTGCGATGGGCAGCGAGCTCGGTCGCGGGTTGGACAGCCTTCTGGTCGTCGCGCTGGTGGCGGCACTCGCGCCCCTCATCGTGGGACTGCTCGCGCGGCTGCGCATTCCCCAGGTGGTCGTGCTCATCGTCGGGGGCGTGGTCGTCGGCCCGGAGGTGCTCGACCTGGCGGACCCCGACAGCATCGAGCTGCTCTCGAACGTCGGCCTGGGCTTTCTTTTCCTGCTGGCGGGCTACGAGGTCGAGCTCGAGTCCTTCCGTCAGCGGGCCGGCAAGCTCGCCATCACAGGCTGGCTCGTGACGGTCGCGACGGCCGGTGTGGTCGTCGGAGCGCTCGCGGCCGTCGGTCTCGTGAACGCGTTCGTCCCGGTCGCGCTCGGCCTGACGACGACGGCGCTCGGAACGCTGTTGCCGATCCTGCGCGACAACAACATGCTCGGCGGGAAGTTCGGCCCGTACGTGCTCGCGGCCGGTGCGGTCGGCGAGCTCTTCCCGGTCGTGGCCATCGCGATCTTCCTCGGATCGCACGGCGAGTTCCTCGGGCTGATCTCACTGCTGGCGGTCGGCGCCATCGCCGGGTTGTTGAGCCAGGTGCCACGGCTGGCGCGCGGTGGCCGGCTCCAGCGGATCTTCACCGAAGGGCAGCACGCGACGGCGCAGACCACACTGCGGTGGACGGTCGTGCTGCTGCTCCTTTTGCTGGTCATCGCCAACGACTTCGGACTCGACGTCGTCCTGGGTGCCTTCCTCGCGGGTATGGTGCTGCGCCGTTGGGCGCCCGGGGACGTCGAGTCCCTGGAGGGGAAGCTCGACGCCGTCGGCTACGGCTTCTTCATCCCGATCTTCTTCGTGTCGTCGGGAATGGCTCTCGACCTGCGCTCCATCCTCGAGGCACCGGCTCGGCTCTTCCTCTTCTTCCTCCTGCTGCTCGCCGTCCGCGGCCTTCCGACGTTGCTGGTGTATCGGAAGGCGCTGCCGGGGGTGGAACGCGTCGAGCTGGCGTTCCTGGTGTCGACCGCGCTGCCGCTGCTCGTCGCGCTCAGCGAGATCGGGCTCGAGTCCGGCCACATGCTCCCCGAGAACGCCGCGGCGCTGGTGGGAGCGGGTGTCCTGTCGGTACTGGTGTACCCGGCCATCGCCGTGGCGATCGACCGCCGGCAAACCCGCACTCAGGACGAGGTCGGCGGACCCCGTCCGTAGCCCGGGCTGCTCAGGTCGCCGGCGGAGCCAGCCGGCTTCGTGAACGAGGGATGCCCGTGGCCGACGACCTACCCTTGGTCCGCGCTTCGTCCAACGCCGCGTCGAGCGTGATGGCGGCGTCGATCAGGGCCAGGTGGGTGAAGGCCTGCGGGAAGTTGCCGAGCTGTTCGCCGGTCAGGCCGATCTCCTCGGCGTACAGCCCGACGTGGTTGGCGTAGGTGAGCATCTTCTCGAAGATGAGCCGTGCTTCGGTCAGGCGTCCGGCTCGTGCCAGCGCGTCGACGTAGTTGAACGTGCACAGCGAGAACGTGCCCTCGTCGCCGGCGAGCCCGTCCGGTGACGCCGCCGGGTCGTACCGGTAGACCAGGCTATCGACCACCAGCTCCGCATCCATCGCGTCCAGGGTCGAGTGCCACATCGGATCGTGCGGTGCGATGAAGCCGACCGTTCCCATCCGCAACAGTGACGAGTCGAGGACGGTGTCGCCGTAGTGCTGCACGAACGCCCCGACCTTGTCGCTCCAGCCGCGCTGCATCACCTGGTCGTAGATGTCGTTGCGGCTCGCCCTCCAGCGGTCCACCGCCGCCGGACGTCCACGCGCCGCGGCCAGCCGGATCGCACGGTCGAACGCGACCCAGCTCATCACCCGGCCGTAGGTGAAGTCCTGCTGCCCGCCGCGGGTCTCCCAGATGCCCTCACCCGGCTGGTCCCAGTTGTCGGTCAGCCAGTCGACGATGCTACGCAGCGCGATCCAGGTCTGGTGGTCGAGCTCGATACCGTGCTGGTCGGCGAAGTACATGCTGTCCAGCGCCTCGCCGTAGATGTCCATCTGCCGCTGGTCCGACGCGCCGTTGCCGATCCGCACCGGTCGCGAGCCGCGGTAGCCGTCGAGGTGTTCGAGGGACTCCTCGACCAGGTCGGAGGACCCGTCCACCCGGTACATGATGTTGAGCGGGCCACCCTCGCCGCCGATCTTCTCCTGGACCCGGTCGCGCAGCCAGCCGCAGAACGCGGCTGCCTCCTCGGTGAAGCCCATGCCGAGCAGCGCATAGATCGAGAACGACGCGTCCCGCACCCACGTGTACCGGTAGTCCCAGTTCCGCTCGCCGCCGACCTGCTCCGGCAGCCCCGCCGTAGGAGCCGCCACCAGCCCTCCGGTGGGCGCGTAGGTCATCAGCTTCAGCGTGATCGCCGATCGTTGCAGCATCTCCCGCCACCGGCCGGTGTACGTCGACTGCGACAGCCAGCGGCGCCAGAACTCCGTCGTGTCGTCGAACCACCGGGTGAACTCGGCCACTCCGATCTCGCGAGGCGGTCCGTCCGCCGCGGACTCCAGCACCAGCCCTCTGACCTGTCCGGCCACCATGTCGTAGGTGACGTGTACGTCGCTGCCGTCCCCGGTGATCCGGGCCAGCCGCTCGTCGCCCGGTTCGCGCACCGCGTGCACCGTGAGGGTCAGGTCGTCGGTCTCGAAGACGCCGCCGTGCTCGGTCAGGTGCGCAGTATGCGGCTTCCGGCCGTAGTCGAAACGAGGTGCGATGGTCGCCTCGAAACTGACCCGTCCACGCACGCAGCGCATCATCCGCGCCAGCCGGTGGTTCGCCGTCGGCTCGCTGCCCGCCGGGGGCATGAAGTCGACGACCTCGCCGACCCCGTCCTCGGTCATGAACCGGGTGATCAGGATGGCGGTGTCCGGGAAGTACAGCTGCCTGGTCGTGTAGTCGGTGCCGGTCGGCCCGATCCTGAACGAGCCGCCCCGCTCGTGGTCGAGCAGGGCTGCGAACACGCTGGGGGAGTCGAACCGCGGGCAGCAGAACCAGTCGACCGAGCCGTCGGTGGTGACCAGCGCGGCAGTCTGCAGGTCCCCGATCAGCCCGTGCTCAGCGATGGGTGGGTACTGGTCCATGGCGCATCTCCTGTTCGGCTGCGATAGCGGTCTGCGCACCAGGCGCGGACTGCTACATCGTGAAAGCTCGTTCGCTTCTCATCGGCTCATCCGCGCGGGTCGTGCCAGGTGGCACCCTGCGGCAGCAGCGCGTCGGCCTCCTTCGGCCCCCAGCTACCCCTGCTGTACGGCACGACCGGGACGGCATCGCCGAGCACGGGATCGACCACCCGCCACGCGGCCTCGACCGTGTCCTGCGGGGCGAACAGCCACTGCTCGCCCTCCAGCGCGGCACCGATCAGCCGGTCGTACGGCCGCATGTCGGATCCCGGCGCCTGGGCGAAGGCGAGGTCCTCGGTCTGCGCGGTCCAGCCTGCGCCCGGCTTCTTGCCCGTGAGAGTGAGACCGACCTCGCTCTCCGGCCAGATCCGGAACCGCAGCAGGTTCGGGCTGGCGGATGGACCGAGCTCGAGGAAGTCCTGCGGAGGCCGGCGGAACCGGACCGCCACCTCGGTCGCGGTGACCGGCATGCACTTCCCCGCGCGGATCGCGATCGGCACGTCGGCCCATCGCCAGGTATCGGCGGCCAGTCGGACGGCGACGTACGTCTCGGTCGTGGACTTGGCATCGACGCCCGCAACGTCCAGGTATCCGTCGTACTGCCCACGCACCGCGTCCGCGGCGGTCAGGGGGCGCAGCGCCGCCACGATCTTGGCCTTCTCGGTCCGCCACCCGTCCTGCCCCCGCGTGGTCGGCGGGTCGGCCAGCACGCTCGCGAGCACCTGCAGCATGTGGTTCTGAACCACGTCGCGGATCGCGCCGGTGCGGTCGTAGAAGCTGCCCCGGTCCGAGACGTCGAAGCTCTCGGCCATCGTGATCTGGATGCTCTCCACGTGGTTCCGGTTGAGCAGCGGCTCGATCACCGAGTTGCCGAAGCGGGTGAACAGGACGTTCTCCAGCGGGTCCAGGCCGAGCCAGTGATCCACGCGGTAGATCGCGTGCTCGGGGAAGACCTGCGTCATGGTCGTGTTGAGCTGCTCGGCGCTGGCGAGATCGGTGCCGAAGGGCTTCTCCACCATCACTCGCGCGCCGTCGGCCTTTCCGGCGGCGGCGATGCCCTGGGCGATGCGGCCGAACAGGGGCGGCGGCACCTCGAGGTAGAACAGTGCCCGCCCGCCACTGCCGACCTCGCCGGCCATCGCGTCGTACGTCGACTCGTCGCCGAGGTCACCGTCGACGTAGCGCAGCAGGCCGAGCATCTTGGCCGCGGCGGGCGTGTCCGTGCTCATGTCGTTGAGGCGCAGTGACGCGGCGGCGTAGTCGCGGAACTGGTCGAGGTCCCAGCCGCTCTTGGCGACCCCGATGATCGGAACATCGAGGACCCCTCGGTCGACCAGTCCCACCAGGGCGGGGAAGGTCTCCAGCTTCGCGAGATCGCCGGTCGCGCCGAAGATCACCAGCGCGTCCATGTCGGCAGTGGCTGTTGCCATGAGGGTCTCCCAAATCAGTTCCGTCAGGTGAGCCCGAGCGGGCTCACCGGAGTCGGTCGGCGATGTGGTCCCCGACCCGCAGAGCGTTCGCGATCGCGGTCAGCGACGGGTTCACCGCGCCGATGCTCGGGAAGAAGCTGGTGTCCACGACGTACAGGTTGTCGAGGTCGTGTGCCTTGCAGTTCACGTCGAGCGCCGAGGTCTTCGGGTCGTCGCCGAACCGCACCGTGCCCGCCTGGTGCGCGGTGGCACCGATCGGCATGCCCTTGTGCAGGTAGATGCTGTGGTCGAGCAGCTTGTGCTCGTGCATGCCCAGGTCACCGAGCATGCCCTGCAGTTTGTGCCTGAGACGCTTGACGCCCTCGATGTTGTTCGTCTCATCGAGCGCGAGGCGGATCGCGTCGTCCTGGTCCAGGGTCACCCTGTTGTCAGGCTGCGGGAGGTCCTCCCCGCACAGCCAGAAGTCCACAGCGTGGTGCGCGATCGTCTCGAACGGCATGTCCGGTGACACCTTGGCCGCCCAGCGCGGCGCGCCGCTGCGGACCTGATCGGCGTCGGACTTGCCGAGCATCTGGATCCCGCCGAGCGGGTAGTCCCAGTCGTCGGCGCCGAGGTACCAGTCGTTCATCGCCAGCGTCTTCTCGAACCGGGTCGGGTTCGGCTCCTTCGACACGGCCATCAGCGCCAGGTTGTTGTGCCGCATGTAGTGCCTGCCGACGACGTCCGAGCTGTTCGCGAGGCCGTTCGGATGCTGGTCGCCGGCCGAGCGCAGCAGGAGTACGGCGGAGTTGACCGCGCCGCAGGCCACCACCACGATCTCCGCGCTGAACTGGACCGTTGACCCGTCCTCGACGGCCGCGACGACCTGCGTGACGGTCCGGCCGGTCGGGTCGGTCTCCAGCCGGAGAACGTGGGCATTCGTCAGCAGGTGCACGTTGTCGTGTTCGAGTGCCGGGTCGACGCAGATGACCTGTGCATCCGACTTCGCGTTGAGCGTGCACGGGAATCCGTCCACGCGGTCACAGCGGATGCAGACGCTGTCCCTTGTTGCCCGGCCCTGCTCGTCCTGGGTGAGGTTGACCCCGATCGGCAGGTGGAACGGATGCAGACCCTGCTTCTCCAGGTCGTCGCTCAGCTGCTGGATCCGTGGCTCGTGCTCGACCGGCGGGTAGAGGTACTCGGCGCTCGCCGGCCCCTCGGTCGGATCCTCGCCGTGGCGGCCGTGCACGAGGTAGAGGTGCTCGGCCTGGGTGTAGTACGGCTCGAGGTCCTCGTACCGGATCGGCCAGGCGGGGGAGACGCCGCCGTGGTGCCGCAGCTCGCCGAAGTCCTCCGGACGCAGCCGGAACAGCGCGGCGCCGTAGAACTTCGTGTTGCCGCCGACGTAGTAGTTGGTCTCGGGTGGGAACTCGTGGCCGTGCTGGTCGTACCAGAACTCGGGAGCGCGGTACCTGCCCTGGACGAATACCGCGGTGGAGCTCCAGTTCTCCCGTTCGCGGGGGAGGTAGTCGCCGCGTTCGAGGAGCAGGACACTCTTGCCCGACGGTGCGAGCCGGTGCGCCAGCGTGCCGCCGCCGGCCCCGGTGCCGATGATGATCACGTCATAGTGCTGGTCGCCTGCCATATCTCCACTCAACGGCTCGGTCCGACCAGATTCATCATCCGGGTGGGGTGACGTTCCTCCGTCCGGGAAATTCCTTACGCACTCAGCCGGTGGCGGAAAACGACGTACGACCATCCCTGGTAGAGCAGCACCAGCGGGAAGAACACCAGTGCGATGACGCTCATCACCGTGAGCGCGTAGTCGGCCGACGCGGTGTTGCCGACTGTGAGGCTGTTCGCGGCGTCGGTGCTGGACACGAGCACGTTGGGATAGAGACTGGCGAACAGCCCCGTCACGGTGCACGCCACCGCCGCCGCCGTCAGGGCGAACCCGGGGCCGTCGCGTCCTCGGTGCACTGCCCAGGCCGCGGCGAAGGACGCCACGGGCGCGAGTACCAGAACCACGATCGGCGCCCAGCCCTGGTCGGCGATGATCACTGTCCACACCGAGAACGCCGCGACCACGAGGACGCTCGCCCAGCTGATTCGGCGAGCGGCGGCGTGGGCGCGCAGCCGCAGCTCATCCGTGGTCTTGAGGCCGAGGAAGGTCGCCCCGTTCAGCAGGCAGAGCACCAGCAGGGTCAGCCCGGTCCACAGACCGTACGGCGTGAAGAGGTCCCAGAACGATCCGGTGAACTCCCCGTTCGCGTCGATGGGAAGACCGGCGACCAGATCGCCGAGCGCGATCCCGAGGACCAGTGGCGCCAGCACGCTGCCGACCGTGAGGGTGCCGCTCCACAGCCGGCGCCAGCCGCCCTGGTCCACCTTGCCGCGGAACTCGAACGACACGCCGCGGATGATCAACGCGCCCAGCAGCAGGACGACGGCGAGGTAGCTGGCCGAGAACCAGGTGGCATACCAGCCGGGGAACGCCGCGAAGATCGCCGCGCCGCCGACCACCAGCCACACCTCGTTGCCGTCCCAGAACGGGCCGATCGTGTTGATCGCCACCCGGCGCTCCCGCTCCGTGCGTCCGACGAAACGGTGCAGGACGCCTACCCCGAAGTCGAATCCCTCCAGGACGAAGAAGCCGGTCCAGAAGACGGCGATGATCACGAACCACAGCTCGGGCAGTCCCACGTCCGGCCTCCGTCAGTAGGTGAGGGCAGGGGTGCGCGGCGAGTCGCCCCCCGGCTCCTCCTCGGCGTGCTCGAGCTCGAGGCCGCGCCGCGCATAGCGCAGCATCAGGAATCCGTAGACGACGGCGAGCAGCAGGTAGATCGCGATGAACACCGCGAGGCTGATCGCCAGCTCCGTCGTGCTGACCGACGTGGACACTCCGTCGGCTGTCTTCATGAGTCCCTGCACGAGCCAGGGCTGGCGGCCGTTCTCGGTGAGCATCCACCCGGCCGTGTTCATCAGGAAGGGCGCGAGGACGGCCCAGGTCGCCACCACCAGGAACACCCGTGAGGTCGCGAGCTTTCGGCGCCACCGCAGCCAGGCTCCCCACAGCGCGAGCAGTGCGACCAGGCTGCCGAGGTAGGCCATCACCCGCATCGACCAGTACTGGATGAACACGTTCGGCACGTAGTTGCCCTCGCCGTACTGCTGGGCGTCCTGCTCCTGCAGCTCATTGAGCCCCGTCACCTCGCCGTTCCAGCTACCCGTCGCGAGTACGGACAACAGGTGAGGTACCTCGATCAGCTGCGTGGGCGTCTCGTCGTTCCTGCCGCCACCGACCTGGAACAGCGAGAACGAGCAGGGCTGGCAGGTCTCCCACTGCGCCTCGGCCGCCGAGATCTTCATCGGCTGGTATTCCGCCTCCACCACGCCGAGGTGGCTACCGACCCCGAGCGCCAGGATCGAGGCGGGCACCAGCACCACCAGCGCGAGCGTTGCCGAGTGGCCGAACAGCGCGCTGTCGGACTTGCGCCGGAGCTGCCAGGCGGACACCGACAGCATCACCACGGCACCGGTCACCAGGGACGCCAGGATCACGTGTATGTAGCCCCAGATGAAGACGGGGTTGGTGAACAGGTCCGCGATCGAGCTCAGCTGGGGACGACCGGTCTGGGGGTCGGTCGTGTAGCCCACCGGGTGCTGCATCCACGAGTTGGCGGCCATGATGAACGCGGCCGACAACGCCGCCCCCACGGCGACCAGCCACACGGTGGCGAGGTGCACACGGCGAGGAAGGACGTTCCAGCCGAAGACCCACAGACCCAGGAACGTCGACTCGAGGAAGAACGCCGCCAGGCCCTCCATCGCCAGCGGCGCACCGAAGACGTCGCCGACGAACCGGGAGTACGCCGACCAGTTCATGCCGAACTGGAACTCCTGCACCAGGCCGGTGACAACGCCGACCGCGACGTTGATCAGCAGCAAGGTGCCGAAGAACCGGGTCAGTCGCTTGTCCTCGGGGTTGCCCGACCGGAACCACCGGGTGTGCAGCAGGGCCACCAGGAACGCCAGCCCGATCGTGACCGGGACGAAGACGAAGTGGTAGATGCTGGTCGTGGCGAACTGGATGCGCGCCAGATCGGTCGGGTCCATCAATGGCCTTCCGTCGAAGCTGATCGCCCTCCGCGATGAGAGTTCGCCCGTCTCCGAAGGCTGACCGGCATCACCGGCGAAGTCGTCATCCCGGTCGGATGAAATCTCCTCCTTCCCTGGCCCAGGTCCGTGCATAGGCGCCGCCGGCCGCGACCAGCTCGGCGTGCGTGCCGGCCTCCACGACCCGGCCGGCGTCGAGCAGCAGGATCTGGTCGACGGCGTGCAGGCCGCTCAGCCGGTGCGTGATCAGCAGGGTGGTACGACCCGACGACGCAGCCAGCAGGTCGGCGGTCAGCGCGTCGGCGGCCTCGGTGTCGAGGTGCTCGGCCGGCTCGTCGAGGACCAGCACCGGGAAGTCCGCGAGCAGGACGCGCGCGACGACCAGCCGCTGTCGCTGACCGCCCGACAGCCGGGCGCCGTGCTCGCCGACCTCGGTGGCCAGGCCTTTCGGCAGGTTGTCGACCCAGTCCAGCAGCCTCGCCGCCGCGAGCGCCGACCGTAGCTCTGCCTCGGTGGCGTCCGGCCGCGCCAGCCGGAGGTTGTCGCCGATCGTGCGGTCGAAGAGGTGCGCATCCTGTGCGGCGAGCCCGATGACGCAACGGACGTCGCCGCCGTCCAGGTCGCCGAGCGCGACCCCGTTGAGCGTCGCCGTGCCGGCCTCGACATCCAGGAACCGGACGAGGACGGCGGCGAGCGTGGACTTGCCCGCCCCACTCGGACCGACCACCGCCACCCGGCGCCCCGGAGGCAGATCCAGATCGAGCCCGTCCAGCGCGAGTCGTCCGGACGGATAGCGGGCGCGCACTCCGCGTAGCCGGATCGAGTACGGCGCGGCCGGCATCGCCGACGGGGTCGGCGGTTCGTGGACCGGCGCGGCCGCGTCCAGCACTGCATCGACCCGGTCGCGGCAACGGCGTACCCGCTCGAGCGTCGCGAATGCCTGGGGGAGACCACCGACGAGCTCGAAGGCAGCGAGCGGGACAAGGACGACGACGGCAAGCAGGACACCGCGAAGCCGGCCGTCCTGCACGGCCGGGATGCCGACCGCGACCACGCCCCAGACGCACAGCCCCGCGAGCAGCGTGGTGATGCCCGACCCGATGCCGGCGGTACGGGCGGCCGCGCGCGCCACCCGGGTCAGCTCGGCGTCCGCCGTCGCGGCCCGTCGCAGCTGGCTGCCGGTCGCGCCGTAGGCGATCAGGTCCGGCGCGCCCTGGACCAGGTCGACCACGGTCGTCGACAGCTCGCCGCGCGTCTCGGCCTGGCGCGCCTCGGACCGCCGTACGAGCTGTTGTGCCAGTGCTGGTACGGCGGTCGCGCAGAGCAGCGCCGCGACCAGGACCAGGACACCGGCGCTCGGCAGCAGTATCCCGACCAGCCCGGCCGTCAGGCCGGTGACGACCGCCGCCACGACGTACGGCGGAACGACGCGCAGCAGCAGGTCCTGCAGCGAGTCCACGTCGTCGACGAGACGGGCCAGCAGGTCACCGCTGCGGAAGACCGGCAGGCCTGCCGGGGCCAGGTTCTCGAGCTTGCGGTAGACCCGCATCCGCAGGTCCGCCAGGGCGTGGAACGCGGCGTCGTGCCCGACCAGGCGTTCGGCGTACCGCAGCAGACCGCGGCTGATCCCGAAGAACCGCACCGCCACGACGGCGAGTCCGAGGGCCGCCATGTTCGGGTGCTCGGAGGCGCGCGCGATGAGCCAGCTCGCGGTGGCGGCGAGACCGAGGCCGGCGGCGGCACCACCCGCTCCGAGCAGGGTGGCCGCGGCCAGCCGGGTCGTCACGACGGTCTTCATGCGCGGTCCACGACTCTCGGACGGTCGAGCCGGATCTCGGTGTGCGCCAGCGCGACCAAGCCCGGCCGGTGAGCGGCCATCAGCACGGTCCGCCCGTCAGCCAGCCGCCGTACCGCGTCCAGCACCGATGCCTCGGTGTCGCCGTCGAGGTTGGCCGTCGGCTCGTCGAGCAACAGCAGCGGCGCATCCATCACGAACGCCCGCGCCAGTGCGATGCGCTGTCGCTCACCCGCCGACAGCCCGGCGCCGCGTTCGCCCAGCGGGGTCGCGAGACCTTCCGGCAGCCGGTCGACGAGCCGGCCGAGTCCCGCGTCGCGTGCCGCGCGCAGCACGTCCGCGTCCGGGGCGTCCGGTCTGCCGAGCCTGATGTTGTCGGCCAGTGTCGTGGCGAGCAGGTACGGGCGCTGCGGGACCCAGGCCACCTGCCGGCGCCACTGGTCCAGGTCCAGCCGGCCGAGGTCGGATCCGCAGACGGTGACCCGTCCGGAGTCGACGCCGACGAAGCCCAGGAGTACGGCGATCAGGGTGGACTTGCCGCAGCCACTCGGTCCGGTCACGGCCACCACCTCGCCCGGACAGACCGACAGGCTCACCCCGTCGAGCGCGGGCGCGGCCCGGTCGGGATAGGTCACGCGGACCTCGTCCAGTCGCAGGTCCACGGCCGGGTGGCGCGGTACGCCGGCACCGTCAGGGCGGGCAGGGAGCGGGCTGCGCAGAACCGTGAACGCCTGGTCCGCGGCCGCCACCCCGTCCGCGCTCGCGTGAAAGCTCGCGCCGAGCGTCCGCAGCGGCAGGTAGGCCTCGGGTGCGAGGACGAGCACGAACAGGCCCGTCGAGAGGTCCAGCCCGCCGCCGACGAGCCTGATCCCTACGGCCACTGCGACGACGGCGACCGACAACGAGGCGAGCAGCTCCAGCACGAGCGCGGACAGGAAGGCCACCCGCAGGGTGCCCATCGTCTCCCGGCGGAACTCGTCGGTCGTACGCCGCACGAGGTCGGCCTGGGCGCGGGCCTGTCCGAACACCTTGAGCGTCGTCAGCCCGGCCACACTGTCCAGGAAGTGGCCACCCAGCCGTTGCAGGGTGGCGAGGCGCCTGGCCGTGAGCGCCCTGGTGCCGGCCCCGACGACCCACATCAGCAGCGGGATCAGCGGGACCGTGCCGGCGATGATCGCGGCGGCCACGACGTCCTGCGTGACCACCGCGGCGACGACGGCCGTGGGCACGACGACAGCCAGCACCAGCTGCGGCAGGTACCGGGTGAAGTAGCCGTCGAGGCCGTCGAGGCCACGGGTGCTGAGCGCTTCCAGGTCGGCGGTCCGCTGCCGGGTGAGCCAGGCAGGGCCCAGCCCGACAACGTGCCGGAGCAGGTTCATCCGCAGCTCCGACTTGACCCGCGTACCGGCGCGCTGCGCCATCACCTCGACCCACCAGGCGAGTACGGCCCGCGCCAACACAACCCCGAGCAGGACCAGCAGCGGGTCGCGCAGCTCGGCAAGTCCCGCGCCATCCTCGAATGACGCAGAGATGAGCCGGGCCAGCAGCCAGGCCTGGGCGATGACCAGCGCCGCGGTGGCGACGCCGAGAGCGGCGGACCGCACCAGCAGCACCCGGACCACCCACGACTGCGCGAGCAGTCTCGGATCAACGGCCGGCATCGTCGCTCCTACCGTGCTGGCGGCCACGGCTCAGTCGCGCGTGAGCCAGGCCTGGAGCAGCCGTGGCCGCGGCTGGCCCGACGGCCCCGTGGCGCCGTCGGGATCGCCGTGCGGGATGATCGGCGACAGCCGCACGTCGTCCGGGAGCAGGCCGATGCGCTTCTGCTCGGCCAGGATCTCGCTGCGGGTCGCTTGCCCTGCCACCTCGCCATGACGACCCTCCCGAACCGGTACAACCGGGTGCCAGTCTCACCGCCCGCCAGCAGTCGCGGCATCGCCCGCCACGGATGAGCCGTGGCGGCGGACTCGCTGTTGACCCTCGGTTGACCCGAGACCGCAGGCTGGTCTGACTTCTCTTCCTGCTGCAGGCCTGGCCCTGCTAGCCGACGCGTGCTTTCTCCCTGTGGCGCTCATCGTCGGGGCTCGAGATCGGCCGGCCCGTACCGGTGGTGATGAGGTTGCGCAGGCTGCTGCCGACGTACTGGCCCCAGGCGTTCGAGCAGGCGTCGTAGCACTCGTAGTCGGGCACCAGGCCCTGGTGGGTGAAGCGGACCTCGGTCGCGCCGCCGCTGTCGGCCAGCTCGAACCGGATCTCGGTGTCGACCCACTGGGTCTGGTCGTCGACGAAGCTGATGCGGCGTGCGGTACTGCGCTTCCGTCCGGGTGGACGTTCAACCCACCGACCAAGCAGTCCACCCCGGGTTCGACATCGGCCACCTATGACTTCGCGGTCGCGTGCGGCGCACCGGTGACCCGGTGACGGCGTAGCGTCAACCGGCGGTGACGGCTGGCAACTCTGCACCGGAGGGGGCGTGGTCGTGGCTCAGATGGTCGATCGCGGGGTGCGCCGCGCCTGCTACTGGGTCGTCCTCGGACTGCTGGTGGGTCTGCTGCTCGGGCAGTGTGCCGCCGGCGACGGAGACACTGGCGTGGCGGATCGACCGCGGGTTCGGCCGCCGGAATGGTGCCGACGGCAACGATTGCATCACTCTCGTGGTGGTGCTGATCTACTGGTAGCGCAGGGCATCGGCGGTGGGGATGCGGGTGGCGAGGCGGGCGGGGAGGCTGGTGGCGAGGGTGACGAGGATGACGGCTCCGAGCGGGACGAGTGCAAGCCACCACCAGGGGGCGATGACGCGGTCCTCGCTGCTTCCGCCTGCGATGCCGTAGACGGCGACGTACAGGCCTATCCCCAACGGCACCGAGAGGATCGCGGCGATCAGTGCCATGGCTGCGTGGGCGCCGAGGAGGCTCGAGGCGATCTGCCCGGGGGTTAGGCCGATGGTCTTGAGGACGGCGTAGTCGCGGACGCGCTCGCGTACGGCCAGAAGGGCGACGGCGACGATGGTCGTCGCGGCGATCAGGAGGAGCACGGCGTCGAGGGTGTAGACGAGCAACGGCAACTCGTCGGGTACGTCGCTGGCTTCGCCGGCCGGCCGGGCATCGAGTGACGCCTGCATGCAGAGCGCGAACACGACCGCTGCGGCGGTGACGGCGATCGCGCCACCAAGCCGGCTGGCCCGGTGCCGCCTGGCAAGGAGGTCGTTGATGCCCAACGTCAGCGGCACGGGCAGGGAGGTACGCGCCAGGACGTGGGCGAGACGAGACCGCGGGGCGGGCATCGGCGTTCCGGATTGGATGGCTTGCAGAACGCTGAAGCGGGTACTGCGTCGGGTCGCCGAGCGGGCGCTGCTGACAAGCACGAGCAGCACCGGGCAACTGGCGGCGAGGAGATGCCAGGGGCTCACTGCCATCGTCGGCGAGCCGAGCATCGTGTCGGCGCTGGCTGCGGCCAGCCGGGGTGCGAGCAAGGCCCCGAGCGTGAAGCCGATGACCACCGCGATCACACCGAGCCCGGCGGCCTCGAGCGCGAACACGGCCGTCACCTGCCGCGGGGTGAGACCGACGGCTTTCAGGAGTCCGATCTCGCGATACTGCGCGCTGGCGCGGGCACCGACGAGGATCGCGACGACGGCGAAGACCACGACGAGCAGCACGATCGTGTAGGTCGTCAGGATGATCCGAGTCGGGGCCGCATCGCCCAGTGCGGCCGCGCGCTGATCCTGCCAGGTCTCGACGGCCGCGCTGTCGGGCGGCATCGACGACGCGACCCGATCGGCGAAGGCGGGGGCGGCGCTGGGGTCGGCGAGCCGGACGGCCTGCGTCCAGCGCCAACGACCAGGATCCGGCTCGACCCGCTCCAGGGTCGACCGCGTCGTCCAGGCGAGGCCGGGGTTCCGGCGCGGGTAACGCGGCTGACTGGGGATGACCGCTGTGCCGGTAACGGTCAGCTCGATCGGACCGCGCGCCGTGGCGAGTCGCAGGGCCTCACCGACCTGGAGCCCGAGAGCGCGAGCGAAGCTCTGCTCGAGCACGATCCCGTTCGCGGGCGGTTGTGCACCCTCGATCCGGACCGGTGCGTTGACGCGGGCGGGAGACCGGAGCCCGGCGATCTGCAGCCGGTCGGTCTCGCCGTCCAGGCCCACGTTCGCCAGCGGGATGGGTTCACCGTCCTCCGCGACGCCCGGGAGTGCCGCGATGGCCTGAGCGTCGGCTTCGGTGGATACATTCGCCAGCGCGTGCGCGCCGTTGGCCGCCGTGAAGGTTCGCTGCCAGGGATCGCGTGCGGTCGCCCCGACCTCCAGGGCGAGCACGATGGTAGCCGCCGCGGCGCTCGAGAGCAGGACGGTCAGCACGCTCGCGAGCAGTCGCGAGCGGATGCCGGCGAACGCGAGCTTGAGCAGAGTGGCGGTCATCCGAACTCGTCGTGCTCGAAGGGAAGGGCGACCGGACGTGCGGCCTGCAGCTCGGTCTCATCGGTCACCAGTCCGTCGCGGAGATTGATCACCCGGTCCGCTGCCGCGGCGACGCGCGCGTCATGCGTCACCAGCAGCAGTGTCTGTCCACGATCCCGGGCTGCGCGCAGCAGGGCCAGCACCTCGCGAGCGGCCGCGGAGTCGAGATTCCCGGTCGGCTCGTCGCCCATCACGATGTCGGGACTGTTCGCCAGCGCACGGGCCAGCGCGACGCGCTGTTGCTCTCCACCCGACAGCTGGGTCGGGGCGGTGTCCTGCTTGTCGCCGATCCCGAGGTCGCCCATCAAGGCGCTCGCAGAGCGTCGGGCCTCCTTCCGTCCCCGCCCGACCAGGAGCAGCGGCAGCTCGACGTTCTCGGCCGCGGACAGCGTCGGCAGCAGGTTGAAGAACTGGAACACGAACCCGACCTTGCGACGCCGCAGTCGGGCCAGCTCTGTCTCGCTGAGCTCGTCGATGCGCTCGCCGTCGAGCCAGACCTGTCCCGAAGTCGGCCGATCCAGACCGGCCAGGAGATTCAGCAGCGTCGACTTGCCGCAACCGCTCGGCCCGGTGATCGCGACGAACTCACCCGGCCCGATCGACAGGTCGACGCCACGCAGGGCGAACACCTTCGGGCCACCGGTGTCGTACGTCTTCGCCAGGCCTCGCGCCTCGAGCACGTGTCTCACGTGTGTCACGTGGACTCCTTCCGCACAGCCAGTCGTTGCTCGAGAAGATCCAGCCATTCCAGGTCCGCCTTCAGATGCAGGACCGCGCCCTCCACCATCAGCTCCGCGGTCGGCCCCTTGGCCCCGTCCGCCAGCACTGCGTCGAGATCCCGCAACGACTGCAGGTACTCGCGCCGCTGTCGCTCGATCAGCCTCATCGGTGCGGCCAGTCCGGCCGACACGACGACCACGAACTTCATGAAGAACTCGTCCTTGAGCCGCGCTCCCGGCACCGGCGTTTCGAGCCAGCTCGTCAACTCGGCCTGTCCCGCCTCGGTCAGCTCATACATGCGCTTCCGCCGGTTGTCGCCCTCGACGCTGCGTCCGACCACGAGGCCGTCACGCTCGAGCCGCGCGAGCGTCGAGTAGATCTGCCCGGCGTTCAGCGCGGGCAGCATCTCGTCGAACTCCTGCTCCAACGACTGCTTCAGCTCGTAGCCGTACCGGCTGTCGTCGGCCAGCAGAGCGAGGAAGAGAGGTCGCATAGATAGCAAGAATATATACCCGCTATCTATTAGTCAACGGTCGCCGCCGTTCTCCGTGGGAGCTGAACGTGCAGGGCAACGTGATTGATTGGGGGGATCGGCGGGCACAGGGGCTGCGCCAGGTGATCCGAATCCCCCTCCGGAAAGCCTGACAGCCCCGGTCGAGTGTGGGGCTCGGCCGGGGCACTGGTAGTTGGACGCACCGACGGGTCGAACGCTAGAGGTCTTGAGACTGGAATGACCAGGCTGCTCGTTCTGCCGGGGGCACTCGGCTACTCGACCAACGCACTGTAGGCGTTCAGCGCCGGCTGGCCGCCGAGGTGGGCGTAGAGGACCGTTGAGTCCTTGGCGATCTCGTCGCGGGTGACGAGGTCGATGAGGCCTGCCATGGACTTTCCCTCGTACACCGGATCCGTGATCATGCCCTCGGTTCTGGCTGCCAGCCGCATCGCGTCCATCGTGGACTCGTCCGGAATGCCGTAGGTGCCGGCGTGGTATCGCTCGTCCAGCACGATTTCCTCGTCGGTCAGCTCGCGGTCCAGTCCGATGAGTGACGCCGTGCCCCGGGCAATCCGCACCACCTGGTCCCGGGTCTCCTTCGGCTTGGCCGAGGCGTCGATCCCGAGGATCCGCCTCGGCCGCCCGCCGAGCGTGGCGAACCCGGCGACCATGCCCGCCTGTGTGCTGCCGGTGACCGAGCAGACGACGATCGTGTCGAAGAAAACCCCCAGCCGGCGTTCCTGCTCGGCGACCTCGAACGCCCAGTTGGCGAAGCCGAGCCCGCCCAGCCAGTGGTCCGACGCGCCGGCCGGGATCGCGTACGGCTTGCCGCCGGCTGCTTCGATATCCGTGATCGCCTGCTGCCAGCTCTCCTTGAAGCCGATGCCGAACCCGGACTTCACCAGCCGCACGTCGGCACCGGCCAGCCGGGACAGCAGGATGTTGCCGACCTTGTCGTACACCGAGTCCGGCCAGTCGACCCAGCTTTCCTGTATCAGCACACATTTCAGCCCGGCGCGGGCCGCGACGGCCGCGACCTGGCGAGTGTGGTTCGACTGCACGCCTCCGATCGACACGAGCGTGTCGCAGTCCCGCGCCAGCGCGTCCGCGACGAGGTACTCCAGCTTGCGGGTCTTGTTGCCGCCGTACGCGATGCCGGAGTTGCAGTCCTCGCGCTTGGCCCAGACGTCCGCCCCGCCGAGGTGGGCGGTCAGCCGCTCCAGCCGGTGCACGGGTGACGGACCGAACAGCAGCGGGTAGCGGTCGAAGTCGTCGAGTGACATGGGTCCCTCCGATCTGTGAATGCCCATGCGCCAACGTGCGAGCATCACGGACACCAGGCTAGTTACGGCGGGAACCATCAGGTAGGAGGCGCTTAGCTTGGTCGTTTCCAGAACGCGCGGCGGGTTGGCGCGTCGGCCGGCGACGTACCGGTGAAGGCGTCCATGACGTCGAGGGTGCGTTGCCAGAGAGCGTTCAGGTCCCGGTCGGGTGGTGGGGTCGGGCCCTCGCAGGCTGCCAGGGAGGTGACGAGTTCGCGCAGTGGTGTGAGCACGGTGTCGTCGACCGAGGGTGCGAGGTGGTGGATCAGGGCGTCCAGACGGGTGGCCAGATCGGCCAGGATCGCGAGTCGTTCCGGCCGGGTCGGCGTGCCCGCTGCCCGAAGGAGGCGGACCTCGTCGGCGAGCTGTGCCCGGGCCTCGGCCAGTAGGTCACGGCCGTGCGGCGACGGGGCCTTGGCGAACGCCCGGCTCGATCGCGCCGGGCGGACGGCGCCTGCCGAGAACCGTGCGGCTGCACTGACATTCATCCCGGCAGGCATCGCAGCTGCCGGCATGGCGGCGTCAACCGCCATCGCGTGGGGCATCGGTGGAGCCATTGAAGCGGCCGCCAGACCGGAGAACTGGTCGATCTCCCAGCCCGAGGGCAGTTCGACCGGCTGGATCACGCGGTGGGCCGGACCGCCTTCCGCGACGACTCTCGAGTCGACCGCGACCAGGGCGGTGAAGCGGCACATCACCTTGTGCCGCAGCGACACGGCGACGATGTCGCGCTCCAGCTCCCGAGGGTTGTCCGCCTTGGCCGCATACCGGTCCTCGAGGTCGCGCAGGTGCGCTCGTGCCCAGACCGGCGCCAGCACTCCACTGGTGGCGGACGTCGCGGGCACCTCGACCTGCCACGGCTCAGCGGCGGCGGTCGTGCCCTGCAGCCGCACCCCGGCGCCGGCTGCCGAGCCGCGGTACCGGCCGCGGACGACCAGCGGGACGCCGGCGAAGGCGTCCGGCATCCGTGCGGGTGTGATCGTGTCGTCCAGCACTGAGACCCCATCGGCGGCCAGTGTCAGGTTGGTCAGCACCGGAGTGCCGATCCGGCGGTGAATCCGGTCGAGGGCCTCGTCGAGCCGGTCCTCGCTCTCCACCAGCTCGCAGCGGCCGCCACCGACCGCGGCCAGCCGGCCGAGGAAGCCGGCGTTGACGGCCCGGTCGATGCCGACGGTGTGGACATGTACGCCGGCGAGCGCGGCGGTGAGCTCCGACAGGATCTGGTCCTCGTTGCCGACCTGCCCGTCGGTCACCAACACCAGCACCCGTTCGCGCTCGACAACCGACTCGACAACCGACTCGGCAACCGGCTTGGCGGCCAGCCATCTGGTGGCCTCGCGGAGCGGCGCGAGCATCTCGGTGCCGCCCCTGGCGGTCACCCCGGCCAGGTGCTCGACCGCGCGGAACCGGTTGCGATCCGTGCCGGCGACCAGTTCGGCCGGCAGGTCCGTTGGATGCTCCATCACGCTGTCGAAGGTCAGTACGGCGAACCGGTCGGCGTCGGTCAGCGTGTCGACGATTCGCGCCGCCGCGCGTCGAGCCGCGACCATCTTCCAGCCGCCCATGCTGCCGGACCGGTCGAGGACCAGTACGACGTCGCGCGGTCGCGGCACCGCGGCATCCAGCGGCGGCAGCACGGTGAGCTCGAAGGTCCCCTGATCGTCGTCGGGCTCGACCGTCAACGCGGTCGCCGTTGCTTCCTTCTCGCCGTACGCCAGGCGGAGCACGAAGTCGCGATCCACCCGCTCGTGGGGCTCGATGGCCACGCTGGTCACCCGTCCCTCGACCGAACTGGTGATCGTGTGCAGGCTGGAGCGGATGCCATGCAGAGTCAGCCCGCCTGGATCCACGTCGGCCCGGATGCCCAGCCGGACCGGATTCGGGAACCCGGGCAGCAGGATCGGCGGCGTGATCCGGGACGCGTCTGGCACCGCGTCGGTGTCCGGTTCGACACCGACGCCGACACTCCGGCCGGGCAGCGGCTCGCCCGGGATGTAGCGGGGCGCGACCACCAGCGGGAGCCGGTACGTCGCCTCGCCGTCCTCGTACGGGAGCGGACCGACCAGCGTCAGCCGCACGGTCACACGTTCGCCCGGCACGATGTTGCCGACCCGGAGGGTGAACACGTCCGGCCGCTCCTCCTCGGCGATCGAGGCCCGTTGGCCGGCCGCCAGCGCCGCGTCGTACGTCGCCCGTGCCTCGGCACGTTCGCGCAAGTCGGCCTCGACGGTGTGGCCGTCGGCCTCCATCCGGAGTCCGGTGACCGCGGCCCGGTCCGGCAGCGGGAAGACATACGTCGCCTCGAGCGCAACATTGTGCGGATTGCGGAAGTCCTGGGTCAGCACGGTCCGCGCGACCAAGCCGGTGATGGTGGCGCGCGCGTCGATCCGCTCGAGCGGAAGGTTCCCGCGCTCCGTGCGCAGGGTACCGAGCCCGCCTTCGTCCGTGCGGTCCCGCAACTCGTCAGGGTGCAGGGTGGTGATCGCGGTCATGTCGAGTCTCCTGATCGGTGGGCGGACTGGGGTTGGGCGGGTGCCAGACGCTGGCGCGCGAGTTCTGCGAGTAGTGGCGCGGCGGCAGCGCGGAGCGCGGCAAGCTCCGCGGGCCCCGGCGAGGCAGGCGGTACGCCGGTCTGGTCGAGCATGACCGTGACGCCGTCGGCCAGCCGGACCGCTGTGACCAGGCCGATGTCGTCCCGGGTGGGTTCGGCTCCGGCCGCAGGTCGCTCGGACCAGAACCGCTGCCGGTCCATCTGCGGCATTTCGACGGCCGGCGCAGGTGGTCCGGCGGGCGACATGCTCGCGCGAGCGGACGCGGATTCCCTGTCATCGAGCTCCCGCAGGTCGCTTGGCAACGACGCGATCGTCTCCAATGAGTCGTCGGTTGCGCCGGACAGTTCGGCCTGGATCTCGGCCAGGGTCCTGCCCTGGGCCTGACGGCGCTTGATCGCGACCAGCTGCAGGAGATGCCGGCGCCCGTACACCGCGGTGCGACCGCGCATCTCGGCCGGGCGGTCGACCAGCCCGATAGTGGCGTACCAGCGGATCGCCCGCCGGTCCGGAACCGCACGGACCCGGCCGTTGACCTGGCCCGGGTAGTCGACGGCCAGCGCCGCCTCGACCAGCCCGGTCAGCTGGTCGAGCGTCCACAGCCCGATACCCGCATCACTTCTCGACACCCCTCGATATTGACACTGTCAGATGACACTGTCAACATCGCGTTTCGCTCACCGCATGTCCTCGCGCAAACTGCGAGTCAAGACAGCGAGAGTGGGGCGGGCCGGCGCCCGCCCCACTCCGCGGTTCGGTGTCAGGAGGTGGCTGCCAAGGCGTTCACCATGCCGGCGCCGAAGAAGGTGGTGCTCGACGGCCCGCCTGTGCACTGGCGGACGTCGTCGGCCGGCCAGACGGCCGGGCACGCCGTCGGCGTCGCAGTGCGGCGCACTTGCGCGGCCACGGCACCCGGGCTCCAGTTGGGATGGAGTTCACGGATCAGCGCTGCCACGCCGGCCACGTGAGGCGATGCCATGGACGTTCCGCTGATCCAGACCCAGCGGGCGCCATTGGCGTCCTCGACCCCGCGCCCAGCGGCTGCCAGGGCCTCCCACTGGCCGGTCTCATCGGTGCTCGACCAGGCGGCAAGGATCCGGCCGAACGTCGTACCAGGTGTCTGGGCCGCGTCGCCACCCGGCGCCGTCACGTCCACGATCGGACCGCCGGTGTTGGAGTAGCTGGCGAGCGTGGTCACGCCGGAAGCCGACACCGTCACCACACCGGGGATCTCAGCAGGCGTGACCCGGCAGTTGTTGCGCACCTCGCGGGTAACGGCTGTGTCCGGCGGCCAGTCCGGGCTGATTTCGTCGATCGTCGGATGCCCGAGGTCGTGCGCCTCGTTGCCGGCTGCGGCCACGATCACGACGCCGCGCTGCTGTGCATACCGAGCAGCACTCTGCAGCTCCCTGAGTATGGCCCGCTGGCCGGCGTCATTGCTGCAGAAGTAGAGCCACGGGTCGGCGAACAGGCTCAGGTTGACGACGTCGAGGCGCTGGTCACCGGCGTACCGAAGCGCGGCAGCCACCGAGTCGGCGAAGCAGAAGCCCGCGATCGTGCAGGCCTTGATGACCACGATCGTGGCCTCGGGGGCCACCCCGGCAATGCCGACGCCGTTGACCAGACCGCCGATCGTGCTGGACACGTGCGTGCCGTGGCCCTGCAGATCCTGCACCGCTGCCTTGTTGCTGCAGTCACCGTTGGCGACCTCCTGCGGATCGGCCGTCGGCGTGGTCGAGAAGATGAACGAGCACGACCGCGCGACGTCGAGGTTGCCGACGAGGTCGGGGTGGGTCAGGTCGGCCCCGCTGTCGATCACCCCCACGTCGACACCGTCACCGGTGGCGTTGGCGTACGACGCCGCACCGACCCCGATCGCGCGCATGTCCCACTGACAGGCGGACAGCGGCTCAGGTCCGGCTGCGACGCCGAAGAACGCCGCACAGTTTGCAGAGGCCGTCGCCGGACTCAGGGCGCCGGGTGTGACCGCCGTCGCTGGAGTCAACAACCCCAACGTCAGCGCAACCACGGCTCCCACGAGCAGCACGAGCTTTCTCATCTGACTCCCCTTCCCTAGGGAGGCGCGGCCGGCTCGGATCCGAGCCGCCTACCCCCCAACCAATGCCCCATAATCGATCCGCGCAGGGAGTCGCGCAACGCGTCAGCCAAGGTCGCCGACGGGAACGATGTGGTGACGTAGCGCCGTCGGCCGTGCAACACCTTGCGAAGGCGAGGGTCGCGTCCAGACCAGCGACCAGCAGGAGCACTGGCTGTACAACTACATGCCGAATCGCTTCTGCGGGTCAACGTCGAGGAGCGGGTGCGGCAGACGCTCTTCAATTCCTGGACGAGTTGGCCCTGTGGTCGGA
>DASRHY010000204.1:0-3225 GCA_035650275.1 Kribbellaceae bacterium | reverse complement strand
CGACCTGCCCCGGCAGTCCCTCATCATCCGCCTCAGCACCGGGGTCGGCACCCAGTTCGAGGAGTACCTCGACCACTTCGAGGTGACGACCGGTGACCGCGGCGGTGTGCAGAGCCGTTCCGTGATGGTCACCGAGCGGGAAGCCGAGCGCGGCGAGCAGCCGGCCTCGGGCCGGTTCAGCGAAGCGGCGTCGCGGACGGAATCGGGGTACCCGCGCACCGCGCGCTCGGCGAGCGTGGGATCGGGCGGACCGGAAGCGGCGGACCGTGGTGTGGTCGGCGCGATGGTGGGCGGCGACCCAGCTCGTCGACCGGATCCACGCCTGACCCCCTCGCAGCTTCTTATTGCGGACGCGGCGCTTTAGTTCGGTCAGGCTGGCCCTCATGTCAGCGACGAAGCGTTCCGGCGGAACCTGGGCGTTCCCGGCCGCGACCTCGGCCTCGCCCGGGAACGCCCCGGTGCCGCCCTCCTCGGAAAGCAGGTCCAGTGCCAGCGCCGAGTACCCGCTGGCGGCCAGGCGGCCGGCAACCGTGCGGATGTGCTCGTTCAGCCCGCGGTTCTCATGGATGACGAGGACACCGCCGCGCGGCTTGGCGGCGGCGGTCCACGCGGCCAGCAACGGACCACGCGGTCCGGCGAACATGATCGATTCACGGGCGACCGGTGCCAGCTCGTCTCCGACCCGCCGCGCCCTCCGTCTGGGCCGCAGGCGCCTGCGGCCAGCAGCCCGGTCGCCGCTGTGCCGTCACCCCGAGCAGGCCGATATGCCGTATCGATTGATGCCGTCGGCAGGGTCCTCCGCGACATCCTCAGCGGGGTATTGCTGGATCTCCGTCATGGCTCCTCCCAGGAACGACATGCGAACCGATGTCGGCATTTCGTCGATCAAGCCGCCTAAGGCAGCTTCGCGGCAGGTGCGTCACCTCCGCCGCCCGCCGATGCCCGATGCCGGGTGTCAACCGCTGGAGACCCAGGTGCGCAGGATGGTGTCCTTGACGTGCTCAAGGCCGGGCGCGCCGGAACCCATGTCGCTTGCCACGGTGATGGGTTCTGGCGACGATCTTGTGGAGCCGGGGGTCGATGGAAGTCATGCGTTGAGCAGGATTCTCTTGCGTAGCAAGGGAAAGCTGGCTCGGCCGTACATCTGCCTCTTGAGTGTCTTGATGCGGTTTACGTTGCCTTCGACTGGGCCGGAGTTCCACGGCAGGGTCAGCCCGGCGACGACGGCGTCCAGGTCACGGCGTATTCCGGTGATCAGGGAGTGCAGCGCGGGGAGTGGGTCGGCCTGCACGCGCTGGATCCAGTCGGTGAGCCGGTCGCCGCGGTGCTTGTTCATCAGGTCGGCGAACTCGCGGACGTGCTCGGCCGTGGCGTGTAGCTCGGGGCAGCTGGCCAGGGCTTTGGCGAGTTGATCGGTCTCCTCAGGGTGCAGGTGTCGTGGGTCGGTCATGATCCAACGGGTGAGGCGCCGGGGTTTGGGCACCTCGGGGCGGGGTTGGACTGGGCGCGGCAGGCGGGGCGCGGCGCCGCGCAGGGGGTGTAGAAAGCGGCGTACCGTCTGCACGCTGCCGGTGAACCCTCGCGCACGTAGTTCGGCGTGCAGGGTGACCGCGTCGGTGACGCCGTCGTGGACGCGGGCGCGCAGGTGTTCGGTGTACCCGTCTAGCTTCCCCGTGCGGTTGGTGGCCTTGACCAGCAGCTCCTCCACACTGGTGGCGCGGGCGAAGCGGCGCACCGTGCCGCGGTCGAGGCGCAACTGCTGGCAGATTCGGTTCAAGGAGTGTCCCTCGGTCACCAACTGCTGGACCGCCGCGTATCGCTCCCGTGTGCGTGTCACCAGGCGGCGCTCACGCCCGCACACATCCCGCACGCCCCCAGGCTCCGCGACGGCGGCAGACTCGCCTGCGATCGACTCGGGTGCGGGCTCCGGCTCCGCAGGTGGGGCTGGTGCCTGCGCGGCCGCGGCGCGTAGGCAGACGTGGTGCGCGGCGACCGTCTTGTCGACCGCCTCACCGAGGTTGTGCCAGACATGCCACCGATCGGCCACCTGGGTCGCCTCCGGCGCCCCGGCGCGGGCGCCGTCAGCGTAGGCACCAGCACGGTCCCGGCACACGATGCGCACGCCGGGATGAGCGCGCAACCAGTCTGCGACCGGATCGGCGTCGCGCCCGGGAAGCACGTCGACCGGTCGGTGGGTGCGCATGTCCAGCAGCACGGTGCCGTACACGTGCCCACGGCGCAGCGCGAAGTCGTCGATGCCGAGGATCTCCACCGTGCCCGGCTGCGGCTCGGGCACTCCGCGCAGCAGGTTCAGCAACGTGTCTCGACCCGCCGTCATGCCCAGCACCTCTGCCAGCCGGGCGCCCGCCCGCCCGGCCAGCGCCACCGCGATCGCGGTCAACGCCGAGCGCAGCGGCGGACTGTACCGGGCGTGCGGCGTGGTCAACCCGGGCACCTGCTCGGCGAACGTCCGGCGTCCACACCCCGTCGCGTCGCAGACGAACCGCCGTACCGTCAGCCTGATCACGACCGGCATCCCGGCCAGCGGGGCATCCCTCACCACCCGCCGGTAGCGGCCATGCACCCGCGACGCTGTGGAACCGCAGCTAGGACATTGTGCCGTGGCGGCAGCTGCTCTGGCCTCGATCATGACCCCACCCTGATCCCGTTCCACCTGCTCAAGGACCAGATTCCCCAGGTGTGGGAGAAGAAGATCGAGATAGCACCGGAGTCAGCTACCAGGCTCCACATAGGACATCCAGTCAACACGCGGACACGCCACAAGATCGTCGCCAGAACCGAATTACGCGATCGTCGACACGCGGCATTAGCGAGAGCCTTCCCAGTGGGTCCGAACCGGCGAGTACGCCGTGAAGGCGGGATCCGAGGTGGGTCATGGTCAACGTGACATTGCATCCTCTCACCACCACCATCGTCAGCTCACCCGAGGCGCGGGCCGAGGCCCTCCTTAGGCTGGATCATCTCAAGGCTGTTCTCGACCGGAACGGCATCAGGTCTCTCGATGCGCTGGGTCCGATGACGCTTTCGGGTGTGGTGCTGGCGCAGCCGGGAATCACCGTGCCGTTCCGGCAATCGATGCACGGAGGCCTGCCCTCGGTCCCGAAACGGCCCGTCGGTGTCCTCCTGGGCACTGTGGGAGACGGTGTGGGAGCATGGCACTGACTGATAGGCCGACTTGGTGCTGACCCGAAGCCGCCAGGCCAC
>DASRHY010000203.1:0-23253 GCA_035650275.1 Kribbellaceae bacterium | reverse complement strand
CGGGCCCCGAGCGCGGAAGGTCCTCGACGAGCGGCATAGCGACGATGGCACGACCCTATCGGGCGGTCCGCAGCATCGTGCTGCACAAAGGCACGTCCGGTGGGAGGATCGTCCGATCATGCCCGTTCAATCTGGCGATAGAGGCAGCCGGGGAAAGCCGGCGTTGATTAGACCCCGGGCCGAAACTGTCGGTGCAGCGGCCTAACATCAGACCGGATCGCTACCGAACTTCCACGAGATCCGTGACAACCTCCCGGCGTCAGAGCTGGCGGATAGCGGCCGAGTTGAGGCGGCTGCCGATAGTCCGCTCGACGATGATGTCGATCAACTCCGGCTTCTTGTACCTGCTCAGATTGCCGATATCGAGCAGTTTGGCGAGGTCCACAAGCTCTGGCTTTTGTCTAAATCCATCCAGGAAGGTCCGGCCCTCGTCGCGGTTGTTCATGGCGGCCAGCGTGTCGCGGGCTTCGCTCATGTCGACTGTCGGCGCCGCTGTCCGGCTGGCCCTGCGCGGCGCGGCCGTTTTCACGGCGGGCTGCCGCGGCTCGGTGGCCCCGGCCGGGATGAACGTGAGGCGGGCCTTGCCGTCGGCGATGTCCATGAGGTGTTCCTCCGGCAGGTCGGCGAGGAACTCGGAGATCCGCTGGAGTACGGCGAGGGTCAGCTTGGCGTCGCTCATGCCGCGGCCCTTTCAGGGCGAAGGGTGTGCAGGAACTCGGACGTAAACTGGCGTAGCTCGTCGACCGCGGGAGACTTGACCCGGTCCCGGAGTACCACGGGCACGCCTCTGGGTGTGCTCGCACCGAACAGGGTTGGACTCTCGCGGATGGTCGTTTCGAAGACCGGCAGACCGAGCGCCTTCACCTGGCCGATGTAGAACCGCTGGCTGCTGATCGGCTGATTTCTGTAGGGTTCGATCATCGTGAAGATTACGCCCAGAACGCTCGGCTCGATCTTGCCTACGTGCCGGCCTCTGGCGTATTTCTTGGCGTCGTCGTTGTACCGTTTGATCACTGCGCTGACGTTGCCGTACAGGTATTCGATTCCCAGCGTGGAGAGATAATCCGCCTTGGCGGGGATCACAAGATGGTCGCTCGCGATGATCGCGGTCTGCGCGACGATGTTGAAGTTCGGCGGGCAGTCAAAGAGGATGAGGTCATACCGGGCGAACGCGGGATGTCCGAGTGCCCCGGCCAACGCGCCGCGCACGCGAAAGAACTCCGGTTCGTGTTTGCCGCGGATGGCGGCCTGAGTGGCGAGGTCCAGATCCACCGTGATCAGCCCGAGGTGAGATGCGATGATGTCCAGCCGCCCGTTGCCCTCGGTCAGATAGGCGTTGGCCACCTTGGCGGGGACGACCAGCCCGCCGAGTTCCTCGGGTGTCCCGCCACCGCTGAGGCCGTCGAACCACCGCTTAATGGTGTATCTGTCGCGAAGCTCGTCTTTCCAGTAGTCCGGATCGAAGAAGCTGAAGGTCAAACTCGACTGGGGATCAAGGTCGATGAGTAGCACCTTCTTGCCTCGCCGGGCCAACTCTGCCCCGAGGTTCGCGGTGATCGTGGTCTTTCCAACCCCGCCCTTGTAATTGATCACAGATACGACGTGCACGGGCCGTTCCTCCTCGATAAGGAGGCTACAAATGCGTCCGTCCCATCGGGCATGGCCCGATGGACCACAGTTGCCCGCCATCGGTCGTATGCCACTCATCGTGTCGGCCGTGGTAGCAAGTCGTGGTGATGCGTCTCGAGGACCTGGCTGCGGGGAGATCAGTCACCGGCATCGTGGCCGGAGGCCCGGTGGATCTGATCGCGGTCGACCCGATGCTGGGCGAGACCCGCCGGGTGGTCTACCGGACTGCCTCTGGTCAGCTCGGCGAGCAGATCCTGATGCGGGCGAGCGAGGCGGCGCTGACGCTCGACGAGCAGCCAAGGACGCCGTTCGACGCCAATCCGGAGGAGTTCAAGCTGGCGGCCGAGGCGGTGCGGATCCAGTCCGCGGCGCTGATCGACCCGATGCTCGCAGTCACCAGCAGCGACCTGGAGCCGCTGCCGCACCAGATCGAGGCGGTCTACGGGCACCTGCTCGACCGGGTGCCGCTGCGCTTCCTGCTGGCCGATGACCCGGGTGCCGGCAAGACCATCATGGCCGGCCTCTACATCAAGGAGTTGCTGCTACGGGGCGACCTGTCCCGCTGCCTGATCGTCGCGCCTGGTGGCCTGGTGGAGCAGTGGCAGGACGAGCTGTACGAGAAGTTCGCGCTCCGCTTCGAGGTCCTCAGCAACGACATGATCAACGGAACTCCGCGCGGTCAGAACGTCTTCATCGACCATCCACGCCTCATCGCGCGCATGGATCACCTGTCACGAAACACCTCGTTGCAGAACGCGTTGACGATGTGCACCTGGGACGTCGTGGTCATCGACGAGGCTCACCGGATGTCGGCCCACTTCTACGGGCGCAAGATCGAGGCCACCAAGCGGTACCAGCTGGGCCAACTCCTCGGCAAGAACGCCCACAACCTGCTGTTGATGACGGCCACCCCGCACACCGGCAAGGACGCGGACTTCCAGCTCTTCCTCGCGTTGCTGGACGCCGACCGGTTCGAGGGCCACTACCGCGCGGACGACCACGGCACTGGTGCGGAGGGGCTCATGCTGCGCCGCATCAAGGAGGAACTGCTGACCTTCGCCGGTACGCCGATCTTCCCGATTCGCAAGGCGTATACGGTGCCGTACGAGCTGTCGGAGCTGGAGGCGGAACTCTACGAGAAGGTCACTGAGTACGTCCGGCAGGAGTTCAACCGGGCCGATCAGTTGCAGGGCGCCCGCGGCAACACGGTCGGGTTCGCGCTGACGGTGTTGCAGCGGCGGCTCGCGTCCAGTCCTGAGGCGATCCTTCGGTCCTTGGAGCGCCGGCAGGCGCGCCTCGAACTACGGCTGGAGGAGGCGATGGTCAAACCGGCGTCGTTGACCGCCGGTAGTGGGGAGCAGATCGGGTTCGACGAGGCCGACGACTACCCCACCGCGGACCGGGAGGACCGGGAGGAAGAGGTCGTCGACGCGGCCACCGCCGCGCGTACCGCTGACGAGCTGCGCCACGAGATCGGCGTACTCGCGGAACTCGTTGATGTGGCCAGGCGCGTGCGCAAGGCAGGCACGGACCGCAAGTGGTCGGAGCTGAGTGCGCTGCTGTCGGGGCATCCCGAGATGTCCAATAAGGATGGTCGCCGCAAGCTTATCGTCTTCACCGAGCATCGGGACACTCTGACCTACCTTCGGGATCGCGTCGCCGAACAGTTGGGTCGCCGCGACGCCGTGGCGATCATCCACGGTGGCATGGCGCGGGACGCGCGGCGAGCCGTACAGCGGGAGTTCACCAACGGCGACACGTGCCAGGTTCTCATCGCCACGGACGCGGCGGGTGAGGGTCTCAACCTCCAGCGGGCACACTTGATGGTGAACTACGACCTGCCCTGGAATCCGAACCGGATCGAACAGCGTTTCGGCCGCATCCATCGCATTGGGCAGAAGCAGATGTGCCACCTCTGGAACCTCGTAGCCGCGAACACCCGGGAGGGCGAGGTGTTCCAACGACTGCTGGCGAAGATCGAGGAGCAGAACGTCGCGTTGCGCGGGAAGGTGTTCGACGTCTTGGGCGAGGCGTTCGAGGGCCAGCCGCTGCACCAGCTGCTCATCCGGGCGATCCGGCAGGGCGAGGACCCGGCCGTCCGCGATCATCTGGAGCGGGTGATCGATGAGCGGGTCGGCGACACCGCGGTCAAGCTGCTGCACGAACGGGCTCTGCACCACGACGTGCTCGCGGCGGCGGACCTGCAACAGGTCAGCGTCGACCTGGAAGAGGCGCAGGCCCGGCGCCTTCAACCGCACTACGTCGAGGGCTTCTTCCGGGACGCGTTCCTGCGCGCCGGTGGCCGGCTCGTCGAACGCGAATCGAAGCGATTCCAGATCCACGACGTGCCGCCGGCCGTACGGGAGCTCCAATCTCGGGTAGCCCCGATCAAGCTGCGCTACGAGCGGGTGTGCTTCGACAAACAGGTCGTGCGCTTCGGGACCGGGGTGGCGGCTGATCTGCTCGCCCCCGGCCATCCGCTGCTGGACGCCGTTGTCACCTACACCGTTGACCGGTACCGACCGGCGTTGGAGCGCGGCACCATTCTCGTCGACCGGTTCGACCCGGACGAGGAGGCCCGTCTCCTGGTGGCGGTCGGCGAGGAGATCGTCGACGGCACCGGGCGTGCGATCGCCAAACGGTTCGGATACGTGGAGCTGTGGGCAGGTGGCCGGGTCCGGCCGGGCAACGCGCCGTTCCTCGACTACGCGGCACCGGACGAGCGGGAGCACAGCGTGGTCTCCGATCTGGCGATGCAGGGATGGCCGGCGATGGCCCGCCAGGTCGCCGAGAGCTGGGCCGCCGGTCAGCATCTGCCTGAGTGGTATGTCCAGGTCAGCGAACGCCGTCGTGATCTGGTTGAGCGTACCCGCCAACTGGTCGAGGGGCGCCTCAAACGTGAGATTGCCCTCTGTCTCAACGAGCTGACCCGGCTGGCGGACGCGTCCACTCAGGACGGTGGAATCCGAGAGAAGCGTAGGGCGGCCGAAGCCCGCGAGGGCGAGCTGCGCCGTCGCTTGGTGACCCGACTGTCCGAACTGGACAAGGAGGCGAACACGCAGGCCCGCCCGCCCACCGTCGTGGCGATCGCCCTGGTGGTCCCGCAAGGGCTGCTCGACCGGATGACCGGCCGTGGCCCAGAGTCAGTCAGTGCCTCGATGGCGGAGGTGGAGCAACGAGCCATCGAGCGGGTGATCCGCGAGGAACGCCGGCTCGGGCGGGTGCCGGAGGTCATGGCCCACAACAACCCCGGCTACGACATCCGCTCCCGCGACCCCGACGGTCACCTGGTCCACATCGAAGTGAAGGGACGCGAGTCCGGCGCGGACACCTTCTTCGTCACCAACCGCGAGATCCGCACCGGCCAGAACGCAGCCGAGTACCGGCTCGCGCTCGTCGACGTGGATCTTGTTCTCAACCGGGACGATGTGCGGTACTTGCACGCCCCGTTCGCAGAGGAGCGGGTATCAGCGCTGGTGAACGGAGTCCAGTTTCGCTGGAAGGACATGTGGGACCGCGGCGGCCTGCCATCCTGACACACCGGCGCCGCAGCCCTCCGGTAGCTGCCTGCCCGTTAGCTGATCATCGCTAGCCCGAATGCGATGTGTGGCCGCCTTGCGCCACGCGTATGAACCCCGATGCGTTTAGCGTGGCCGCCTACACCAGATAAGCTCGCGCCGGCAATCGATCCCCGGCGGCTACCTGGAATGCCGGGCTCGTGCTCGTCCCGACCGGACCTGCCCGAATCCGCGATGTTCTAGGCCGGAGCAGCCGGACGGTTCGTCCGGCAACGGCTGGCGCGTACCAATGTCCGAAGTGGACACCAAGTGCGGGATGCGTTCCCCACTGCCGGGCACATACGGCACCGGTTGTAGGTCCAGGCGGTCCGGGACCACCGTGCGAGATGTGGATGGACGGCGGCTGCGCCCGGGCGTCGATCGGGAACTCGTTCATGACGGCTCCACCATCGACCCGCTGGTCTCTGGCTGGCCGACGGGGGTGTTCCCGGTGGGCGCGGCTCGGTACCGTTGCCAACCATGCGGTACGGCCGTCCAGGTCGCGGTGTGGCTGCTGCCGCTGCTGTTCATGGCGTGGGCGGTGACCCGCCTGTTCGGGCTGGAACGCGGTCATCCGGCTGTGCGGCTGACGGCTTTACGCCGTACGTCGCGGCGCTTTCCATCGTGCCCTGGTGCTGACTCTGGTGGGGCGGCGGTGGGAAGCGGCCGCGGTCTCGGCGATCGCGGCGCTGACGCTGATAACTGTGGTGATCGCAAGGGCGATCGCGGACCGGCAACCGTCGCCCGGGGACCTGCAACTGCGGGTGCTGTCCTCCAACCTGCTGGCCGGCGGGGCCGACGGGGGCGCCGATCGGATTCTGCGCCAGGCTCGACGTGTGCTGGCCGCGTACCGCCGGAGCTTCGCTGTTGGGAGCTGTGATGCGGTGCTCGTGCTCCTGCCGTGCTGACCGATCCCGTGCGCGCCACCAAGGCCACATTGCGCTCGATGGCCGTCCGGGCACACCACGTCGAGACTGACTCGACCGGGAGACCAGGCGGGTTCTGGCGTCCCGCCCCACAATCGCGCACACTACGCAGCGTGAGGGCGTATGTTGGCGTCACCGATGGCGACTGGTATAGGTACTTGGCCGCCCGCCCGGACATGGATGAGGTCAACTTCTGGCGGCCCGGCGGCCGGGGTGAGTTCCGGGTGCTCACGCCAGGCGAGCCCTTCTTCTTCAAGACTCATCACCCGCACAACCGGGTGGTTGGCGGCGGGTTCTACAGCGGATTCGCGAGATTGCGGGCGTCCGAGGCTTGGGAGTTGTTCGGCGAGCGCAACGGCGCCGCCAGCCTTCAGCAGATGCGGGCAAGGATCGGTTACTACCGGCGGCAGCCGATGGGCCCCGGCGAGGACCCGGTGATCGGTTGCGTCTTCGTACGGGACACGGTCTTCTTTCCGGCGGACGCGCCTGCCGACCCGCCGCCCGACTTTGCCGCCAACATCGTGCAGGGCAAGGGCTACGACCTGGCCGTTGGTTCGACGGCTAGCCCGGCTTGGCGATGGGCTTCTCCAATCTTGAGCAAGGAACGTCTCAAGCTGGGCAGACTCCGGCCAGGTTGAAGTACTCGTCGATATGTCGGTCGATGGTGCGCAGGGCTTGGCGGAGCTCGAGGGGTGCGGGTGGTCGGTCGGCGGCCAGCAGGGGTCGCAGCAGCCGGTTGTGCAGCTTGGTGTAGAAGATCGCGAACCGTTGGCCGTCGGGGTGAGGCGGTAGAGGTTGCGGCCGGGCAGCCGTTCGATGAGTCCTTTCGCCCGCAGCCGGGTCAGGTCGTAGCTGGCCTGGGAGGTCGTGTAGTGCGCGCCGAGCAGGGCGGGCATCAGGGCGCGAAGGCTCCGGTTGGTGATGCCGACCGCGGCGGTGAGCGTGTTGGCGAGGGCGCCGGCCAGGGCCTGGACCCGAGGGTCGCCGAACCGTAGGGCCGGGGCCCTCCGCCCGTCCTCAACGGATGGGTGCGCGATCCGCTCAAAGGCTGGACTCGCAAGGACAGCGCCCTGGCCGACCCGTTCAGCTTCCACGATCCGGTGGTTGATCGCACGTGCCTTGCCGGACAGCTCGTCGAAGTGCTCCAGCCGGCGTAGCACGCCGAGATCGGTGGTGTCGTTCACGACGGTCTCGATCCGCATGGCCCGGCCGTCTTTGAGGTACTGCTTGGCGCGGGAGTGCTTGAAGAAGATGTTGACGGTCACGCCCTGGTTGGCCCGGTCGATGGCGGTCTTGAACACTTCGGGCGTCGGATGGGTCGGTTTCCCCGACCGCTTGGTCGGCCGTCGTCGGCGGGAGATTCTGCGTCCGAAGATGACCTCGATGTGGTCGGGGCGGCCGAGGTCGAGGTTGTCACTGATGAGGGTCTCGAAGAACACCCGGGCGTGGCGTGGCGCGGTGAACACGATGGTGCGGGAGAACTCGACCTGGCGCATGGACAGGTCCCACCAGTAGCCGGCGGCCCGGTCGGCCGGCGTGAGTGGCAGCGGCAGCCGGGCCCACCAGCGTTCGGCGAAGACCCGGATCGCACCGGGGCCGAACCGGTCGCAGATGGCCTGCAAGGCGGCTGGGTCGTCGCAGGAGGCGAACCCGTTGGACAGTGCGGTGAACCCGATGCCCGCCGCGGTGGCCTGCCGCTTGGCCCACTCATGGGCATTCACCCAGATTTTCATCGGATACGGGAAATACGTGGTGACCTTGATGAACGCCTCACCCATCTGCTGGTCCCACAGGTAGAAGTACACACACGAGACCCGACGCTGGGCCTTGCCGAAGGCGAACTGCGGCACCCCGTCGCGGTATGCCAGGTTCGGGCGGCGGCCACCTGGGCGTACTCCTGGGCCCAGCCGATCGCAGCGACCTGAGAACGGCCCGACGCGGCGGCCACGTTCAGGTACCGACGCATCACGTCGATCTTCCGCTGGCCCTTCGTGAAGCGCACCACCGGGATGTGGTTTGCCCGCGCATACGAATCCACCGCCCGACGGAACCGCTGCCCGATCTGGTCCATCAACGCCGGCGACGGGATCGGGTAACCCAGATGCCGGGTCAAGAAGATCACGAACTGCCCGGCGCCCTGCAGGTTGGGCACGTACCCGTTGAGGTAGACCCGATCCGGGCAATCCAGATCCAACGCCACCTGACCATCAAGAAGATCGTTAACCGTGACCGGACGCTTCGCCATTAGGCACCCCCACAACGATTGGAGATGCCCTGCTCAACCGCTCAACGCGCCGCAACGTCACCCACGCACACCAGCCACCCACCTCGACGGTCCGAGGCGGAGCCTCTTTAGATACTTTCGCGACCTGGTCGATCGGCTGCTGGGATTTCGGGTGGAGATCGACCTCTCGCAACCGTGGGACAGGCCAGGGCCGGTATACGGCGATCCTCGGCTGGCTCGGTATCGCCTGGGTCAGCGATCATTCCAGGCGGTTGTACTCGGGGCTTACGGGCGGCGGTGCGCGATCACCGGCGGGCGGATACGGCCAGTCTTGCAGGCGGCGCACATCCGGCCACTTCCCGCGGGTGGGGAACACAGGATCGACAATGGCCTGCTGCTCCGCTCGGATGTGCACACTTTGTACGACCGGGGGTACCTAGGCATCGATCCGAGGCATCGACTGCTGGTCAGCCCTCGGCTGCATGAGGAGTTCGACAACGGCGGGCAGTTCTACGCCCGGGCCGGTGAGCCAATTGCTGTCCCCGAGCGGCCGGGTGACCGACCCAACCGGGAATTCCTGGAGTGGCATCTCGACGAGGTGTTCAAAGCCGCCTAATGGGAGCACTCGATGTCGGCGGGCCGCCTCGGGACCGGTGACATTCAAAAGCGCCCGATAGCCACTGGATGAGTCGGTGCTGATGATCCGTTCGATGAGCAACGCAACGCCGTCCGGGTCGTAAGGCCGTGCCCTGGCGGTTCCACGACCGGTCCAGCTCCCCAGCGAGTCCGGTTCCGGGGAGCTGGACCGGTCGGGACTCAACCGGACTGCATGGCGACCAACCGCCGGTGCACGCGCCGCGCGTGGGAGATATCCGCTCCGGCGGCACGTGCCAGCTCCCGGTGATCTGGCGTTCGTCCCTGTTCCACGGCGGCATCGAATGCGCGCTGCATGGCCTCGACCTTGGTCTCCGGCTCCTCCTGGACCGCCACGGACTCGTTGGACTCGGCTTCCGCCACGGTCCTGGTGAGCGCCAGCTTGACCATTGCCAGGAACCCGAGCGCCGGCAGGGCGGCGGCCAGCCAGCCGATCACTGACGGCTCGGCCTCGACCACCTGAGCTGACAAGGACAAGGCGACCGCGCAGACCAACACCGCGGACGCGAACAGCACCGGCCGAGAAGCCCGGTGCCGGCGGCGGATCTCCAAGCCAGAGGCAATCGACATGAGCTCTAGGGTGACCGCGTCTGCCCAGGCTAGCCATCCCGGTTGCCCGTGTGCGGCCGCCACGTCGTGGACGTGGGTGAAGCTGGCCGCTCCGGCTGCGGCGCCGATGACGAGCATGATGCCGACCTGCACGACGGCTTCGAGCCGCGCGCCGTGGGCGGACTGGGCCGGGGGAGTGGTCACCGCGACACCTCCGCGAGCCGGGCGCGCTCGATGAGGCTGACCACGGTACGCATGGTCGAGTCGTCGAAAAATCCGACCATCCAGCCGATGATGCGCTCGTCGTACGCGCCCAGCGTCACATCGCGCAGGGCGTCGCGCAGGGCCGCCTCCCGTAGCGGCGACGCGACATACCCGCCGGGCGGTTCGGACTCCAATGGGCCAACAGAGACGTACTCGTTGATCTCCATAATCGACCTCCGTCATCGCGGAGGCCCCGGCAAATGCTAGGGATCTTGCTAGGGAACGGAGCCGTTCCCATCCGGATTGATCCGGACGGGGCCGGACGGCGATCAACGAAACCGCACGTCACGGCCCCTTTCCGGGATCAAGCCGACCGGATATTGACGATCTTGAGTGGACTCATAATCCCTCGGTCGCGGGTTCGAGTCCCGCCCGCCCCACAACCAGGGGAAACGCGCTAGATCCAGTTGTTCCGCCGGTAGCACAGCGCCCGTACAGTGAGGTACTGTACGCCCTCATGGAGACCGCGACTAGCCCCGCGATCGACGACATCCGGATGCTCCTCCCGGACTGGCGGCTGCACCTGCGGGCCAAGAACCGCAGCCCGGCCACCATCGCCAGCTACCTGCGGTGCGGGACCAACCTCGCCGACTTCCTGGAGTCGAAGGGCATGCCGACCGCGGTCGGTACGGTGACTCGCGAGCACGTCGAGGCGTTCCTCGCCGACCTGCTCGACCGGCTCAGCCCGGCCACCGCGGCGAAGCACTACCGCAGCCTCCAGCAGTTCTGGAAGTGGCTGGAGGACGACGGCGAGATCACGCGCTCGCCCATGGAACGCATGACGCCGCCGGCCGTACCGGAGCAGCCGGTGCCGATCCTCACCGACGACGAGCTGGCCCGGCTCCTCGCCGCCGCGAAGGGCTCCGGGTTCGAGGAGCGGCGGGACACCGCGATCCTGCGGGTGCTCATCGAGACCGGGGTACGTCTGGGCGAGATCTCTGGACTGGCCGTCGACGACGTGCTGTGGGAGACCCACGATCTGCGGGTGCTCGGCAAGGGCCGCCGCGAGCGCAAGGCCCCGTTCAACGCCAGGACGGCGGACGCGCTGCGCCGCTACCAGCGGGCGCGGGCCAAGCACCCGAAGGCCGCGGGCACCGACGCGCTGTGGCTCGGCCGGCGCGGGGCGATGACCCCGAGCGGGCTCGCGCAGATGCTGGAGCGGCGCGGCGCCCAGGCCGGCGTAGCCGATGTGAACCCGCACCGGTTCCGGCACAGCTTCGCCAACGACTGGCTCGCCTCGGGCGGGCAGGAGACCGACCTGATGCGGTTGGCCGGCTGGCGCTCGCGGCAGATGGTCGGCCGGTACGCGGCCAGCGCCGCGGACGAGCGGGCCCGGGAAGCGCACCACCGCGCGGCGAGAGGAGATCGGCTGTGAGCCAGTTTGAGTCCGGTCCGTTCAACGAGGCGGCGTACCAGGCGCTGGAACGCACTTCGCCGAGGCGCCGGGTGCTCGATGTCGCCTGCCTCAGGAACCACCGGCTGTGTGAGGTCTTCCGGACAGACGCCGGGTTCGTTGTCGTAGGGGACTGCCCCCATTACTTCGTGAAGCGCGAACGGGACGGCGGCGAGGCGTATGACCCTGAGTACGGCGTGTACTCGTGGGAACACGAATCGGAGGCCCGAACCCAGCGCAGCCGCGCGGGAACGGTGTACTGCTTCGTCGATGACCTCGTGCGTCGATGGTGGACTCCGGCGACCGGCAGCGGCCTGGTCTCCCGCGACTACCCCGGAGCGATCCTGCACGAGGTCGATGCAGAGGTGAAGTTCCAGTGCAAGTGCAGCTCCGCGAAGATCGGCGGACTCTGGCTACGGAGGGCGCTGGCGTCCAGCCGACGACGCGTGCCCTACAACGACGTGTGGTCTAGAACCAGATAGAACCGCTGTGCTAACGTCGTCAGTGATCTAACGCGCCCGCGCGCCATCCTTTCTGCCGCGCATTTGTCGACCCTGGGCATCGACTTGGTCCGCCCGTGTCCAAGTTGCCCAGGAGCACCAGGTGGCGTCGCCCCCTCAGCCCAAGCGGCCCATGTCGCCGCAGCAGAAGCTTGCCCGCCAGATCGGCGCCCACGAATCGTGGGCGCGTACCGCCGACCCAGCCGCGCGTACCGCACCAGCGCGCAAGGCTGCCCTGGAGCGCTTCGAGCGCCAGGTCGACCCGGACGGCACCCTCGACCCCGCCGAACGCGCACGTCGGGCGGAGCATGCCAAGCGTGCCTACTTCCTGCGGCTGGCGCTGAAGTCAGCCCAGGCGCGCCGGGCCCGCGCCGGCAAGTCCACGGTGGACGTGGACGGCGGTGCACACGATGCCGCCTAACGAAGAACGAACCGGCCCCCTAGGAGAAGACCGGTCCGACAGCACTGAGCCGATCGTACTGCAGCCGGGTGACATCCCGTGCGACTACTGCGGCCTGGCCGCCGCTGCCGTCTGGTATGTCTCGACCTCCGTCCCCGCGCCGCTGGAGGTCCGGTCGCGGCTGGTCTGCGACCGCCACCTCGCGTCGGCCAAGGCCGTTGTCGGCGACCAAGGCCGGCCCGTCACCGTCACCCCGCTCCGGTGAGCGTCAACGCCGCCATGGCGGCCACCTACGCCCACGCCGGCTGGAAGACCTTCCCGTGCTGGTGGGTCGAAGATGGACAGTGCGTCTGCCCCCGCGGATCGGCGTGCAAGTCCCCCGGCAAGCACCCGCTGTTCGCCCCGGCGCACCCGGCCGACTCACCCGAGCGGACCACCTGCCGGGGCGAATGCGGCAAGGTCGGCCACGGCCTGTACGACGCCACCGCCGACCTGGACGTCCTGGCCCGGTGGTGGGGCCGCTACCCGGCCGCCCACAACGGGCTGCCCGCCGACGGCAACGGGCTCGCCGTCCTCGACGTCGACCCGGGACACGGCGGAGGCGAGTCGTTCATCAAGCTGCGGGACTACACGACCGTCAAGGGCGTCCACATCACCGACACCCTCACCGCCCGCACCGGGTCCGGCGGCCGCCACTTCGTGTACGGCGCGCCCGAGGGCGGCGTCAAGGGCGGCACGAATGTGTTCGGGATCGACATGCCCGGCCTGGACGTACGCGGCCGCGGCCACTACATCATCGTCGCCCCGTCCGGGCACGCGTCCGGCGGCACCTACGAGTGGGTCGACTTCTTCGCCGAGCTGCAGCCGTGGCCCGTCCTGCTGACTCGGCTGATGGAGCCGGCCAAGCCGAAACGCGAGGAGTACCGCGGCCCCGCCCGGCCGCCGAGCGACCAGTACGCGGCAGCCGCGCTGACCAACGAATGCGAGGCCGTGGCCGCCACCGCGCCCGGCGGCCGCAACGACCAGCTCAACCGGTCCGCGTTCAACCTCGGCACCCTGGTCGGCGCCGGCCTCCTCGACAAGATGCTCGTGTGCCGCGAGCTGGCCGCCGCCGCCCGGTCCGCCGGGCTCGGCGAGTCGGAGATCGCCACCACCATCCTGTCCGGCCTACGACAGGGCACGGCCAACCCGCGGGCGGCGCGGGCATGAGCGACGACCCGAACCGGTTCGAGAAGCGCACGGCCACCATCGACGAGGAGGACGCCGCCCAGGCCGACCTGCCCTACGAGCGGCTCCGCGCGGCGCTGCTCGACACCGCCGGGCTCGACACCCTGCCCGAGCCGGAGCCGCTGATCCACGGCGTCCTGCAACGCGACTCCCTTGCGTGGCTCGCCGGCCGCCCCGGGTCGGCGAAGACGTTCGTGGCGCTCGACATGGCCGGCGCGGTCGGCGCCGGCGAGACATGGCAGGGCTACCGCGTCACACAGGGCCCGGTGCTCTACCTGATCGCTGAAGGCGCCCGCGGGATCCGGCCGCGGGTCCGGGCGTGGGAGTCCGCCTCCGGCCGCAAGATGACCGGCGTCACGTTCCTGCCCTTGGCGGTCAAGGCCAGCACCGCCGAATGGCGGGCGCTGTGCCGCATCGCCAAGGAGAGCCGGCCCGCGCTCGTCGTCATCGACACCCAGGCCCGGGTGACCCTCGGCCTGGAGGAGAACTCGGCGAAGGACATGGGGCTGTTCATCGACGAGCTGGAGTCGCTGCGCTGCTCGTGCAGCGCGTGCGTCCTCGTGCTGCACCACACCCCCCGCAACGGCGACAACCTCCGCGGCTCGACCGCGATGGAGGGCGCCGCCACGACGATCATCCGGGTGGAGAAAGAAGGCACCTCCATCACCTTGATCAACGACCCTGAGCGGGGGGGAAAGCAGAAGGACAGCGACACGTTCGACGACATTTCGCTGCGCCTGATTCCGACTGAATCGTCCGCAGTTCTGGCTCTCACGGACCGTCCACATGCGACACACACCGATTCGAAGGCCGTACAGACCATGCTCTCGCGGTGGTGGGAGTTCCATGAGAGCGACGAAGTAAGCGTCGCCGTGCTCATCAAGTCCGGCGCCTGCACCGAAGCAACCTTCCACCGGCACAAGAAAGCCCTGGACAAGGCCGGTCTCATCGTCAAGTCCGGCAAGGGCAACAACGTCCGCTACCGGCTAGTTGCGGAACCACCGTCATGAATGGCTATCACGCGCTATCACGCGCTCTCAGAGAGCCAACCCATAGATGGCTCTTCGCGCTCTCAACTCTCACCCCCCTTTAGGGGTGAGAGCGTGAGAGCCATGGGCGCCCTCGACAGTTAGGAGGATCGATGTCCCGGGACCGCGACACAGCGACCGGCGAACAGCCCAACAAGATCAGTATCACGGTGATGCTCGCCGACCGGACGCTCCCGCTGTTCGGCACCGCCACCGACTGGACAACCGCCCGCGCCTACCTGGCAAGCGCCGAGTTCCACGCGATCGCCGGCCAGGTCCGCTCCGTCACCTTCACCAACCGAGAGAGGTAACACCATGACCACCAGCACCGTCGACAGCCCGACCGTAACCGTCCAGATGAAGAGAGGAGCCGTCGTCACACCCTTCGAAGACGTCGACGACCACCTCGCCATCACCCCCGGTTTCAGCTGGCCCCCCGACGAGAGCGCTGCCCGGTTCACCGGACGCTTCACGCTCACCCACAAGGCGACCGGCCTTCGGATCGGCCCACCAGCGTGCATCGACTGCATCCGCGCCGCCGCCGCCGCCCTCGTGCCGCTCGCCCTCGTCTGGCCGGCCGAGGGCCAGAAGCCCAACTTCCCTGAGGAGCACACAGCCGCGATCCGCAGCGCTTTCGCGCACATAGCGTCGTGCGAGTGCGACGGAACGTGCTACGTGACCCACTGCTCCGACGAGCAGCACCCCTGACAGGAGGCCCGGCCCGGGCGCACCCGTAGAGCGCCCGGGCCACCAGCAGTGTCCACACAGGAGGCGAGCAGTGTCCAGATCGTGGTCGCGGGGCTCCACCAGGGCGTGGCGCCGCCTGCGCGCCCAGGTGCTGTACCGCGACCAGTACCGCTGCAGGGCACACGCCGACGGATGGTGCGCCCGAGTACCCGGACCACACACCTGCACCGGCCGTGCCCCGCTCACCGGCCCCGACGCCGGACACGCCCACCACACCCTCGGCCGCAACGTGACCGGCGACGACCCCCGCCACATCGTGGCGAGCTGCAGCGGGTGCAACGCGCACATCGGCAGCCCCGAAAGTTCACAGCCCGGCATGTCGGACACCCGCCGTCCTGTCCTTTCTCTCCCCCCGGGGGGCGACCTGGTGGTGGCCCGCGCCGAGCTGGCCTGGGATCCGGTACGGCTGGCCGAGTACGAGTGGCTGCGGCCATTCCTGGTGGTCCCCGAGGACGCGGCCCCGCCGCTGGCCATGTCCCTGCCCCCGGAGGATGCCGTCGGGTCGTACGGGGCGGAGGCGATCACCTGGATGGAGGTCGAGCTCGGGATCACTCTGCGGTGGTGGCAGAAGCTGGCGGTCACGCGGCAGCTGGAGCACCGCGGCGACGGGTCGCTGGTGTGGCGGTCGGTGGTGGAGTCGTGCCCGCGGCGAGCCGGGAAGTCGGTGCGGATCCGCGCTGTGGCGCTGTGGCGGATGGACCACGCCGACCTGATCGGCGAGACGCAGACCGTCGTGCACACCGGTAACGACCTGCCGATCTGCCGTGAGATCCAGCGGGGTGCGTGGCGATGGTCCCAGGGCCGGGGCTGGAAGGTGACGCAGGCGAACGGCAAGGAGGCGATCGAGGCCACCGATGGAAGCCGGTGGCTGGTCCGCTCCCAGGACGGCGTGTACGGCTGGGACGCGGGTCTGGCGGTGGTCGACGAGGCGTGGGACGTGAAGCCGGACACGGTCAGCGAGGGCCTGGAGCCGGCGATGCTGGAGCGGCTGTGGGCGCAGTTGCACCTGACTTCGACGGCGCACCGTCGGGCCAGGTCGACGATGAAGCAGCGGATCCGCGAGGCGTTGGTCATCGACGACGGTGAGACGTTGCTGATGCTGTGGGCGGCGGGTGTCGGGACTGTGGCTAACCCGGGTGACCCTGCGGTGTGGCGGGCCGCGTCGCCGCACTGGAGCGAGGATCGGCGGCGGATGATCGCGGCGAAATATGCGGCTGCGCTGGCCGGCGAAACCGATCCGCAGGCCGACGACCCGGACCCGATGCAGGGCTTCTTGGCGCAGTATCTGAACGTGTGGCAGTTGCGGCCGTCCGCTGCGGAGCGTGGTGACCCGGTGCTGGCCGAGGACGAGTGGACCGCGCTGGCCGCCGAGGTTCCGTCCGGGCCTCCCGACGCCGCGGCGGTCGAGTCGTGGTTCGGTGACGGGGTATCGCTGGCGCTGGCGTGGAAGACGGGCGACCAGGTTGCGGTGTCGGTGGAGGACTTGGCGGACCTGTCGGAGGTCCCTGGGGCGTTGGCGGCGGCCGGGTTCAGACGCATGGCGACGGTCGGCGCGAGCCTGCTGGAGGATCCGTCGCTGGCCGGGGTACGTGCACGCAAGGGCCAGGGACGTACGGGGGCAGCGGTGCAGGAGCTGCGGCGGCTGCTGGCGGAGGACGTGGTTCGCCACGACGGGGGCGAGCACCTCACGGACCAGGTGCTGTCGGCGCGGACGATGCCGGGCGCGGACGGGCCGCGAATGGTCTCCACCGGCGCCGCCGACGCGATCAAGGCCGCCGTTTGGGCGATTACGGATTGCCGCCGCCAGCTCCCGCCGCTGGTCGTGTTGACCGTGAACCGCTAATTCCTACTTGTTTATAGGATATGCTGCTGCCTGTGGCATGGTGGAGACGCCGCAGGCGCCCAGCCCAGCAGCCAGCCGACCTGATCAGCATCTCTGATCCGGCGCTTGCCGAATATTTCCGTGTCGGCACCGGCAACTACTCCGGCGTGGCGGTTGGGGAGACCACCGCCCTTGGGCTTTCGGCGTGCTACCGCGCCGTGTCGCTGATCTCCGGCACCATCGCCATGCTGCCCATGTCGACCATCCGCGAAGTCGACGGGATCATCACCCAGATACGGTCAGTGTTCGACGACCCGGGCGGCGTCGTGGGCATGACCCCGTTCGAGTGGAAACAGACCGTCGTCGCGCACCAGCTCTTGCACGGCGACGCCTTCCTGGCCCACGTGTTCAACGTGGGCGGCGGGCTGGCCGGGCTGGTGCCCATCCACCCGTCGGCGGTGCAGGTCGACCCGCCGCCGCGCCGCCCTGCCGGCGAGCTGGAGACCCCGTTCCGCAAGACGTACACGGCGTTTCTGCAGGACGGTTCCCGCCGCGGGTTCACCGACCGCACCATGACGCACTGCCCGGCCCTGTCGATGGACGGCCGCCGCGGCATCGGCCTGATCCAGGTGGCCCGCAACGCGCTCGGCATCGGTGTGGCCGGGGACCGGGCCGCCGGGAAGATGTTCTCCGACGGCGCCATGATGTCCGGGCTGGCCACCCCGGAAGAGGGCGAGTCGTGGGGGCCGGACGACGCGAAGGCGATCAAGGCCGATCTGGACTTGAAGACCGCCGGGTGGGAGAACGCCGCCGCCATCGCGGTCATCAACCGCCGGATCAAGCTGCAGAAGTGGCAGATGACCAACGAGGAGGCGCAGTTCCTCGCGTCGCGGCAGTTCCAGATCGAGGAGGTCGCCCGGTTCACCGGGGTGCCGCCGCACCTGCTGATGCAGACGGAGAAGCAGACCAGCTGGGGCACCGGGGTGGAGGTGCAGAACCGCGGCCTGTCCCGTTACACGCTGGCGCACTGGACGTCGCGGCTTGAGCAGCGGCTGTCCCGGCTGCTGGCCGCCCCCCGGTCGGTGCGGTTCGACTACCACGAGTGGGAGCGCCCGACCCCCGAGCAAGAGGTGGATCTGCTGCTCAAGCAGACCGGTGGGAAGGCGATCCTGACCGTGAACGAGGCGCGGGCCCGGCTCGGGCTGGAGCCGGTTCCCGGCGGCGACGTCCTGGAGCTGCCCGCCCCCGCCGAGCCGACGCCGGACCCGGAGGCGGTGCCGGCGTGAACCTCCGCGAACTGATCCCCCCTGCGCTGTTGAGCCGGTACCGTCCCCCGGTCAACGCCGCCCGCGGCACCTGGTACGCGATCCGCAACCAGGCCGCCGACCGGGCCGTGGTCGAGCTGTACGACTTCATCGGCGAGTTCGGCGTCCCCGCGCGGGAGTTCGTCCGGGACCTGCGCGACGTCGACGCCCCGGTGATCGACCTGCGCATCAACTCCCCCGGCGGCATGTACTGGGACGGGTTGACGATCTACAACGCGTTGAAGGACCACCCGGCCCGGGTGGAGGCGACCGTGGACGGGCTGGCCGCGTCGGCCGCGTCGTTCATCTTTCAGGCCGCCGAGCTCCGCACCATGAACCGGCACAGCGAGCTGATGATCCACGACGCGTTGACGTTGACGATCGGCAACGAGGCCGACCACCTGGCGTCGGCCGCCGCGCTGGGCCGGGTGTCGCAGGAGATCGCCGCCATCTACGCCGGCCGGGCCGGCGGCACCGTCGACGAGTGGCGGGACGCGATGCTCGCCGAAATGGAGTACACCGCCGTCGAGGCGGCCGACGCCGGGCTCGCCGACGAGGCGGTCACCGACGATGCCGAACTATCCAACACCGCGCCGCGGACCCAGCTGGTGACCGCCCGTGCCCGCGCCCACCTGGAAAGGGTTGCCTGATGCCTGTGCCCACACCACCCGACGACTACCTCGGCACAAAGGGTGCGACCAAGCAGGACTGGGAGGAGTTCCAGCAGCTCTACCTGGGGTGGCTGGAAACCGCCGCCGACGAGGAGATCGTCGAGGAGATGAAGGCGCTACCCGAAGATGGTCGCCCGTTCAGCCCGTCCGAGGCGTGGCGGTTCCACCAGTGCGAGCTGCGCCGCCGCCAGCCCCGTAAGACCGCCGCCAAGAAGACCACTGCGAAGGGATAAGTCCATGCCCGCCAGGCCTCGCCCCGCCACCCCCGCGCCGGCGCCGGCGCCGCAACCCTCCCCCGCCGCGTCTGGCGGGCAGGGCGGGCCGGCCGCCGCACCGCCGATCCCCGCCACGATCGACGAGATCATGGAGGAGATGTCGGCCATCGCCGCTCACACCGACACCCGGCCGCTCACCGACGAGGAGGCCGGCCGGTACGAGCGGCTGGAGTCCGGGCTGGTTTCCGCGCGCCGGTCGGAGAACATCCGCCGCCGCCAGGACGCCTACGAAACGCCGATCCCCGGCGACCTGGCCGCGGTCATCCACGTCGGGCAGGCCCGCCGGGACGACACCTACAACCAGGCGTTCGTCAACTACCTGCGCACCGGCAAGCCGAACCAGGACCTGATGAACGCTCAGGGTGTCGGCACCGACGCGGGCGGCGGCTACCTGGTGTCGCCACAGTTCCGCCAGAAGCTCGTGGAGGTGCTCAAGGCGTACGGCGGCCTGGCCGGCGCGGTCGACGGGTTCTCTACCGACCGCGGTGGCGACGTGGAGTTCCCCTCCGTCGACGACACCGCCTCGGTCGGCGCGATCACCGCTGAGGGCGCCGCGTTCACCACCGGCACCGACATGGTGTTTGGCACCATCGCGATGAAGGCGTGGAAGTACACGTCCACCGGCGCCGACGCCTCCGCCGGGCTGCGGGTCTCGGTCGAGCTGTTGCAGGACGCCGAGTTCGACGTGGAGGCGTTGCTGGCCCGCATCCTCGGTACCAGGATCGCCCGTAAGCAGGCCGTGGACTGGGTCACCGGCGCCGGCACGACCCTGCCGTTCGGCATCATGCACGCCGGCCTGACCGCCGACGTGGTGCTCGCCGCCGGCAACGCGCTCACCTACCAGAAGCTGCTCGACGTGGAGACCGCGCTGGACCCGGCGTACGAGCAGAACGCGGCCTGGGTGATGAACAAGGCCTCCTGGATGAAGGCGCGTGCGGTGGTCGACACCACCGGCCGGCCGCTGCTGTTCGACGCCAACGCCGGTATCCAGGACCAGGAGCGCCGCCGGACCCTGCTCGGCTACCCGGTCATCATCGACCAGGCCGCGCCGAGCATCGGCACCCTGTCGGCCCGGGCCGTGGTGCTCGGCGACCTGCGCGAGGCATACGTCATCCGCCGGGTGTCCGACTTCGCGATGGTCGTCAACCCGTACAGCCGGGCCAACTTCGGCCAGGTGGAGTACGTGGCGTGGGAGCGCGCGGACGGCAACATTCAGAACCGTAAGGCGTTCGCGCTGCTGCAGAACAACGCCGCCTGAGGCTGGGGGAGGCGGGCCGCGGTGGTGTGGAAGCCGGATTACGTCACGCTGGCGGAGCTGCGGGACTACGCGACCCGCACCGCCGAAGTCGTCGATGACGCGTATCTGGCCATCGCCGCCACGGCCGCCTCCCGTGCCGTCGACCGGCACACCGGCCGCCAGTTCGGGAAGGTGGATGCGGCGCAGGCGCGCCGCTACACCGCCCGGTGGGACCGCCGCCGCCGCCGCTGGGTGGTCGAGATCGATGACCTGTTCTCCGCCGCCGGGTTGACCGTTGCTGTCGAGGCCGGGCCGGTCGACGTGTTCGAGCTGGAGCCGACCAACGCGCTGTTGGACGGCAAGGTGTACGAGCGGCTGATCGTCGAACCTGAGTCGGTGAACCAACCCACCGGGCGCACGGAGAACGAGGTCACCGCCACCACCGACAAGTGGGGGTGGTCGGCGTTTCCCGCGGCGGTGAAACAGGCGACCCTGCTGCAGGGATCGCGGCTGTCGTGGCGGCGTGACGCACCCGCCGGCGTGGCCGGCTCCCCGGACCAGGGTTCGGAGATCCGGCTTCTGGCCCGGCTCGACCCCGACGTCTCGGTCGCCCTCGGCGACTACGTGCGCTGGTGGGGTGCGGGCTGATGAACCTGGCGGCTGTGATGGACGCGGTGTCGGCCCGGGCGGACACGATTGCCGGGCTGCGCTGCTACGCCTGGCCGGTGGCCAAGGTGACGCCGCCGGCGCTGATCGTGTCGTACCCGGAGGACATCACGTTCGACGAGACGTACGGGCGGGGCATGGACCGGATGACCCTGCCCGCTGTGGCGGTGGTCGGGAAGGCGTCGGACCGCACGGCCCGGGACCTGGTGGCCGCCTACTGCAACGGGTCCGGCGCGTCGAGTGTCAAGCAGGTGTTGGAGTCCGGCACCTACACGGCGTTCCACCACGTGCGGGTGGCGTCGATCGAGTTCGACGTGGTGTCCATCGCCGGCGTCGACTACATAGCGGCACTGTTCACTTTGGACATCGCGGGATCGGGGACGTCATGACGTTGGTGCACAGCAAGAGCACGGTGATCACCGTTGGTGGGGCGGACCTGTCGGCGTTCACCAACGAGTCCAGCTTCGGCCGCAAGGCCGACAAGCACGACGTCACCACCTACGGCAAGAACGACCACGTGTACGCGCCCGGGTTGGGTGACGGCGACTTCTCCATGGGCGGCGTCTACGACAACAGCGTGACCGGGCCCCGCGACGTTCTGGAGCCCTTGGTGGGCACCATGGTGACCGTCATCCGCAAGCCGGAGGGCACCGGCTCCGGGCTGCCGCAGGACTCTTTCTCCTCGCTGCTGGAGGAGTACGTGGAGACGTCGCCGGTGACCGACTACGTGAAGTGGACGGCGAAGTTCCAGCCGTCCGACGCGGTCACGTCCACCAACCAGGTATAGGGGGGTCCACTGTGGACAAGGAGCTGCTTCTCAAGCCCCGCCTACCGGAGGCCGACGTCGAGGTCCCCGGGATCGGCACGGTGCGGGTGCGTGGCCTGAACCGGGCCGAGGCGATGCGGGTACAGGCCGCCAAGGGCGTGGAGGCCACCGAACGGGTCATTCTCGCGCTGGGCATGGTCGACCCGGCGCTGACCGAGGCCGAGGCCGGCCAGTGGCAGAAGGCCGCGCCAGCGGGGGAGATCGAGCCGGTGTCCCGCGTGATCGCCGAGCTGTCCGGGATGGTGGAGGGCGCCGACAAGGCCGCCTACAAAAGCGTTCGAGACGACGGAGGGGCTGGAGTTCGAGTTCTTTCTGGCCCAGAAGCTGGCGATGACGGTGGCGGAGCTGCGGCAGCGGATGAGCGCTGACGAGTTCCTGCGCTGGGGCATCTACTACGCCCGCAAGGCGCAGCGCGAGGAGCTGGAACGGTTGAAGGCAGGGGGGTGAGGGCATGGCCGACGCGATCCGCATCGACGGGCTGGCCGAGTTCTCCCGCAACCTTCGCAAGCTCGACGCCGACCTGCCGAAGGCGCTGCGGGTGGCGCTCAACGACGCCGCGAACGTGGTTGTCGACTACGCCCGTCCGCGGGTGCCGCGCCGTACCGGCCGCGCCCAGTCCACCATCAAGGCCCGGTCCACGCGCACCGCGGTGCGGGTGGTCGCCGGCGGTCGCCGGGCGCCGTACTTCCCGTGGCTGGACTTCGGCGGCCGGGTCGGTCGGCGCAAGAGCGTACGGCGCGCGTTCTACGCCGAGGGCCGCTACCTATGGGTGGGGCTGCGGGTGAAGCGGCCCGAGTTCGAAGCCGCGTTGACGAAGGCGCTGCTCGACGCGGCCCGCTCCGCCGGGGTGGAGGTCGAGTAGATGTCCAACGAAGTGAAGCTGACCTTCGCCGGCGACTCCGCGAAGCTGGAGCAGGCGTTCGACCGGGTGGGCGCCTCGGCGAAGAACATGACCCGCGAGGTCGGTCAGGCATCGTCCGGGTTCGACCGGGCCAACGACGTAGCCGACTCCGCGGAGAACAAGTTCCAGGGCGTGGCGAGCAGCATCGGCGGCACGAGGGACACCCTCGCCGGTTTCTCGCAGATGGCAAAGGGTGACTTCATCGGTGGGCTCGCGGTGGCCGGTGGTGGGCTCGCGGATCTGGCCGAGGGCGCCGCGTACACGCTGATCCCGTTGGCGAAGACGGTGGTCACGTTCGCGGCGAACAAGGTTGCGATGGTGGCTCATGCCACCTGGTCCGGCATCGTGCGGGCGGCGACGCTGGCATGGGCGGGTGTGCAGTGGCTGCTGAACGCGGCGTTGCTGGCCAACCCGATCGTGCTGATCGTCGCCGGGATCGTGTTGCTGGTCGGC
>DASRHY010000202.1:0-6311 GCA_035650275.1 Kribbellaceae bacterium | reverse complement strand
GGCGCCGCGGCGGCAGTGGACAGGAAGGAGTGGCGGCGTGTGTCGCTGGCTGGCTTACTCGGGTTCCCCGATCCTGCTGGAGGAACTGCTCTACAAACCCGCCCACTCCCTGATCGACCAGAGCATGCACTCGCGGCTGGGCGTCGAGACGACCAACGGGGATGGGTTCGGCGTCGGCTGGTACGGGAGCGGGGGCCCGGCCCCGGCGGTCTTCCGCGAGGTCGGTCCGGCCTGGAGCGACCGCAATCTGCGCGAGGTGGCCGGCCACGTCGCCTCGCCGCTGTTCCTGGCCCACATCCGAGCCTCCACGGGCACAGCTGTCCAGCAGACCAACTGTCACCCGTTCCGCCACGGGTCGTGGCTGTGGGTCCACAACGGTGTCATCCGAGACTTCCCTCAGATCAAGCGCGAGTTGGCGCTGGCGGTCGACCCGTCGCTGTACCCGGCGATCGAAGGATCGACGGACTCCGAAATGATGTTCTTCCTGGCCCTGACCTTCGGGCTCGACGGCGATCCGCCCGCGGCGGTCGAGCAGATGGTCGGTTTCGTCGAGGCAGCCGCCGCCGGCCACGGCATCGTGAACCCGCTTCAGATGACGATCGGAGCCTCCAACGGGTCAGGAGTGTGGGCGTTCCGCTACTCCAGCGAGGGCCGCTCGCGCTCGCTGTTCTACAGCACGAGGATGCAGACAATGCGGCAGTTGTACCCCGACAACCCCGTCTTCCAGACGGTCTCGGAAGAGACCAGGCTGATCGTCTCGGAGCCGCTCGGCGACCTGGCCGGCGCCTGGAACGAAGTGCCCGAGTCCAGCTACGGCGTCGTACAACAAGGAGACGACGAACTCCACCCCTTCCGGCCGAGGTCGCCATAGCTACGCGGCTCCTCGCAAGTGTTTGCACACGACCGTCGGTGGATGCGTTGTTGACCGCGCGCTCTCGGCTTGCGGTCGTTCCTCCGCCGCTAGGACTCTTGGCGACATGGACAGGAGCTCTGCCCGGAGGGCAGAGTGCGTCCTGGGGGTGCTCATGCCGCAGCCGATCTTCTTCATCGTGGCGGACGACCGCAGGATGCTGGACGCTCTGACCGTCGATCTGCAACGGCGGTTCGGCACGGACTACCGGATTCTCGGGACTGCCTCTGCGGACAGGGCTCTGGCCACGCTCGCGGACCTAGCGGCTGGGGCCGAGGAGGTCGCGCTGCTGTTCGCGGATCAGAACATGGTCGGGCAGCCCGCGGTCGACGTGCTCAGTCGTGCGCACAGGATCTTCCCGTCGGCCAAGCGGGTCCTGATCATCGACCGCGGCGACTGGTCGGCGGCGCATCCGGCGGTGTCGGCGATGGCGGTCGGGCTGATCGACTACCACCTGTACAACCCGTGGCGCCCGTTGGAGCGCATCTTGTACCCGGCTGTGTCGGAGTTCCTCGCTGTCTGGGACAAATCCCGCGAACCGGAGTCGGTCGCGCTCCGGATCGTTGGGCGCCCCGAGTCGGTGCGCGCTCACGAGTTGCGCGACATCCTCACCCGCGTTGGCGTCCCGTATTGGTTCTACGACGATGACTCCGAAGCCGGCAGGCGCGTCCTGCAGGAGGCTGGTGCGGACGGCTCACGACTGCCCGTGGTCGTGTACCTCGACGGGAGGGTCCTCGTCGACCCGTCACATGCCGAGTTGATGGCAACCCTCGGAGTGAAGACCCGGCCTGGCGTTGGCAAGCGCGACGTTGTCATCGTCGGGGCCGGACCGGCCGGCCTCGCCGCCGCCGTGTACGCGGCGTCTGAGGGGCTCGAAACGCTGGTACTGGAGCCTGTGGTGCCGGGCGGGCAGGCCGGAACCAGCTCGCTGATCCGCAACTATCTCGGGTTCCAGCGGGGGGTTGCTGGCGAGGACCTGACCAACCGCGCCGTCGAGCAGGCGTGGTTGTTCGGCGCCGATTTCGTGGTGTCGCAGGAGGCGACCCGGCTGAGCACCCGCGGAGCGGAGCGACTGGTGCGTACCACCGATGGGAGCGAGGTCGCCGCCCGCGCGGTCGTCATCGCGACCGGCGTCGCCTGGAAGCGCATCGGCCTACCGTCGCTGGAGAAGCTGATCGGCGCCGGTGTCTTCTACGGCGCCGCTGGAGCTGAGGCTCGGGCGATGCGGGGACGGAATGTCTTCCTGGTGGGGGCCGGCAATTCGGCTGGTCAGGCCGCGCTTCACCTGGCTAAGTACGCCGCGACGGTGACGATGCTCGTTCGCGGCGACGCGCTCGGCAGGTCCATGTCCGACTATCTCGTGACCGAGATCGAGAAGTCACCGAACATTCACGTACGGCTCCGGACCCAAATCGTCGACGGCGGCGGCCGAGGCTACCTCGAGACTCTCACGGTCCGCGACCTCACGACTGACGCGACCGAGGTCGTGCCCGCCTCCGCCTTGTTCCTGCTGATCGGAGCCGAGCCGCACACGGGATGGCTCGGCGGGTACGTGGAACGTGACGACCGAGGCTTCGTCATGACCGGGCGCGACCTGATCCGCGCTGGGGCACCGCCGGCCGACTGGCCCCTCGATCGCCCTCCGCTCCTGCTCGAGAGCAGCGTCCCCGGCGTCTTCGCGGCCGGTGACGTCCGGCACCGGTCGGTGAAGCGCGTCGCGTCCGCCGTCGGCGAGGGAGCCATCGCCATCCAGCTCGTCCACGAATTCCTCTCCGAGTAACTCGACAGGCCGGGACTCACCCAAAGAACTCCCGCCCCACCATGGACCGACGCAGCAATCCCATACGTCTCGCCCAGCTGCTCGTGGCGAAGGACCACCAAAGCGTCCTCGACGGTAACCAGTTCCTCGATGCAGCTGCTCATGCGCTCAAGCACCGACACGACCACCGCGGGGTCATCATCGGGATTCCATCGAGCCCTACCTCGGCGCCGTGGCCACCTTCGTCCGGTGCGGGGTGCGCGGTATGCCTCGACAAGCCTTGGTTCGCCGGCGGTCACCGCTGGCGCCCTTCACGATCGCCCTCGAGCCCGAGGCGGACTGCCGCCGCCGCAGCCTGGACCCGGGTCTGCACCCCGAGCTTCTCAAGGATGTGCGTTACATGCACGCTCGCGGTCTTCGGGCTCATGTAGAGGGCTGCCCCGATTTCACGATTCGTCCTGCCGTCCGCGACAAGTGCGAGGACCTGCCGCTCGCGGTCGGTCAGCGCGGGGACGCTTCCGGATGGCTCGGGGATCGCGTCGGGATGGTGCTCGACGGCGGATTCCTCGAGCGGGATCCGCGCAACCTTGGCCAGGCGCAGGATCTGCTCCAGCAGGGGTGCTGCGCCGAGCCTCTCGGCCGTGCGATGCGCGGCGTCGAGCTCGCGCGCTGCCTGTTGGCGCGCCGCTCGCAGATCGCGCCGACCGAGCATCGCTTCGGCAGCCCGGAAGCGGGACCGCGCCTCCGGGAATGGCTGACGCAGCCTGCTCCACTCCTGCGCCGCTGTGCGCCAGGCGGCCGGATCGGGCTCGCCGAGCAGTCGCGACCGCTCTCCCTGAATCGTCGCTTGGACAGCCGTTCCGCTGCTGTACTCGAGCGATCGCCGCAGCAGATTCACCAGGCGCTCGAACGCGTCGCGGGAACCGAGGGCGACCGCCGCTTCCAGTCCGACCATCAGCAAGTTTCCGCAGCCGGGCTCGATCGTAGTGTCGTGCAGCACCTCGGCCGCCGACAGCGCGACCGACAACGCGTCGGACGGCCTGCCTTCGAGCAGGAGTAACGGGACCTGCACCTCGGCGAACAGCTGCTTGAACTGGGGCTGATCACCCTGCTCAGCGCGCACCGACTGCTCCTGCAGTTCCCTTGCGGACGCAAGGTCACCACGTGCGACGTGCACCTGCGCGAGCGGGCACTCGATGAAGCCGAGCCCCGCCCACTCGGCAGGATCGGCGCCCCACGCCAGGGCCTCGTCCCACCGTCCCGCGTCGTACAGGGCGATGACCACGTTGCCGTCCATGAGGTCCTCGAGCCAGTGCCGCTCGATCGTGAGGCGACGCAGTTCCGGTCGGACCAGGTCCACGACCTCGACGACCCGATCGGTCTCGCCGAGCCGCCAATGCAGATCGGTCAGGCTCAGGCCTGCCAGGGCAAGTTCCTCGGGCTGCGCGATCTCGCGGGCGAGCGACAGCACCTCGTCCAGGCGTCCGCGGCACTCGTCGTACCGCTGCTGGCGGGATGCGATGATGCCGAGGACCAACTGGCAACGACAGATCGTGCGCCTGTCGCCCAGCCGACGAGCGATGTCGAGCGCGCGCCGAGTCACCGGCTCCGCCTCGGTGTCGCGCGTACACGTGGACAGTGCCATCCCGCGCTCACACAGGACCCGCGCGAGCGCCGGCTCATCGGCGGGCTCCGTCAGCTGCTCGGCTCGCTCGAGATCATTCAGCGCGCCGTCCGTGTCGCCGACGGCGACCCGCAGCCAACCGCGGGTGACCAGCGCCCGGACGACGACGGCGTCGGGCGCGTCCGGTTGGGCGAGCGGGCCGTCCAGCACTGCGAACGCCCTCTCGTGCTGACCAACCCCACCGAGCAAGCAGGCAGCCATCTCCGCCAGCTCCAGCGTGCCTGGCACCTCGTCCCCCGGGGATGCGCCAAGATTCCGCACCGATGATGCGACTGCGTACCAGTGCCCGGCCTCGGCCGGCGCGTACGCCGCCTCCGCGGCACGGGCCGCCCGCACCGACCACCTGAGGGTGGCCTCACGATCGTCGGCGCGACGGTACTGCTCGGCCACCTCCGCCACCGACGACGCCCTCGCGTCCTCCGCCAGCTGCTCCTCGAGGTGCGTCCCGAGTCTGGCGTGCAGGCCCCGCCGCTCCGCGGACAGCAGCTGCTCATATCCCACCTCTGCGAGGACGGGATGCCGCGCGGTCGCACCACGCGCAACATCGCGGATGACCAGTCCCGAGTCGCACGCTTCCCGCACCGCGCCGCTGTCACCACCGACCGCGGCCGACATGTCCTCGTCGGTCAGGGGACGAGCCAGTGTTCCGGTCGCGGCCACGACGAGCCGTGCCGCGGGCGACAGCTCCTGCAACCGGGCCGACAGCACCTGACGCAGCGACCTCGACACCGCCGAGCCGCCGCCGGCCAGCTCGGCGCTCAGGTAGGGATTGCCGGCGCTGCGTTCGTAGACGACCGCCACCTGGGCCCCCGACAGGACCGGCTTCAGCCGGCTCAACTGTTCGGCCGTCTCGTCCAGCGTGAGCCGGCGCAGGGTCAGGTCAACGACCTCTGGATTGCGCAACTGCTCGGCAAGCCAGCTCCGGTGCTCGGGCCCGCCGTCCTCGTCCCGCCAAGTGACAACGACCAGCAGCCTGCGGTCGGGCAGGTTGCGCGTCGTGTACGAAAGAAAGTCCAGGGTCGAGCGATCCGCCCAGTGCACATCCTCGACCAGCAGCACCGTCCCTTCCGGCGAACGATCGTCCAGCCCTTCGCGGAGCGTCTCGATCGCCCAGGCGCGGCCCGCCGCAGCAGACGGGAAGGTCTCCGCGGAAACAGCGCCGCCGACCACACCCCCCAACGCGGCATCGAGTCCGCTGTACGCAGTCGACCCGGACATCGGGGCGCAGGCCCCGCGCAGGACCCGCACCCCGCCGCCGGAGTGCCCCTCGATAACCGACCGAACAAGGAAGGTCTTGCCGATCCCCGCCTCACCGCGGACCATCACGGCCGCCGACCTGTTCGGCAGATCCGCGATCAACCCCCTGAGAACTGCGACCTCGACCCCTCGCCCGACCAGCAGACTGGCCATGCTCCATCATGCCCCCCTTCGCGGGCTCGGCTAGGACCCGGGGCGCCAGAATGTGCCGCCGCCGTCCCGGTTCCTCGCACCGGTGTCGGCAGCTCGTCGGTCAGGGGTGTCAGGTCGGGCGCGGTCAATCGGCGGCCCGGAGCTGCCCGACCTGCTATCGCAGGTGCGATGGGACTCGAGCGCACGAGCGAGGGATTATGAGAGCCCTCCCCCCGCATACTCTGGCCGACTCCAGGCGGCAGGAGTCATGCCATCAGCCCGGCAGTCGACTCCTCCCCGCCAGCTAACGGCACTTCGCGTCACGAATGGTGTCACGAGTCTGGGCTGACAGTCCTCTCTCGGACGCATGCCGTGCGAAGGCAGATGAGGCGGTCAAGCGGGGTCTGAGCGATAGCCGACCAACCCATGGGGCCGTCCTCGTCAACTGCCGGCGGCGCGCCGCACTGGCGGACATCGCCACGCTGCTTCGCAGCCCGAGTACGGCACGTCGGCATCGAACCGGGCCGGCAGGCTCCCTCGCCTCCCGCTCGGGGCGGAGATCGCGGTGT
>DASRHY010000201.1:0-120555 GCA_035650275.1 Kribbellaceae bacterium | reverse complement strand
GTAGCGGGCGCGGCCTACCTGCACAACGCCACATCTGAGAACGCAATCCGCGACCTGTATGACTACCCACAGGACCAGCGCGGCCGGCTGTTTATCGGGGCGGGGCGTGACGAGTTCACCACGTTCCTGCGGGAACGTCTGGACCCGTCTGTGCCCGGTGCACCGTACGCCGACCAGCTGATCAACTCCGCGGTGGCGCCGTCGAAGCAACTGCTCGCAGTGGCCGCCGAGGAGGTCCAACGGCGGGAGCAGTTCGTGCTGCTCGCGGAGCAGAAGCTGGCGCACTCGCTCGTCGTGCACGAGGTCGACCGAGCGCGGCAGGCGAACCGCAAGTCGGTCGTGCTCGTCACCGGTGGACCCGGGAGTGGCAAGAGCGTGATCGCACTGTCGCTGTTCGGCGAGCTGTCTCGCCGTGGTCGGACCGTCCTGCACGCGACCGGATCCCGCTCGTTCACCCAGACACTGCGCAAGGTGGCGGGCGCGCGGAAGCCGCAGGTCCAGAAGATGTTCAAGTACTTCAACCAGTTCATGGACGCCGAGCCGAACGATCTCGATGTGCTCATCCTGGACGAAGCGCACCGCATCCGCGAGACCTCCGTTGACCGCTACACGCCCGCTACGCACCGCACCGGGCGACCGCAAATCGACGAGCTGATCGCCGCCGCTCGGGTACCTGTGTTTCTGCTCGACGAGCACCAGGTCGTCAAGCCCGGCGAGCTCGGCACAGTCGCCGACATCGAGCGATACGCCGCAACGCTCGGCCTGTCAGTGCACCGCATCAACCTCGATGCGCAGTACCGCTGTGGTGGGAGCGAGGAGTACGTCGACTGGGTGCTGCGGCTGCTCGGGCTGCGCGAGGGCGGCCCGATCGAGTGGGAGGGCGATCCGTCCTTCGAAGTGCGGGTTGCCGACAGCCCCGAGGAGATGGAGGCGTTCCTACAGGCACGCCAGCTCGATGGGTACGGCGCGCGCATGGCGGCCGGGTACTGCTGGCCGTGGAGCGACCCGCGGTCCGACGGCACGCTGGTGGACGACGTGCAGCTGGGTTCGTGGGCGCGACCATGGAACCTGAAGGGCGACCGCCGGGTCGGTGACGCTCCCCCGGCCGCTCTGTGGGCCAGCGACCCGGCCGGCTTCGGGCAGGTCGGCTGTGTCTACACCGCGCAAGGCTTCGAGTACGACTGGAGCGGCGTCATCATCGGCGCAGACCTGGTCTGGCGCAACGGCCGATTCGTCACGGTGCGCGCGGCGAACAGAGACCCAGCTTTCCGCAACCGTACGACGGCGAGCAACGCCGAGTTCGACCGCCTGGTCCGCAACACCTACAAGGTCCTCCTCACCCGAGGCATGGTCGGCACCGTCCTCTACTCCCCCGACAGCGAAACCCGCACGGTGCTGCGGGGCTTGGTATCAGTACGGACCGTGGCGTCCAGTCTCTAAGACAATCAACCCTTTTTGCACTTGTTTCACCGCGAACTTTCGCCGAGGCGACGATCGCGACCTGACATAGCTCTGCGACCCACTTGATGACGGCCTTCCATGAGATCGTTGCCCATACGTTCCCGGACTTCGCCGGACGTGTGTGCGCCGTGCGCGCGCCGCGACCGCAATGCCGCAGATGCTGCGGTGACCTTGCCAAGCGATGTCTGGGAACGGGCTGAAGTCCTCCAGGCGCTCAAGGACCGCCATTTCGGCCGGCTGATGCTCGCGCTCCGCAAGGCTTGCAGTCCAGAGATGACCCAGACTGAGATTGGCCGCGTCCTCCCCCCACCCAGCTGTCGATGATAATCCGATGCCGCCACAACATCAGGACGTCCCCCTGGCCGTTGAGGACGACCATCATCGCGGCCTTCGGCATCCGCAGGACATACTGCTCGAACGCGACTCCATCCGGCAGCTCCACCGACGCGATGCTCAATCGCAACCGTCGGGTCTCATCGACGACGCGCTCGCTGCGGATCGTCCAGCGCGTCGGCCGCCGGTCATTCTCAGTCGCCACACATGCGACGCTATCGAACCCATTCAGAACGTCTCTGATCGGCGGTGCAGTATCACTTGTCCAAGTTTGAACGCCAACGGGCATGGAGAGTGGTCGCCGGGAACCGGATCGACGAGGTGCCCGGATCACGGTCGAGGCGCCGTTCTGCGATGTCCCGCTGAGACTAGCCGCGTGACTCGCCGTAATCGGCAGTATCTGACAAGCTCATGACCCTGGGGGTGCATGGATGGAACCAGGACTCTACGAGCAGCTCGTTACTGCCGGCCTACTCAAGCGTCTCAACGACGTCAACGGCCTAGCAGCCACGCTGCACAATGTAGACGAGGCCGAGCAACCCGACGTGCTGGCGAGGCACGTGCGTGATGCGGTTTGGGTTGCCTTACGAGCAACCCGTGATCCGAGCGACCGCATCGCCCTCGTCAACGACCTACTCAACCGCCTCGCAACACCAGATCAGACGATGCCGCCCGGTGACCCTCAACAGCTGACGGCACTGCGGGCAGCGCCCGGCCCAGGATCTGACGCGCTAGCGGACGTCCGTCCCAGTACACCGTTGTCTGACGCGGCCTTGTTAACCAACGCACACGACGAGCCAGGGCTGGGCTCGGAACTTCGAGCCGAGATCGACACGTCGGACGAGGTCGATCTCCTTTGTGCATTCGTCCGGTGGCATGGTCTTCGGCTCCTCGAGCCCGAGCTTGGGCGGCTACGGCAGCGCAAGGCACCGCTTCGGGTGATCACCACGACGTACACGGGATCCACTGAACGCACTGCGCTCGATCGCCTTGTGAGAGAGTTTGGTGCCGAGGTAAAGGTGCAGTACGACCTCCTGCGCACGCGCCTCCACGCCAAGGCCTGGCTGTTTCGCCGCAAGACGGAGTTCGACACGGCGTACGTCGGCTCCTCGAACCTGTCCCGCCCCGCGCTGCTTGACGGTGTCGAATGGAACGTACGGCTATCACGAATCGCGACGCCCAGTCTGCTGCGCAAGTTCGCGGCCACGTTCGACACCTACTGGAACGCCTCGACGTTCGAGGCCTACGACCCTGACCGCGACCGAGATCGACTCGATGACGCACTTGCAGAGGCTTCCGGGAGTCGATCCTCCAGCCGAGTGACAATCTCTCTCGCAGGCTTGGAGATCCGTCCTCGTCCCTACCAGGCCGACATGCTCGAGGTGATCGCTGTGGAGCGCGAGGTCCACGACCGTCATCGCAACTTGGTCGTGGCGGCAACGGGCACCGGCAAGACTGTGATCGCCGCACTGGACTACCGGCGGCTACTGGAATCCGCACAGACTCGGGGCGCGCCTGCGCCCTCGCTGCTCTTCGTCGCCCACAGGCGCGAAATCCTGGAGCAATCGCTACGGACATATCGCGAAGTGCTGTCCGATGCGGCCTTCGGCGAGGAGTACCACAGCGGTGCCCGTCCAGAGCGTTGGCGCCACATATTCGCCTCCGTCCAGTCGCTGTCCTCGTACGACATGGCGACCGTGCCACCTGACGCGTTCGAGGTGGTGGTGATCGACGAGTTCCATCACGCCGCCGCGCCCACCTACCGCAAGCTGCTTGAACATCTGACGCCACGCGAGCTGCTCGGCCTCACCGCAACGCCAGAGCGGGGTGACGGCTTCGATGTGGTCTCCTACTTCGGTGGCCGGACCGCAGTTGAGCTCCGTCTGTGGGATGCACTGGCCGATGACCTGCTCTGTCCCTTCCACTATTTCGGCGTCGCCGACGGCACAGACCTCAGCGGTGTGCAGTGGCGACGTGGCCGGTATGACGAGCGGGATCTCGAGCACGTCTATACCGGAAACGACGCGCGAGCTGCCATCGTCCTGCGCGAGGTGCGCGACAAGCTGACGAACGTAGAGGCGATGCGTGCACTGGGTTTCTGCGTATCGGTCGCACACGCCACGTACATGGCCAATGTGTTCGTGGATGCCGGTATCCCGGCGCGGGCGGTGTCGGGAAGGACGCCCGCCGCGGAGCGAGCTCAAGCGTTACGGGATCTCAAGGACCGCCGAGTTAACGCGCTGTTTGCAGCGGACCTGTTCAACGAAGGCCTCGACCTGCCGGAGGTAGACACGATCCTGTTCCTCCGACCCACCGAAAGCCCCACGGTGTTTCTGCAGCAACTGGGTCGGGGTCTTCGTCAAGCGCATGACAAGGCAGTCCTGACGGCGCTCGACTTCGTCGGTCACCAGCGAAAGGAGTTCCGCTTCGACCGACGGTTCACAGCCCTCACTGGCGCGTCTCGAGGCGCCCTGCAGCGCCAGGTGGAGCAGGGCTTTCCGTTCTTGCCATCGGGTTGCCAGATCGTCCTCGACGATATCGCCCAGCGCGCCGTTCTCGCCAACATCAGGTCGCAGGTGAGCGGGAGGTGGCGGGAGATTGTCGCCGAGCTTCGCGCACATGGCGACCAGCATCTTCGGTCGTTCGTCCGCGATTCAGGTGTCGACATCAGCGACATCATCCGCACCAGCCGCAGTTGGACCGCCCTGCGCCGCGAAGCCGGCCTTGTCGTCCGCGACGGCGGTGAGCGTGAACCTGCGTTGCTCCGCAGGGGTCGCGCACTCGCGCATGTCGATGATCTGCCGCGCACGGCTGCCTATCGAGAGCTGCTAGCCGATGATGCGCCGCCGTATGACGAGTTGGATGACCTGCGACGCCGATACGCACGCATGCTGTTCTTCTCACTGTGGCCGGACGGCGGTGGCTTTAGGTCGTACGACGCAGGCTTGCGGTCGCTACGGTCTGAGCGTGCGGCGCGTGACGAGCTGGTCGAGATTATCGACTATGCGATGGACTTCGCTCGGCACCTCACTGCCCCGCTGATTGGACCGTTGGGACATCTGCCGCTCCGTGTTCACGCCCAGTACCAGCGCGAAGAGGTTCTCGCGGCACTCGACTATGCGAGCCTGGAACGCCGGCCGAACAGCTTCCGCGAAGGCGTGCTCTCCTCGAAGGAGACGAAGTCTGATGCGTTCTTCGTGACGCTGAACAAGACTGAATCGGACTACTCGCCCACGACTATGTACCGCGACTACGCCATCAGCCCAGACCTGTTCCACTGGGAATCGCAGAGTACGACGACCGTCGCCTCGCCAACCGGCCAGCGCTATCTCAAGCATGAGCAGTTGGGCTGGAACATCCTGCTCTTTACCCGGTCACACAACCGCAACGAGCTCGGCACCGCGCCGTATCTATTCCTCGGGCCCGCAACTTACGTTGAGCACAACGGCGACCGCCCGATCGCCATCACCTGGAAGCTCGAGCATGCTATGTCGGCCGACGCCTTCCACATCGCTTCGGTGGTTGCATGACGTGCCGGGCCGGTCGTTCCCATCGGCAGAGAGCACTCGCCAATCTTCAATGCCGCGTGCCACCACGAAGAGAGCCCATCTGCACCGGACAACTCGAGCCGGTGCGCGAGCACTCGGCCTGAACGCGGACGGGCGCGTCTTCGCGGCGTAACCACGAAGACGGGCCCGATCCAGCACTCAGCTGCAGCCGGACGTGGAGCCGCAGCCTTCGCAGACGTAGCAGGAGCCGCTCGGGCGCATCTTGGTGCCGCAGGTGAAGCAGAGCGGGGCGTCCACGGACGTGCCGGTGATGAGTTCCATCATCTCGGCAGTCGTGTGGGCCTCGCCCTTCACCGGCTTGGCCGACGCGGCCTCCACCGGGGCGGGCCTAGCAGGCTCGGACGACCGCAGTGACTCGGCCTCCGAGACGTCCGAGACCTCGTCGCGCTCCTCGTCGACCAGCTCGTATGAACCGGTCTCCAGCTGACGCTGACGCTCCTCCGCGGTGTAGATCCCCAGCGCCGACCGCTCGTCGAAGGTCATGTGGTCCAGCGCCAGCCGGCGGAACACGTAGTCCATGATCGACTGGGCCATCCGCACGTCCGGGTCGTCCGTCAAACCGGCCGGCTCGAACTTGAGGTTGGTGAACTTCTGGATGTAGGTCTCCAGCGGCACGCCGTACTGCAGCGCCACCGACACAGCGATCGAGAAGGCGTCCATCACGCCGGCAAGCGTGGAGCCCTGCTTGCCCATCTTCAGGAAGACCTCACCCAGACCGTCGTCCGGGTAGGACCCAGCCGTCATGTAGCCCTCGGCCCCACCAACCGTGAACGACGTCGTACGCGACGGGCGCGACCGCGGCAGCCGCTGACGGGTCGGCCGGTACTCGACAACCTTCTCCACCACCGGCTCCGACGAGGCAGCCGCAGCCTTCTTAGCCTTCGCGTCCGCCAGCGGCTGGCCGACCTTGCAGTTGTCCCTATAAACAGCGAGCGCCTTGAGGCCGAGCTTCCAGCCCTGCATGTAGACGTCCTCGATGTCCTCGACGGTCGCGGACTCGGGCAGGTTGACGGTCTTCGAGATCGCGCCCGAAAGGAACGGCTGGGCGGCGGCCATCATCCGGACGTGGCCCATCGGCTTGATGGACCGCTCCCCCATCGCGCAGTCGAACACCTCGTAGTGCTCCGGCTTCAGGCCCGGGGCGTCGACGACGTGGCCGTGCTCGGCGATGTACTCGACGATCGCCTCGATGGTCTCCTCGGTGTACCCGAGCAGCCGCAGCGCCCGCGGGATCGTCTGGTTCACGATCTGCATCGAGCCGCCGCCGACCAGCTTCTTGAACTTGACCAGCGAGAAGTCCGGCTCGATACCGGTGGTGTCGCAGTCCATCATGAAGCCGATGGTTCCGGTCGGGGCCAGCACCGAGGCCTGGGCATTGCGCCAGCCGTTCTTGCCGCCCACACGAAGGACGTCGGCCCATGCAGCAGACGCGTGCTTCTGTACGTCCTTGTCGATCTCGTGCATGGTGCGGATCGCGTCGTTCGCCGCGGCGTGCTTGCGCATCACCCGGGTGTGCGCGTCCTTGTTCCGCGCGAACCCGTCGTAGGGACCGACGACACCGGCCAGCTCGGCGGACCGCTTGTACGACGTACCGGTCATCAGTGAGGTGATAGCGCCCGCCAGTGCGCGACCACCGTCGGAGTCGTACGCGTGCCCGGTGGCCATCAGCAGGGCGCCGAGGTTGGCGTAGCCGATGCCGAGCTGCCGGTAGGCGCGGGTGGTGTTACCGATCGCCTCGGTCGGGAAGTCGGCGAAGCAGATCGAGATGTCCATCGCGGTGATGATCAGCTCGACGGCCTTGATGAACCGCTGAGAGTCGAACAGGTCGTCGTCGCGGAGGAACTTCATCAGGTTCAGCGAGGCGAGGTTGCAGGACGAGTTGTCCAGGTGCATGTACTCCGAGCACGGGTTCGACGCGGTGATCCGGCCGGTCTCGGGCGTGGTGTGCCAGTCGTTGATCGTGTCGTCGTACTGGATGCCCGGGTCGGCACACGCCCACGCGGCGGCGGCGATCTTGTCCCACAGTCCACGCGCATCCACAGACTCGATCACCGAGTTGTCCAGTCGCGCCCGCAGACCGAAGGACGCACCCTCCTCGACCGCGCGCATGAACTCGTCGGTCACCCGGACCGAGTTGTTCGCGTTCTGGTACTGCACCGAGGTGATGTCTCGGCCACCGAGGTCCATGTCGAAGCCCGCGTCACGCAGCACGCGGATCTTCTCCTCCTCGCGCATCTTGGTCTCGACGAACTCCTCGATGTCCGGGTGGTCGACGTCGAGTACGACCATCTTGGCCGCACGGCGCGTGGCGCCACCGGACTTGATCGTGCCGGCGGATGCGTCCGCGCCGCGCATGAAGGAGACCGGGCCGGACGCCGTGCCGCCGGAGGACTGCAGCAACTCCTTGGAGGAGCGGATCCGGGACAGGTTGAGGCCGGCGCCGGAGCCGCCCTTGAAGATCAGGCCCTCTTCCTTGTACCAGTTCAGGATCGAGTCCATCGAGTCGTCGACGGCGAGGATGAAGCAGTTGTGCACTCGGAGGCCGCCGGCGGACAGGTACTCTCCACTCTCGGTCTGGATATCGTAGACCTCCATCCCGCCAAGCTCCTCGATCCGGGCGATCTCGAGCCGCTTGACCGGAGCCGCGCCGCGGCCTGGCATGTCGAAGGACCGCTCCAGCTTCTCCGCCTTGCGCGGGTCGATGAAGCCGATCTCGTCGGCGAAGATCCGGCGGTCGCCGGCGTTCTGGATCCGCAGCGTCCAGCAGCCCTTGCGGTCCGCCCGGGCGTCGCGCTTGAAGCCGACGCGCGCGAAGATGCCGAAACGGGCCAGCAACGCCTGCATGCCGCGAATGTGCTCCTCGCCGACCATGTCGACTTCGACGACAGTCGAGCGCTCACGTGCGGAGACGAAGCCTTCCGCCTGGAAGATGCTCCGAAGGTACGCCGCCACCGCCGGCAGCGGGGCCTCGAACAGCTGCGGCGGCACGACCATCTCGGTGCCACGTGCTCGTATCCCCCACCGCTCGACGAAATCGGCCAGACCGGTGCCGTACAACCGGGTCCGGCGGCAGTCGAGCGACTCGTCCTGCGTCCCCACTGAACGCTCATGGCGGTGCACATCGGGAAGCACGTTGTCGAGCGCATCAGTAACCCAGGCCAGCTCGGCTGGGGCAACCGTGATTGCCTCGATCGTCAGCGACTTGTTCGTTCCCTCGTACTGCCCGACGAACCCGTCGCTCTGCAGCCATCCGGCCAGCGCGGCCTCGGCAATCTGCCGCGGGTCGATCTCGTCCTCCCCGTGCGACTCCCGCCTGTGCCACTCCAGCTTGTCGCCGACGCGCAGCGTGCCAGCCTCGACGAACCGTCCGGAGCCGCGGTTGTCGTAGCTCTTCCACACCAGGTGGTCGGCCGTGACGTCGAGCGCGTGACCCGCTTTCGTGTGCAGCCGGAGTACGTTCTTCACGCCGTTCGCCTTGACCGCGAGAATCTTCGTCAGCCCGTGCGCGTCGTACACCTTGGCACCGACCGCGTTCTGCTCGACCAGCTTGCCGATCGGGACCTGGCCGGCAGGCGTGCTCACGAGCGCGTCGTACGGCTGACAGGCGCTGACCTGCTGCGGGGACGACGTACCGACGTTGAACCAGACCGGCGAGTTGAAGCTGAAGTACTGATGCAGCAGCAGCCAGGTGAGCTCCTGTTCGAAGACCTCGGCATCCGAGTCACCAGCGAAGTAGCCGTGCTCCTCGCCGGCGCGCCGGTACGTCTTCACCACCCGGTCGATCAGCTGCTTGAGCGACCACTCCCGGTTGTCGTGGCTTACCGCGCCGCGGAAGTACTTCGTGGTGACAATGGTGGACGCGTTGACGCTCCAGAAGTCCGGGAACTCGACACCGTGCTGCTCGAAGACCGTCTCACCGGTCTTCCAGTTCTGCTGCAAGACGTCACGGCGCTCCCAGTTCACCTCGTCGTATGGGTGAACACCGTCGGTGCTGAACACCCGCTCGATGGTGAGTCCGGAGGACTTGTTGCGTCCCCGGGAGCCGGCCGCCGACTTCTTCGTCGACCCCGACTGGCCGGTCACCGTCTCTGTCATCTCTTCTCCTCGCCTCGATCCCGCCAATGCAGCCCGAAGGCTGCGCCCGTTGGGTACTGCTACTTCCCCGTTGCTGTCTGTGGATCCGGCTCGCGGCCCTCGGGCTCCTTCTCCGCCCGGAGCAGCGCGATCTCCGTCTCGAAGTCGTCGGCCGACTGGAACTGCCGGTACACGCTCGCGAACCGCAGGTACGCCACCTCGTCCAGCTCGCGCAGCGGACCCAGGATCGCCAGGCCCACCTCGTGGGCCGGGATCTCCGGGCAGCCGCCGCCGCGGAGCCCGTCCTCGACCGCCTGGCCGAGCCGCGCGAGCTGGTCGTCGTCCACCGGCCGGCCCTTGCAGGCCTTGCCGACGCCCTTGATCACCTTCTCGCGGCTGAACGGCTCGGTCGCGCCGGAGCGCTTTACGACCGTGAGCTGCATCTGCTCGACGGTGGTGAACCTTTTCTCGCAGACCGGGCACTGGCGCCGGCGCCGGATCGCGCCACCGTCCTCGGCCACCCGGCTGTCCACCACGCGGGAGTCGGCGTGCCGACAGTAAGGACAGTGCATCGCCGAGCATCTCCTCCCGAGCCTGGGGACAGATCTGTGGATCTCTTGGGGACAACCTGTGTGTGTCCTGTGGCCTACTGACCACAACCTGTGGACGAACCACACCGGTGTAACTACTACATCTAGGGATACCGTACGTCGGGCCACCGACAGAAGCAAGGCACGCCACGCGACCACAGACGGTCACACCAGTCACACCAACAACACGCTTGAACGGTCCCCTTCCAGCCTTCCGGCCACATCTTGTACAACACCGCCGACACTCCGTGGATGCCCGGATCCCGACCCCCGATGACTCCGCTACCAGGCTGGTAACAACGCCTGTGAAAAACTCGCCGCGGCGCCCGGCGACGTCGTACCCTCGGCTCACTGGCCGGCTCATCTGGCTGGGGGGAGAGACCGCCGTGTGGGGGAAGATCGCTGTCGCCTGCCTGATGCTCGCGGCGACTGCGGCCTGCGCGAACGACGGGCAGTCGGCCGTGTCCGGATCGGCGCCGACTACCCAGAGCGGACCGACCGTCACCCTGACCGCGCCGGAGAAGCGGTGCCCGCGAACACATCCGCGGCCGCAGCCGGTGCGGATCCAGGCCGCCGACGAGAAGCACGCCGCGACCGTCCGGCTGATCATCGTCTGCGGTGACGAGTCCGGCCAGTCGGTGCTACTGCGGAACACCAGCGGGACCGTCTGGCAGGTCCGGTCGTCCGGCACCAGCACCCGGACGTTCGTCAAGGAGAGCCTCCAGTCCCGTTCGTTCCGGGACACCTTCGCGATCGAGGCCGACGTACTGCCGCCCGGGCAGGTCATGCTGGTCCGGTCCCCCGCCACGGTGAGCTGGACGCTCGACCTGTCCCTGACCGCCGCCTGGCTGGCGCACGACTACCTGGTCAACAAGGTGGCCCACGGCAGCCCGGACGCGTTCACCCGGAACACCCCGAGCCGGACCGCGATCGTCACCTGCCTGCTGGGCCTGTACGAGGCGTACAAGCAGGTCAGTGAGCCGCCGAAAGGACAGTCGGACGGGCTGCTCGCCGGCTGGAACATCCGCAGCTCGCGCGGCAGCTGCGGGGCGACCTGGGGGACCGTCTCTACGGAGGACGATCGCCCGCCGCAGAAGCTCGAGGATGTCATCAAGCTGTGGGAGCAGGACTCGGCGGCGGCCGGCAAGACCAACCTGGTGCTGTCGTGGATGCGCAAGCTCGGACCGCTGCGGTCGGTGCTCACGTGATGTCAGGGCTTCGTCAGTGTTCAATCCCTGGCGACGACGACACACTTGTCAGCTGGGGAGGGGGTCCGGCATGCGCTACACAGCACCGGGCGTAACGATCGACCAACGGGAACTGGTCGATCTTGCGAGCGAGTTCCGCGGTGACGTCATCCAGCCCGGAGAGTTCGGGTACGACGACCACCGGGTGATCTGGAACGGGTCCGTCGACCGGCACCCGGCGGTGATCCTGCGCTGCGCGAGCGTGCAGGACGTCCGCAACGCGGTCGGGTTCGCGCGCCGCAGCCAGATGACGGTCGCGGTCCGCGGCGGCGGGCACAGCTTCCCGGGTCACTCGACCTGCGACGGCGTGCTGATCGACCTGTCGCCGATGCGCGGGATGCGGATCGACCCGATCCGGCGGACCGCCCGGGCCCAGGCCGGCGTACTGCTCGGCGAGCTGGACCGCGAGACGCAGGCGTTCGGCCTCGCCGTACCGTCCGGCATCGTCACCCACACCGGGATCGCCGGGCTGACGCTCGGCGGCGGGCTGGGCTGGCTGCAGCGCAAGTACGGCCTGACCATCGACAACCTGCTGTCCGTCGACCTGGTCACCGCGTCCGGTGAGGCGGTCACCGCGAGCGCGGAGCGGAACCCGGAGCTGTTCTGGGGCGTGCGCGGCGGCGGCGGGAACTTCGGCGTCGTCACCGAGTTCGAGTACCGGCTGAACCCGGTCGGCCCGACGGTGGTGGCCGGCCCGATCGCGTGGCCGATGGAGGACGCCGTCGATGTGCTGCGGTACTACCGGGACTGGATCACCGACGTACCCGACGAGCTGACCACGATCATCGTGTCCCGCTGGATCCCGGCGCTGCCGGTGTTCCCCGAGGACCTGCACGGCAAGCCGGCCGTCTTCGTGATCGCCTGCTGGTGCGGCCCGGTCGAGGACGGGCTGAAGGTGCTCGCGCCGATGAAGTCGTACGGCAAGCCGCTGCTGGACCTGTGCGAGCCGAAGCCGTTCCTGACCCACCAGGCGATGTTCGACCCGAGCTTCCCGCACGGCCGCTGGTACTACACCCGGTCCGCGGATGTTTCCAAGCTGACCGACGAGGTGATCGACATCGCGGTCGAGTCCGGTACGGCGATCAGCGGGCCGCTGTCGTCGTACCCGATCTTCCAGCTGGGTGGCGCCATCGCCCGGGTGGACGAGGACGCCACCGCGTTCGGCGGGCGGCAGTCCGGGCACACGTTCAACTTCGCCGCGTCGACCGAGACGGAGGACGGGTTCGAGGTGCAGCGGGACTGGGCCCGCCAGTCGTGGAAGTCGCTCGAGCCACACCACACCGGGGTTTATGTGAACTTCCTCGGCGACGAGGGCGACGACAGGATCCGCGAGATGTACGGCGCGGCCAAGTACGCCCGGCTCCAAGCGCTGAAGCGCGAGTACGACCCCGACAACCTGTTCCACCTCAACCAGAACATCCCGCCCGCCTGACCGGTGACACCCGTGGGCAATGCGGACGATCTGTCCGCGCGACGCTCTACTCTCGTGGGAGTCGCAACGGGAGGGTCCACGTGCAGGACGCACATTTCACGCCGTTCGGGTACCTCACCGTCCCCAACGCCGCGCTGTACCGGCGCGTCATGGGCACGTTCGTGCAGGCGAAGCGACGGTTCATCGTGCACTTGCGCCCGGAGGACGTGCACGAGGCGCTGCGGTCCGAGGTCGAGGTCGAGGCGATCGTCGAAGCCCTGCACCGCCTCGTGGAATGGGGAAACCTGCGCGCCGACCCCGACACCAGCCGGGTCACCACGGTCGAGGACTTCCACCGGGCGCGTTTCCTCTACCAGCTCACGGAGCGGGGCGAGGCGGTCGAGGAAGCCGTCCTGACCTACGACGAGGCGCTCGGTCGCCGTGGGGCGCTGCAGGCCGTCGCTCTCGCCGACATCGCCACGCAACTGCGTGCCCTGGCCGAGCTGTCCGGACAGCAGGATCCGGATCGCGCCAAGGTGCACCTGCTGCTTCGCGGGCTGGTCGATCGGTTCATCGAACTGGCCGCCAACGCACGTGCCTTCATGAGCTCGCTGCAGCGCACGATCGACCTGCACGACGCCGACGCCGACGTGTTTCGCGCGTACAAGGACCGCTTGGTCGACTACCTCGAGCGCTTCATCAAGGACCTCGTCGGCACAGGTGCCGAGATCGCCGTACTGGTCGACACCGTGGAAGGCCGCGACGTCCACCGGCTGCTGGACATCGCCGCGTGGCGCGAGGCCGAGGACGCCGCGCCTGGCCAGGCGGCGGACGGCGACGACCCGAGAACCGCGGAGTTCGACAGGCACCGCGTGCTCTGGCAGGACCGCTGGCTGGGCTTCCGCACCTGGTTCGTCAGCACTCCGAACCACCCGAGCCAGGCGAAGCTGCTGCGAGCGCAGGCGCGTGCGGCGATCCCACAGCTGCTGCAGGTCGTCGCGTCGCTCAACGAACGGCGTGGCGGTCGATCGGACCGGTCCGCGGACTTCCGCCGGCTGGCGCGGTGGTTCGCGCAGGCACCTACCGACGAGGACCTGCACCGGCTGTGGCGGGTCGCCTTCGGACTCTCGTCGGCCCGGCACCTCAGCGCTTCCGCGGACGGCGACGGCGCAGTGCCGGCCCAGACGGCATGGGCGGATGCACCACCGCTGGACATCAGTCCGCGGCTGCGCCGAACCGGCAGCTACGAACGCCGCGGCAAGCCGAACCGCGTCCTGGACCGTTCCGCGCAGCGACGCCACCTGGCTGAGCTCGCCGCCAAGGAAGCCGCCGAGACCGCGGCCGCACGTGAGCGGCTGGCGACCGCCCGGCCGACTCGGCTGGCCGATCTGGGTGAGCTCGACCCGACTTCCTTCCGGCTGTTCCTCGCCCTGCTCGGCGATGCGCTGGCCGGCCGCGCCGCAGGCTCCCGCGTGGTCGAGACCACCACCTCCGACGGCACGCTGGCCATCAGGCTGACCGCCCTCGGCGACGGCCGGACCGCGGAGATCCGGACACCACACGGTGTCTTCCGCGGGCCGGACCACCTGGTCGAGATCGTCGACCTGATGTCGGAAGAGGAGGCGGAGCAGACCGCGTGAGCTCCCTGACAGACGCCCTGACGGTGTCGCGCGCCGACGAGCTGCGCCGCGCCGCCCGCGCCGTACTGCGGCGACCGCTCCTGCGCTCGGCGGATGACGACTTCGCACTGGTTCGCCGGCATGCCGCCGAACTGCGCGACTGGTTCGACCGCAATACCGGATGGCGGCTGCAGGTCGACAGCGAGGTGGCCAGGCTGTTCAAGCAGGCGGCCACACCGCACGACGCCACTCACCCGGCGCGTGACGTGCGCTCCAGGCAGCCGTTCGGTCGGCGGCGTTATGTGCTCACCTGCCTCGCGCTCGCCACGCTCGAACGTGCCGACGCTCAGATCACCCTCGGCCGTCTCGCCGAGCAGGTCGTGCTCGGAGCCGCCGACCCCGAGCTGACGGCTGCCGGGCTGGAGTTCACACTGCAGGGCCGAGACGAGCGGTCCGATCTGGTCGCCGTCGTCCGGCTGTTGCTGGACCTCGGCGTGGTAGGACGGGTCGCCGGTGACGAGGAATCATTCGTCAAGGACACCGGCGACGCCCTGTACGACGTCGACCGACGCGTGCTGGCCGGGCTGCTCGCGGCCTCGCGCGGGCCGTCCACCATCGAGGCGGGCGATCTGGCCGAACGGCTCGCCGCGCTCGACGACGAGATCCCGGCGACGACCGACGACCTGCGCAACCAGCGAGTCCGGCACCGTCTGACCCGCCGGTTGCTCGACGAACCGGTGCTCTACTTCGACGAGCTCGATGACGTCGAGCGCGCGTATCTCACGAGTCAGCGCGCCGCCATCACGTCGCGCATCAGCGAGCTCACCGGCCTGGTCGCCGAGGTTCGTGCCGAGGGCATCGCGATGGTCGACCCACATGATGACCTGACCGACATCCGGATGCCGGAGAGCGGCACGGACGGCCACGCCACCTTGCTGGTTGCCGAGCACCTGGCACATGGTGCCGGCCACCCATCGCCCATCGAGCGACTGCACGGCTACGTTCGTGAGCAGGCCGTGCGGCATCGCGCCTATTGGCGTCGCGACACGACCGAGGCCGGCGCGGAAGTGGAACTGACCGACAACGCGCTCGCCCGGCTCGAGGCGCTCCGCCTGGTACGTCGCACCGACGCCGCCGTGCAGCCACGACCTGCACTGGCGCGCTACGCCCTTGCCGAACCGACCATCGAGGAGACCCGGTGAACAGTGTCCTTCCCGAGCCGGCACGGGAGCGTTGGCAGCCGCTGCGCGCCGGCCTGATCGACCTGTTCTACTACGACACCGAGGAGTTCTGGTTTCGTGACGGGCGATTGTTGCTCCGGGGCAACAATGGCACCGGGAAGTCGAAGGTCCTGGCGCTGACACTGCCGTTCCTGTTGGACGGTGACCTGTCGCCGCACCGGGTCGAACCTGATGCCGACCCGAAGAAGCGGATGGAGTGGAACCTGCTGCTCGGCGGCGCGCATCCGTACCCTGAGCGGCTCGGTTACACCTGGATCGAGTTCGGGAGGGTCGACGACCACGGCGAGCAGCACTTCCGCACCCTCGGCTGTGGCCTGAAGGCTGTCTCAGGCCGGGGGGTGGCACGGAACTGGTTCTTCGTCACGTCCCGCCGGGTCGGCGTGGACCTCGCCCTGGTGGACGCGACCGGCACGGCGCTGACCAGAGACCGCTTGATCGACGCACTCAGCGACCTCGGCACCGTGTACGACCGCGCCCGCGACTACCGCCGCGCGGTCGACGAGTGTCTGTTCGGGTTCGGTGAGCAGCGGTACGGCGCGCTGGTCGAGCTGCTGATCCGGCTGCGTCAGCCGCAGCTGTCGAAGAAGCCGAGCGAGAAGGCGCTGTCCGACGCGCTCACCGACGCGTTGCCGCCATTGGACCAGGCGGTGATCGCCGATGTCGCCGAAGCCTTCCGTAGCCTCGAGGAGGACCGCGACGCGCTGCGAGCGATGACCGACGCGCGGGACGCGGCCACCTCGTTCCTCTCGCACTACAGGCGGTATGCGCAGATCGCTGCCCGGCAAAGGTCGAGACTGCCACGAGACGCCCAGTCGTCGTACGAGCGGACCAACCGCGACCTGACCGCCGCGGAGGCGGACCAACAGCGGGCCGAACAGGCTCTTGCGGCTGCGAAGGAACGGCAGCTGGAGCTCAGCGCTGAGCAGCGGCGGTTGCGAAGCCGCGACGAGGCACTGCGTGCGAGCCCGGAGATGAGAAGTGCGCGCGAGCTGGAACGCGCCGCGGACGACGCCAGACGGCTCGACGAGGAAGCCGGCCGCGCCGGCGGTGAGCGGGATCTGGCAGCGCGGACGGTCGCCGTCCAGCAGGAGCGCCAAGTCGCAGCGGTCGCCCGCCTCGACGACGCCGAGCAGGCGTTGCTGGCGGCTCGCCGAGCGACCGCGGAGGCCGCGGCCGGCGCGCTGATCGGCTCTGAGCACGACATCCGGGTCGACCGTCCGCTGGACGCCGCCCCGGCGGCTGCGGGCCCGGACCTGGCCGCGGTACGCCGGGACGCCGAGCAGGTCCGCGAACGCCAGCGGCGGGCCACCGGCCATGTGACAGGGCTGATCGACACCGCGGAGGCAGCGTCGGCGCGACTGTCGGCCGCGCGGCAGAAGGTTGCCGATCTCGACGCGGAAGCGGACGAGCTGGCCGGCCGGCGTGCGGACGCCGGGCAGGTGGTGGCCGGGCAGGGTGCGGCGCTGGTCGCGTCGGTCCGCGACCATCTCGCCGCGACGGCCGAGCTCCAGCTCGCCGATCCCGCCACGACGATCTCCGGGCTCGAGCTGTGGGTGGAGACACTCGACGGGCCGAACCCGGCGGCCGCAGCGGTGAGTGCCGCCGCGCACGCGTCGTCCGCGGCCCTCGCCACGGCCGACGCCGGGCTGGAGACGCGGCTGCGGGCAGCCAGGCTGCGCCGTACCGAGCTGACCGACGAGATCACCCGGCTGGAACGTGGAGAGGACGCGCTCCCGCCGGTCCCCCACACCCGAGGCGCCGCTGCCCGCGACGGCCGTCCCGGCGCACCACTGTGGCAGTTGATCGACTTCCTCGACGAGGTCGGTCATGACGACCGGGCCGGAGTCGAGGCGGCACTGGAGGCGGCGGGCGTGCTCGACGCATGGCTGACTCCTGCCGGCGATCTGGTCTCCGCGGGCAGCGACGACGTGGTGCTGCGAGCAACCGACCCCGTGCCGGTGAGCGTGGGCAGAGTGCTCCGACCGTCCGTCTACCGGGAGAACCCACTGGCCGCCACCGTGACCGATGAGATGATCGCGGCGGTGCTCGCGTCGATCGGGCTGGTCACCTCGCCCGAAGGCGGTGGCGGTTCGACCTGGGTCGCCACGGACGGACGCTTCGGCATCGGCGTAGTCGAAGGCTCGTGGCACAAGCCGGCTGCCACCTTCATCGGTCGCGGCGCGCGCGAAGCCGCACGGCGATCCCGCCTCGCCGAGCTACGAACCGGCCTCGAGGCGCTGGACGCGGAGCTCACCGAGATCGCCGTCGGCCGTGATCGACTTGCTGCGCGGAGGTCGATCCTCGCCGAGGAGGTCGCGACCGTGCCCGACGACGCCGCCCTTCGCCAGGCACACGCGCTCGTCGTCAGTCTCGGCCACGAGCAGGCCCGCCTGCTCGACCGTCGGGAGGCAGCCCGGCAGTCGCTGTCCGCGGCCACCGCGGCCGATGAGGGTGCGGCCACCGCGCTCGCCGAAGGCGCTCGGGACGTCGGCCTGCCCGCAGACCGCGCTGAGCTGGCCCGCATCGCGGAGGCACTCGCCGACTATCAGGTGCGGCTCGCCGAGATGTGGCCTGCGGTAGAGGCCGTCCAGGACCGTCGCCGCCGTGTCGCCGAGGTTGCCGACGACCTCGAGGTCGCCACAGCGAGGCTGGCCGAGCAGGCGGAGCGGGCTGAGGAGATCGCCGGGCAGGCAGCAGCCGCGCAGGAGCGCCATCAGACTCTCCTGGGAACCGTCGGCGCGGCCGTCGCTGACCTGCAGCGACAGCTCACCGAGGTCGGCGGTCTGGTGGCGGCGAACGAGACCGCCCAGCGGGCGGCAGTAGCCGAGGCGGAGCGGGCAATCGATGCGCGAGGCCGGGCGCAGGGGCGGCTGGATGAGCTAACGGAGCAGCTCACCGTCGTCACCGGTGAGCGGGCGGCGGCGGCCGAGGCGTTCCGTCGGTTCGCCGCCACGGGACTGCTTACCGTCGCACTACCCCACCTGGACACGCCTGATCCGGACCGGCCGTGGGCACCCGATCCCACCGTCCGGCTGGCACGCAAGGTGAACGAGGACCTCTCCGAGATCGGGGACGACGACAGCGCGTGGGAGCGTGCGCAGCAGCGGGTGAACAGCGAGCTGAAGGCGCTGCACGACACCCTGTCCCGGCACGGCAACAGGGCCTCGGCCGACCTCCGCGAGGGCGGCGTCGTGGTCGAAGTGGAGTTCCAGGGCCGGCCCGCCTCGGTACCGGAACTGTCCACCGCGCTGGAGTCCGAGGTCGCGGACCGGGAGCGGCTGCTCAACGAGCGCGAGCGGGAGATCCTCGAGAACCATCTGGTGAACGAGGTCGCCAGCACCTTGCAGGAGCTGATCACGACAGCCGAGTCGCAGGTGCAGGCGATGAACGACGAGCTGGAGGCGCGCCCCACTAGCACCGGTATGCGGCTGCGGTTGCAGTGGCGTCCGCGCGAGGACGGTCCCCCCGGCCTCGCCGAGGCGAGGGAGCGACTGCTGCGGCAGACGGCGGACGCATGGTCGACGGACGACCAGGCCGCACTTGGGGCGTTCCTGCAGACGCGTATCGCCGAGGTCCGAGCTCGCAACGACACCGGCACCTGGCTGGAGCATCTGACCGAGGCACTCGACTACCGGACCTGGAACCGCTTCATCATCCAGCGTCACCAGAACGGGCGATGGCAGCCGGCGACCGGACCGGCGTCGGGCGGCGAGCGGGTGCTGGCCGCGAGCGTGCCGCTGTTCGCCGCGGCGTCGTCGCACTACGCCTCAGCCGGCAGCCCGTACGCTCCCCGCCTGGTGACACTCGACGAGGCCTTCGCCGGGGTCGACGACAACGCGCGCGCAAAGTATCTCGGTTTGCTGGCCGCGTTCGACCTCGACGTCGTGATGACGAGTGAACGCGAGTGGGGTTGCTATCCGGAGGTGCCCGGCCTGGCCATCTCGCAGCTGGCCCGGACCGACGACGTCGCCGCCGTCCTGGTCACGAGCTGGGAGTGGGACGGCGCGCGACGTGCCCGCGTCGACCGTGAGGTCAGAGCGATCCGGGACAGCGGCGCCGAGTCGCCCGCGACGCCACAGGACGGCCTATGGGCGTGACGGATCACGATCGGCTGTCGCGGTTGCTCGGCGGTGACGATCTGGGTTGGCTGCTGGATCGGGTCCGCCGGCGGCTGGAACGCGGAGAGTCGCTGGATACGTCGGTCACGCTCACTGGCGCCACTCCAGGGCAACGTGCCGCCGTGCAAGGGCTGCTCGGCCGCCGCCCGCGAACCGGCGAGACTCTGACGGTGTCCCTGCCCGCGGTCGACGCCGTCCTGCGTCGCTCGGGAGCGTGCCCGGACGGCCTGGCCGTCGCAGTGGTGATGCTCACCGGCGAGGTCTCGGACCGGGCAGCGGCGACCGCGGCCCTGGATCGTGCGTGGCGAGCCGCGTTCGCACCGCTCGATGCCGTCGTCGCCGGGCGTCCTGAACTCGGCGACTGGCTCGAGCGCGTCACCCGCTCCGGCCTGGTCCGCAAGCTGGCCAAGACTCCGCAGGCCGCGACCCCGCTGCTCAGCGAGCTGGCTGCGGTGATCGGCGGGCTGCCCGCGAACGGTGAGCTGATGGGCCACTTCGCAGCGCGGGTCGTGAAACGATCGCACGCCCTGGACCACGATCAGCCCCTCACGACCCTTACGCTCAGCGCGGCGCGTGCGATCTCTGGATTCGCGGACGGGTCGGGCGCCCAGTGGCGACGTGAGCTCTGGGCGTCTGTGGGGTTGCTCAAGGACGACCTCTCGAGCACCGTGCTCACGCTCGGCTTCCCGGGCGACCTCACACCGACCGGTCGCGCGCTGGCCGGGTGGCAAGCGGCAGGCGAGCCGGCCGTGCTGACTCTGCGCCAGCTCGTCCGTGACCGGGTCCGGCCGCGGGCCGGCGAGGTCTTCGTCTGCGAGAACCCAGTCGTCGTCTCGGCGGCGGCTGAGCAACTCGGTGCCGGATGCGCCCCGCTGGTCTGCACGGCTGGCCAGCCCGGTGCCGCCGCGATGCACCTGCTCCGCACGCTGGCGGACGGCGGAGCAGCGATGCGGTACCACGGCGACTTCGACTGGGGTGGCGTCCGGATCGGCAATGTCGTGTTCGACCGCCTTCCGGCCACGCCCTGGCGTTTTAGTGCGACTGACTACCGCGCAGCCGCCGAGCGCGGTCACGTGCTGCGCGGCGTGCCTGCGATCGCGGTCTGGGATGACGCGTTGTCCGACGAGATGCGACGTACCGGACGGGCAGTCGAGGAGGAGCACGTCATCGACGCCCTGATTGCCGACCTGGCCCGGTGACGATGCCGCGCGGTGGTCTGGGCGTCATGATCCGAGACCCCAGTTCAGTTGGTAAACGGTTTCCACACTTCACGGTGAACGGGTGGCCAACCTGCGGTCGTTGGCGTACGACCATGCGCGGTGCAGGATGACGCCATGGCAACCCCGGTCATCCTCGACGTGGACACCGGCGTGGACGACGCGATGGCGCTACTGCTCGCGGCGCTGCATCCGGACCTGGACCTGCGCGCGGTCACCTGCGTCGGCGGCAACGCGACGGTCGACGACGTGGTGCGGAACTCGATGACGGTGCTCGACGTGGCCGGCCGGACCGACGTACCGGTGGCCCGCGGTGCGGCGCGGGCGCTGTTGGAACCCGGTCCCGACGCGCGGCACGTGCACGGCGACGACGGGATGGGCGACCTGGGCTGGCCCCGGTCCACCCGGGCCCGGGACGCGCGGCACGCGGTCGAGCTGCTCCGGGACCTGCTGGTCGCCGCCGCGCGTAGCGGCGAGCTGGTCACGCTGGTACCGACCGCGCCGCTGACAAACGTGGCGCTGCTGCTGCGGACGTATCCGGAGGCGGCGGCCGGGCTGCGCGAGATCCTGTTCATGGGCGGCGCGGCGAATGTCGGGAATGCGACCGCGTCCGCGGAGTTCAACGTGTTCCACGACCCGGAGGCGGCCGCGATCGTTTTGGAGTCGGCGGCCGAGCTCGGTGTCGACGTGACCATGTACGGGCTGGACGTGTTCTACGACGTGACCGTCACGCGGGCGGACGCGGCGAAGCTGGTCGCCGCCGGGGGCCACGGCCCTGCCGAGCTGGGCGGCCGGCTGGTCGAGTTCGTCTGCGACCGGTACCGCGCCGACCGTGCGCATCTCGGCGACGCCGGTGCGGTCTGCGCGGTGATCGACCGGTCCGCGCTGACGACGCAACCGCTGCCGGTCCGGGTGGAGCTGTCCGGGACGTACTCGCGCGGCCGCACGATCGTGGACCGGCGGGACTGGTCCGGGAACCTCGACCACGACCCGCACGGGATCGCGCCGAGCCGGGTCGACGTCGCGCTCGCTGTCGACGGCGCGCGCTACGCCGCTCTCTGGCTGGACACCATCAGCCAGCCCTTCGCTGCGCCGGCCTCCGGCACCACGCGGTGAGCTCGACGCCGGGCTAGGGAGCTGGGACGACCAGGGTCTGACCGGGGATGACATCGGCGGCGCTGCGCAGCCCGTTCAGATCGGCGATCTCCTCGATCACGACCCTCGGGTCCACCCCGGGGTTGGTCTCCTCCGCGATCGACCACAGGCTCTGACCGGCACCGACCTGCACCGAGGTGGTCCGGGTGAACCGCGGCTCGTCGTTGAACGAGGCAACCGCCTGTTGTCCGACCACGAACACCGCGGCGCCGAACACCAGCGCGGAGACCGCGGTCACCAGCCGGCGTCCGCGCCTGGTCAGCCGCAGGGCCGGGCGGTCGGCGACCGGCCGCCAGCCGATCTCCTCGCCGGAACAGGCGCGGACCGGCAGCGACTCGGTGGTGGGACCGACCAGGGCGACGCGGCGTGGACGGGTGGCCTCGCGCGTGCCGGTGGATTCCGGTGCGGCAACCACTGCGCTCATCGTGTCCTCCTGACCTGTCCTGCGTGTGCCGGGCGGGGTGTTCCTGTCCGACGGCGATCTTTCTACCGGGCGGCTCCGACATTTTCCGCCGAACGCCTGTTCGATCGAACGCCTGTACGAATGGATACCGCACGGCGTCGACAAAACGCACGCAACCTGGACCTGGCGTCGAATGCGTGTTCGAATCGTTATGAAGGCCCCGGAACCTCTGGAACCACCGACACACCTTCGAACAGATGTTTGAAAGACCTCTGGTTTACCGCTACCGTCAAGGCAACCCGAGTCGCACAGGCATCAGGAGTCACGCGACCGCACCGAGCGCGAGGAAGAGGAGCCACCATGGCCGGCACGTCGAAGAAGACGTCCAGCAAGACCGCGGACCAGTCGGCCCTGAAGCAGACCGTCACCGAGCTCCCCGACGGTCCGGCCGACGCCACCGGCCTGACCCCACGCCAGCGCCGTGTGCTCGACGTCATCCGCGACTCGGTCGACAGCCGCGGCTATCCCCCGTCGATGCGCGAGATCGGTGAGCGCGTCGGCCTGACCAGTTCGTCGTCGGTATCGCATCAGCTCCGCGTGCTCGAGCAGAAGGGTCTGCTCCGGCGCGATCCGAACCGCCCCCGGGCGATCGAGGTGCGGTATCCGGGTGAGGTCGCCGAGGCCGCCAAGCGCGGTGCGCTCGGCTCCGCGCGGCAGACGTCGTACGACGAGACCGGCGCCGGGGACGCGCACCCGGACGCGGCATACGTTCCGGTCGTCGGCCGGATCGCCGCCGGCGGACCGATCCTCGCCGAGGAGCACATCGAGGAGGTGTTCCCGCTGCCACGCCAGATGGTCGGCGAGGGCACCCTGTTCCTGCTCCAGGTCAAGGGCGAGTCGATGATCGACGCCGCGATCTGCGACGGCGACTGGGTGGTCGTCCGGCAGCAGCCGACCGCGAACAACGGCGAGATCGTCGCCGCGATGATCGATGGCGAGGCCACGGTGAAGACCTTCAAGAAGACCAAGAACGAGATCTGGCTGCTGCCGCACAACCCCGCCTTCGAGCCGATCGACGGCACCGACGCCACGATCCTCGGCAAGGTGGTGACCGTCCTGCGGCGGATGTGACCTCGGCGACGATCCGGTCATGCCTTCGCTCCGTCTGAGAGGATCGAAGGCATGACCGACGTCTACGAGTTCTCCGCCGCGACGATCACCGGCGAGGAGCGCAAGCTCGCGGACTACCGCGACAAGGTGCTGCTGATCGTCAACGTGGCATCGAAGTGCGGCTTCACCCCGCAGTACACCGGGTTGGAGAAGCTGTACCGCGACCACAAGGCCGCCGGCCTGGTGGTGCTCGGGTTCCCGTGCGACCAGTTCGGGCACCAGGAGCCGGGCTCTGAGGCCGACATCGCCGAGTTCTGCTCGCTGACATACGACGTGTCGTTCCCGATGTTCGCCAAGATCGAGGTCAACGGCTCCGGCGCCCATCCGCTGTACCAGTGGTTGAAGTCCGAGCAGGGCGGCCTGCTCGGCAGCGCGATCAAGTGGAACTTCACCAAGTTCCTGGTCGGCCGGGACGGCACCGTGATCGACCGGTTCGCACCCAAAGACACCCCGGAGAAGCTCGAGCCGAAGGTCGTCGCCGCCCTCGGCTGACCCGCGGTTGTCGGTCCGGGTTCCTGCTATCCGCCGCGCATGGGTGCGGTACGAAATCGCCGGAGTTTCCGCGGAAACGTCAGGCCGACGGGCGGAGGAAGTTCGTGATGGCGGACAGGCAGGTCTCGTCGTCCTCGAGGTGCGGCAGGTGCGCCACACCGGGCAGCTCGACCAGCCGGGCATCGGGGATCCGCTCGACAGCGCGCTGGCAGACCGGCAGCAGGTCGGGCAGGTCGTACTCGCCGGCCAGCAGCAGTGTCGGTACGCCGATCCGGTCCAGCTGGTCCCAAGCGGACTCGAGGCGGCGCTTCTCGCCGGGGTGGGGGTTCGCGAGTGCCGTGCCGTTCATGTCCAGGAACAACTCGCGAACCGCACCGCCGACCCGGCCCTCGGGCGCCGCCGGACTGTCCAGCCAGACCCAGGCAAGGAGCCGGTTCATCGCGGCCAGGTCACCGGGCCTGCTCCGCGGCCTCCAGTTTCTGCTCCAGCGTGTGGACCGGCTCCGGGTACGTCTCCAGCCGCGGTCCGCCGGAGAATGACGGGGCGATCAGAGCAAGCCGCGACACCCGCCCCGGGTGTTCGAGTGCCAGGTCGACCGCGGCGCCGCCACCCATCGAACAGCCCACCACGGCAGCACGCGAGATGCCCGCCGCGTCGAGTACGGCGACGGCGTCGGCGACCGGCGAATACGGCTCCGGTGAGTAAGTCGTCTCGCCGTACCCGCGCTGGTCGTAGGCCAGCACCAGATGATCCGGCGCCAGCCGTGAGCTGAGCGAACGCCAACTGCGCCGGTCGGTCATCCCCGCGTGGATCAGCAGCACCGGGTCACCGGCGCCGGTCATCTCGTAGGCCAGCCGGGCTCGTCCTGAGGTCGCGTGCACCGCGCCATGCTCGCAGCACACCGGACCGACTTGAGACCGGCCGGGCTCAGCGTCGTACCGACTCCGGATCTATGTCCAGCCGGAGCCCGCGCCAGACCGGATGCCGCAGCCGGCCGTCCGCGGCCCAACCGGTGTATGTCACCTCGGCGACCAGCACCGGATCGAGCCAGTGCGCCCGGCGCCGGTCGGGCCCGGGGATGGAGCGCGGGTCGAACGGCGGCTCGTCCACCTCCAGGGCGGCCAGCTCAGCACCGAGGATGTCCAGCATCCTGGTGTCCAGCCCAGAACCGACCTTGCCGATCAGTACCAGCTCGTCGCCGTCGTACGCGCAGCAGTAGAGCGAGCCGATCCGGCCCTCGCGGTTCCCCTCCCCCGGGTGCCAGCCGCCGAGCACCACGTCGCGGGTCCGCAGGTGCTTGACCTTGACCCAGTCCGCGCTGCGCCGCCCGGGTAGGTACCGGGAGGCCCGGCGCTTGGCGACCACGCCTTCCAGCCCGGTCTCCGCGGACGATGCCAGTGCCTGCGCGCCGTCGGCGTACGACGGCGGTAGCTCCCAGAACGGGTCGTCGACCTCGAGCGACTCCAGCACCGACCGCCGGTCGTCGTACGTTGCCTCCAGCAACGACTGCCCGGCGCACCGGGGCAGGTCGAAGAGCCGGACGGAGACCGGAACCTCGTTGATCAGCCGGGCGATCTGGCGCGGGTCACGGACGTGCATGCGTCGCTGCAGCAGGCCGAACGACGGCGCGCCGGTCTCGTCCAGGGTGACGATCTCGCCGTCCAGCAGCAGCGGTTCGGGCAGCCCCGCGTCCGCGATCCCGAGCAGCTCCGGGTAGCCACCCGACACGTCCCGGCCGTTGCGAGACCAGAGCCGGCAGCCGCCGTCGGCGATCTCCGCGATCACCCGGACGCCGTCCCACTTCATCTCGTACGCCCAGCCCTCGCCGGATGGCAGCGCGCCGGGCACCGCCATCATCGGCAGCAGCGGCGCGTTCATCCCGCTTGCAGCCGCTTCAGTGCCCCCAGCACGGCCTCCCGGTCGGCGGTGGCCCACATCGGCGGCAGCGAGGCGCGCAGGTACGCGCCGTACCGGGCCGTCACCAGCCGCGGGTCGAGGATCGCGACCACGCCCTTGTCGGTGGTACGGCGGATCAGCCGGCCGGTGCCCTGGGCAAGCAACAGCGCGGCGTGCGTCGCGGCGACGGCCATGAAGCCGTTGCCGCCGGCCTCGTCAACGGCCCGCTGCCGGGCCGCCATCAGCGGCTCGTCCGGACGCGGGAACGGGATCCGGTCGATGATCACCAGCGTGCAGGTGGAGCCTGGTACGTCGATGCCCTGCCACAGCGACAGGGTGCCGAACAGGGACACCTCCGGGTCCTCGACGAACTGCTCGGACAGCTCCTTGAGCTGCGCGTCGCCCTGGCACAGCACGGTGAAGTCGGTGGCGTCGCGGACCGCGGCGGTCGCCGCCTCCGCCGCGCGGCGGGACGAGAACAGCCCGAGGGTCCGGCCGCCGGCCGCGGTGACCAGGTCGATGATCTCCGCGAACTGCTTGCTGCCCAGGCCGTCGCGGTGCGGCGGCGGCAGATGCTTGGCGACGTACAGGATCGCCTGCTTGTCGTAGGCGAACGGCGACCCGACGTCGATCCCGCGCCATGGCAGCGGTTCGACCGTTGAGTCATCGTTGCCAGCGGCAACCTCCTCCTCGTCGTCCGCGAGCCGGTCGGACGGCCGCAGACCGACCTGGCGTGCTATCGCGTCGAACTCGCCGCCGAGGGTGAGGGTGGCCGACGTCATCACCACGGTGCGGTCCTTCAGCACCAGCTCGCGGAGCAGGCCGGAGACCGTCAGCGGCGCGATCCGCAGCTCGCGGCCGAACCGGTCCCGGTCGGCCAGCCAGACTACGTCGACGTCACCGAGCGCGGCGGCCCGTTCGGCGGTGTCGAAGATCTCCTTCACCGCGCCGCGCGTCTGCCGCTTCGCCGCGTCCTCGTCGGCGTCGTCGTCCTTCTTGCCCAGCTCGGTGTACAGCCGGCGCGCCGCGTCTCGCACCAGCGCCGCCGCCTCCAGTACGGCGGTGTGGCTCGACTCGATCCGGCCCTCGCGGCCATCGGCCAGGGCCTTCCGCAGCGCGTCAGACGCGTCCGCGAGGTCGTCGACGGTGGAGTCCTCGGCGTACGGCCGGGCCCGTCTGGCCACCCGCTCCACCATCTGCGGCGACAGCTCCGCGCTCGCCGCACCGGTGACCCGGGCCGGCAGCTCATGCGCCTCGTCGACCACGACCACGTCGTGCTCCGGAAGCACCGTGTGGTTCTCGAATGCGTCGATCGACAGCAGCGCATGGTTGGTGATGACGATGTCGGACCGGCGCGCCTCGTCCCGCGCCTTCTCGGCGAAGCACTCCTGCCCGTACGGGCACTTCTGCGCGCCGAGGCACTCGCGGGCGCTGATCGCGACCTGCTGCCAGGCCTGGTTCTGGTGCGTCGGCGCGTGGTCGCGATCGCCGGCGCCGCCGTCCTGCAGCTGCTGCTCCGCCCACTCCCGCAGCTCCAGCACCTGCTGTCCGACCGGCCCGACCACCGGCATCTCGACCAGCACGCCGTCCTCATCCGGCGCGCCCTCGCGGATCCGGTGCAGGCAGGCGTAGTTGTTGCGGCCCTTGAGAATCGCGTACGACGGGCGGCGCGGCAGCAGGTTCTCGGTCGCCTCCATCAGCGCCGGCAGGTCCTTGTCGACCAGCTGCGCCTGCAGGTTCAGCGTCGCGGTCGACACGACCACAGGCTCGTCCTGCAGTGCGTGCAGCAGGGCGGGAACCAGGTAGCCGAGCGACTTGCCGGTACCCGTGCCGGCCTGCACCAGCAGGTGCTCGCCGGACTCCATCGCGCCGGTGACGGCCGTCGCCATCGCCACCTGCCCGGGCCGCGTCGTACCGCCGATCCCCGCAACCGCCGCCTCGAGCAGCTCACCTACATCCGCCACCGCGTCAGCCTACCCGGACCGCCCCCTCGTCCGACCCCTCCGCCAGCCCTGTGGACCACCCGCACCTCCCTTACGCGATCATCGGTCACTTTTTCCTTTTCTGTGGATAACCGGTCAGGCGCACGCCGGCGGTCAGGCGACCGCGTTATCCACAGAAAGGGAAAAAGTGACCGATGATCGCCAGTCTGGGGTGGGCCCAGGCGCTAGACGACGGCGCCGCGGTCGGGGTCCAGGTCGCGGTCTCGGCGTTGGGTCTTCGGCTTGGGCGGCGGGGCCGGGTAGCGCTTCTCCAGCTCGACCATCAGCGGCACCGCGGTCAGGTTCGAGGAGTAGGTACCGACGATGATGCCGACCAGCAGCGCGAACGCGAAGTCCGACAGCGAGTCCCCGCCGAGCACCAGCAGCGCGCCCAGAATGAACAGCGTGCTGATACCGGTGTTGATGGTCCGCGGCAGCACATTCATGATCGCGGTGTCGGCGATGCTGGCCAGGTTGTCCGAGGCCCGCGCGGTCCGGGTCTCGCGGATCCGGTCGAAGACCACCACCGAGTCGTTCACGGTGTACCCGATGATGGTCAGGATCGCGGCCAGGAAGATGCCGTCGATCGGTTTGCCGAGCCACGCGAACACGCCGAGCACGACCAGCGAGTTCTGTAGCAGCGCGAGCACCGCGCCGGCGCCGTACGTCCAGCGGAACCGCACCGCCAGGTAGAGCAGCTGCGCGCCGAGCGCGACCCCGAGTGCGATCAGCGCCTTGTTCCGCAGCTCGTTGCCGAGGCTGGGCCCGATCTTCTCGTCCCGGATCGGCTCGATGCCGCCGCCGACCTGGGCCAGCGCATCGCGGATCGCCTGCGCCTCGTCGTCGGTGAGCTCCTGGGTCCGCACCGTGATGTCGTCGGTACCGGACTCCTGCACGACGGCTCGCGGGAAGCCGGCCTCGGACACCGCCGCCCGGGCCGCGTCGATTGTCACCGGTTGGTTGGTGCTGACCTCGATCAGCCGGCCGCCGGTGAACTCGACGCCTAGGTTGAGACCACGTACGACGATGCCGGCGAGGCTGACTGCGACCAACGCGAGCGTGATGACGAGCAGCCGGCGGCTGTGCTTCATCAGCTGCGGGCGGCGACCTTCCAGCCAGCGGCGTACCCGCCCGTGCCCGGCGATGCCGGTGATCCCCGGGTGCCGCTCGGCGAACTTCCGCGACACCACGAACTCACACAGCACGCGGGACACGACCAAGGCGGACAGCATCGACGCGATCACACCGATGCTCAGCGTCACGCCGAAGCCTCGGACCGGGCCGGCAGCCAGGAAGAACAGCAGGCCGGCCGCGATCAGGGTGGTGATGTTGGAGTCGGCGATCGCGGACAACGCGTTGTCGAAGCCGCTCTGCATCGAGCGTCTCAGCCCCTCGGTGCGTCCCTCGACGTAGTCCTCCCGGGCTCGTTCGAAGACCAGCACATTCGCATCCACCGCCATCCCGATGGCGAGCACGAAGCCGGCCAGGCCGGGCAGCGTAAGGGTCGCGCCGAGCGCGGTCAGCGCGGCGTACGAGATGCCGGCGTAGCCGATCAGCGCGATCACCGCCATCAGCCCGACGAGCCGGTACGCGAGGCAGATGAACAGCGCCGTCAGCGCCACCCCGATGATCGCCGCCTCGGCGCTGGCCTTGATCGCGGCGTCGCCCAGCGTCGGGCCGATCACCCGCTGCTCGATCGTCTCCACCGGCACCGGCAGCGAACCGCCCTCGATCAGCGCCGCCAGATCCTTCGCCTCGGTCTCGCCGAACTGCCCGGTGATCTGGGTCTGGCCGCCGGCGATGCCGACGTTGCACAGGCTGGTGCCGCCGCGCTGATCGACCTGGGGCGAGGTGATCACCTCGTTGTCCAGCACGATCGCGACCCGGCGCTGCGGTGAGCCGACCGGCTGGCACGCGGCCTTGCCGGTGATCTGCGCCCAGGTCTTGCCGCCGTCGCCCTTGAAGTCGATGGTGACGAACCAGTCCGGTCCTTGCTGCGGATCGAGTACGGCGTCCGCGCCGCCCACGCCTTCACCGGTCATCGCCGGTTTCGCCAGCCGCAGCACACCGTCGCCCTGGTCGCTGTCCAGGTACAGCTCGCCGGCGGCCGGCTCGGCCGGCTTCGTCGGCACCACGTCGAGCACCTCGTGGAAGGTGAGCTGCGCGGTCTTGCCGATCACCTCGGCCGCCTCGCGCGGGTCCGAGACACCGGGCAGCTCGACGATGATCCGCCGGTCGCCGGACTGGGTGACGCTCGGCTCGGCGACACCGAGCGCGTCGACCCGGCGGCGCAGCACCTCGAGCGCCTTCCCGGTGGAGTTCGCGTCCGCCTTCACCGTCGGCGAGTCCTGCGTCTCCAGCACGATCTGCGCACCGCCGCGCAGGTCCAGGCCGAGCTGCGGCCGCGCGGTCAGCACGACGTACGTCGAGATACCGAGCACGACCAGCGCGAGCAACGCACGGACCACGGACGAGCGGTTCACAAACATCCTCCGGATGTCGGCAGCCAGCGGCGCACGCAACGGCGGCACCGGGCATACGTATTCGAGGCGGTCAGCCTACCCGGGCGCCTCGTCGAGACCGTGTTCGAGGGCGTAGCGGACGAGTTCGGCGCGGTTGTGGAGCTGGAGCTTCCGCAGCGTGTTCTGGACGTGGTTCTCGACGGTGCGGTGGGACAGCACCAGTCGGGCGCCGATCTGCTTCGCGGTCAGGCCGCGGGCGACCAGGCGCAGGACCTCGGTCTCCCGCTCGGTCAGCCGCGGTACGTCGGGCTCTGACTCGATTCGGTGGTACTCCCCCAGCACCAGCCCGGCCAGGCCGGGGCCGAACACCGCGTCGCCGGCGGCGGTTCGCCGTACCGCGTCGACCAGATCGTCCAGGGACGCCGACTTCACCAGGTACCCGGACGCGCCGCCCTTCACCGCGTCCAGCACGTCGGCCTGCTCCCCGCTCGCGGACAGCACCAGCACCCGGGTGTCCGGCAGCGCGGCAGTGATCTCACGGGTGGCGTCCACTCCGGAGCCGGTGCCCAGCTGCAGGTCCATCAGCACGACGTCCGGGCGGGTGGCCTTCGCGATCCGCACGGCGGCCGGGGCGTTCGACGGACGGCGACGTCACCGCCGAGGTCGGCGATCCGGCCGCGGATGGACTGGCTGACCCCGAGCCGGCCGTCGGCCGCGGCGCCGTCCAGCCGTTCCGACGTGGTGCCGACGCCGTCGTCCCGGACCGCGACCAGCACCTCGTCGCCGAGGTCCTCGAGCACCACCCAGGCCCGGGCGTCCGGCCCGGCGTGCCGGGCCACGTTCGCCAGTGCCTCGGTGACCGCCGCCGTCAGCTCGGCGACCGTTGCGGCCGGCAACGGTACCGGGTGGGCGGGCCGCACTACCTCGACCCGGGTGGTGGCCAGCACCGCGAGCGCAGCGCCCAGGTCGGACTCGCCGGTGCCCGAGGTGGTGGCCGGACTGCTCGTGATCAGCGCGCGCAGCGCCACCTCCTGCTCAGCGGCCAGGTCCGCGAGCCGGGCCGCGTCCCCGCCGCCGCGGCCGCTGCGCTGGACCTGGGCGAGCACCTGCAGCACGCCGTCGTGAATCGTCCGGCCGAGCCGGAGCCGTTCCGCTGCCGCGGACTCGGCGGCGATCGCGTCGGTGAGCCGGGCGCTGGCACGCCGGGTGGTGGTCGCGGCGTACCCGACGACCAGTCCTGCGACCAGCAGCAGCTGGATGTTGTACAGCTGTCGCGCCAGGTCGTCGGTGCCGCGCAGCAGCAGCGTCACACCGCTGATCGCCACCGCGCCGAGCAGCCCTCCGTCGCGGCCGCGGGCGATCGCCAGCGCGAGCACCGGTCCGGTCGCCCAGACCGAGGTCAGCAACGAAGCGCCGTTCTGCAGGTGGCTCAGCGGCTGGGCGAGCAACGTGCCAGCCATACAACCGATCGTGACCGCAAGATCACACACCGCGAGACGCGTGGTGTGGTGGCCCCAGTACCGGCCGTAGCCGAAGGTGACGACCGCCGTCCAGACCGCGATGAGGCTCATCAGTGCCACGGCACCCCAGGGCCGGACAAGGTCGTCCCACCGGGTGTAAACACCTACGCAGGCGAATACCAATGTCAGCACACGGAACACGGCCAGCGCACGCCACAGCGGCCGGACCAGGTCCGTGGGGGTGTCACTGGGAGTCGCCACTGCCCACACCGTAACCGTCGGTCTTGCGTTCTAGGGCAAACATGCAGACCGGAAAGTCTTCAGAGAACGCAGATTTGGCCGTACTCTCACGGTCAGCACAACTCTCGGGGGCAACGCAGTCACGTCCGGTAACGATTCGCCGGACGTCAAGATCAGGGAGGCATTCGTGCGTAAAGCAGCAGTCGGGCTAGCCAGCCTGACAGTCGCGGCGGCATTCGGACTGAGCTACAGCTCAGCCGGTGTCGCCTCGACATCCGCGGGCATACCCGCCGCAGCACCGGCAGCGAGGGCGGCGCAAGAGGCGCCCAGCGATGACCTGCCGAACCCGCAGGAGGAGAAGCGCCGCGAGCTGCGTGAGCGTGCGTGGAGCATGCTCCTGAGCGGCGAGGCGAAGGCCGAGCAGCGTGGCCCGAGCACGGTCATGAAGATGGGTGAGAAGGGCCGCAGCACGGACACCCGGCAGCGGGTGAACGCGAACGGCAAGGTCGACCAGTACGTCGAGCTGGCCCGCGAGAAGACCGACAAGATCTTCGTGATCCTGGCCGAGTTCGGCAACGAGCGGCACCCGAGCTACCCCGACCAGGACACCGACCCGAACACGCCGGGGCCGGCTGTCTTCGACGGACCGCTGCACAACGCGATCCCGGAGCCGGACCGTACCGTCGACAACAGCACGGTGTGGCGGCCGGACTTCAGCCACGCGTACTTCAACGACCTGTACTTCGGCAGCGGCAGCATCGCCGGTGTCGAGCCGGTGCACAAGTACTTCGAGAAGCAGTCATCGGGCCGGTACAGCGTCGAGGGCGTCGTCACCGACTGGGTGAAGGTGCAGTTCAACGAGGCGCGGTACGGCCGCAGCAACGGCTTCCCCTGCGGCGGCAGCGTCTGCTCCAACACCTGGTTCCTGATCCGTGACGCGATCAACCAGTGGGTCGCCGACCAGCACGCTGCCGGCCGGACCGACGAGCAGATCAAGGCCGACCTGGCCTCGTACGACGTGTGGGACCGCAACGACTTCGACGGTGACGGCAACTTCAACGAGCCGGACGGGTACATCGACCACTTCCAGATCGTGCACTCCGGTGGCGACCAGGCCGACGGTGACCCGCACCAGGGTGAGGACGCGATCTGGTCTCACCGCTGGAAGGCGTTCCAGGGCACCGGGCAGGGCCCGACGGGCAACCCCGACGGCGGCACCCAGGTCGGTACCACCGGTCTGTGGGTGGCGGACTACACGATCCAGCCTGAGAACGGTGGCGTCAGCGTGTTCACGCACGAGTACAGCCACGACCTCGGCCTGCCGGACCACTACGACACGGTGGGCCCGGGTGGCGCGTCCGAGAACGGCATCAACTGGTGGTCGCTGATGGCTCAGAGCCGGGTCAGCGCCGCGGGAGACGAGGGCATCGGCACCCGCTCGGCGGACCTGGACGCGTGGTCCAAGCTGCAGCTGGGCTGGCTTGACTACGAGATCGTGCTGGCGGGCCAGAACCGCACGCTCGAGCTCGGGCCGCATGAGTACAACTCGGCCAAGGCGCAGGGCGCGGTCGTCGTACTGCCGAAGAAGGCGGTCACGACGCAGTACGGCGCACCGGCGGCGGGTAGTGGCCAGTGGTGGAGTGGCAAGGGCGACGACCTGAACAACACCATGAGCCGCCAGGTCACGCTGCCGGCTGGAGCGGCGACGCTGACCTTCCAGGCGAAGTGGGACATCGAGGACTGCGGTCCCGACCCGTGTGACTACGCCTACGTCGAGGTCGACGACGGCACCGGCTACAAGCCGATCCCGGGCTCGATCACGAAGGCAGCCGAGGGCAACGGCATCGACGGTACGTCGGGCTACGTGCCGGCGACCTTCGACCTGTCCGCGTACGGCGGCAAGACGGTCGGCCTGCGGTTCCGGTACACCACCGACGGCGCGGCCGGCGGCCTCGGCTTCTTCGCCGACGCGGTCAAGGTGACCTCGGGTACCACCACGGTGTTCGAGTCCGGCGCGGAGTCAACTCCGGAGGGCTGGACGCTGAGCGGCTTCACCGCCGTCGGCGCCTCGGTCACGACGATGCACGACAACTTCTACCTGGCGTCGCACATCAACTACGTGTCGCACGACCAGTACCTGAAGACCGGCCCGTACAACTTCGGCTTCGCCAACACCAAGCCGGACTGGGTCGAGCACTTCCCGTACCAGGACGGCTTGCTCGTCTGGTACTGGGACACCTCGCAGGCCGACAACAACACGTCGGTGCACCCCGGCGAGGGTCTGGTACTGCCGGTCGACGCGCACCCGGTGCCGATCAACAACCTCGCCGGTGGCATCTGGCGGCCGAGGATCGCCGGGTACGACGCCACCTTCGGGTTGGAGAAGGCCGACTCGTTCACACTGCACCTCAACGGTCAGGGGTCGTACATCCGTGGCCAGAACGCAGTGTCGACATTCAATGACGGTAGGCAGTACTGGTTCCCGCAGCAGCCGACCGCCGGCGTGAAGGTCCCGAACAACGGGGTCAACATCAAGGTGCTCGAGCGCGACGGCACCTCCATGAAGATCCGGGTCTCCAAGCGCTCCTAGATCCGGTACTCAGGTAACACGAACGAAGCGGGCCGGGAGGACATCCTCCCGGCCCGCCGCGTCGTCCGCGTGGGTCAGCCGCGGGTCGACGTGATCTCGTACGGCGCCAGCTCGCCGGCCAGGTCGCCGTGCACCCGGGCGGCGAGCAGGGTGCCGTCCGGGGTGTGGTCGAGCTTGTCCACGGTGCCCTCGGAGTGGACCCGGGAGACCAGGTCGCCGCGCTCGTACGGCACCAGCACCTCGACCGGCACGTCGGGCTGCGGCAGGGCCGCCTCCAGCACCTCGCGCAGCTCGCCGATGCCGGCGCCGGTCCGTGCCGACACCACCACCGAGCGCGGCTCGCGGGTCTGCAGCGTCTTCAGCGTGATCGGGTCGGCGACGTCGGCCTTGTTGACCACGATGATCTCCGGTACGTCCGCGGCGCCGATCTCGGCCAGCACCTCGCGGACCGCGGTGATCTGCGACACCGGGTCGGGGTGCGAGCCGTCCACGACGTGCAGCAGCAGGTCGGCGTCCGACACCTCCTCAAGCGTGGACCGGAACGCCTCGACCAGATCGTGCGGCAGGTGCCGGACGAATCCGACCGTGTCGGTCAGCGTGTAGACCCGGCCGTCGCCGGTCGTCGTACGACGGGTCGTCGGGTCCAGGGTCGCGAACAGCGCGTCCTCGACCAGCACGCCCGCGCCGGTGATCCGGTTCAGCAGCGAGGACTTGCCGGCGTTGGTGTACCCGGCGATCGCGACCGACGGAACCGCGTTGCGGAGGCGCTCCTGGCGCATCGTCGCACGGGTGGTCTTCATCCCGGCCAGCTGCTTGCGGAGCTTGGCGATCTTGGTGTTGATCCGGCGCCGGTCGGTCTCGATCTTGGTCTCACCGGGACCGCGGCCACCGATACCACCGCCGGCCGAACCGACCCGGCCACCGGCCTGGCGGGACAGCTGCCCGCCCCAACCACGCAGCCGCTGCTTCATGTACTGCAGCTGGGCCAGCTCGACCTGCGCCTTGCCCTCCTTGGACTTCGCGTGCTGCGCGAAGATGTCCAGGATCAGCGCGGTCCGGTCGACCACCTTGACCTTGAGCCGGTCCTCCAGGTTGCGCAGCTGCGCGGGCGCCAGCTCGCCGTCCGCGATCACGGTATCGGCGCCGGACGCGGCGACGAGGTTGCGCAGCTCGTCGACCTTGCCGCGGCCGACGAACGTCGCCGGGTCCGGCCGCTTGCGCCGCTGGATCACGCCGTCCAGCACCTCCGAGCCCGCGGTCTCGGCGAGCAGCTTCAGCTCGGCCAGCGAGTTGTCCGCCTCGTCGGCGCCGCCCTCGGTCCACACGCCGACCAGCAGCACACGCTCGAGCAGCAGCTTGCGGTACTCGACCTCGCTGATGTCGGTGAGCTCGGTCGACATACCGGCCACGCGGCGCAGCGCCTGGCGGTCCTCCAGGTCCAGCTCGCCCGTGTCCGGGTCGTCATCGTCTATCTCGTACGCCGGGTAGCCGGCGGCGGACTCCTGCAGACCGTCGACGTCGTCGTCCAGCAGGTCCCGGGTCAGGTCCCCGGTCAGGTCGCTGTCCAGCTCGTCGTCGTACGGTTTCGGTTGGCTCGTCATATGTCATCCATGCTCCCACGCGCTCCCAACACCCGCACCCGCATTTGACCCGTCACATCAGCGTGAGCGTGTTCACGAATAGCCAGGCCGGGCAGCCGCGTGCGCAATTCGCCAGGTCACCTCGAGTGTGTTCACGAATCGCCAAGGATCCGGCCGGATCCTTGGCGATTCGTGAACACACTCGGGGTGACGGTTCGGGGCAGGACGGGACCCGGGCTGGGTCAGGACCGTTGCCAGCTGCGGTCGAAGGTGCCGCGCGCGTGCAGCACGGCCGGACCGGTGAGCTCGAGGTGGTTGTCCTCCCGCCAGTGCACCGTGACGGTTCCGCCCGGTACCTCGACGGTATACGTCACCGGCAGCGCCTCCCCGGCGGCCTTCGCCGCGGCGACCGCGACCGCACAGGTCCCGGTCCCGCACGACCGGGTCTCCCCCACGCCCCGCTCGTGCACCCGCATCGCGACCCGGCCGGGCCCGCGTCGTACCACGAACTCGAGGTTGACCCCGTGCGGGTAGGCCTCCGCCGGCGTCCAGGTCGGCTGGTCCACCAGGGCACCCGGATCGCGCAGGTTGTCCACGAACGCCACCGCGTGCGGGTTGCCCATGTCCACATGCAGCGCCGACCACTGGTGCCCGTTCGCCTCCACCACGATCCGGCTCGGGCCCGGGAAGGACGGCTCGCCCATGTCCACGGTGATGGTCTCGTCGGGGTTGAAGGTCACGATCTTGACGCCGGCCCGGGTACCGACCCGGACCTTGCCGTCACCGGCCAGGCCCTCCTCGCGCAGGTACCGGGCGAACACCCGGACCCCGTTTCCGCACATCTCGCCGACCGAGCCGTCGGCGTTGCGGTAGTCCATGAACCAGTCCCCGCCGTCGCCGACGTACGACTGCCGGCCGCCCTCGATCACCCGCAGCACACCGTCGCCGCCGATGCCCGCGTGCCGGTCGCACAGGAACCGCACCAAGCCCTCGTCGAGGTCACCGTGCAGGCTGCCGTCGAGGTCGGGCAGCAGCACGAAGTCGTTCTCGGTGCCATGGCCCTTGAGCCAGGGGAATGTGCCGGCGCCCATAGCAGTCGATCCTACGGGCGCCGGCAGCGGAGATGGCGGTCGGCGCACCTACGACGTGACCGGGCTGCAGTACCTGCAGCGGCAGAACGCCCGGAACTGACGGATCAAGGACTACGAGATCGCGGTCTCGGCCGCTGGCGTGACGTGGGGTGCGCCGATCGCCAGCGGCTCGTTCACCGAGACGCTCACGCCGCAGAACGTCGAGCGGCCGTCGGTCGGCGGTCGCTACGTCCGGCTCACGGGTCTTCCTGCCGGTCAGCGGATGGGGGACACCACCCCGGCATCGCCACCGCCGCGGCGAGTCGGCTCGGCCGCTGCCAGCAGAGCTCCACCGGGTAGGAACTCGATCGCGGCGACGGCCCCGATCTCGGCCGCGGACGTTCCGGGTGCACCGGCCGGCACGAAGGTGTGGCCGTACGCCTGCAGCGCCGCGCCGTACTGGTTGATGAACGCCTGCTCGGCGGTGACGTTCACGGTGTTGCGCTGCGACGCCCGTGGTGCGGCGATTGCCTCAGGCAACGACATGCCGCGGTCCACCCGGTTCGTCAGGACCTGCAGCACCGTCGTGATGATGGTCGAGCCGCCGGGCGAGCCGAGCGCGAGCTCCGGCTTGCCGTTCCGCAGCACGATCGTCGGCGACATCGAGGACCGAGGACGCTTGCCCCCGGCGATGATGTTCGGGTCGGCGGGGTTCGGCACCGCGGAGAAGTCGGTCAGCTCGTTGTTCAGCAGGAAACCACGGCTCGGGACGGTGATGCCGCTACCACCGGTCTGCTCGATCGTCAGTGTGTATGCGACCACGTTGCCCCAGCGGTCCGCGGCGGTCAGGTGCGTGGTGGACAGGCCCTCGTGGTCCGGCCGCTGCGCCGCCGCCACCGTCGTACCGCAGGGCTCGTAGTCACCGTCCGGAGAGCCCGGCGGTACCGGCTTCACCGCGGCAATCGCCGGGTCCAGCCGGCAGGCGCGTTCGGCACCGAAGCCGGCCGAGGTGAGCTCGGCGGTCGGGACGTTCACGTACGCCGGGTCGCCGACGTAGGCGTTCCGGTCCGCGAACGCGAGCGCGGTCGACTCCAGGTACCAGTGCAGCGCGTCCGGGGCCGACTTCGCCCCCAGGTCCGTGGTGCCCAGCACGTTCAGCGCCTCGCCGACCGTCGTGCCGCCGGACGAGACCGGCGCCATCCCGTACACATCCAGCCCGCGGTACCGCACCCTGGTCGGCTGCTGCGCCTGCACACGGTACGACGCCAGGTCCGCAGCGGTCATGTAGCCGGGGAACACCGGCAGCGTGGTCCCCGGTGTCTTCGGCGGCGCCTGCACGGTGCGCACGATCTCCGCACCCAGCGAGCCACGGTAGAACGGGGCCAGCCCCTCCTTGCCGAGCAGCTTGTAGGTGCGGGCCAGGTCCGGGTTCTTGAACACCGAGCCGACCACGGGCGCGTCCCCGTTCGGCAGGAACAGCGCAGCGGTCGGCACCACGGCGGCGAACCGCTCCTTGTTGTCCAGGGTCTGCTGGCGGAAGGTCTGGTCGACCACGAACCCGTGCTCGGCCAGCCGGGCGGCGGGTTCGATCGCCTTGCGCAGCGACAGCGTGCCCCACCGGTCCAGCGCGGACTCCCAGGTCGCCGGGGTCCCCGGTACACCGACCGAAAGGCCGGTGGTCACCAGCTCGGGGAAGAACCGGTACGGCTGACCGGTGGCCGGGTCGATGAACGCGTTCGCCGGCATGCTCTGCGGCGCCGTCTCGCGCCCGTCGAGGGTGTGCACCGTGCGCGACCGCGCGTTGTAGTACACGAAGAACCCGCCGCCGCCGACACCGGCCGAGTACGGCTCGGTGACACCCAGCGCGGCGGCGGTGGCGACCGCGGCGTCGACCGCGTTGCCGCCACGGCGCAGCACGTCGAGCCCGATCGCGGTCGCGTCCGCGTCGACCGACGACACGGCGCCGCCGAATCCGAGCGCGGTAGCGGTCTTGGGGGTCGGCTGCGGCGGCTTGGTCTTCGGCTGCGCGTCCGCGGCCGGACCGGTGGTCAGACCGGTGAGGACCAGCGCGACGGCGGTGAGGCTGCTGACGACGGTACGACGGACACGCATCGCGGACCTCCGGGGCGGTTGAGCTGCTGCGGTGGGCTGCTACCGACCTCCTGCCTACCCCTAAGCGCCGCCGAGCGCCAGGTACGGCGCGTCGCCGCTCAGCGCACGGTCGGCGTGGCCGGCTTCGAGACAGTACAGGAGCCGACCAGCCGGAGCAGGGTGGCGTCGTTCCAGCCCGCTGCCCCGCGCGGCAGCCGGACGATCAGCCAGTCCTCGCCGAGCTTGACCTGGGCGGCCCGCTCGCCCGCGGCGTACCAGCCGAGGAACACCAGCCGGCCGGGCTGCTGGTGCGGGGTCGGCTTGAGGAACGGGTCAGCGACCTCGGCGCTACGCAGTACCAGCTTGCCGTTCAGGTCGCGGCCGTCGGAGCTGCTCGAGTACGGCGGCGCCAGCACGACCTGCTGCGGCAGCGACCGCTGGGCGTGCCAGCCCGCGGGAGCGAGCCCGCAACCGACCCCGCTCCAGCGCGCGCTGTTCTTCGCCAGTACCACCCTCGCGAGGGGCTGCTCGAGCACCCGGGTCGCGGCGGGTTGCGGCCGGGCGGAAGCAGCCTGGGTCTGCTGGGTCTGCTGGGTCTGCTGGGTGGCGCCGGGCGCGTCCGAGGCGACCTGCGGGCCGTCACCGGCGAACCAGGAACCAGGTCCGCCGGTGGCCGCCACCGCGGCGACCGCGGCGGCGCCGACCAGGACGCCCGCGGTACGGCGCCGCATCCGTAGCCGTCGCAGTGCCCGGCGGCCGCGGGTGACGTCCGCCTCCACGTCGGCGGCCGGGTGGTCGCCGACCGCCCGGTCGGCAAAGTCCGTCAGCAGCTTCCTGACCTGCTCGTCGTGCTCGTTCACTCAGCTCCCTCCGTCGCCGGATCCGTCATCACGTCCCGCAACCTCTTCAACGCCTTCGCGGTCTGGCTCTTGACCGTGCCCTCCGAGCACTCCAGCACCCGTGCGCACTCCGCGACGTCCAGGTCCTGGAAGTACCGCAGCACCAGGACCGCGCGCTGCCTCGGCGCGATCTCGAGCAGCGCCTTGCGCACCGTGAGCAGGTCCGCGGCGTCCACCTCACCATGCGAGCGGGGCTCGAACGCGTCCGCGCTGATCAGCTCCGGTCGGCGGGCCGTCCGGCGGCGGTCGTCGAGGAACGCGTTCACCAGCACGCGGTGCGCGTACGGCCCGGCTCCCTCGTGGTGGATCCGGCGCCAGTGCACGTACACCTTGGTCAGCGCGGTCTGCACCAGGTCCTCGGCGGCGTACCGGTCCCCCGCGGTCAGCAGCATCGCCGTCCGCATCAGCCGGGTCCGGTCACCCAGCACGTACTCACGGAACTCGTGGTCTCGGTCACCCCCTGGCATCTGCGGTCCCCGTGCCTGACAACTCCTCTACGTCGCCCGCGTCCGGCCGGTTGCCCAGATGGGCCATGCACCGCTCGACCAGGTCCGGCAGGTCGTGCCCGAACCAGGTGACTCGCGGATCCTTGCGGAACCACGAGTCCTGCCGCCGGGCGAACCGCCGGGTCGCCTGCGTGGTTCGTTCGCGGGCCTCGGCCTCGGAGATCTCGCCGTCCAGCATCGCGATCACCTGGGAGTAGCCGAGGGCCCGGTTCGCGGTCCGGCCGTCACGCAGCCCGTGGCCGAGCAGCTGCCGCACCTCGTCGGCCAGCCCGGCCGCGAACATCGCGTCGACCCGGCGGGCGATCCGCTCGTCCAGCACCGGCCGCGGTACGTCGATGCCGACCTGCACCGCGTCGTACACGTAGTGGTGCTCGGGCAGCGTGGCGACGTACGGGCCGCCGGTGATCTCGATGACCTCCAGCGCGCGCACGATCCGGCGGCCGTTGCTGGGCAGGATCTGCCGCGCTGCGGCGGGGTCGACCTCGGCCAGGCGCCGGTGCAGCGCGCCGGACCCGACCGCCGCGAGCTCGGCCTCCAGCCGTGCCCGGGCCCGCTCGTCGGTGCCGGGGAACACGAAGTCGTCCAGGATCGCGCGGACGTAGAGAGCGGAGCCGCCGACCAGCACGGGTACGACGCCGCGGCGCAGGCAGTCGCCGATCGCGGTCCGGGCCAGCTGCTGGAACTCCGCCACAGTCGCGGTCTGCGTCACGTCGAGGATGTCGAGCAGGTGATGCGGTACGCCGCGTCGCTCCGGCACGGTGATCTTCGCGGTGCCGATGTCCATGTCGCGGTACACCTGCATCGCATCGGCGTTCACCACCTCGCCACCAAGTCGTTGCCCTAGAGCAACCGCCAGGTCGGACTTGCCGGCGGCCGTGGGGCCGACGACAGCAACGACTCTGGGCCGGGACATGACAAACAGTGTGACAGTGCGCCCGCCTCCGGCTAGTCCCAGCTCATGACCAGATACCCGACGCCGTACGGTCCGGCGTCGTACCGGACCTGACCGATGCCGATGGCGACGTTGTCCGCGGCAACGAGCGCACCGGCCAGGCACTGCCATCCGACCCGGCCACCCGCCCACAGTTCGGCGCACACCGACTCGTCGATCGCGAGCAGCGCGGCGGTGTCCTGCCTGACGAGCGCGGCCGCGACGGTCTCGTCGAAGGCGAGGGCGTCAGGGTGGAACGGACCGGGCGAGCTCTCGGTACGCCGCGCCGAGCCGTCCGCCATCACCAGTAACCCGACCCGCTCCTCCCCCGTCACCATCCCGGCCCCGAGACGTGCCGCGAGTTCCGCGGGCTCGTCCGCCGCGATCGCGACGTACCGCCGCGGCACCTCGGCACCGGCCCGGTCCAGCAACCACGCACCGATCGTCAGCGACAGCGGCAGCTCACCGGCCGGACCACCGGCGCGGAGCGGAACGCCGTACCGCCGTAGGCTCCCGCCCGCGTCGCCGCCGAGCTCCTCGGTCCGCGGACCGTTGCCCACGACAACGACGACGTCCGGATCAGCAGTGGTCAGGGCGCGGACGGCGTCATCGCAGGCCGCTCGCAGCTCGTCCAGCTCGGATGCCGCACCACCGGCGACCTCCGGAACCAGTACGGGCGGATGGGGGCACAACGCAGCGGCGACGAGCACGCTCCGACCCTAACGAGCCCGTCCGGGCGGTGCCGTAGGGTGCGGCGGGTGGATCAATTCGTGGTGGTTCCGGCGGCGTACATCGCCCTGCGGCGGGGTGACCAGGTCCTGCTGCTGCTGCGCTCCGGAACCGGCTGGATGGACGGGTTCTGGGCGATGGCAGCCGGGCACGTCGAGGCCGGCGAGTCGGTACAGCAGGCCGCGCTCCGCGAGGCACGCGAGGAGGTAGGCGTGACCATCGCGCTGGAGGACCTCGAGCCGCTCTGCGCGATGCACCGCACCCTGCCGACCGGCGATCCGATCGACCAGCGGGTCGACTTCTTCTTCACCGCGTCGCGCTGGTCGGGCGAGCCGCGGCTGCGCGAGCCGGACAAGGCCGCCGACCTCGGCTGGTTCCCGCTGGACGCCCTGCCAGACCCCGTCGTTCCGCACGAGGCCGTCGTCCTGGAGGCGGTGCGCAAGGGCGCGGTGCCCGCGGTGCTCAGCCACGGCTTCGACGCACCAGGGTCGTGACGCGCCGTCCCTCCACCCTGGCGCCGCCGAGGCTCGCGGGCTACTCAGTGGGTGTGGCAGGCCTGCGCCGCGGCGGGCTCGAGAGGTTGGGCACCGATGCCGGGCATGCCAAGCATCACGCCAGGCGACGGCACCGCGTCCGGTCGGGCCCGGGCGGCGGACCAGGCGTCGCCGGCGCGGGTGCGGCGGACGGAGCCGAAGGTGTCGGCGACCAGGTGGTGCGGGGCGGCGTAGGTGACCTCGACCATGACCATGTCGCCGGGCCGCGGCGGCTCGACGCCGTCGGGCAGCGCGAAGTGCACGAGGCGGTTGTCGCGGGCTCGGCCGGACAACCGGTGCGTGCTGGCGTCCTTGCGGCCCTCGCCCTCGGCGACCAGTAGCTCCACCGTGGAGCCGACCAGCCGCTTGTTCTCCGACCAGGCGATGTCGTCCTGCAGCGCGACCAGCCGCTCGTACCGCTCCTGCACGACCTCGCGCGGGACCTGGTCGTCCATCGACTCCGCCGGCGTACCCGGCCGCTTGGAGTACTGGAACGTGAACGCGCCCGCGAACCGCGACTCGCGCACCACGTCGAGCGTCTCGGCGAAGTCCGACTCGGTCTCGCCCGGGAAGCCGACGATGATGTCGGTGGTGATCGCGGCGTCCGGCATCGCGGCGCGGACGTCGGCGATGATCTTCAGGTACCGGTCCCGCCGGTACGACCGGCGCATCGCCTTCAGCACCGTATCGGAGCCGGACTGCAGCGGCATGTGCAAGGACGGCATCACGTTCGTGGTCTGCGCCATCGCATCGATCACGTCCGCGGTGAAGTCGCGCGGGTGCGGCGAGGTGAACCGGACCCGCTCCAGCCCGTCGATCTGCCCGCACGCCCGGAGCAGCTTGCCGAACGCGAACCGGTCGCCGAACTCCACGCCGTACGAGTTCACGTTCTGACCCAGCAGCGTCACCTCGAGGACGCCGTCCGCGACGAGCGTCTCGACCTCGGCAAGCACATCGGCCGGGCGGCGGTCCTTCTCCCGGCCGCGCAGCGCCGGCACGATGCAGAAGGTGCAGGTGTTGTTGCAGCCGACGCTGACCGATACCCAGGCCGAGTACGGCGACTCGCGCCGGGCCGGCAGCGTGGACGGGAACACCTCGAGCGACTCGAGGATCTCGACCTGCGACTCGCGCTCGATCCGGGCCCGCTCCAGCAGCACCGGCAGCGCGCCGATGTTGTGCGTTCCGAAGACCACGTCGACCCAGGGCGCCTTGCGAACGATCGACGCCTTGTCCTTCTGCGCCAGGCAGCCGCCGACCGCGATCTGCAGATCCGGCTTCTTCGCCTTCACCGGCGCCAGGTGCCCGAGGTTGCCGTACAGCTTGTTGTCCGCGTTCTCCCGCACCGCGCAGGTGTTGAACACGACCACGTCGGCCTGCTCGCCGGACGGCACGCGGACATAGCCCGCGTCCTCCAGCAGGCCGCTGAGCCGCTCGGAGTCGTGGACGTTCATCTGGCACCCGTAGGTGCGGACCTCGTACGTGCGCATATCAGTCGTCAAGGGTACGTCGTGGCCCGCCCGATGGTGGACCTGGACCCTCGCTGGACGACATCCGCAACACGCAACGGATCCACGCCGTCGCGGTGCGTGGCCGGACCATCGATACGCCCGAACGGACCCGGATGCTGGCCGCCGTCGAGGCAGCCGCGCGGGAGCCGCCGGTGCCTGGCAGGACCGTCCATAGGGCAGGTTGCTGTCACTGATCGGCTGCTCGGCGACCACGCCGCGATCGTTACCACGGTGGAATCGATGATCCGTGCAGCAATGACCCTCAGCGCGCTAGGTTGCCGCCATGAGTGATTCGGCCGTGGAGGCGTCGGACAGGGCGGGAGTGACCTCCGCTGACGGTCTCGTCGTACTGAAGGACGTCAACAAGCACTTCGGCGAGTTGCATGTGCTGAAAGACATCAACCTGAGCATCGGCAAGGGTGAGGTCGTGGTCGTGATCGGTCCGTCCGGGTCCGGCAAGTCGACGCTGTGCCGCGCGATCAACCGGCTGGAGCCGATCGACTCCGGAACGATCGCGCTGGACGGCCAGCCGCTGCCGGAGGAAGGCAAGGCACTGGCGAGACTGCGTGCGGACGTCGGGATGGTGTTCCAGTCGTTCAACCTGTTCGCGCACAAGACGATCCTGCAGAACGTCACGCTCGGGCCGCTCAAGGTCCGCGGGATGTCGAAGTCGGAGGCGGACAAGAGCGCCCGGGCCCTGCTCGAGCGGGTCGGCGTCGCCAACCAGGCCGAGAAGTACCCGGCACAGCTCTCGGGCGGACAGCAACAGCGCGTCGCGATCGCCCGGGCGCTCGCGATGGACCCGAAGGTGATGCTCTTCGACGAGCCGACCTCGGCGCTCGACCCGGAGATGATCAACGAGGTCCTCGACGTGATGATCAACCTGGCCAAGCAGAGCATGACCATGGTGGTCGTGACCCACGAGATGGGCTTCGCCCGGAAGGCGGCCAACCGGGTCGTCTTCATGGCCGACGGCCAGATCGTCGAGGAAGCCGAGCCGGAGCGGTTCTTCACCGACCCGCAGAGCAAGCGGGCCAAAGATTTCCTGTCGAAGATCCTCACCCATTGAACGGTGGCTCCGAACCAGTGGTGTAGCGAATGACGCTCACTCGAACACTTATCCGAGACTGAGCAGTATCGAAAATGGAGGGAACATGCGACAGCGGAAGATGGCCGCCCTCGCAATCGCGCTCGTGGCCGCCACTGGCCTGACCGCGTGCGGCGACGAGGGTGACGACAGCGGAGCGGGCGGTAGCGGCGAGAAGATCACCATCGGCATCAAATACGACCAGCCGGGTCTGGGCCTGAAGGAAGGCAGCGACTACACCGGCTTCGACGTCGAGGTGGCCAAGTACGTCGCCAAGGAACTCGGCTACGAAGAGGGCAACATCGAGTTCAAGGAGTCGCCGTCGGCGCAGCGCGAGGACCTGATCGCGAACGACCAGGTGAAGCTCATCTTCGCGACCTACTCGATCACCGACGCCCGTAAGGAGAAGGTCTCCTTCGGTGGCCCATACTTCGTCGCCGGACAGGACCTGCTGGTCAAGGCGGACAACACCGACATCACCGGCCCCGAGACGCTGAACGGCAAGAAGCTGTGCTCGGTCACCGGCTCGACCTCGGCGAAGAAGGTCAAGGACACTCTCGCCGCGCAGGTGCAGCTGCAGGAGTACGACACCTACTCCAAGTGCGTCGAGGCACTCGTCGGCGGCGCCATCGACGCCGTGACGACGGACAACGTGATCCTGGCCGGCTTCGCCGCGCAGCCCGCGAACCAGGGCAAGCTCAAGGTGGTCGGCAAGCCGTTCTCGGAGGAGCGGTACGGCGTCGGCATGAAGAAGGGCGACACCGACACCTGCGGCAAGGTCAACACCGCGATCCAGAAGATGATCGACTCTGGTGAGTGGCAGAAGGCCCTCGACAAGACGGTCGGTCCGTCGGGCTTCAAGCCGGCAGCGGACAAGAACCCGCCGAAGCCGGACGCCTGCGCCTGACATCCGCGTGACTGTGGGGAGGGGCGCCGGCTCCTCCCCACAGCGCCGTTCCGTCACATCCCGGCAGGAGCATGCATGGACCAGATCCCCGACCTGCTACGCGACTATGACTTCTTCGCCGCGTTCAGGACGACCATCTACCTCACCTTGCTGTCCGCTGTCGGAGCCCTGATCATCGGCACCACCGTCGCCATCATGCGGGTGTCACCGGTGGCTACGCTCCGGACGATCGGCGCGGCGTACGTCACGCTGGTGCGGAACACGCCGCTGACCTTGCTGATCGTGTTCTGCAACCTCGGCTTGTTCATCCAGCTCGGCGTGGTTCTGGCCGACAAGAACTCGAACACGTTCATCACCACGAACAACTTCCGGCTCGCGGTGCTGGGCCTTTCGATCTACACCGCGTCCTTCGTGGCGGAGGCATTGCGCAGCGGCGTGAACACGGTCCCGGTCGGCCAGGCGGAGGCGGCCAGGGCGATCGGCCTGCCGTTCGTCAAGACGCTGACCTACATCGTGCTGCCGCAGGCGTTCCGCGGGGCCATCGCGCCGCTCGGCAACGTACTGATCGCGCTGACCAAGAACTCGACCGTGGCCTCGGTCATCGGTGTGAGCGAGGCGTCCCTGCTGATGAAGGAGATGATGGACGAGCGGCCCGACGTGCTCTTCGTGATCTTCGGCATGTTCGCCGTCGGGTTCGTGATCCTCACCCTGCCCACCGGCATGTTGTTCACCGCACTGTCCAAGCGGCTGGTGGTGAAGCGATGAGCTCCGAAGTGACTGTCCTGTTCGACGCTCCGGGCCCGCGGTCGCGCCGGCTGTACCGGATCATGGGCCTCGTCAGTGTCGTCGTGCTGGCAGTCGTCATCTGGTTCGTGCTGGACAAGCTGAACGAGAAGGGCCAGCTGACAGCTGCGAAGTGGAAGCCGTTCCTGACCGGCGAGATCTGGACCGAGTACCTGATCCCCGGCCTGATCGGAACCATCACCGCCGCGGCCATCTCGGTTGTCCTCGCGCTTACGCTGGGCGGCCTGCTCGGCGTCGGCCGGCTGTCGCACGCCGCGTGGATCCGCTGGCCGTCCAACGTGCTCGTCGAGTTCTTCCGCGCCGTGCCGGTGCTGCTCATGATGCTGTTCGCCTACAAGCTCTACGCCGAGTACGACCTGGTGCCGTCGGACCGGCTCGCGCTCGCCGGCGTGGTCACCGGTCTCACCCTCTACAACGGCGCAGTCGTCGCGGAACTGGTCAGGTCGGGCGTGCACTCGCTGCCCAAGGGGCAGAGTGAGGCCGCGCTGGCCGTCGGCCTGACGCAGGGTCAGACGATGCGGTCGGTGCTGTTGCCGCAGGCAGTCACGGCGATGCTTCCGGCCATCGTGAGCCAGTTGGTCGTGATCCTGAAGGACTCCGCACTCGGCTACATCATCACGTACGAGGAACTGCTCCGTAAGGCTGAGCAGATCGGCAACTACAAGGCGAACCTGATCCCCGCCTTCATCGTGGTCGCCGCCATCTTCATCGTGATCAACTCGCTGCTGAGCATCGTCGCGAACAAGGTCGAGCAGCGCACCCGGCGCCGTGGTCATGCCGCCGGCGGACCGCTGAAGCCCGATCAGATCGACCAGGCCGCGGTTGCGGCAGCCGCCTCGATGGCGGCCCCGGCCGGCCCCGCCCACAGCAGCTAACCCGGTTCCCCGGTCGGCTACGTAGGAGCCGACCGGGGACGAGGCACACTACTTGGCGACCTCGGTGGCCCGGGACTCGCGGACCACGGTGACCCGGATCTGGCCCGGGTAGGTGAGCTCCTCCTCGACCTGCTTCGCGATGTCACGAGCCATCACCTGCGCTGCGATGTCGTCGACCACGTCCGGAAGCACCATCACCCGGATCTCCCTGCCGGCCTGCATCGCGAACACCTTCTCGACGCCGTCGTGCAGGTGAGCGATCTCCTCCAGCCGCTCCAGCCGCTTCACGTACGCCTCGAGCGACTCGCGCCGCGCTCCCGGCCGGCCACCGCTGACCGCGTCCGCGGCCTGGGTCAGCACCGCCTCGACGGTGCGGACCTCGACCTCGTTGTGGTGCGCCTCGATGCAGTGCACCACGTCGTCATGCTCGCCGTACTTGCGGGCCAGGTCGGCGCCGACGATCGCGTGGCTGCCCTCCATCTCGTGCGTGAGTGCCTTGCCGATGTCGTGCAGGAACGCGCCGCGCTTGCACAGCGGTATATCGAGCCCGAGCTCGGCGGCCATCATCCCGGCGATGTGCGCGGACTCGACCAGGTGCTTGAGCACGTTCTGCCCGTACGACGTGCGGTACCGCAGCTGGCCCATCGTCTTCACCAGCTCCGGGTGCAGGTCGGTGATGCCGACCTCGGCCATCGCGTCCTCGGCGGCACGCAGGCACAGCTCGGACACCTCGGTCTTGCTGCGCTCGTACATCTCCTCGATCCGGCTCGGATGGATCCGGCCATCCAGTACCAGCCCGTCCAGGGTCAGCCGCGCGGTCTCGCGTCGTACCGGGTCGAAGCAGGACAGCAGCACCGCCTCGGGGGTGTCATCGATGATCAGGTTCACCCCGGTGGTCTGCTCGAAGGACCGGATGTTGCGGCCCTCGCGGCCGATGATCCGGCCCTTCATGTCGTCACTCGGCAGGTGGACGACGCTGACGACCGACTCGCTGGTCTGCTCCGACGCGAGCCGCTGCACCGCACCGGTGATGATCTTGCGGGCCCGGACCTCGCCCTCGTCCTGCGCCTGCCGTTCGATGTCGCGGACGATCGTGTGCGCGTGCCGCTTCGCCTCGGCCTCGATCCCGGCCACTACCTCGGTCTTGGCCTGCTCGGCGGTGAGGTTCGCGACGCCTTCCAGGATGCGCTGCCGTTCGGCTTCCAGGTCGCGAATCTCGGCCTGCTTGCGGTCGAGCTCACCGAGCTGCTCGGTGAGCTCGGCCTGCCGGGTCTCGAGCTGCAGGGCCTGCTCGTCCAGGCGCGACTCGCGCTCGGTCAGCCGGTGCTCGCGACGCTCCATCTCCAGCCGCTGCTCGCGCAGGTCGTCGCGGATCGACTGCGCCTCGGCCTCCGCACCGGCGCGGATCTCCTCGGCCTTGGCCCGAGCCTCACTCGCGCGGTGCTCGATCGCCTCCGCCTTGGCCCGCAGCACCGACGCCTCGGCCTCGGCCTGGTGCCGCAGCGACTCGTCCGCCTCTGTCGAATCAACGGTGCGGCGGCGGGACAGGGTCAGGCCGATCCACGCGAGCAGGCCCGCGATGAGAAGTCCGACCACTATGAGGACAGCAGCTGCGGCTCCGGGCATCCGCCTCTCCCCTCTTCGAGCCGGCCCTGTGAGCGCGGCGTTGTCTGTCGTCGAAGGGATCGCCACAGCAAGGGCGATACGGCGGTACGCCGACCGGCACCGACCCGGTCCGGTGGTGCGACAGCACCCCGGGCCTGGCCGGGTCGCCTGGTACGAGCGGCCGACACGGCCGCTTGTCTTCTGCTCCTGAATGCTCCGTCGAGCGTCGGTTTCGTCTCGTGTACGCCGGCCCGCCGACCGGGTTCTTCGTCGATTTTCACGAACGGCGTGAGCCGCTCACCTCTGCTATGTACGCCGCCTGACGGCGGGGTGATCCCTTCCTGAATCTGAGGCTAAGCGCGGGTATCCACAGGGTCAAGGCAGCCCGCGGCGAGCCGCACGCAGCGCCACCATCCGCCCACTCCGAGCCCTCCCCCGGCGAATGCGCAGAGTGCCGATGTGGTTCAGCCGCGCGGGCCGGGGAGTCCGCCGTCCGAGGGCGGACTGCTGGGATCGTTCGGCTCGGTCGGGATCCCGGGCTCGACGGGGCGCGGCTCCACCGGGCCGGGTGGCGTCGGTACGTCGGGCTCGGCCGGCCGGGTCGGGTCCGGCCCGCTCGGCCGCGTCGGATCGGCCGGCTGTGTGGGGTCGGAGGGCTGGATCGGCTCCGTCGGGTCCACCGGATCAACCGGGTCCACCGGATCCGTCGGGTCGACCGGATCCACCGGATCAACCGGGTCGGTGGGGTCGGCCGGATCTGCCGGGATGTCGCCCTGGCCGGAGCGGGATTCGACGAAGTCGCCGGCCTTGTCCTGGGCCATGTCGACCTTGTCGGCGTGCTTGCCGCCGGTCTGCTTGTCGAGCAGGTCGCCGGCCTTCTCGATCCCTTCCTTGATCTTGTCCGGGTTGTCCTTGATGGCCTTCTCGATGAAGTCTTTCGCCTTGTCGAAGCCGCTCATGTGTCCAACTCCTAGCGGGTAGAGGCCAACAGTCACAAGGACGACACGGTCGGCCGTCCCGATCGATCACACACACTCATCAGGCCGACGTCAACCAGGTCCCGTGCCGCTGTAGCCGGGGTCGGTGAAGAGGGACCTACGGCTCAAGCTCGGAGCCCTCCACCATCGGGAGCTCCTCCTCGCTCGCGTCCAGCTCCTCGCGGACGACCGTCATCGCCAGCCCGGCCGGATACCCCTTCCGGGCCAGCATCCCGAGCAGCCGCCGCATCGCCGCCTGCCGGTCCAGCGACCGCATCGAGCCGAGCTTGCGCCGGACCAGCATCCGGGCGGTCTCCCACTCCTGGTCCGGGTGCAGCTCCTCGACCGCGTCCTGGACCAGCTCGTCGTCCACCCCGCGGTGCCGCAGCTCGTGCGCGAGTGCCCGGCGCGCCAGCCCGCGACCGCGGTGCCGGGACTCCACCCAGGCCGCGGCGAACGCGGCATCGTCGATCAGCCCGACCTCGCCGAACCGCTCCAGCACCCGGTCCGCGACCTCGTCCGGGATCCCGCGCTCGGCCAGGGTGTCGGCGAGCTCGGCCCGGGTCCGCGGCTGCCCGCTCAGCTTGTTGAGCAGGATCGCGCGTGCGGCCGACTCGGGATCGGCGTCGTCGTCCAGCGCCGGGTCCGCGGGAGCGGGTGGTCGGTCGGGCCCGAACCGGCGACGCCGACGCAGGCCCGACCGTGTCTGCACGCCACGCTGGCGAGACTCAGAAGTCGACATCGGCCTCAGCAGGCTCGACCGGCTGGTCGACGGCGGCACCGATGCCCATCTTCTCCTTGATCTTCTTCTCCAGCTCGTCGGCGAGGTCGGGGTTGTCACGCAGGAAGTTCCGCGCGTTCTCCCGGCCCTGGCCGAGCTGGTCGCTGTCGTAGGTGAACCAGGCGCCGGCCTTGCGCACGAAGCCCTGCTCGACGCCGAGGTCGAGCAGGCTGCCCTCACGGCTGATGCCCTGGCCGTACAAGATGTCGAACTCGGCCTGCTTGAACGGCGGAGCCACCTTGTTCTTCACGACCTTGACCCGGGTCCGGTTGCCGACGAAGTCCGAGCCGTCCTTCAGCGACTCGATCCGGCGCACGTCCAGTCGCACCGAGGAGTAGAACTTCAGCGCCCGGCCACCGGTCGTGGTCTCCGGCGAACCGAACATCACGCCGATCTTCTCCCGGAGCTGGTTGATGAAGATCGCGGTGGTGCCGGAGTTGCTCATCGCACCGGTCATCTTGCGCAGCGCCTGGCTCATCAGCCGGGCCTGCAGACCGACGTGGCTGTCGCCCATCTCGCCCTCGATCTCGGCCCGCGGCACCAGTGCGGCGACCGAGTCGATCACGATGATGTCCAGCGCACCGGACCGGATCAGCATGTCCGCGATCTCCAGCGCCTGCTCACCGGAGTCGGGCTGCGAGACCAGCAGTGCGTCGGTGTCGACACCCAGCTTCTGCGCGTAGTCCGGGTCCAGCGCGTGCTCGGCGTCGATGAACGCCGCGATGCCGCCGGCCCGCTGGGCATTCGCCACCGCGTGCAGCGCGACCGTGGTCTTACCCGAGGACTCCGGGCCGTAGATCTCGACGACGCGGCCGCGTGGCAGCCCGCCGATCCCGAGCGCCACGTCCAGCGCGATCGACCCGGTGGGGATCACGTCGATCGGCGCCCGGCCCTGCTCGCCGAGCCGCATGACCGAGCCCTTGCCGCACTGCCGCTCGATCTGCGTGAGTGCGGTCTCGAGCGCCTTCTCCCGGTCGGTCGCGGTACCCGATCCTGCTGCAGCCATGCCATCTAACCCATCTGTTCGGGGCCACTGTGCAGCAGCCCGGAGGACTCGTTGTCGCCAGAGACGTTATGGGTCGCGTCGGACAGTTCCCGGACCGGTTTCCGGCCTGTGGAGAACCCGGGCCCTCGGCGTACCTGTGGACACAAACTAGCCCGAACACGTGTTCGAACAGCAATGACACGCCGCGACCCCGCGAAAAACGAGGTGTTCCGAGGACCCGCCACGCGGCAGCCTGGGCTCCCGGATGCTCGGCAAGCTACCCGCCGTCGGCATCGTGGGTGGCTTCTTCGACGAGCGGAAGGGCATCCGCAAGGCGGCGTACCGGACCGCCGAACTGCTGACCGACCGCTCCCGGTGTGACGGAACAGTCACTCGAAACTGGATTGACGGACTGCACAAACCGCCCGCAGGCTGAGACGGTACGCCGACCGCGGCGTACTACTCGGGAGGTGGGGGCGGTCATGAGCGATGTCGGACGCCTGGCGAAGCTGCCGTGCGGCAGGCGGGCGAAGTGGGTCGTGCTGGTGCTGTGGATCGCCGCTGTCGCGGTGGCGTTCCCGCTGTCCAGCAAGCTCACGGGTGCCCAGGACAACGACGCGTCCGCCTGGCTTCCCGGTAGCGCCGAGTCGACCCAGGCGCTGCTGCTCGCCGAGGAGTTCCAGTCCAGCGACGAGATCCCGGCCGTGCTGGTCTACGAACGCTCTGAGGGGATCACCCCGCAGGATCTGGCCGCGGTCCAGGCGCAGGTACCGCGGTTCGCCGCGATCGACACAGTCGACCGTGACGTGATAGGGCCGGTGCCGTCGCAGGACGGCAAGGCGCTGCAGGTGATCGTGCCGATCAACGCCGGCGAAGGCGGCTGGGAGGAGCTCGGTACCGCGGTCGACGAGATCCGCGCGATCGCCGTCGGCGGACCGCCGATGCACGTCACCGGCCCGGGCGGTTTCGCGGCCGACTCGGCGGAGGCGTTCGAGGGCATCGACGGCCGGCTGCTGTACTCCGCGGTGGCGGTCGTCGTGGTGATCCTGCTGATCACCTATCGCAGCCCGGTGTTGTTCCTGTTCCCGCTGATCTCGGCCGGCGTCGCGCTGACCGCGGCGCAGGCGGTCATCTACCTACTCGCCGACAGCGGCACGCTGACCGTGAACGCACAGAGCGCGGGCATCCTCACCGTGCTGGTGTTCGGCGCCGGGACGGACTATGCCCTGCTCCTGGTGGCCCGGTACCGCGAGGAGCTCAGACGGCACGAGGACCGGCACGAGGCGATGGCGTTCGCGCTGCACCGCGCCGGGCCCGCGATCGTTGCCAGCGCCGCGACCGTCGTACTCGGCATGCTCTGCCTGCTGGCGGCCGAGATGAACCCGACCCAGGGCCTCGGCCCGGTCGCCGCGATCGGGATCGCCGTCGGTCTGCTCGCGATGATCACCCTGCTGCCGGCGCTGCTGGTGATCGCCGGCCGCTGGGTGTTCTGGCCGATGCGGCCGACGTTCGGCTCCGTCGACCACACCGAGACCGGCTTCTGGGCACGGGTCGGCAACCGGATCGCGCCCCGGCCACGCACCGTGTGGGTCACCACCTCGGTCATCCTCGCCGCGCTCGCCGTCGGCATCACCGGGCTGAACGCGAACGGGCTGCAGACCCGGGACAGCTTCATCGGTACGCCGGAGTCCGTGGTCGGCGGCGACATCCTGGCCGCGCACTTCCCGGCCGGCACCGGCCAGCCGGTCGCGGTCGTCAGCAAGGCGGACCAGGCGCCCGCGGTACGGACCGCACTCGCCGGCACCGACGGGATCAGCTCGGTCACCCAGCCAGTGGTGAAGAACGACCTGGCCTACATGGAAGGCACCCTGGCCGACGCGCCGGACAGCGACGCCGCGAAGCAGACCGTCGACCGGGCCCGGGACGCGGTACACGCGGTACCGGGCGCGGACGCCAAGGTCGGCGGCGGCACCGCGTCGATCGTCGACCTGCAGGCGGCCTCGTCACGCGACAACCGGGTGATCATCCCGATCGTGCTGATCGTCGTCTTCCTGATCCTCGCACTGCTGCTGCGGGCGCTGGTCGCACCGGTGGTGCTGGTCCTCACCGTGGTGCTGTCGTTCCTGGCCGCACTGGGGATCAGCGCGCTGGTGTTCGAGCACGTCTTCGGCTTCGCCGGCACCGACTCGTCGTTCCCGCTGTTCGTGTTCGTGTTCCTGGTCGCGCTCGGGATCGACTACAACATCTTCCTGATGACCCGGGTGCACGAGGAGGCCAAGCAGCACGGCACCCGGCGCGGTGCGCTGATCGGGCTGGCCGCCACCGGTGGCGTGATCACCTCGGCCGGCCTGGTGCTGGCGGGCACGTTCGCGGTGCTCGCGACCCTGCCGGTGGTGGCGTTCGCCGAGATCGGCTTCGCGGTCGCGATCGGCGTGCTGCTCGACACGATCGTGGTCCGGTCCGTGCTGGTGACCGCGCTGAACCTTGACCTGGGCCGCTGGATGTGGTGGCCCAGCCAGCTCAGCCGCACCGACGGCCCCGCCCGCGCCGAAACAGCCGCGGACAAGGACCGTCCGGAGCCTGCGCTGGTCGACTGACCGACCCCCGGACTCGCGTTAATCCTCTCGGTGGCCGACGATGTCCGGGTGCACGGAGACGACCCCGATCTGACAGCGGCGCTGAAAGCCGCCCGGCACGGGGACGAGCACGGGTTCCGGACGCTCTACCGCGCCGTACAACCGGGGCTTCTGCGGTACCTGCGGGTGCTGGTGCCGTACGACGCCGACGACGTCGCCTCGGAGACCTGGCTGCAGGTGACGCGTGACCTCAACCGGTTCACCGGCAGCGTGAGCGACTTCCGCGGCTGGGTCACCACGATCGCCCGCAACCGCGCCCTGGACATGCACCGGCGGCAGCGGCGCCGGCCACAGACCGGGGAGGACTACGACCTGCTCGCCGAGCTGGCCGGGCCGGACGACACCGAGTACGACGCGACCACCGCGATCACCACCGAGTCCGCACTGAAGCTGATCGCCGAGCTCCCCCGGGACCAGGCCGAGGCGGTGCTGCTCCGCGTCGTACTCGGGCTGGACGCCAAGCACGCTGCCGAGGTGCTCGGCAAGCGCCCGGGCGCGGTCCGGACCGCTGCGTACCGCGGTCTGAACCGGCTCGCGGCGCTGCTCGGCGAACCCGGCCGGTCACAGGTGTGACACATCCGGCGCCGATGGCGCTGAAGGAGATGAGATGACCGACGACCGTGACCCGGGGGACCTCCCCAGGGACCTCGACCAGTTCACCGCTGAGCAGCTGCTCAGCGGTGAGCCGGTCGACCGTGAGGTCGGCCCGCTCGCCGATCTGCTGGCCGCCGCCGCTGCCACCGCCCGCGCCGACGAGCTCGCCGGCGAGGCAGCGGCGGTGGCCGCGTTCCGGGATGCGGTGGGAGCGTCACGGCCGGCCACTTCCGCGGTCCGGTCGACGGTCACCAAGGCGCTCGCGATCAAGGTCGCGGTGGCGCTGACTGCGGTCGCCGGGGCCAGCCTCGGCGCCGCGGCAGCCACCGGGAACCTGCCCGGCAGCGGCGAGCCGCAGATCGCCGCCCCACCCGCCACCTCTTCCCGCCCGACCGCACGCTCGACGGCGATGACTCCGGTGAAGCCGTCCGAGTCCGCCGGCCGCTCGACCAAGCCGGGGCCGTCGATGGCACCGACCAAGCCCCACCCCAGCAAGCGCGTGACACCCACCCCGCCTCCGTCCCCGGAGATCGAGGGTCTGTGCAAGGCGTACATCTGGGCGCGCACGGCGGTCGAGCGGTCCGGCGCGGACGGCGACAACGACAGGTACTCACCGACCCAGCCGCCGGAGCGGCAGGACCCGGGGCTCGACGCGGAGCGGATGCTCGACCTGCCGGCGTACGAGGACCTGGTCCGCAAGGCCGGTGGCAAGTCCAAGGTCGCGGGTTACTGCGGCACCCTGCTGAAGACCTCCAAGCCGCGCGCCCCGGAGGGCATCGCGCCTTCCCCTCAACGTTCCGTCCACCCCTCCGGTCGGCCGACTTATGGCCCCACCAACAGTTGGCCGGCTGCCTCACCGACTGGTTCGCTAACGGCCTCTCCTCCCCCCAGGGGCCGTTAACGAACTGGTCAGCGACGGGCGAGGTCACGTGGGCGTGACCTCGCCCGTCGCCCTTTCCTGACCCCGGCGGACAGCCGGTCAGCGGTCGGTGGCGGGGAGCTGGAGGTGTTGCCAGACGGCGCGCCAGACGGTTTTGGCGCTCTCGCCGGCGTCCAGCGCCTCGGCCACGGTGCGGCCGTCCAGCTCGGCGATGACCTGGGTCTCGGCCCAGGTCCTCGCGTAGGCAGGCCCCAGCGCCCGGTCCATCCGGGCCCAGAACTCGGTCAGCCTCATGCGTCCGGGTACTTGAGCGGCTGCCACCAGTCCGCGTTGTCGCGGTACCAGGCGATCGTGTCGGCCAGACCCGAGTCGAAGTCGTGCCGGGGTGTGTAGCCGAGCTCGTCGCGGATCTTCGACCAGTCGACCGAGTACCGCCGGTCGTGTCCCTTGCGGTCCTCGACGTAGTCGATGCTCTCCTCGCCCTTGCCGAACGCCGCCAGCAGCCGGTCGGTCAGCTCCCGGTTGGTGAGCTCGGTGCCGCCGCCGATGTTGTACGCCTCGCCGCCCTTGCCACCGAGCAGCACCTTCGCGATGCCCTGGCAGTGGTCGTCGACGTGCAGCCAGTCGCGGACGTTCAGCCCGTCGCCGTACAGCGGGACCTTCTTCCCCTCGATCAGGTTGGTGACGAACAGCGGGATGACCTTCTCCGGGTACTGGTGCGGGCCGTAGTTGTTCGAGCACCGGGTCACCCGGACGTCCAGTCCGTGCGTGCGGTGGTACGCGAGCGCGACCAGGTCGCTGGAGGCCTTGGAGGCCGAGTACGGCGAGTTGGGCTGCAGCGGTTCGGACTCGGTCCAGGAGCCTTCCGGGATCGAGCCGTACACCTCGTCGGTCGACACGTGCAGGAACGGCGCGATGCCATGCCGCAGGGCAGCCTCGAGCAGCACCTGGGTGCCGAGCACGTTCGTGACCACGAACGGGGTCGCGCCGGCGATCGACCGGTCCACGTGCGACTCGGCCGCGAAGTGCACGACCGCGTCATGGCCCGGCAGAGCCTGGTCCACCTGGGTCAGATCGGTGATGTCGCCTCGCACGAACCGGTAGCCGGGCGCGTCCTTCACCGGGTCGAGGTTGGCCTGGTTCCCCGCGTAGCTGAGCGAGTCGAACACGGTGACCTCGAGGTCGCCCAGCTCCGGGTAGCCACCGGACAGGGCGGTACGGACGAAGTGCGACCCGATGAACCCGGCGCCGCCGGTGACGAAGATCTTCATGGCGCGCAACTCTATGCGGCGAACAGCTACCGCGGCCCCTGCGGTCCCCCTTGCGGCGGCTGGCCCGGCTGGCCCCACTGCTGCGGCGGTCCCCCTTGCGGCGGCTGCTGACCCTGGCCCGGCTGGCCCCACTGCTGCGGGGGCTGCTGGCGCGGCGGCTGCTGACCCTGGCCCGGCTGACCCCACTGCTGCGGGGGCTGCTGGCCCTGCTGCGGCCCTGGACCCCACTGGCGCTGCTGCGGACCCTGCTGGCCGCCCCACTGCTGCGGCTGCGGACCACCCTGCTGCGGTCCCCACGGAGCCTGCTGCCCCTGCTGCGGACCCCACTGGCCCTGCTGGCCCGGGTACTGCTGGCCCGGGAACTGCTGAGCGCCGATCTTGTTCCGGCCCTTGAGCAGGAAAAACACCACCGCACCGGCCGCACCGAGCACCAGCACGACGAGCAGGATGATCAGCCAGGCGGGGATCCCACCGCCGCCGGCCTCGGAGACCAGCCGGATGCTGGTCATCTTCTTCGGGTCGGTGTACGTCGCGGTCTTGCCGTCGACCTGGGCGCCGGCGTCCCTCTCGATGATCTTGCCAGGCATGGTGATCTTGAACTCCACCTCAGGGGTGAGGTTGGCCGGGATCTCGAAGGACGCTTGGTCACCCACACCACCGGTGACGATGAAGCGCTCGCCGCTCTTCTCGAACTTCAGGCCGGTGCCGCGCGAGTCGCTCATCTCGCTGAACGGCACGTCGTCCAACGAGCACTCGGTGCCAAGGTACTTGCCCTCCTCGTACGGCTTGCAGTCGACACCGTCGGGCAGGTCTTCCTTGACGGTCTTCTCGACCTGCTCCTTGAGCTTGTCCGGTGACTGGCCCATCCGCTCGGCGAAGGCCTTGTCGATGGCCATCAGCATCGTGCCGGACACCTTCTCGTCCGAGCTCACCTTGAGGTCGGCGTCGATCTTCACACAGCCACTCAAGGCGAGAACGAGTGCCGCCGCGAGCAGCACGGAGCGTACGCGAGTCGTCATGGGCGGGATCATTGCAGACCAAGGGTCTGCTCCTGCCCACAGCGTGCACACAATGTCGGAGACGGTTGGCAAGATGGCAGGCATGACGAGCAAGGACGGGCTGCGGAGCTTCTCCCGCGCGACCCGGACCTGGTTCGGCGACGTGTTCGACTCGGCCACCCCGGCGCAGCGCGGCGCCTGGTCCGCGATCGCTGCCGGCCGGGACGCGCTGGTGGTCGCGCCGACCGGGTCCGGCAAGACGCTGGCCGCGTTCCTGTGGGCATTGGACCGGCTGGCCACCGTCCCACCGCCTGCCGAGCCGAGGCGCCGCTGCCGGGTGCTGTACATCTCCCCGCTGAAGGCGCTCGCGGTCGACGTCGAGCGCAACCTGCGGGCGCCGCTGACCGGGATCCGGCAGACCGCCGAGCGGCTCGGCGAGGTGCCGGCTCAGGTCGAGGTCGCGATTCGTTCCGGTGACACCCCCGCCTCCGACCGGCGCAAGTTCGCGACCAGGCCCGCGGACATCCTGATCACTACGCCGGAGTCGCTGTTCCTGCTCCTCACCTCGCAGGCGCGCGAGTCGCTGAGCGGGGTCGAGACCGTGATCGTGGACGAGGTGCACGCGGTGGCCGGGACCAAGCGCGGCGCGCACCTGGCGCTGTCGCTGGAGCGGCTGGACGCGCTGCTGGAGCGGCCTGCGCAGCGGATCGGGCTGTCCGCGACCGTCCGCCCGGTGGAGGAGGTCGCGCGGTTCCTGGGCGGCGAGCGCCCGGTCGAGGTGGTCCAGCCGAAGTATGCGAAGGAGTGGGACCTCAGCGTCGTCGTACCGGTGGAGGACATGACCGAGCTGGGCGACGCCGAGCCGGAGTCCGGCTCGGCCGCGCGGTCGGTGGCGCAGCCGTCGATCTGGCCGCACGTCGAGGAGCATGTCGCGGACCTGATCGCGCAGCACCGCTCCACGATCGTGTTCGCGAACTCGCGCCGGCTGGCCGAGCGGCTCACGTCCCGGCTGAACGAGATCGCCGCCGAGCGGGCCGGCGAGGAGCTGCCCGACGTCGGCTCCCCCGCCCAGCTGATGGCGCAGTCCGGTGCCTCGCACGGCGCCGAGCCGCTGGTCGCCCGGGCGCACCACGGCTCGGTGAGCAAGGATCAGCGCGCGCAGATCGAGGCTGATCTGAAGTCCGGCCGGCTGCCGTGCGTGGTCGCGACCAGCAGTCTCGAGCTCGGCATCGACATGGGCGCGGTCGACCTGGTCGTGCAGGTCGAGGCGCCGCCCTCGGTGGCCAGCGGGCTGCAGCGGGTCGGCCGGGCCGGGCACCAGGTCGGCGCGGTGTCCCGCGGAGTGATGTTCCCGAAGTTCCGCGGCGACCTGGTCGAGACCGCGGTGGTGGTGCAGCGGATGCGCGAGGGCAAGATCGAGCGGCTGCACATCCCCGCCAACCCGCTCGACGTGCTGGCCCAGCAGATCGTCTCGATCGCGAGCCTGGACAGCATCCACACAGACGACCTGTTCTCGCTGGTCCGGCGGGCGGCTCCGTTCTCGACGCTGCCGCGATCGGCGTACGACGCGGTGCTGGACATGCTCTCCGGGCGGTACCCGTCGGACGAGTTCGCCGAGCTGCGGCCGCGGATCGTGTTCGACCGGGTGTCCGGCGAGATCTCCGGCCGGCCCGGCGCGCAGCGGCTCGCGGTGACCAGCGGCGGCACCATCCCGGACCGCGGGCTGTTCGGGGTGTTCCTGGTCGGCGAGTCCAGCAACCACCGGGTCGGCGAGCTGGACGAGGAGATGGTCTACGAGTCCCGCGTCGGCGACGTGTTCACGCTCGGTACGTCGAGCTGGCGGATCGAGGACATCACCCACGACCGGGTGCTGGTCTCCCCCGCTCCCGGGCAGCCCGGCCGGCTGCCGTTCTGGAAGGGCGATGCGGTCGGCCGCCCGGCGGAGCTGGGTGCCGCGGCCGGCGCGTTCGTGCGCACCACCGGGTCGTTGCCCGAGGCAAAGGCCGTCGAGAAGGTCCGGGCTACCGGGCTGGACGAGTTCGCGGCGAAGAACCTGGTCGCCTACCTCTCCGAGCAGCGGGAGGCCACCGGGCGGGTGCCGGACGACACGACGATCGTGGTGGAGCGGTTCCGCGACGAGCTGGGCGACTGGCGGGTCTGCGTGCACTCGCCGTACGGCGGCCAGGTGCACGGGCCGTGGGCGCTGGCGATCGCGGCCCGGCTACGCGAGCGGTACGGGATGGACGCGCAGTCGGTCGCGGGTGACGACGGGATCGTGCTGCGGCTGCCGGAGACCGACGAGCCGCCGCCGGGTGCGGACCTGGTGCTGTTCGACCCGGCCGAGATCGAGCAGGTGATCACCGACGAGGTCGGCGGTTCGGCGCTGTTCGCCTCCCGGTTCCGCGAGTGCGCGGCACGGGCGCTGCTGCTGCCCAGGCGGGACCCGCGCCGGCGGTCACCGCTGTGGCAGCAGCGACAGCGCTCGGCCCAGCTGCTCAGCGTGGCGAGCAAGTACGGCTCGTTCCCGATCGTGCTGGAGGCGCTGCGCGAGTGCCTGCAGGACGTGTACGACCTGACCGCGCTGAAGGACCTGCTCACCGGCGTCTCCGAGCGCCGGATCAAGGTGGTCGAGGTCGAGACCACGGAGGCGTCGCCGTTCGCGAAATCGCTTCTGTTCGGCTACGTGGGCGCGTTCATGTACGAGGGCGACACCCCGCTGGCGGAGAAGCGTGCCGCGGCGCTCGCGCTGGACCAGACCCTGCTGGCAGAGCTGCTCGGCCGGACCGAGCTGCGCGAGCTGCTGGACGCCGAGGTGGTGCTGCGTACCGAGGCGGAGCTGCAGCGGCTCGCCGAGGACCGGCGCGCGCGCGATGCCGAGGGACTGTTCGACGTGCTCCGGCTGGTCGGGCCGCTGTCGGTCGAGCAGGCCGCGCAGCGCAGTGTTGTCCCCTCGGTGGACGGCGCCGACGCCGAGACCTGGCTGACCGGGCTCGCGGCTGCCCGCCGGGTGGTGCGGGTCCGGATCGCCGGCGAGCACCGCTGGGCCGTGGTCGAGGACGTCGCCCGGCTCCGGGACGCGCTCGGCGTACCGGTGCCACCGGGTGTGGCGGAGGCGCACGCCGAGTCGGTCGCAGACCCGCTCGGTGACCTGGTGTCGCGGTACGCCCGGACGCACGGGCCGTTCCGCGCCGCGGACCTGGCGACGCACCTGGGTACGGGCGTCGCGGTGGTGACCGACACGTTGCGCCGACTCGCGACGGCGGGCCGGGTGGTCGAGGGCGAGTTCCTGCCCGGCGGGACCACGCCGGAGTGGTGCGACGCCGAGGTGCTGCGGTTGCTGCGGCGCCGGTCGCTGGCCGCGCTGCGCAAGGAGGTCGAGCCGGTCGAGCAGACCGCGCTGGGCCGGTTCCTGCCGGCCTGGCAGGGTGTCGCCGGCAAGCCGTCCCGCAGTTACGGCGACCTTACCGGCGCGGTGCTGAGCGCAGTCGAGCAGCTCGCCGGGTGCGCCGTACCCGCCTCGGCACTGGAGTCGATTGTGCTGCCCTCCCGGGTGCCCGGCTATGCGCCATCGATGCTGGACGAGCTGACCGCGACCGGTGACGTGCTGTGGGCAGGCGCCGGTGCACTACCCGGGACGGACGGCTGGGTGTCGCTGCACCTCGCCGACACCTGTGACGTGACGCTGCCCGACCCGGACGAGTCGCTCGAGCTCGGCCAGGTGCACCAGGCGGTGCTGGACGCGCTGGCCGGCGGCGGTGCGTACTTCTTCCGGCAGCTGAGCGATGCGGTCGCGGCCGGGATCGGCCTGGTGGACGACACCACCCTGACGACGGCGCTGTGGGACCTGGCTTGGGCCGGGTACTTGAGCAACGACACGCTCGGACCGCTGCGTGCGCTGGTCGGTGGCCGGGGCGCGCACCGGGCCCGGAGGGCCGCACCGCGGGGTCGTACCGCGCGACCGGGTCGACCGGCACTGCCGACGCGCGGTGGGCCGCTGACCGCGTCCGGCCGGTGGTCGTTGCTCCCGGCAAGGAACCCGGACCCGACCCGGCGGGCGCACGCCGCGGCCGAGACGCTGCTGGACCGGTACGGCATCGTCACCCGCGGCTCGGTGCTGACCGAGCGGACGCCCGGCGGGTTCGCCGCGGTGTACAAGGTGCTCAGCGCGTTCGAGGAGAGCGGGCGGTGCCGGCGCGGGTACTTCGTGGCCGGGCTCGGGGCGGCGCAGTTCGCGCTGCCCGGAGCCGTCGACCGGCTCCGGGCGCTGGCGAACGGGCCGGACCGGCGGACCGAGGACGGCGCACCGCGGGCCGTCGTACTCGCCGCGACCGACCCGGCTAACCCGTACGGCGCAGCACTGTCGTGGCCCGAACGGGAAGCCGCCGGTGGGCACAGGCCCGGACGCAAGGCCGGCGCGCTGGTGGTCCTGGTGGACGGCGAGCTGGTGGTGTACGTCGAACGCGGCGGGCGGACCGTGCTCAGCTTCACCGAGGACCCCGGCGTGCTGCAGCCCGGTGTCGACGCGCTCGCGCTGGCGATCCGTGACGGTCACCTCGGCAAGCTCAGCGTCGAGACCGCGGACGGCGAGCAGGTCCGGCACACCGCGTTCGGGGACGCGCTGGCAAAGGCCGGCTTCCACGCCACGCCGCGCGGTCTGCGGCTCAGGGCCTAGCGATGCCCGAGGGTGACACGGTCTGGCGGGTCTGCCACCGGCTGCACGGAGCGCTCGCCGGGCACGAGCTGACCGCCTCGGACTTCCGGGTGCCGCAGCTCGCCACCCGGGACGTGGCGGGCCGCTCCGTGCTCGAGGTAACGCCGCGCGGCAAGCACATCCTCGTCCGACTGTCCGGCGACCTCACCGTCCACACCCACCTGATGATGGAGGGCTCCTGGCACCTCTACCGACCGGAGGAGCGCTGGCGCGGCGGTCCGGCACACGAGGTCCGGGTGGTGCTGACGACCGCGGCCTGGGTCGCGGTCGGCTACCGGCTGCCGGTGCTCGAGCTGGTGCCGACGTCCGCGGAAGACACCGTCGTCGGTCACCTCGGGCCCGACCTGCTCGCGGCGGACTTCGACCGCGACCTGGCAGTCGCGAACCTGCGCCGCGACCCGGACCGCACCATCAGCGAGGCGCTGCTCGACCAGCAGAACCTGGCCGGGATCGGCAACCTGTACCGCACTGAGGTCTGCTTCCTCACCGGCTCCCACCCGTGGCGCCGGGTCGCTGAGGTCGACCTCGGCAAAGCCGTGGACCTGGTCCGGCGACTGATGAAGGCAAACCTACGGCGCGCCGCCCAGGTGACCACCGGCATAGACCTGCCGGGCCGGCGGACGTGGGTGTTCGAACGCGCGGGCCGCCCCTGCCTACGTTGCGGCACCACGGTCGAGACGGCACGGATCGGGCCCGTGCCGTACGACCGGGTCAGCTACTGGTGTCCGCACTGCCAGCCCGAGTCGTCCTGACCTGACGTCCGCCGAAGTCGCCCGAGGATGGCGAGCGCCTCCGGCGACGCCGCGCGCGTTTCGAAAGGACGCGCGCTATATCGTGGCGAGATGACGGCGGCACACCGGATCGGGAGCACAGCCGGCGGCACCCCGGTGCTGCGCCGGATCAACACGGCGGTGGTGCTGGAGGCGCTCCGGGATGCGGCGGTACCGGTCCGGATCGCCGAGCTGGTGCAGCGGACCGGGCTGGCTCGCCCGACGGTTGCCCAGGTCGTGGACGACCTCAGTACGGCGGGCTGGCTGACGCACCACGAGCCCGGACCCGAGGACCAGACGATGGGCAGGCCCGCGGTCCGGGTGTCGCTCGACGGCCGGGCGGCGCCGGTCCTCGGCATCGACATCGGCCCGCACAACGTGACCGTGGGCGTCTGCGACCTGACCGGTACGACGCTCGCGGTGCTGCGCCGGCCGGGCCCGGGTACCGAGCCGGACGTGCTGCTGCCGTTCATCACAGAGACGGTTGCCGCGGGCTTGCGCGAGGCCGCCGTACCGGCCGCCGACCTGGCCGCGATCACGGTCGCCACCCCCGGCCTGGTCGACGGGGACAGCGGCCGGATCCGGCTGGCGCCCAGCCTGCCGGGCTGGGAGTCGGTCGACATCGCCGCGCGGTTGCGTGCCGATGTCGCCGACAGCCCGGTGATCATCGAGAACGACGCCAACCTCGCCGCGGTGGCGGTCGCGCACAGCCGCGGCGGCAACGAGACCGTGATCGCGGTGCAGTGGGGTGAGCGGCTCGGCGCCGGCGTGGTCATCAACGGCAGGCTGCACCGTGGGTCGGAGGCGGCCGCCGGCGAGATCGGCTTCATCCGGCCACGGACGGCCAGTGCGACCGGCCCCGATCAGCTCGGGCCGCTGGAGCATGCGATCGGCGCCGAGATGATCGCCGACCTCGGCCGCCGGGCGGCCCGCGAGCACCCGGAGTCGAGGCTCGCGAGCACACCGGCCGGCCGGCTCGACGCGGGCGCGGTGTTCGCGGCCGCCGGGACCGGTGACCGGGCCGCCGCGGCGGTGGTGGACGAGGTGTCCGAGGTGTTCGCGGACGCGATCGCGCCGGCCGTACTGATGCTGGATCCGGACGCCGTGGTGATCGGCGGTGGTGTCGCCCGCGCCGGTGCCGTCCTGGTCGAGGCAGTGTCCCGGCAGCTGTACCAGCGGACCCTGACCCGCCCGGCTGTGGAGCTGTCCGCGCTCGCGGAGGACACGGTTGTCACCGGCGCGATGCGCCTCGCGCTCGACGACGTCTGGCAGAACCGGCTCCCGACCATGCCGATGACCGGCCTGTCCAGTCGCTGACTCCACGGCCCTGCGAACCAGCGCGTCCTGTCGGCACGCCCGACTAGAGTGATGCACATCAATCGATGCTGTGTTCGATTGTTTTACGGAGAGGATTCGGGAGATGTGCGCAACCTGCCAGGGCATCACCGCCGCGGAGTACTGGGACCTGCTGACCAGCTCGATCCTCGAGCGCGGCTGGTTCGTGCAGGCGACCGAGGGCAACGACGGCGACAGCCCGTACGCCTACACGGTCGGACTGACCATGCTCGGCCATCCCGAGCTGGTCGTGTTCGGCATGGAGCCGGCACCAGCCGAGGACGTGCTCGCCGCGGTGGCCGAGCAGGTGCTGGCCGGCCGCGAGTTCACCGACGGCGACGACGTGTCCTTCCTCTACGACGCCCGGGACCCGGTCATCCTGCTACAGCTGCCCGACTCGTCCACTCACCTGCACCGAGCGAACGACCTGTACCGCGAGAGCGCTGGCCCACCTGTCCCCGCCCTGCAGCTGTTCTGGCCGTCCGCCGCCACGCTGCGCCGGCGGGCTGCCTGAACTGTCGGAACACCGGCGTACTGTCCGACATGCTTCGAACATCTGTTCGAACAATGCGATAGACCACAGGAGGACGACGGACGATGTGCATGATGTGCAACGGGCTGACCCGGCAGGAGTACTGGGGCTGGGTGCGCGGGCAGGTGCTCCGCTACGGCTGGTTCCTGCAGGCAGTCGAGGGCGCCGGCGAGCGCACCCCGCCCTTCGCGTACACGATCGGACTGAGCCGCTGGGACCACCCGGAGATCATCGTGTTCGGGATGCATCCGGGGTGTGACCATGAGGCCGTCTCACCGGTCGCGGAGGCGGTGATGGCCGGTCGGCGGTTCGATGAGGGCGACGACCTCTCCGACCTGTACGAGTTCGCCGAGCCGGTCGAGCTGCTGTGGTTCCCGGACTCGTCCACGCATCTGCACCTGGCGAACGACATGTATCGCGGTGCGGGCAAGCCGCCTGTTCCGGCGCTACAGCTGTACTGCCCGACCGAGGTGCCGTTGCTCCGGCGGCCGGCGTGACCGTCCGGCACGCGAACAGTGGCTGTGTGACCGGGACCCTTCGACGGGTCAGGCGGCGGAGGCGACCACGTCCGAGTCGACCGCCGGGCGGGTCAGCACCAGCGGCTGGGAGGTCAGGGCCTGTGCCTGGGCGGCGACGAGCGCCTCCTCGCGAGCGAGATCCTGGCTCACCTCGGCGAACACGTCCGACAGCGGCACCTCGAGCGCCATGCAGATCGACGCCAGCAGTTCGCTGGACGCCTCCTTCTGGCCGCGCTCAACCTCGGACAGGTACCCGAGGCTCACCCGGGCGTCAGCGGACACCTCACGCAGCGTGCGGCCCTGCCGCAGGCGCCGTCGTCGCAGCACGTCGCCGAGCAGGCCACGAACCAGGACCATGAGGTCATCTCCCTTCCGACCGACTGCCAGTCTCGCACGGTAGACCACCAACGGTACCTGTAACCGGGTCAGAATCCCGGGGGCGTGTCCATTCGTGTCGCGACTGTGGCAGTCGCGAGGGCCGACCGGTGGCTGTCCGCGGTGTTCCTCCACATCGTTCCCAGCGAGTGCCTCGGAGGTCGTGCTACGGCGTGAGGAGGTCGGATTCGACCAGATCGGCGGCCAGCTGGATCGCCGCGGCGACCGCGCCCGCGCGGATCGCCGGACGGTCGCCGGACAGCTGGAGGCCCTCGACCCGAACCCCGAACGGGCCGGCAGCGGCGACGTACACCTCGCCCGCCGGATGGCCGTCCTGCGGGTCGGGGCCCGCCACACCGGTGGTGGCGATGCCGTATGTCGCACCGAGACGATCGCGCACGCCGGACGCCATCGCTGCGGCGGTGTCGGGGTGCACCGGCCCGACCTCGTCGAGCAGCGCGGACGGCACGCCGGCCAGGGTCGCCTTCAGCTCGGTGGCATAGACCACGGCGCCACCGCGGTAGACCGACGAGACCCCGGGCACATCGGTCAGGGCCGCACCGACCAGACCTCCGGTCAGGGACTCCGCGGTCGCGACTGTCGCCTGGAGCTCGTTCAGCGCCGCGATGAGGCGCAGGAGGTCCATGGCCGGGCCGCCGCTCGTATCGGTCATGGGGTCCGTCCCTGAGCGGCCGCGCGGAGCCGCAGCGCGCGGCCGACGTAGTCCAGCCCGGTCACCAGCGTGACGATGACCGCCGCCGCCATCACGACGACAGCGGTCCAGTGGAACAGCGTCAGGTACCAGTGCCCCTCGGGGTTCGCGTGCCAGGGCAGCAGGTACAGCCCGAGGGCGATCGCCTGCAGCACGGTCTTGGCCTTGCCACCGCGGCTGGCCGGCATCACGCCGTACCGGATCACCCAGAACCGCAGCGCGGTGACGCCCCACTCGCGAATCAGCACCACGATCGTCACCCACCAGGCGAGCTCGCCGAGCAGCGACAGCCCGATGAAAGCGGCGCCGGTCAGCGCCTTGTCCGCGATCGGGTCCGCGATCTTGCCGAAGTTCGTCACCAGGTTGTGCTTGCGGGCCAGGTCGCCATCGAGGCGGTCGGTGATGATCGCGACCGTGAACGCGGCGGTGGCCAGCAGCCGGCTGGTCACGTCATCGGGGCTGTCCCCGGTCCCGCTGTCGCGCAGCAGCAGCCAGGCGAACACCGGGACCAGCAGGATCCGGAGCATGGTGAGCGCGTTGGCGATGTTCCACACGCTCGGCGGAGGTACCGGCAGCGGCTCCGCGCCGGAACCCCCGGACGCCGCGCTACCGGACACGGGCCACCAGGTCGACGCCGTCCGCGCCGACCACGGTCGCCGTAACAAGGGCGCCGACGGCCGCCTCCGCGCCGGGCCCGGTGACCGTCGTCGACCCGTCGACCTCCGGGCCCTGGTGCGCGGCGCGTCCTTCGGCCACACCCGGGTCCTCCGCCGAGACCGACTCGAGCAGCACCTCGACGGTCTCCCCGACCCGGGCCGCGGCGCGTTCCGCGGTGACCTGCTCGGCCAGCCGGCTGACCCTGTCCACCCGCTCGGCGATGGTGTCCTCGTCGAGCTTCCGGTCGAACGACGCGGCCTCGGTACCGTCCTCGTCGGAGTACCCGAATACCCCGATCGCGTCCAGTCGCGACCGGTCGAGGAAGTCGCACAGGACGTCGACGTCCGCCTCAGTCTCGCCGGGGAACCCGACGATCACGTTGCTGCGGATCCCGGCCGCAGGCGCCTGCTCCCGGATCTGCGCGATCAGGTCCAGGAACCGCTCGGTGTCGCCGAACCGGCGCATCCGGCGCAGCAGCGGGCCGGACGCGTGCTGGAAGGACAGGTCGAAGTACGGCGCCACGCCCGGCGTCGAGCACAACGCGGTCACCAGGGTCGGGCGCATCTCGGCCGGCTGCAGGTACGACACCCGGACCCGGTCCACGCCGTCCACGCCGGCGAGCTCGCCGACCAGGGTCTCCAGCAGCCGCAGATCGCCGAGGTCCTTCCCGTACGAGGTGGAGTTCTCGCTGACCAGGAACACCTCGCGGACACCGTGCTCGACGAGCCAGCGGGCCTCGCCCAGGACATCGGTCGGGCGCCGGGACACGAACGCGCCGCGAAACGCCGGGATCGCGCAGAACGCGCACCGCCGGTCGCATCCCGATGCCAGCTTCAGCGGCGCCACCGGTCCGCCGTCCAGCCGCCTGCGCACCACCCGAGGTCCGCTCGCCGGCGCGCGCACCAGATCCGGCGCATCCACCGACGTCGCGTCCACCGCCTGCACACTTGCGTGGCCGGGGACCGAGGTCGCGACACCGGCGCGGGCGGCGGGGGCCAGCGGGAGCAGCCTGCGGCGGTCGCGCGGTACGTGCGGGATGTGCTTGGTGCCGGACAGGATCGACTGCAATCGGTCCGCGATGTCGTCGTAGTCGTCGAAGCCGAGCACGGCATCGGTCTCCGGCAGAGCGTCGGCCAGCTGCTCGCCGTACCGCTCCGCGAGGCAACCGACCGCAACGACCGCGCGGGCCTTCCCGCCGTCCTTGTAGTCGGCGGCCGCGAGCAGCGTGTCGACCGAGTCCTTCTTGGCCGCCTCGACGAAGCCGCAGGTGTTCACCATCACGGTGTCGGCGTCCGCGGCGTCCTCGACGAGCGCGAAGCCACCGGCCTCCAGCCGCGCGGCCAGCTCCTCGGAGTCGACGTCGTTGCGGGCGCAGCCCAGCGTCACCAGCGCGACAGTGGTCTTCTCACCGTTGGTTGTCATCGCCCACGAGTATGACGGCTCTCCGCGCCACCGCGGGAATCACCACCACCCGCCTCCCATACCGACACGCCGCGCCGGACGCCGCACGACGGCGTGCCAGTACGGGAAGTGGAGCAAAGAGAGGGTCAGCGCTTCTCGAAGGTGCCACTGAGGAGGACGTTGAAGCGGCGGACTTTCGGGTAGACCCGCTTGCCGTTGATGTAGGTGCGGACGTTGCGCGGCCGCTCCACCGTGGCCAGGATCATCCCGCGGTAGGTCAGGGTCTGCTCCACGCCCTTGGTCAGCGCGCCGCTGAACAGCTGCTCGCCGTTGTAGTTCCGGAGCGTCACATAGGTGCCTTCGTGGTCGGCGACCAGGGTGAGCCGGACCGAGGTCGGCTTAGGCGTGGGTTTCGGCTTGGGCGGCACCGTGACAGTCACCTGCGGAGGGCGCTGGAACGTACTGGTGGTGACCGACGGCGTCGGGCTACGGGAGGCGGTCGCCTCGACGTCGTTCGGCAGCGTGAACAGCCGGACCATCCCCCAGCCCATCAGCCCGACCAGGATCGCGCCGAGGACGACCGCCCAGCGCGGGCGGGCCGCGTGCACGGTCGGGCGCTTCGCGTCGGCTCGTTCCTCCCGGCGGCTCGGTGTCACTTCGGGCGCGGCGTGCTGGGCGTTGAACTCCTCGATCAGTGGGGCCGGGTCGGTGTCCAGCACCTTGGCGAGCGTGCGCAGGTGCCCGCGGGCGTAGAAGTTGCCGCCGCAGCGGCTGAAGTCGCCGGACTCCATCGCGGTCAGCAGGCCGGGACGGATCCGGGTCTTCGCGCTGAGCTCCTCGACCGACAGGCCGGCACGCGCTCTGGCCGCGACGAGCTGCTCGCCGAGAGTCACGTCGTCCGCCTCCAAGGGCCTCGGTCGAGTCGGTCAAGGATCAGGGCTGCTCTGTCACCGGGCAGCGGTCGTCGGCCAGTGCGGTGAGGGCCGCGATCACCGCGGGATCCGACGGCGTGGCCGCCAGACCGAACGGTACCGCGAGCGACGATCCGGTCAACCGGCGGTTCGCGTCGGTGACCTTGCGGGTGGCGCTGTCCATCGCGGCGACGACCGGGCCGGGGTCGGCCAGATGAACGGCGATCCGGCCGTCGTCGAGCACGTGCCGGCGCGGCAGCACGGTGACCGCCTCGATCTCCTCCCAGGGCGCGCCGATCCACTCCGACCGGATCCGCAGCCGGATCCCCGTACGGTCGGCGACCAGCAACGGCTTCGACCGCAGCGTCCAGGCCGCAGCCAGCGCGAGAACGCCGAACCCACCGGCCACCGCCCAGCGCCAGCCGGACTCGAACCCGCCGCCGACCGACCGGGCCGCGATCCCGAACAGCAGCGCCAGCAGCGTGGACCCGCCGGCCACGAACCCGTACACCGGCCGCGCCGGTCGCACGGTGAACTCGGCGGGCCGGTCCGCCTCCGGGCGGGACCCCGGGCCGGAGGTGTCAGGCACCAGCTCGACCGCTTCGTCCGCGCCGGAACCGATCGCGCCGACGACCGGATCCGCGGTCGCCTCGATGGTCGCAGGAGTCGTCTGACCGGCGGCGGTACCGGGGTCGACAGAGGTGCCGACCCGGCCGGGCTCGGTCGCGGGTTTGGTCGCGGGGTCGGTTTCGGGTTTGGTCGCGGGATTGGTTGCTGGGTCGGTTGCTGGGTCGGTTGCGGCTGGTGCTGAGGCGTCGGCTGAGCGGGCGGCGGTCAGCGTCATCGTGGTCACTCTCCTCGCAGGGTGGCGATGAAGTCCTCGAGGTCGTCGGGCTTGACCAGGACGTCACGGGCCTTGGATCCCTCACTCGGGCCCACCACGCCACGGCTCTCCAGGATGTCCATCAGGCGGCCCGCCTTGGCGAAGCCGACCCGAAGCTTGCGTTGCAGCATCGACGTGGAGCCGAACTGCGTCGAGACGATCAGCTCGGCGGCCTGGCAGACCAGGTCGAGGTCGTCGCCGATCTCGTCGTCCAGGTCGCGGCTCGGTCCGGCTGCTGCGGTGACGTCCTCGCGGTACGTCGGCTGCAGCTGCTTCTTGCAGTGCCCCACCACGGACCGGATCTCGGCCTCGGTGACCCAGGAGCCCTGGATCCGCATCGGCTTGCTGGCGCCCATCGGCAGGAACAGCCCATCGCCCTGGCCGACCAGCTTCTCCGCGCCGGGCTGGTCCAGGATGACTCGGCTGTCGGCAAGCGACGACGTCGCGAACGCGAGCCTGGACGGCACGTTCGCCTTGATCAGGCCGGTCACCACGTCGACCGACGGACGCTGCGTCGCGAGCACCAGGTGGATACCCGCCGCCCGGGCGAGCTGGGTGATCCGGACGATCGAGTCCTCCACGTCTCGCGGCGCCACCATCATCAGGTCCGCGAGCTCGTCGACCACGACCATCAGATACGGGTACGGCGCCAGCTTGCGCTCGCTGCCGGCCGGCGGCTGCACCTTGCCGGACCGGACCGCCTTGTTGAAGTCGTCGACGTGCCGGAAGCCGAACGCGGCCAGATCGTCGTACCGCATGTCCATCTCGCGGACGACCCACTGCAGCGCCTCGGCCGCCTTCTTCGGGCTCGTGATGATCGGCGTGATCAGGTGCGGGATGCCCTCGTAGTTGTTGAGCTCCACCCGCTTCGGGTCGACCAGCACCATCCGCACCTCGTCCGGGGTGGCCCGCATCAGGACCGAGGTGATCACCGAGTTCACGAACGACGACTTGCCGGAACCGGTGGCGCCGGCGACCAGCAGGTGCGGCATCTTCGCCATGTTCGCGACCACGAAGCCGCCCTCGACGTCCTTGCCGAGCCCGGCCACCATCGGGTGGTGGTCGTTGCGCGCCGTCGCGGACCGGATCACGTCGCCGAGGCTGACGATCTCCTTGTCGGTGTTCGGGATCTCGATGCCGATGGCGGACTTGCCCGGGATCGGCGACAGGATCCGTACGTCCGCGGAGGCCACGGAGTACGCGATGTTCTTGCTCAGCGCAGTGACCTTCTCCACCTTGACCGCGGAGCCGAGCTCGACCTCGTACCGGGTCACCGTCGGGCCGCGGGTGTAGCCGGTCACCTGAGCGTCGATACCGAACTGCTCGAACACCTCGGTGAGCCGCTCGACCACCTGGTCCGAGGCCTTGGTACGGGTCTTGTGCACCGAGCCGGGCTTGAGCACCTGGCCGTCCGGCAGCGTGTAGGTGATGTCGCCGGACAGGCTGAGCTGCTCGACCCGCTGCGGCAGCGGCGTGTGCGGCGGCGGTTCGGACTTGCCGGTGTCCTTCTCCGTCACCACAGCCGGAGTATTGGTGCCCTCAGCAACGATCTCCGCGGTGTCCGTATCACCGTCGGGCGCGGGTTCGACCGGCTTCTTCTTGCGCCTGAACAGCTCGCGGCGCTCCAGCACAGGCGAGTCGTACGGCTTGTCGCCGGACTCCTCGTCGTCGGTCTGGGCAGCCTTCTGCCGGCGCCCCTTGCGGCTGAGCCGGACGGTGTCCTCGGTCTTCGCGCCCGCGGTGTCGCCGGTCTCCTGCCCCGGTACGACGGCGCGCCCGCGCAGCACGTCGAACGCGGCCCTGATCCGGACCGGGACCAGGTGCACCGGCGTGCCGGTCACCACCAGCGCGCCGAAGATCGCCAGCAGCACCAGCAGCGGCGCGGCGACGTACTGGGTGAGCAGGTCGGACAGCAGCGAGGAGATCACGTACCCGATCGCGCCGCCCGCCTCCTCCAGCGTGCCCTGCGAGTCGGGCGTTCCGGGCCGCGGGATGCCGTGCGCGATGTGCACCAGGCCGAGGACGCCGAGCAGCATCGACGACCAGCCGATCACCTGGCGTCCGGCCGGACCGTTGCGGTCCGGATGCCGCAGCGTGCGCCAGGCGGCGACGAGCAGCAGCAGCGGCACAGCCCAGCCGACCAGGCCGACGCTGCCGTTCACCACCGCGCGGGCCGCGTCGCCGGCCGCGCCGGGAAGCTGCCACCAGACGGCCGCGGCGACCACGACGGCCAGCCCGACAAGGGCCAGGCCGCCGCCGTCGCGACGGTGCGCGGGGTCGAGGTCGCGCGCACCGTGGCCGATACCCCGGACGATCCCGCCGATCACATGCGCGACGCCGAGCCAGACCCGGACCAGCCCGCGGCCGATACCGAGCATGAAGGTTGCGAACGGACCGGGGCCTGACGCGGCGGCGGGCCGGGACGTGCGCGTGCGAGCCCGGGCGGTCGAGTTGCCACTGCGAGCCTTGCTCTGCCCACGTCGCTGGGCGCCTGATGGACGAGGACGGGTACCGCCCGACGACCGACCTGATTCGGGTCGGCTCGCCTTCGAGTTCCGCGCCCGCGCCGGGGAAGACGTGCGGGTCGCCATATCCCGCAGGTTACCCCGGCAGCCACTGCAGTCACACGTGTCACACGCCGAACGGAGGCCCTTGACCCTGACACTGTGTGAGGGGCTAGACCGGTTGATCATGTTCACCATCGGAGACTTCGCCAGGCACGGTCGGGTGTCCGTCCGGATGCTGCGGCACTACGACGCAATCGGCCTGCTGCGGCCGGCACACACTGACGAGAGCACCGGGTACCGCCAGTACGACGCCGGGCAGCTGGCCCGGCTGAACCGGATCGTCGCGCTCAAGGACCTCGGTTTCACGCTCCAGCAGGTCGGCTCGATGCTCGACGAGAAGGTGGACCTGGCGGAGTTGCGCGGCATGCTGCGGCTGCGCCAGGCGGAGCTCACCGAGCAGATCGCCGCCGACACCGCCAGCCTCGCGAACGTCGAGTCCCGGCTGCGCTCGATCGAGTCCGATGGGCTGCTGCCGGCCGACGAGGTAGTGCTGAAGCCGTTGCCGGCGGTGCGGGTGGCAGAGCTCACCGGGACCGCGGCGGGGTACTACCCGGAGGCGATCACGGCCGTGATCCGGCCGCTGTACGGCGAGCTGTACGCGCGGCTGGCCCGGGCGGGTGTCCAGCCGGCCGGGGAACGGCTGGCCTACTACGAGGACGCGGCGGACGGCGTGACCGTGCACGCGACAGTGCCGGTGAACTCACCCGCGGAAGGGGTCACCGTGGTCGACCTGCCGGCCGTCGAGCGGGCGGCGACGGTGCTGCACCGCGGCCCGATGGACGACGTGCTGCCGGTGGTGCAGGGCCTGGCCCACTGGATCGACGAGAACGGGTACCGCTCCGCCGGCCCGCCCCGCGAGCTCACCATCGCCTGCCCCGCCGACGACCCGGCCGGCTGGGTGACCGAGCTGCAGGAGCCGGTGGTACCCGTGGCGGGGACCGCGTCATGACGGCCCGCGAGCTGATCCGGCGGCTGCTGGCGGGCGAGCTGAGCGCGGTCGAGGCGCTGACCGATCAGCTGGACCGGATCGAGCGGCTGAACCCGGCCCTGACCGCCGTGGTCTCGCTCGACCCCGACCGCGGGTTCGAGCAGGCGAAGGCCGCCGACGCGCTCGCCGAAGCAGAGCGGGGCCCGCTGCACGGCGTACCGATGACACTGAAGGACGGGCACGACGTGGCCGGGCTGCGGACCACGCTCGGTTCCCGCGAGCTGGACCGGGTCGCCGACGCGGACGGTACCGTCGCGGCCCGGCTGAAGCAGGCCGGCGCGGTCATCGCCGGCCACACGAACGTGCCGCCCTACCTGGCCGACTACCAGAGCGCCAACGAGATCTTCGGCCGGACGAACAACCCCTGGGACACCACCCGGACCGCGGGCGGCTCGAGTGGTGGCGCGGCGGCGGCGCTGGCGGCCGGGCTGACACCGCTGGAGTACGGCTCCGACCTGGCCGGGTCGCTGCGGCTGCCGGCCGCGTTCTGCGGTGTGTACGGCCTGAAGACCACCGAGCACCGGGTTGCGCTGACCGGCTTCTTCCACCTGCCCGGCGTGCAGCGCTCGGTCCGGATCATGAGCTCGCTCGGTCCGATGGCATGCGACCTGGACGACCTGGAGCTGGCGCTGCGGCTGACGGCCGGTCCGGACGGCGCCGATCTCGACGTCCCGCCGGTTTCGATCCCCCGGGCCCGGCCGCGCGCGGTGGACGAGCTGCGGCTGGCCGTCGTACCGGCGCTGCCCGGCGCCACCGTCTCGCGCGCCGTCCGGACGGCGGTCGAACGGGTCGCGGCCACCGCGTCGGACGCGGGAGCACGGGTTGTCGAGCGGCTTCCCGAGGTCGACTGGGACCGGCTGCACGAGGTGTACGGCGGCCTGCTCGGCGCCGTGACCCAGATCTTCGCGCCCGGGGCGGAGCTGTCCGACGAGCAGCGCTCACTGGCCTGGTACCTGGCGGCGCTGGACGAGCGGGACCGCCTCACGGCGTCCTTCGAGCGATACTTCAGCGAGGTCGACGCGCTGGTGCTGCCCGCGACGATGACGACCGCGTTCCCGCACACCGACGGCTCGGTCGCGGACGTGGACGGTCAGCAGGTGCGGTACGACGCACACGGCCACCCGCTGGTCTTCGCCAACCTGACCGGGCAGCCGGCGCTGGCCGTGCCGGCCGGGCTGGACGACGGCGGCCTGCCCGTCGGCGTACAGCTGGTCGGACCTCGCTGGTCCGAGCTCGACCTGCTCGACGTGGCGCGGGCGCTGGAGTCGGCGGAGGTGCTGCCCGGGTTCGTCCCGCCTGCAATATGAGACGGCGTCTCGGATACCGGGATTCGGGCTGGAAGTCTGCCCATGCAGCCACCTACAGTCGGCGCAGGTCATGAGCGCCAGCGTCAAGCCCCGGCTTGCTGGCCGGCAACCCTCCACCGCGGTGGGGTGCCCCGGGTGAGGACCTGGCCGGTCGGGACCCCGATCGGCAAGTGCGGACCTCCGGGAGTTGAGCATGTCGATCCTGTCCATCCTCGAGCCGGCCTGTACCACGACCGACCGGGCACCCCACCTGCCGCTGACCTCCGCGGGCAACCTGCCCACCACCGCCGGCGCCGACCTGCTGGTACCGCTGGCCGACGGCCGGGTGACCGACTACGCGAACCTCGACCACGGCGCCAGCGCACCCTGCCTGGAGGCGGTACGACGCGCCGTGGACGCCGCACTGCCGTCGTACGCGTCGGTTCATCGCGGCAACGGGTACGCGTCCCGGATCACCACCCAGTGGTACGAGCGGGCCCGCGCGGAGGTGCACTCCTTCGTCGGCGCCCGGCCGGACGACCAGGTGGTGTTCACCCGGCAGACCACCGACGCGCTCAACCTGCTCGCCGGGTGCTTGCCACAGGCAACGACTGTCGTCGTGTTCGAGACCGAGCACCACGCGGCCCTGCTGCCGTGGCCGGACGACCGGACCGTCCGGCTCGCTCCTCCGGCATCTCCGGCCGCCGCGGTGACCGCGGTCGCGGACGCGCTGCGCGCAGCGCCTGACGGCCCGCGGCTGGTCTGCGTCACCGGCGCGTCGAACGTCACCGGCGAGCTCTTCCCGGTCGCCGAGATCGCCGCGGTGGCGAAGGCGCACGGCGCCAGGGTCTGCCTGGACGCGGCCCAGCTCGCGCCGCACCGGGCGGTCGACATCACCGCGCTCGGCGTGGACTGGGTCGCGATCTCCGGCCACAAGCTGTACGCGCCGTTCGGCTGCGGTGCGCTGGTCGGCCGCGCCGACTGGCTTGCGGCCGGGGAGCCGTACCTCGCCGGCGGCGGCGCCAGTGTCGCGGTGAGTGACAGCACGGTGGTGTGGGCGGACGGGCCGGCCCGGCACGAAGGCGGCTCCCCCAACGTGATCGGCGCGATCGCGCTCGCCGCGGCCTGCGCGACGATCACGCGGCACCGGGAGGCGATCGAGCAGCACGAACGGCAGCTGCAGCAGCGGCTGACCGGCGGGCTCGCGGACATCGCCGGTGTGACGTCGTACAGCCTGTTCGGGCCGGACGCGGACCGGGTCGGCACTGTCGCGTTCACGATCGACGGGCTGGACCCGACCCTGGTCTCGGCGGCGCTGGCGGCCGAGTACGGCATCGGCGTGCGGGACGGCAGGTTCTGCGCCCACCTGCTCACCGACCACCTGCTCGCCGGGTCCGGCAGCGCGACCGCGGTCCGGGCCAGCCTCGGCCTGGGCACCAGCCGCGAGCACGTCGACCGGCTGCTGCGGGCGGTGCGCATCTTGGCGACCGACGGGCCGCGGTTCGGCTACCGGGTCACCGAGCAGGGCTGCCAGCCCGTCGACGACCCGCGCGACCTCAGCGCCCCACGGATCTGGTAGCCCACACGACGTCCGCGAGGGCCTTGATCTCCCGAACGTTCAAGCCCGCGGCACCGCGCTGGGGCCATGCTGGACCGCATGGACGTCATCGTGGTGGGCGCGGGTGTGGTTGGACTGACGAGCGCGATCCGGCTGGCCGAGTCGGGCCGGCGGGTCACGGTGTGGAGTGCGGAGCAGCCGCGGGACACCACCTCGGCAGTGGCGGGTGCGCTGTGCGGGCCGAACTTCCCGTACGGCGACGAGCGGCTGGACCGCTGGGGCAAGGCCGCCGACACCGTCTTCCGTGAGCTGGCGCAGCAGCCTGACACTGGTGTGCGCCTCGGGCGCGGGCGGCTGGCGTCAAGAGCGGGGGACGCCCCGCCGTGGGCGTCCCGGATCCCAGGGTTCGCGCTCTGCGACCCGGACGAGTCGGCCGGGTTCCCGGTCGCGTTCTGGGTCGAGGTGCCGACCGCGGACATGCCGCGGTACCTGGACTATCTGAGCTCCCGGCTCACCGCCGCCGACGGCGAGATCGTGCTGCGCCGGGTCGCCGACCTGGCCGAGGCCGCCGAGGCGGCACCGGTGGTGGTGAACTGCACCGGGACCGGTGCTCGCGACCTGGTCGGTGACGACCGGGTCCGCGCGGTCAAGGGACAGCACGTGATCGTCGCCAACCCCGGGCTGGACACGTTCTTCTACGAGGCCGCACTGGAGGGGAACGCCTGGGCCGGGTTCTTCCCGTACGGCGACAGGGTGGTGCTCGGCGGCGTACAGATCGATGATGACTGGGACCGCACCCCCGACCCGGCGGCGACCCAGCAGATCCTGGCCCGCTGTACCGCGGTCGAGCCCCGGCTGGCCGGTGCAGAGATCCTCGCGGTCGAGGCCGGGCTGCGGCCGGTGCGGGACACACCGCGGCTCGAACGGGAGCCGCTCGGAACCGCGATGTGCATCCACAACTACGGCCACGGCGGGATCGGCGTCACATGGTCCTGGGGCAGCGCCGACGACGTCCTCGCACTCGTGCCGTAGATGTACCGAGACAGCCCTATGCAGACGCGGTGACGCTCCGGTGACTATGCGGCGAACTGCCTGACAAATCAGCGCTGGCGCGCGCCGAGGTCTCGGAGCGCCTCGGCGATGTCGGAGCCCGACGGAGCGTGCTTCGGGTCGACGAGCCACTGCAGCGCGAGCCCGTCGATCAGGGCCAGGCCGAGCGACCCGATCCGGTGCGCCTGCTGTGCGTCCACGTCGGCGGGGTCGACCTCGAGCACCACGCTCGCGACCGCGGCGCGGGAGTCGGCGTACACGGCGGCCAGTCGTTCGCGGACCTCGGGCGCGTGCGGGGACCGGGCGAACGCCTCGATGCTCGCGATCGTCGAGCTCTGGTCGGTGCTGAAGAACCCGACCAGGGTGTCCAGGATCGCGGCGAGCCGCTCGGCCGGGTCGTCGGTGTCGATCTCGCCGATCGCCCGCTTCAGGTCCGCACCCCAGCTGGTGAACGAGTCCAGCACCGCCTCGGTGAGCAGCGCCTCCTTCGACCCGAAGTGGTACCCGATCGACGCGAGGTTGGTCTCGGACACCGTCACCAGGTCCCGCGCGGTGATCTGGCCGTAGCCCTTCTCGGAGATCAGTTGTTTCGCGCCGGCCAGCAGCTTCTCGCGATTGCTCACGGCGGTGATCCTAGCCCGGTCCGTGGACGTCCGTCGTACACGTCCGTCCGAGCCAACGTCCGCATTCAAGGCTTGCGGGGATCAGGTCGAGGGTGCGATCTCGCCGGAGCCGCGAATGGTGAGCCGGACCGGGACACGGACGGTACGGCTCGGGCGGTGCGGCTCGGGCAGCCGTTCGGTCATCAGCTGGATCGCGGTCCGGGCCATCACGTCCGCGGACTGCGCGACCGCGGTCAGCCCGGGCGTGAGCAGGTCGCCGAGCTCCAGGTCGTCGAACGACACCAGCGCGACCTGCTCCCGCCGCCCGGCCAGCCCGCGCAGCACCTCGACCGTGGTGCGGTTGTTGCCGCTGATGATCGCGGTCGCCGGCGACGGCACGTCGAGCACCGCGGACAGCGTGATCCCGATCCCCTCGGTGGTCGGCTCGGACAGGTGCACCATGTCCTCGTCCACCTCGAGGTCGTGCCGCCGCATCGCCGCCCGGTACGCGACCACGCGTTCCCGAGCGGTGAAGATCCGCTCGTCGTCGCCCAGGTACGCGATCCGCTGGTGGCCGAGCTTGACCAGGTGGTCGACGGCCTGGTCGATGCCGCCGGCGTTGTCGGCGAGCACCGCGTCTGCCTCGATCCCGTGTGCCGGCCGGTCGATCGTGACCACCGCCATGCCGGCATCCACGTGTGGCGCCAGGTACTCCTGGGTCTCTCCGATCGGCGCCATGATCAGCGCATCCGGCCGCCGCGCCACGAACTCCAGGCAGACGTCGCGCTCGCGGTCCGGGTCCTCGTCGGTGAGCCCGATCATCAGCACCGAGCCGGTGGACCGGGCCCACAGCTCGACCGCCCGGCCGAGCGAGGCGAAGAACGGGTCGCCGATGTCGCGGATCACCACCGCGACGGTGCCGGTCCTGCCACGGCGCAGCATCCGGGCGCTCTCGTTCGGCGTGTAGTTCAGCTCCTGGATCGCCTGCTGCACCTTCGCGGTCAGCTCTGGGCTGACGTTCGGCTCCTCGTTCACCACCCGGGAGACCGTCTTGAGCGCGACCCCCGCCCGCGCCGCGACCTCCTTCATCGTCGGGCGCCGCTGCCCCGAACCGTTGGCTGTCGACATGACCGCCGGTCCCCCTTAGCTCTCGATCACGACCGGGATGATCATTGGCCGGCGGCGCAGCTTGTCGCTGACCCACTTGCCGACGACCCGGCGGATCACCTGCTGCAGCTGGTACGTGTCGTCCACCCCCGAGCTGATCGCCTTGTCGATCTCGGCCTCGATCTGCGGCTTCACCTCGTCGAACACGCTGTCGTCCTCGACGAACCCCCGCGCGTGGATCTCGGGACCCGCGGTCAGCTTGCCGGTCACCGAGTCCATCACCGCGATGATCGAGATGAATCCCTCGTCGCCGAGGATCCGGCGGTCCTTCAGCGAGGTCTCGGTGATGTCGCCGACCGTCGACCCGTCCACGAACACGTAGCCGCAGTCGACCTTGCCCGCGACCTTCGCCTTGCGATCCACCAGGTCGACGACCACGCCGTCCTCGACGACCACGACGTTGTCCGCCGGGACGCCGGTCTGCCGGGCCAGCTCCGCGTTCGCGTGCAGGTGCCGGATCTCGCCGTGCATCGGCATCACGTTGCGCGGCTTCACGATGTTGTAGCAGTACAGCAGCTCGCCCGCACTCGCGTGTCCCGATACGTGGACGAGGGCGTTGCCCTTGTGTACGACCTTCGCGCCGTGCCGGGTCAGGCCGTTGATCACCCGGTACACCGAGTTCTCGTTCCCGGGGATCAGCGACGACGCCAGTACGACGGTGTCGCCGCGCTGGATCCGCACCACGTGATGGTCGTTCGCGGCGATCCGCGACAATGCGGACATCGGTTCGCCCTGGGAGCCGGTCGAGATCAGCACCACCTTCTCCGGCGGGTGGTTCTCCAGCTCGCGCATGTCGATCAGCGTGTCGCCCGGCACGGTGAGGAAGCCCAGGTCGCGGGCCACGCCCATGTTCCGCACCATCGACCGGCCGACGTACGCGACCTTGCGGCCGTGCTGCACCGCGGCGTCCATCACCTGCTGGACCCGGTGCACGTGGGAGGCGAAGCAGGCGACGATGATCCGCTGGTCGGAGCCGGCGAAGACCCGGTCCAGCACCGGCGAGATGTCGCGCTCCAGAGTGGTGAAGCCCGGCACCTCGGAGTTGGTCGAGTCGACGCAGAACAGGTCCACGCCCTCCTCACCGAGCCGGGCGAATGCGCGCAGGTCGGTGATCCGGTTGTCCAGCGGCAGCTGATCCATCTTGAAGTCGCCGGTGTGCAGCACGGTGCCGGCGCCGGTCCGGATCGCCACCGCGAGCGCGTCCGGGATCGAGTGGTTCACCGCCACGAACTCACACTCGAACGGCCCGAAGGTGATCACGTCACCTTCCTTGACCACGATCTGCGGGACGTTGCGGTGCCGGTGCTCCTTCAGCTTCGCCTCGAGCAGCGCGAGCGTCAGCCGGGAGCCGATCAGCGGGAGGTCCAGCCGCTCCCGCAGCAGGTACGGCACGGCGCCGATGTGGTCCTCGTGCCCGTGTGTGAGGACGACCGCCTCGATGTCGTCCAGCCGGCCACGGATCGGTTCGAAGTCCGGCAGGATCAGGTCGACGCCGGGGTGGTTCTCCTCCGGGAACAACACACCGCAGTCGACGATCAGCAGCTTGCCGTCGTACTCGAAGACGGTCATGTTCCGGCCGACCTCGCCGAGACCACCGAGCGGGATGACGCGGAGCGCGCCCGGACTGAGCGGACCGGGCGCGGACAGATCGGGATGCGGATGACTCATCGCAGGAGACCCGCGGTCTTGAGGTCCGTGGTCAGCCAGTCCACCTGTTCGGGGGTCGCATCCACCAGCGGCAGTCGCATGGTGGCGTGCTCCAGTACGCCGGTCAGCTTGAGCGCCGCCTTGGCCATGATCGCGCCCTGAGTGCGGGTCATGATCGCCTCGACCGCGGGCACCAGTCGCCGGTCGATCTCGCGAGCGCTCGCCAGGTCACCGACGTCGACGGCCTCCACCATCGCCCGGTAGTCGTCGCCCGCGACGTGCCCGACCACGCTGACCATGCCGACGGCGCCCATCGCCAACAGCGGCAGGTTGAGCTCGTCCGCGCCGCTGTAGATCGCCAGGTCGGTGTTGGCGAGCACCTTCGTGGTGGCAGCGAGGTCGCCCTTGGCGTCCTTGACCGCGACGATCCGCGGGTGCTCGGCGAGCTGCAGCAGTGTCTCGGTGGCGATCTTCATCGCCGTCCGGGCCGGGACGTCGTACAGCATCACGTCCAGGCCGGTCGCGTCTGCGACCGCGGTGAAGTGCTGCCGGATGCCGTCCTGCGGCGGCTTGTTGTAGTACGGCGTGACGACCAGCAGCCCGTGCGCGCCGATCGCCTCGGCCGCCCGCGCCGCGGACACCGTATGCGCGGTGTCGAAGCTGCCGACGCCCGCGACGATCGTGGCGCGGTCCCCGACCGCCTCCAGCACGACCCGGAGCAGGTCCGCCTTCTCCTTGTCGTTCGTGGTCGGCGACTCCCCCGTCGTACCGCTGATCACGAGCGCGTCGCTGCCGTGGTCGACGAGGTGGCTGGCGAGCCGCTGGGCGGCGTCCAGATCGAGCGCCCGCTCGGAGTCGAAGGGGGTCACCATCGCGGTGCCGACCCGGCCGAACGGAGTGTGCGAAGGGGTGGAAGGTGCTGCAGTGGCCATGAGCGTCAGGCTACCGGTCCGTGTCCGTCAGGTGTCGGGGTGCACCGGCACGACACGCGGGCCTGGCAAGCGGGCCCGGTCGTTGGGCATGGATATGGATAGAGCCTGGTGGCTGTCCGCTCGGGGGTCCGGGCAGCCACCAGGCTCACTCGTCCTATCGCTGGAGCCCGGCCAGGTGTTACACGGATCAGGAGAATTTTCTTGGAATGCCACGGACGTCGACGATCGGTCACCGAATTTCACGGTCGGTGGTGATACTCACGACAGCGTCCGCCCAGACCGGTTCCGGCCCGAGCGGTCAGGGGGCGAGCAAGGCCCGCAGCTGACCGGGCGTGCGGCCGGTCTCCCGCCGCACAACGCGGGTCAGATGCGCCTGGTCGGCGAACCGTGAGCCGATCGCGAGCGCGGCCAGGTCCCGCTCGCCGGCGGCCAGCCGGTCCAGTGCCTGCCGCACCTTGAGCCGGGACCGGAACGCGCTGATCGTCACGCCCGTCGTCCGCCGGAACACCCGGCTCACGTGGTACGACGACAGGCCGGCGACCCGTCCAAGGTCCGCCAGTCCGAGACCCGGATCGGTCGCCAGCGCCTGCCGGACCTGGTCGGCCGCCCGGTGCGCCGACCGTGCCACCGGGAAGCCTGCCGCGACCGCGTCGGGCGCCAGCCCGGCCAGCACGCCGCCGACCAGGACGACGGCTCGCTCCGCGAGCTCGTCCGGTGCCGCCGTCCCGGCCCGTGCCCTGGCGGCCAGCGCCCGGTGCCCGAGGTCGACCGCCGCCGACGTGAGCACCGGCGCGTCCCTGGACAGCTCTGCTCCACGGGTGACCAGCTCGAGCTCGGCCGCCGGCAGCGACACGAACGTGCAGACGTCGTCGCCCGCCGGATGGTTGAACCGCTGCTCACTCCCCGGCCGCTGCACATAGCCCGCGCACGCGTCGACCACCGCCTCCGCACCGTCGACCTCGCGCCGGAACACCCCGGACCGCACCAGCACCACCCCGAACCGCCTGACGGGCTCGAGGGCCGACCAGCCCGGCTGCTCGTGCAGGCAGCGCACCTCGGCGACGGTCGCCTCCGCGGTGTCGACCAGCGTCCGTGACTCGAGCACGGGTCCACGCTATGCGTCCGCACCGACAAGATGAGCGCAAGATCGTTCAAGACTCGCGGCGACGATCCAGCCAGGCTGGACTGCATGGACAACCCGATCATTCCGTACCTGTCCGCCGACGGGCCGCATCCCGATCTCGGCGACAACGCCGGCCTGTACGGCCAGTTCGTCGGCTCCTGGGATATCGACAACCACCAGTACGACGAGGAGCGCGGCGAGTGGTTCGACAGCCGCGGTGAGGTGCACTTCGGCTGGGTGCTCGACGGCCGAGCGGTCCAGGACCTCTGGGGCTCGCCGGAGCGCGGCTTCGGCACGACGGTGCGCGCCTACGACCCGGCCATCGACGCCTGGCGGGTCCAGTGGGTCGCGCCGAAGTGGGGCTCGTACTGCAGCCTGGTCGGCCGCCGCGCCGGTGACCGGATCATGCAGCAGGGCGAGCAGTCCGACGGTCGCCCGATCCGGTGGTCGTTCAACGACATCAAGCCGGACTCGTTCGTCTGGCGCGGCGAGATCTCCGACGACGGCGGCGCCACATGGCGCCTCGAGCAAGAGATGCGCGCGACCCGCCGCCCCTGACCTCCCCCTTTTGGCGCCGACTGGACCCGAGTTCCAGGGTGTGTTGGCCTCCACTGGTCGCATGTTCCAGGTTGGCCGGGGCGGGCTGAAACTCGCGTCCACTCGGCGCGGACACACCTTGGCGATTGGGTCCAGTCGGCGATGCTGGGTCAGATTTTGGGTCAGACGCCGTACGGCTCAGGCGTCGTAGTCGAGGGTGACGGTCGGGCTGGTGGGGTGGGACTGACAGGTGAGGACGTAACCTGCTCGCACCTCGTCCGGTTCCAGGGCCCAGTTGGTGTCCATCCGGACGGTGCCGTCGACTAGCTTCGCTCGGCATGTGCCGCAGACGCCGCCCTTGCACGCGAACGGCGCGTCCGATCGGACCGCCAGCGTGGCGTCCAGGACCGGCTTGTCGTGCTCCTTCAGCCCGAAAGTGGACCGTCTGCCGTCCAGCACCACCGTCACCTCGGCCGCGTCCTCGTCCACCGGCGCGGCCTGCTCGGCGGGCGGCGGCGGGATGTCGCCGACGTGGAACAGCTCCGCGTGGATGTGCCTGCGCTCCACGCCGCGTCCGGTGAGCACCTCCTGGGCGCCGACGACCATCGCGTACGGGCCACACAGGAACCACTCGTCCACGCTGTCCGCCGGCAGGATCGTGTCGAGGATCCGGCTCAGCCGGTCTGCGTCGATGCGGCCGTTGAACAGCTCGACCCCGGTCGACTCGCGCGACAGGACGTGGACCAGGTGCAGCCGCTCGGCGTACGAGTCCTTGAGGTCGGCGAGCTCGTCGGCGAACATCACCGAGCCGGCGGTGCGGTTGCCGTACAGCAGCGTGACCCGGCTGTGCGGCTCGACCGCGAGCGTGGTCGCGATCAGCGACAGCACCGGGGTGATCCCGCTGCCGGCCGCGACGAACGCGTAATGCTTGGCGTTGGCCGGGTCCAGCGGTGTGTTGAACCGGCCGAGCGGAGTCATCACGTCCACCACGTCGCCGACCTTCATGCCGGTCGCGGCGTACGCCGAGAAGTGCCCGCCCGGGATCACCTTGACCGCGATGCGCAGCACCCCGGACCCGGCCGGCGAGCAGATCGAGTAGCTGCGCCGGGTGTCGTCGCCGGCGCCGGCGGTGCGGATGTTCAGGTGCTGGCCCGCGGTGAACTCGAACTCGTCCTTCAGCTCGTCCGGTACCTCGAAGGTGATCGCCACCGCGTCGTCGGTCAGCGGCTCGATCGCCTGCACGCTCAGTGGATGGAAGACGGCATGCCGCCGCCTGGTCGCTGTGGCGGTCTCGGCCATGTCAGATCGCCTTGAAGTGGTCGAAAGGCTCACGGCAGGAGTTGCAGCGCCACAGCGACTTGCACGCGGTCGAGCCGAACCGGCTCAGCTCGCTGGTGTCCGGCGACCCGCACAGCGGACAACGGATGGTCAGCGTCAGCGCCACCGGACCGCCGACCGCGCGGCGGCCGGTCGGCGGCGCGATCCCGTACTCGGTCAGCTTGCGCTTGCCATCGTCGCTCATCCAGTCCGTCGTCCACGCCGGCGCGAGCACCGTCTCGATCTCGTACGACGCCACGCCGAGCTCGTCCAGGGTGTCGCCGATCCGGGTCCGGATCACGTCCATCGCCGGGCAGCCCGAGTACGTCGGCGTGACCACCACCGTGACCCGGTCTCCGTCCACCCGCACGTCCCGCAGCACGCCCAGGTCCTCGATCGTCAGCACCGGCACCTCCGGGTCCAGCACCTGCCCGACCGCCTCCCGGATCCGCAGTGCGTCCGCCGAAGGCGCGTGAGCCTGGCTCGGGTTCGGCGGACGCAAGGACTGGCGGGTCACCAGGTCGCTCCAGGGTGGGAACGGGCGACGTGCTGGAGCTCGGCGAGCAGGTAGCCCATCGCCTCAGTGTGCCGGCCGTCGCGACCGCCGGTGTGCTGGTACGACGCCTCCGGTGCCGCACAGGTCGAGGTCTCGATCACGTCCCGCACCCGGCGATGCCACTCGTCGGCGAAACCCGACGGGTCCACGGCCACGCCCGCCAGGCGCCCTACCAGGTCGTCGGACGCGAGCATCTCGCCCGTGTACGGCCACAGCTGGTCAAGTCCGGCCTGCATCCGCCGGTGGCTCTCCTCGGTACCGTCACCGAGCCGGAGCACCCACTGGGTGGCGTGGTCGACGTGGTACGCGACCTCCTTCACCGCCTTGCCGGCGACCCCGCTCAGCGTCTCGTCGGACGAGCCCTGCAGGGCGTCGTACAGCAGGTGCTGGTAGGTGGCGAAGTACAGCAGCCGCGCGATCGTGACGGCGAAGTCGCCGTTCGGGCGCTCGCAGATCAGCAGGTTGGTGAACTCGCGCTCGTCGCGCAGGTAGGCCAGGTCGTCCTCGGTCCGGCCGGCTCCCTCGATCTCGGCCGCGTAGGACAGCAGCGACCGGGCCTGACCGAGCTGGTCGAGACCGATGTTGCCCAGGGCAACGTCCTCCTCGAGCTGGGGAGCATTGGCGATCCACTCCCCCATCCGCTGCGCGGCGACCAGCGCGTCGTCACCGAGCCGGAGGGTGTAGGCGAACAGGTCGGTGTTCACAGGTGCTCGACGCCCTCGGGGATCTCGTAGAACGTCGGGTGCCGGTAGATCTTGTCGCCAGCCGGGTCGAAGAACTCGTCCTTCTCGTCCGGGCTGGACGCGGTGATCGCGGACGCCGGCACTACCCAGATCGACACGCCCTCCTGGCGGCGGGTGTACACGTCCCGCGCGTTCCGCAACGCCATCTGCGCGTCCGGCGCGTGCAGGCTGCCGACATGCCCGTGCGACAGTCCCCGGCGGGACCGCACGAACACCTCCCACAGCGGCCAGTCCTTGGTGCTCACGCGGCCGCCTCGGCCTTCTTCGCCGCATAGGCCTGCGCCGCCTCGCGGACCCAGGCACCGTCCTCATGCGCCTTGACCCGGTTCGCCAGGCGCTCGGCGTTGCACGGACCGTTGCCCTTGACCACCTCGTACAGCTCGGTGAAGTCCGGCTGGGTGAACGACCAGCGCCCGGACTCCTCGTCGTACCGAAGACCGTCGTCCGGGATCCGCAGCCCGAGCACCTCGGCCTGCGGCACCGTCATGTTCACGAACCGCTGCCGCAGCTCGTCGTTGCTGTGCCGCTTGATCCCCCACGCCATCGACTGCTCCGAGTGCGTCGACTCGGTGTCCGGCGGGCCGAACATCATCAGGCTCGGCCACCACCAACGGTCGAGTGCGTCCTGCGCCATCGCCAACTGCGCGTCGGTGCCGTTGCACAGCTTGTGCAGGATCTCGAACCCCTGCCGCTGGTGGAACGACTCCTCCTTACAGATCCGGACCATCGCCCGTGCGTACGGCCCGTACGAGCAGCGGCACAGCGGCACCTGGTTCACGATCGCGGCGCCGTCCACGAGCCAGCCGATCGCGCCGATGTCGGCCCAGGTCAGCGTCGGGTAGTTGAAGATGCTGGAGTACTTCTGCCGCCCGGCGTGCAGCAGGTCGAGCAGCTCGGACCGGTCCACGCCGAGGGTCTCCGCAGCGGCATACAGGTACAGACCATGGCCGGCCTCGTCCTGCACCTTGGCCATCAGGATCGCCTTGCGGCGCAGCGACGGCGCCCGGCTGATCCAGTTGCCCTCCGGCTGCATGCCGATGATCTCGGAGTGCGCGTGCTGCGCTATCTGCCGGATCAGGGTCTTGCGGTACCCGTCCGGCATCGCGTCCCGCGGCTCGATCCGGCCGTCGGCGTCGATCGTCGCCTGGAAGACATCCGTGCTCATGACCCCACGATAACCCAGATGTGACACCAATGCGATCTTTCCGACAGAAGCTGTCACATCTACCGGTGCTCGAGCGTGGCGCCGGTGATGCGAGGATCGGGGCATGGCTACGGCGGAGACACAGGTGCGGCTGGCGTTGCCGGCGGAGGCGGGGGCGATCGGCGAGGTCCAGCTGGCCGCGTGGCGGGTCTCGTACGACGGGCTGCTGCCGCCCGAGGTGCTGGACGCGCTGGAGCCGGACCGGTTCGCCGAGACCTGGCGGGCGGCGCTGCTGGCCCCCGGCGAGGCCCGGAACCGGGTCCTGGTCGCGCTCGACCACGACCGGGTGGCCGGGTTCGCCGCCACCACCGCGTCGGACGACCCGGACGCCGACCCGGCCACGGACGCGCTGGTCGCCGAGTTCTGCGTGCACCCCGACGACACCCGGGCCGGGCACGGCTCGCGATTGCTGAACGCGGTCGCGGACACGCTCAGCGCGGACGGCTTCAGCCGGGCCACGATCTGGCTGAACGCCACCGACGACACCCTGCGCGGCTTCCTCACCGAGTCCGGCTGGGCGCCCGACGGCGCGCACCGCGAGCTGGACCTGTACGGCGACGGCAACGTCCGGGTCAAGCAGGTCCGGCTGCACACGGACCCGCGCGGTACCCAGTCCGACGACTGACGTGGCCGAGGCAGCCGCCACGGTCGCCGACATCCGGCGCACCGCGATCGGTGTCGCCGTCGCCACCGCGGCGTACGGGCTCTCGTTCGGCGCCCTCGCGACGAGCAGCGGCTTCGACGTCTGGCAGGCCTGCGCGATGTCGCTGCTGATCTTCACCGGCGCCTCGCAGTTCGCGCTGGTCGGCATCCTGGGGTCCGGCGGCTCGGTGCTGTCCGGGGTGGCCACGGCCTGGATGCTCGGCGCCCGCAACGCGTTCTACGGGCTCCGGCTCGCCTCGCTGCTGAACCTGCGCGGCTGGCGCAGGCCGCTCGGCGCACAGCTGGTCATCGACGAGTCCACCGCGCAGGCCGTCGCGCACGAGGACCCGGCCCTGGCCCGGGCCGGGTTCTGGTACGGCGGCGGCATCCTGTTCGTGCTCTGGAACCTGACCACCCTGGTCGGTGCGCTGGCCGGCGCCCAGCTCGGCGACCCGCAGTCGTACGGGCTGGACGCGGCGTCGTCCGCGGCGTTCCTGGCACTGCTCTGGCCACGGCTGTCGAGCACGATGACCCGGGTGGTCGCGGTGGGAGCGGCCGCGCTCGCGGTGGCCGTGGTGCCGCTGGTGCCGGCGGGCGTACCGGTGATGGTCGCCGGGCTCGCGGCGGTGCTGGCCGGATTGTTCAGGTGGCAGCGATGAACCTGTGGATCGGGGTGCTCGCCGCCGCGGCCGGGTGCTACCTGTTCAAGCTGCTCGGGCTGTCGATCCCGCACGGGGTGCTCGAGCGGCCGACGGTACGACGGATCGCGGCGTTGCTGCCGGTCGCGTTGCTCGCGGCGCTGGTCGGCGTGCAGACGTTCGCCGACGGCGAGACGGTCGTCGTCGACGCCCGGCTGGCCGGGCTGGCCGTGGCGGTGGCCGCGCTGCTGCTGCGCGCGCCGTTCCTGGTGGTCGTCTTCGCCGCCGCGGCGACGACCGCACTCCTCCGGCTGGCCTTCTAGGTCTCGTGAGGCGTGGTCGGCGACCCCCGCACGCGGCTGGCCGGTTTCGCAGAGTGACCATTGCCCGGCCTTGTCAGGGTGATGTCAGGGCAATGTCGCTGGGCGTAGCCATCGTTGTCCGCCACTCTAGGTGACATCCGAGGGGACGCCGGCAGCCGACGCGGAACGGAGGCCGGTATCGGGGAGAGTCACCGGAGAGTTATCGGTCGGCTGCGCAATACGGGGACCTGCTGGGGGGCCGGGCCCGGGGGGTAAAGCGCAGCCGACCGAGACACGTTCGGGGCATGTCCGGTTCAGAAGTCCTGCGTGGGGGACCTTCCGGGCGAGGCCCGCGCGCCGCCCGACGGCACCTGTGGATAGCCGTCGACGACCGCGTGCAGCGGTGCTGTCCGGCCGGCCTGCCAGGCTTTGGTGAGCAGCTCGGGTGCGACCGCCTCGTGGACCGCGGCCAGCGTCGCGTCCCGGTCCTCGCGCTCACACAGCGGCACCGGTGCACCGATCTGCTCGCGGATCGCGTCCGCGGCGCCGAGCAGGAAGGCGGCGTACGGCGACCGGCCGCGCTGCTGCGCGACACCTGCGAGCTCCTCGAGCACGCTCGCGGTCCGCCACCGGTCGCCGAGATCGCGGTGCTCGGCCAGGCTCTCGTCCAGCAGGTGCACGGCTCGTTCGGTCCGGCCGCGCCGGCGCTCGACCACGCCGAGCTGGTTCAGCGACCACGCGACTCCCTCGCGGTACCCGAGCTGCTGGGACAGCTGCAGGCTCTCCCGCAGCAGCCCCTCGGCCCGGTGCAGGTCCGCGCCGTACTGGGCGACCACCCCGAGGCTGATCAGCGACCACGCGGTGCCCTCGCCGTCGCCCAGCTGCTCGAACGCGGTCCGAGCGGTGTCACACTCCTGCACGGCGGTCTCGAGATCGCCGCGCAGCCAGGCGACAAAGCCGAGATGGTTGTGCGCCCACGCGGTGCCGGACCGGTCCCCGAGCCGGCTGTACAGGTCCAGGCTCTGCCGGTGCAGCGCCTCCGCGTCGGCGTACGACGCCCGCTCCCGGGCGATGCTGCCGAGCCGCTGCAGGGTGAGCGCGGTGCCGGACTCGTCGCCGAGCTCGGAGTACGCCGTCAGCGCCTGATCCAGCCGGGTCGCGGCGTCGTCATACTCACACTGCAGGAACGACAGCGTGCCGGCGCCGAGCAGCGCGCGGGCAACGTGCTGGTCGCGGTGCCCGCCGGCGAGCCGCAGCGCCCGGTCCAGCCAGCCGTGCCCCTCCGCGTAAAGGCCTCGTAGGTAGCAGAACGTCCAGGCCGACCCGGCCAGCCGGACCGCGAGGCCCGCCTCCCCTGCCCCGAGGGCCCAGGTCAGCGCCGCTCGCAGGTTCTCCAGCTCCCGGTCGAGCCGGTCCAGCCAGCCCGACTGTTCCGGGCCGCGCAGCCCGGCGTCGGCGGTGCCGACCAGCTCCCCCATGTACGACGCGTGCCGGCCAGCCACCTCGTCGTACGACCCGGACAGCCGGAGCTGCTCGGCGGCGTACTCCCGGATCACCGCGAGCATCTCGTAGCGCGCCTCGCCGGGCCCGCGGCGGACCCGGATCAGCGACCGGTCCGCCAGCCGGCCGAGCGCCGACATCGCGGCCGGCCGCCGGCTCTCCAGCACCGCGGCCGCCGCGTCCAGGCTCCAGCCGCCGGCGAACACCGACAGGGCGGCGAACGCCTTCCGGTCCGCGGACTCCAGCAGGTCGTGGCTCCAGCCGATCGCGTCGCTCATCGTCCGCTGCCGGGCCGGCGCGGTACTGGCGTCGTCGGCGAGCAGCTCGAACGAGTCGGCCAGCTCGGACGCCAGCTGCTCGACGGTGAGCACGTTGGTCCGGGCGGCGGCGAGCTCGATCGCCAGCGGCAGCCCGTCGAGCCGGCGGACGATGCGGGCGACCACCGGCAGCTGGTCCGGGTCCGGCGTCTCGCCCCGGTCGCCGGCCCGGCGCAGGAACAGCCGTACCGCCGGTGACCGGCTGACCCGGTCCGGCGGCGACTGCTCGTCGGGCACGGTGAGGGCCGGCACCGACAGCACCTGCTCGCCGGGCACCTTGAGCAGCTCGCGGCTGGTGGCCAGCACCCGTACCCCCGGGCACCGGCCGAGCAGCTCGGCGGCCAGCGCGGCCGCGGCGCCGACCCGGTGCTCGCAGTTGTCCAGCACCAGCAGCAGCCGCTGGCCCGCCAGCGCCTCGGCCAGCCCGGCCACCGCGGTGCCGTCCACCGGCCGCAGCCCGAGCGCCGCCGCGGCGGCGACGGCCACCCCCTCGTTGTCGGCCACCGGAGCCAGCGGCACCCACGCGACCGGCGCGGCCAGTGCCTCGCCGGCGGCGACCGCGGTGGCCATCGCGAGCCGGGTCTTGCCGACGCCACCGGGACCGGTCAACGTCAGCAGCCGGGCCCGGCCGGTGAGCGCGGCGGTGGCCTGGCTCAGCTCGGTGGCGCGCCCGACCAGCTCGTCAGGCGCCAGCGGCGGCGGCCGCGGAGTCAGCGGCGGGGCGGACTCACTGCTGGCGGCAACGAACGCGCTCTGCGCGGCCGGGTCGAGGCCGAGTGCTTCGGCGAGCAGCCGCACGGTGAGCTGGCGGGGCGCGCGGCGGCGGCCGCGTTCCAGCGCCGCGATCGCGTCGACACTGAGGCCGGCGCGGCGGGCCAGATCCTCCTGGGACAGCCCGGCGGCACGCCGGTGCCGGCGCAGCAGCTCGCCGAAGACGGGCTGTTCGTCACCGGCCCCCATGCCCGCTTCCAAGGTCTCACCCCACCACTTCCAGCCGGCGCTTGGCAGCGCGCCGGTCCCGCAACCGTAGACCGAGGCAAGCGAGTCTGTCAGCCGTGCTGCCGGATCGCGGTACGCATGGCCTCCCGGGCCCGGCGGCGGTCACCGGCGGCGTCGTAGGCGGTGGCGAGCGCGAACCAGGCCCGCCAGTCAGCCGGTGCTGCCTCCACAGCGGCCTTGCGGACCTCGAACGCAGCGTCGGCGGCAGCCCGCTCCGGACGGCCGGACGGCCGCCGCGGCAGGTCGTCGACCGGCAGCTCGCCAGCCGCCTCGAGCTCGCGCGCCAGTGTCTGGGTGGCCAGGCCGAACCGCAGCTCCCGCCACACGACGTACAGGCCGACCAGTGGAAACACGATCACGGCGAGCCCGAGCAGCACGGGTACCGTCCCACCCTCGGCGACCAGCAGCACCCCGCGCCAGCCGACCAGCCCGGCGTACACGACGAAGACGACGACCAGCACCGCCACGACGCGCTTGGCGGTCACTCTCAGTCCAGGTCGAGGAAGTGCTCGAGACCGACGGTGAGCCCGGGCGCGTCGCCGACCCGGCGGACCCCGAGCAGCACCCCGGCCATGAACGACTCCCGGTCCAGCGAGTCGTGCCGGATGGTGAGCGTCTCCCCCGCGTCGCCGAACAGCACCTCCTGGTGCGCGACCAGCCCGCGCAGCCGGACCCCGTGCACCCGGATCCCGTCCACGTCCGCGCCGCGGGCGCCGGGCAGCTCGGCACTGGTGGCGTCCGGTACCGAGTCCCGGCCGGCCTCGGCTCTGGCGGCCGCGACCAGCTCGGCGGTACGACGCGCCGTACCAGACGGCGCGTCGGCCTTGTCCGGGTGGTGCAGCTCGACGATCTCGACCGACTCGTAGAACCGGGCCGCCTGGGCCGCGAACCGCATCATCAGCACCGCGCCGATCGAGAAGTTCGGCGCGATCAGTACGCCGATGTCCGGCGCGTCGGCGAGCAGCTCGCGCAGCCGGTCCAGCCTCGCCGCGTCGAACCCGGTGGTGCCGACCACGCTGTCTATGCCGTGCGCGATGCACCAGGCCAGGTTGCCCATCACCGACTCGGGATGCGTGAAGTCCACCACGACCTGCGGGCTGGCCTCGACCAGCGCGTCCAGGTCGTCGCCGACGTCCAGCGCGGCCACCAGCTCGCAGTCCTCCGCGGCCTCCACCGCCCGGCAGGTCTGCGACCCCATCCGCCCCTTCGCCCCGAGCACCGCCACCCGAATCGTCATGCCCCCAACACTCTCATCACCACCGCACCCCCATTCCGCCCCCACCACACTTCGCGTGGTTAACCCGGCGAAGTGCGGGTCAACCCCGCGCACAGCCAGGGCAGACCCGCACTTCGCGTGGCGAACCCGCCCACGTGCGGATCACCCGGCGCACACCCCGGGGCACCCGCGCTTCGCGTGGTTAACCCGGCGAAGTGTGGGTTCGCCCCGCGCATAGCCGGGGTGGACCCGCAGTTGGCGTGGTTGACCACGCGAAGTGTGCGGCGTCACCCACGTCGTACCAGCCGACGCATACCCACACGTCGCGTGGTTAACCCGGCGAAGTGTGGGTTCGCCCCGTGCACAGCCGGGGTAGACCCGCACTTGGCGTGGCTAACCACGCGGAGTGCCGGGGCGGCGGCGGATCAGAGGGTGAAGGTGGTGTTGTCGTCGAAGGGGCCTACGACTGTGAGGGCGGGGTCGGAGGCGTAGAGCTCGCTGGCGAGGGCGGCGACGTCGTCCAGGGTGACCGCGTCGATCCGGTGCAGGATCTCGTCGACGGTCGGCAGCTCGCCGTAGACCAGCTCGGCCTTCGCGATCCGGGTCATCTTGGCGCCGGTATCCTCGAGCCCCATCACGACCGAGCCGCGCAGCTGGCCCTTGCCGCGGAGCAGCTCGTCAGGGGTGATCCCGTCCCGGGCGACCGCGGCGAGCTGGCCGCGGACCACGTCCAGCACCTCGGGCGCCTTCTTCGGCAGCGAGCCGGCGTAGACCCCGACCATGCCGGCATCGGCGAACGCCGCGCCGAACGTGAACACCGAGTACGCCAGGCCGCGCTTCTCCCGCACCTCCTGGAACAGCCGGGACGACATCCCGCCGCCGACCACGCCGTGCAGCACCCCGGCGGCGTACCGTCGCTCGTCGTTGCGGACCAACCCGGGCATTCCGAGCACCAGGTGCGCCTGCTCGACCTCGCGGTGGTGCACCCGCACCCCGCCGGCGGCCGGCACAGGTCCGGCACCGGTGCGGACCGGCGCCGGACTGGCCTCGTCAGTGACCCAGTGCTCCTCGAACGCCTTGCGCACCAGCCGTACGACGTCGTTGTGCTCGACGTTGCCCGCCACCGACACGACGATGTTGGACGGCTTGTAGCGCCGCCGGTACCAGCCGGTGATCTGCGCCCGGGACAGCCCGGCCACGGTCTGCGGCGTACCGGTGATCGGACGGCCGAGCGGGTGCGAGGCCCACAGCTGCTCTGCGAACAGGTCGTGGATGTGGTCGGAGACCTCGTCGGCGTGCATCGCGATCTCCTCGTCGATGACGTCGCGCTCGCTCTCCACGTCCGCGCTGGTGCAGGTGGCCGAGGTGATCATGTCGCAGATCACGTCCACGGCCAGCGGCAGGTCCGTGTCCAGCACCCGCGCGTAGTAGCAGGTGTACTCCTTGGCGGTGAAGGCGTTCATCTCACCGCCGACGGCGTCCAGCGCCGCGGAGATCTCCAGCGCGTCGCGGCGCCGGGTGCCCTTGAACAGCAGGTGCTCCAGGAAGTGCGTCGCGCCGGACAGGGCAGGCGTCTCGTCCCGGGAGCCGACTCCCACCCAGACACCGAACGTCACCGTCCGGAAGCCCGGCACGGTCTGCGAAAGCACGCGGAGCCCGGACGGGAGGACGGTCCGGGTGACCGGACCGCCCTCCGCCGGGCTCAGCAACGTGCGGGTGACGGCCCTGGTCACTCGTCCGCGGGCGACTCGATGTCGCCGCCGGACTGCGACTTGGTGTCAGCCTTCTCGTCCTCGACGACCGGGATGAGCGACAGCTTGCCGCGGTCGTCGATCTCGGCGATCTCGACCTGGAGCTTCTGGCCGACCGTCAGCACGTCCTCGACCGCCTCGACCCGCTTGCCGCCCGCCAGCGCGCGCAGCTTCGAGATGTGCAGCAGGCCGTCCTTGCCGGGCAGCAGCGAGATGAACGCACCGAAGTTCGTGGTCTTCACCACGGTGCCCAGGTAGCGCTCGCCCTTCTCCGGCATGGTCGGGTTCGCGATCGCGTTGATGGCGGCCCGGGCGGCCTCCGCCGACGGACCGTCGGTGGCGCCGATGTACACGGTGCCGTCGTCCTCGATCGAGATGTCGGCGCCGGTGTCCTCGGTGATCTGGTTGATCATCTTGCCCTTGGGGCCGATGACCTCGCCGATCTTGTCCACCGGGACCTTGACCGAGATCACCCGCGGGGCGAACTCGCTCATCTCACCCGGAGCGTCGATGGCCTTGGCCATCACGTCCAGGATGGTCAGCCGGGCGTCCTTGGCCTGGGTCAGCGCACCCGCCAGCACGCTGGCCGGGATGCCGTCCAGCTTGGTGTCCAGCTGCAGCGCGGTGACGAAGTCCTTGGTGCCGGCGACCTTGAAGTCCATGTCGCCGAACGCGTCCTCGGCGCCGAGGATGTCGGTCAGCGCGACGTACTCCGTCTTGCCGTCGACCTCGCCCGAGATCAGGCCCATCGCGATACCCGCGACCGGAGCCTTCAGCGGCACACCGGCGGACAGCAGCGACAGCGTCGAGGCGCACACCGAGCCCATCGAGGTGGACCCGTTGGAGCCGAGTGCCTCGGACACCTGGCGCAGCGCGTACGGGAAGTCCTCGCGCGACGGCAGCACCGGCACCAGGGCCCGCTCCGCGAGCGCGCCGTGGCCGATCTCGCGCCGCTTCGGCGAACCCACCCGGCCGGTCTCACCGGTCGAGTACGGCGGGAAGTTGTAGTTGTGCATGTAGCGCTTGCGGGTCTCCGGCGACAGCGTGTCCAGCTGCTGCTCCATCCGGAGCATGTTCAGCGTGGTGACGCCCATGATCTGGGTCTCGCCGCGCTCGAACAGCGCCGAGCCGTGCACCCGCGGCAGTACCCGCACCTGCGCGGTCAGCGGCCGGATGTCGGCCAGACCGCGGCCGTCCATCCGGACCTTCTCGGTGAGCACCCGCTGCCGGACCAGCTTCTTGGTCAGCGACCGGAACGCCGCGGACAGCTCCTTCTCGCGACCCTCGAAGTCGCCGGCGAGCCGCTCGACCACGGAGGCCTTCAGCTCGTCGGTCTTCGACTCCCGCTCCGCCTTGCCGGCGATGGTGAGGATCGGGGCCAGTTCCTCGGCCGCCGCCCTCTCGACCGCGGCGAACGCGTCCTCGGCGTAGTCCGGGAAGACCGGGAACTCGCCGGTCGGCTTGGCGGCCCGCGAGGCCAGGTCGGCCTGCGCCTCGACGAGGGCCTTGATGAACGTCTTCGAGGCCTCCAGGCCCTCGGCCACGACCTCCTCGGTCGGCGCCTGCTTGCCGGCGGCGACGGCGTCGAAGGTGCCCGGGGTCGACTCGGCCTCTACCATCATGATCGCGACGTCACCGGTCTCGGTCACCCGGCCCGCGACAACCATGTCGAAGACCGCGTCCTCGAGCTCGCTGTGGGTGGGGAACGCCACCCACTGGCCGTCGATCAACGCGACGCGGACGCCGCCGATCGGACCGGAGAACGGCAGCCCGGCGAGCTGGGTGGACATCGAAGCGGCGTTGATCGCCAGCACGTCGTACAGCTTGTCCGGGTTCAGCGCCAGGACCGTGATGACGACCTGGATCTCGTTGCGCAGGCCGGACACGAACGACGGCCGCAGCGGGCGGTCGATCAGCCGGCAGGTCAGGACGGCCTCCTCGGACGGACGGCCTTCGCGGCGGAAGAACGAGCCGGGGATCCGGCCGGCGGCGTACATCCGCTCCTCAACGTCCACCGTCAGCGGGAAGAAGTCGAACTGGTCCTTGGGCTTCTTGCTGGCCGTCGTGGCCGACAGCACCATGGTGTCGTCATCCAGGTACGCCGCGGCCGAGCCGGCGGCCTGCCTGGCGAGACGTCCGGTCTCGAAGCGGATGGTGCGGGTTCCGAAGCTGCCGTTGTCGATGGTTGCTTCGGCGTACTCGGCGCCCTCCATGGGCGCGCTGGTGGTTCCCGTCACGGGATACCCCTCTCTTGCCTGGAACGACTGCGAGGCGCGAGTGCGGGGTACCGGTCTTCGATCGAGGCCCGCGGGGCAGATGTGTCGTCCCGAAGGTCACTACCGAGGACCGGTCAAACTCCGTCACGCAACGCGTCGTCCCGTTGTCGTTGATTACGTATTCAGTTGTGGGTGGATATGCGAGGAGCGGTCACCGAGAGGTGACCGCTCCTTACGTGATCATCGGCGAAGGCCGAGCCGCTCGATCAGGGACCGGTAGCGGCTGATGTCCTTCCTCGACAGGTAGTTCAGCAACCGGCGGCGCTGACCGACCAGCAGCAGGAGCCCACGACGGCTGTGGTGGTCGTGCTTGTGCTCCTTCAGGTGCTCGGTGAGCTCCGCGATGCGGTGGGTCAGGATCGCAACCTGGACTTCAGGGGAACCCGTGTCGCCCTCGCTGGTTGCGTACTCGTCGATGATCTTCTTCTTCGTCGCAGCGTCGACCGACACGCGATCTCCTCTCGAATCCGTTGCGCGGCGCACCGGGGCTGGTCTTCACCCGGGCACTCTCTGTCCGCGGCCGCAGTTACGGCAACGCAAGATTACCAACACATGTCGCGCAAACCGAATTCGGCCCGCCGCGTCGGACACGCCGGCGCCGGGCTCTGCGTACGCCGGCCCTGGGCGAGATGTCAGGCGGCGCGCTGCAGGCGCTCGAGCTCGGTGTCGAACTCGGCGGCCAGCCGGTCGACCAGGTCGTAGCGGTCCTCGGCGACGGCCAGGTTCACGCGCTCGATGTACGTCCGCTCCAGCTCGGAGGTCTGGGCGGCGCGGGACTTGGCGAAGTTCATCTTTCCTCACATCGATAGTGCTCGGGTCCTGGGTGAAGCTGATCTGAGCCTCACCATCATTCAACTGGACGATCGGCTGCGCTCATCCAGGAATGGCCTTTCCGGGCTCGTGAAATCAGTCACAAGCCTCAGACGGTGGTCAGGATCCTCCGGGCCTTGTCGACGTCTGCCTTCATCTGGGTGATGAGGTCGTCGATGGAGTCGAACTTGACCTGGCCGCGCAGCCGGTCGACGAAGTCCACCGCGACCCGGGCGCCGTACAGCTCGAGGTCGTCGCGGTCCAGCACGTACGACTCGACCCGGCGATCCACGCCGTCGAACGTCGGGTTGGTGCCGACGCTGATCGCCGCCGGCAGCCGGTCCTCGTACGACGGTGCGCCCGGGCCGGGCTCCAGCACGGTGAGCCAGCCGGCGTACACCCCGTCGGCCGGTACCGCGGTGCCCGGCTCCGCCGGCACGTTCGCGGTCGGGAAGCCCAGCTCGTGCCCGCGGTGGTCGCCCTCGACCACCACGCCGGTCACCCGCAGCGGCCGGCCGAGCGCGTCGGCGGCCGCCGCCACGTCGCCGTCCGCGACCCGTTCCCGGATGTACGTCGAGGACCAGGCCTGGTGTTCCGGCCCGGCATCCCCGGTCAGCGCCAGCGCATCCACCTCGAACCCGGCCGCATCGCCGGCCTCGACCAGCGTGTCGACATGGCCCGCCGCCTTGTGGCCGAAGCGGAAGTTCTCCCCCACCACGACCGCCCGAGCCTGCAGCCCGTCCACCAGTACCTGGTCGATGAACTCCTGTGGCGACCAGGACGACACCTCGCGGTCGAACCGCAGCACCAGCACCGCATCAGCGCCTGCGGCGCCCAGCAGCTCGACCCGCCGCTCGACGTCGCACAGCATCAGCGGGGCGTGGTCCGGACGCAGCACCCGCATCGGGTGCGGGTCGAACGTCAGTGCGACGACCGGGAGGCCGCCGAGCGCCCGCGCGCGCTCCGCGGCCCGGGCGAGCACCGCCTGGTGCCCGCGGTGCACCCCATCGAAGTTGCCGATCGTCACCACCGTCGGACCGAGGTCCTCCACCGCACTCAGGTCGTGCCAGACACGCATGTCAGCAGCATTCCACGGCCCGGCCGGTGGCCGACGCCCGGGTGCACGGCCCGCGATCTCGGCATATGTCCGGGTCAGGGCCGGCCGGTCCTAACGCTCGGCTGACCACATCGCGGCGATGTGCCGCGAGTCCGTGCCGCAGCATCCGCCGAGGAGCGACAGGTTCGGCAGCAGTGACCGCAGCCCGTTCTGGGACTTGGCGAGCTCGACCGGGTCTCCCTCGTCCAGCTCGGTGGCGACGTCCAGCTCGGCGTGGCTGAGGGTGGATGCGTTGACCCGGAGGCCGTGGACGCGCGAGCACCAGCCCTCGTCCTCAGTAAGCCCGGGCGCGATGTGCGTGGGATGCGCGCAGTTGACCATGAAGTAGTCCGGGCCGCCTTCGGCATCGACCTCGGTCACCGCGGCCGCCAGCGAGGTGCCGTCCGGCAGCCGGCCGTCCTGCTCGACGGTGAACGACACCGCGACCGGCACGCCCGCCGCCCGCGCGGCGCGGACCACACCCACCGCCTCGCCGGTCCCGGTCAGCGTGAGCGCCGTGATCAGGTCGGCGCCTGCCTCCGCCAACGCCTCGATCTGCGGCGCGTGGTAGGCGGCGGCCTCGTCCGGGTCGATGGCCGCACCCGCGACATAGCCGTCGCCGCGGGGTCCGAGGTTGCCGCTGATCAGGAAGCTGCCGAGGCCGGCCTCGTCCCTGATCTGGTCGATGAGCGCGACGGCGTCACGGTTGACCCGGCGAAGCTCGCTCGCCGAGTAGCCGAGCCGTTCGCCCCAGTCGGCGCTGGCTCGCCACGTCGGTGTGTCCAGCTGCAGCGCGGCACCCGCTCGCTCGGCGATGCCCACGTAGTCCCGGTAGTAGCCCAGCAGCAGCTCACGGCCCCGCGCGTCGTCGACGAGCGGAAAGGCCGCGAAGTGCGGCAGCTCGGCCTGGTGGTGGTAGATCAGGTCCGTCTCCAGACCTCCGTCGTTGACGACCGGCTTCCCCGCCAGCTGTGGCAGTGCACCACTCATGGATACCCCTCCTGGTTGTTCCAGACCATCTGGTCTGTTTGTACCAGACTAAGCGGTCTGAAACAATGGGAATATGCCGAGAGATGGCGGGCCAACCCGCGAACGAATCCTGCAGGTCGCCGAGCGACTGATGACGGACCAGGGCTACAGCGCGACCTCCGTCGACCAGGTGATCGCGGAGTCGTCCACCTCCAAGGGCGCCTTCTTCCACCACTTCAGCTCCAAGACCGATCTCGCCAGGCGACTGGTAGAGCGGTACGTCGCGGCCGATCTCGGCCATCTGGACGCCGGCCTCGCCGCCATCGCGGAGATCGAGGATCCGGTGCAGCGCGTAGTGGCCTTCCTGCGGTTCTACGAGGACGGCGCCGACGCCTTGATGGCGGCGCAGTCCGGGTGCCTGTACGCCACCGTCCTGGCGGAGCGGGGGTTCACCGGCAGCGACATGAACCGGCAGGTGGCCAAGGCCGAGCAGGTGTGGCGCGACGCGTTCTCCGACCTGCTACGCCCTGCGCTCGCGTCCCGGCCACGCGCGACCGACGTGGAGGTCGACGACCTGGCCGCGCACCTGTACACGACGTTCGAGGGCGCATTCATCCTGTGCCGCACCATGCAGGACCCGTCGGCCATGCGGTCACAGCTGAGGACCTTCCGGCAACTGGTCGAGGCGCTGCTACGGGCCGGCTGACCTGTAGCGGCCGGCGAGCGCGCGGAGGGTGCGGCCGAGCGGCACGTCCAGCCGGAGGGTGGCCAGCGGATCCCCGCGGGTGGCGCCCTGGTTGACGATCGCGACGTCGATACCGCGGCGGGCGGCGTGCCGGACGAACCGCAGGCCCGACATCACCGACAGCGATGAGCCCAGCACGAGCAGCGTGCGCGCGGCGTCGACCAGGGCGTAGCAGCGCTCGACCCGGTCCCGCGGCACGTTCTCGCCGAAGAACACCACGTCCGGTTTGAGCCGGTCGTCGCCGCAACCGGCGCAGCCGACCAGCCGGAACCGCGCCACCACGTCGTCGACCAGCTCGGCGTCGCCGTCCGGGTTCACCCGGGAGACCTCGGCGGCGAAGTCCGGGTTGGCTGTGCGCAGCCGGGCGTCGTGCGCGAGCCGGGTACAGCGCCACCGGCAGGACAGGCACACCACCTCGGCCAGACTGCCGTGCAGCTCGATCACGTCCCGGGCACCGCCGGCCTGGTGCAGCCCGTCGACGTTCTGGGTGACGATGCCGCCGACCAGGCCCCGCCGCTGCAGCGCCGCGACCGCGCGATGCCCGTCGTTCGGCTCGGCCTGCGTGATCGTCCGCCACCCGAGATGACTGCGTGCCCAGTACCGCTGCCGGGCCCGCGTCGTACCGACGAACTCCCCGTACGTCATCGGCGTGTGCCGGCGTAGCGACCCGCTCGGCCCGCGATAGTCCGGGATGCCCGACTCGGTCGACAGACCGGCACCACTCAGTACGACGACCCCGCCGCGGTCCACGAGCTCGGCCAGCCGCGCCAGCCCTTCCTCCCGGTCCGCGGCCGGCACAGCTGCCTCCGGCACGGTCAGCGCGGGCATCCGCGCCCGGTAGGCAGCCACCCGTCCAGCGTACGGCGCTACTCGATCCGGGGCGGGCCCGCGGACAGCCGGCGCTCAGCCGCCGCTCGGACCTCGGCCGGGTCCATGCTCGACCAGTCCGCGTCCAGCCACCAGTTCGCGCCCGCCTCGGCCCACGGCCGCACCGACTCCGCGGCCTTCGCCGGGTCGTCCGCCGGAGTGGTCCCCTCCATCACCACGTCGTACCCGTCCATCGTCAGGCCCTGCTGGGCCCGGTGCTCGCGGATCCAGGTGACGCCGTCGGCCAGCACCGCGGGAGTCATCTCGGTCCGCTCGGTGGCTCCCGCCGGGGCGTAGTTCGGGATCCAGCCGTCCTGCCCGGCCACCCGGCGCATCGACTTGCGCCGCGGCCAGGCACCGACGCACCACGTCCGGATCCGCGGCTGCTGCACCGGTGGTGGCGGCGCCGGCGGCATCAGGTCGGCCGGTTTGCGGGCACGGTAGTGCTTGCCCTCGAACTCGAACGGCTGGTCCCGCCACAGGTGCGGCAGCATTTCCAGCGCCTCGTCCAGCTGCTCGGCGCGGACCACCCGGCCCGGGTCGTCCTCGAACATCCAGAACCTGCTGTCACCGGCGACCCCGAGGCCGACCGACAGGATCACCCGGCCGTTGCTGAGGTTGTCCACCGTCGAGGTCTGCCCGGCCACGTCCCAGGGCTTCCGGCGCGGCAGCGGGGTGAGCATGGTGCCGAGCTTGATCCGCTCGGTCGTCATCGCCGCCGCAGCGAGCATCGCCCACGCGTCCATCCCCCAGATCGACTCCCAGACGAAGATGGCGTCCCAGCCGTGCTCCTCGGCCAGGGCGGCCAGCTCCGCCGTCGTGCGCGCATCGCCGTACGGGATCACGAAGCCATATCTCATGCCACGTGACCGTACGGGCTCGCACCGACAGAACAGTCAGCCCACGAAGACGGCGGCCGGCTTGTGCACCGGGCCGTGTCGCTCGTACAGCGCGAGGAACATCCCGTCCGGCGCGAACATCGCGCTCAGGCCCTCACCCAGCGGCAGCCCGCTGAGCGGCCTGCCGGCGCGGATCGCGACGGCCTGCTCGGTGGTCGCGTCGTACCGGGCGAACGTCGCCGCGGCCACCTCGCCGATCGGCGTGAACTCGAACTTCTCGGCCAGCGTGTCCAGCGAGCGGGCCGACTCGATCCCGAACATCCCCACCCGGGTCCGGCGCAGCATGGTCAGGTGGCCGCCGACGCCGAGGTCGGTACCGAGGTCACGGGCCAGCGCGCGGATGTAGGTGCCACTCGAGCAGTCCACCGTGACGTCGACGTCGATGCAGTCGAGGCACACGATGCCGCCGTGCCCGACCGGTTCGCTGGCCGCCGGGCGGACGTCGGTGATGTCGTACCGGTCGACCATCACCAGCCGCGCCTTCAGCGCGACCTCCTCGCCGGCGCGGACTCGCGCGTACGCCCGTTTGCCCTCGACCTTGATCGCGGACACCTTGGACGGGACCTGCGAGATCTGACCGCGGAACCCGGCCACCGCGGACTCGATGCCCTCCGGGGTCAGCGCGGCCACCGCATCAGCGTCAGCGGCGCTGACCACGTCGCCCTCGGCGTCGTCGGTGCTGGTCGACGCGCCCAGCCGGATGGTCGCCTCGTACGACTTGTCCGCGGTCTGCAGGTAGCCGAGCAGGCGGGTGGCACGGTTCAGCCCGATCACGAGTACGCCGGTCGCCATCGGGTCCAGCGTGCCGGCATGACCGACCTTGCGGGTTCCGGACAGCTTGCGGACCTGGGCGACGACCTGGTGTGAGGTGATGCCGGACGGCTTGTCCACGACGACGATGCCGTCGTCGGCGACGGAGCGGTCGGCTGGATCGGCGGGCACGGTCACTCGTCGTCCGGCTCCGCACGGTCATCGTCATCGCGACGCTTGTACGGGTCGGCGTCACCGGCGGGACGTGCGCCCGCGGCGGTACGGGCCACCTCCGCGTCGGCCGTCCGGACCTTGTCCAGCAGCTCCTCGATGTGGCTGGCCGTCTCGGGTACGGCGTCGAGGAAGAACGCCACGCTCGGCGTGTGCCGCAGCCCGAGCTGCTTGCCGATCTCGGAGCGGATCAGCCCGCGCGCCGACTCCAGCGCCGCGGCGGTGGAGCTGCGGTCCGACTCGTCGCCGAGCACGGTGTAGAAGACGCTCGCCTCACGCAGGTCACCGGTCAGCCGGGCGTCGGTCACGGTCACGAACCCGAGCCGTGGGTCCTTGACCCTGCGCTCCAGCATCTCCGCGACGATCTCCTGGATCCGGTCCGCCAGCTGTTTCGCCCTGCCCTCACCCATGGCGTTTCTCTCCTTAGCGCTGCGTCCGAAGAAGCGGGGCGGTGACCGCACCGCTTCTTCGGACGCTACCGCCCGACCCCAAGGGGTCAGGACCGCGGGATCTCCCGCATCTCGAAGGACTCGACGATGTCGCCGATCTTGATGTCGCCGTAGTTGGCCAGTACCAGACCACACTCGAAGCCCTCGCGGACCTCCGCGACATCGTCCCGCTCCCGGCGCAGCGACGCCAGGTCGAGGTTGTCGGCCACCACGGCACCGTCGCGAAGCAGCCGGGCCTTGGCGTTGCGGCGGATGGTTCCGCCGGTGACCATGCAGCCCGCGATGTTGCCGATCCGGGACGACCGGAAGATCTCCCGGATCTCCGCAGTACCGAGCTGGTGCTCCTCGAACTCCGGCTTCAGCATGCCCTTCAGCGCGGCCTCGATGTCGTCGATCGCGGCGTAGATGACCGAGTAGAACCGGACATCGACGCCCTCGCGCTCGGCGTACTCCGCGACCTTGCCCTCCGGGCGGACGTTGAAGCCGATGATCACGGCGTTGTCGACCGTGGCCAGGTTGACGTCGTTCTGGTTGATCGCGCCGACGCCGCGGTGGATGACCCGCAGGTTGACGTCCTCGCCCACGTCGATCTTGGCCAGCGCGTCCTCCAGCGCCTCCACCGAACCGGACACGTCGCCCTTCAGGATCAGCAGCAGCTCGGAGGTCTCGCCCTTCTCCATCGAGGCCATGAACTCCTCGAGGGTGCGGCGGCCGCGACGCTGTGCCAGCTGCGCGTTGCGCTCGCGCGCCTCGCGCTTCTCAGCGATCTGCCGGGCGACCCGGTCGTCGGAGACGGCCAGGAAGTTGTCACCCGCGCCTGGCACCGCGGTCAGACCGAGTACCAGCACCGGACGGGACGGGTCGGCCTGCTCGACGTTGTTGTAGTGCTCGTCGAGCATCGCCCGGACCCGGCCGTACGCCGGACCGACCACGACCGAGTCGCCGACCTTCAGCGTGCCGCGCTGAACCAGCACGGTCGCCACCGGACCACGGCCACGGTCGAGGTGCGCCTCGATCGCGATGCCCTGCGCGTCCTGTTTCGGGTTCGCGCGCAGGTCCAGCGACGCGTCCGCGGTGAGGATGATCGATTCGAGCAGCTCTTCGATCCCGAGCCGCGACTTCGCCGACACGTCGACGAACATCGTGTCGCCGCCGTACGCCTCCGGGACCAGGCCGTACTCGGTCAGCTGGCCGCGCACCTTGGTCGGGTCCGCGTCCGGCTTGTCGATCTTGTTCACCGCCACCACGATCGGCACGTTCGCCGCCTTGGCGTGGTTCAGCGCCTCGATCGTCTGCGGCATCACACCGTCGTCGGCCGCGACCACCAGGACGGCGATGTCGGTCGACTTCGCACCACGGGCACGCATGGCGGTGAACGCCTCGTGACCCGGGGTGTCGATGAAGGTGATCTTCCGCTCCTGGCCGTCGACCTCGGTCGAGACCTGGTAGGCACCGATGTGCTGGGTGATGCCGCCGGCCTCCTTGTCCACCACGTTCGCGTGCCGGATCGCGTCCAGCAGCTTGGTCTTACCGTGGTCGACGTGACCCATCACAGTCACGACCGGCGGCCGCGCCACCAGCGCGGACTCGTCACCCTCGTCCTCGCCGAACTCCAGGCTGAACGACTCGAGCAGCTCGCGGTCCTCGTCCTCCGGGGACACGATCTCGACGTTGTAGTTCAGCTCGGCGCCGAGCAGCTCCAGCGTCTCGTCGTTGACCGACTGGGTCGCGGTCACCATCTCGCCAAGGTGGAACAGCACCTGCACCAGCGACGCCGGATCCGCTCCGACCTTCTCGGCGAAGTCGGTCAGCGACGCGCCACGAGCCAGCCGGACGGTCTCGCCGTCACCGTGCTTGACCCGCACGCCGCCGACGGCCGGCGCCTGCATGTTGTCGAACTCCTGGCGCTTCGCCCGCTTCGACTTGCGGCCACGCCGGGCCGGACCGCCCGGACGACCGAAGGCGCCCTGTGTACCGCCGCGACCACGACCGCCCGGACCCGGACGACCACCGCCGCCGGGACCACCCGGGCCACCGCCGGGACCGCCAGCGGGACCACCGCGGAAGCCACCGCCACCGCCGCCACCACGGGGCGCGCCACCGGGACCGCCCTGGCCGCCACCGGGACGGCCACGACCGCCACCGCCACCGCCACCCGGACCGCCGCCGGGACCACCGGACGGGCGGCCGGAGAACGTACCGGACGACGACTTCGGCATCAGCGACGGGTTCGGGCGCGGCGCACCCGGCACCCCGCCGTCACGGCGCGGACGGTCGGGAGCGTTGCCCCGGCCGGCCGGCGGCCGCGGCGGCATCTGGCCCGGGCCGGGCCGCGGGCCGCCGCCACGCTGCATGCCCTGGGTGGAGCTGAACGGGTTGTTGCCCGGACGCGGCGTGCCCGGTCCACCCGGACGCGGACCGCCACCGCCGGAACCACCCGGGCGCGGCGCACCCGGACGGGGCGCCGCGGGACGCGGCGCGGGCGGAGCTTCGGTACCGCCGGCGGATGCCGCCGGAGCGACCGGCTCGGCCGGCGTCTCCGGCTTGCGCGGACCCGGCTTCGGGCCCGGACGCGGACCCGGCCTGACGGCCGGCGTCGGTGCCTTCACCTCGGCCGGCGCGACCTCGACCCGCTGCGCCGGCTCCGGCACCGGACTCGCGGCCAGTGCCTCGATTGGCGCCTGGACCGGTGTCTCGACCGGTGCGGCGGCCGGCGCCTCGGCGACCGGTGCCTTCTCCACGACCGGTGCGGCACCCTTCTCGGGCTGCTTCTCGGGCTGCTTCTCGGTCTTCTCCGTGGTTTCAGCCGGCTTCGGTGCGGCGGCCTTCTTGGCCGCGCGCTTCTTCGTCGCCGGCGGGTTCTTCTCGAAATCCTCGGCCAGTCGCCGTACCACCGGCGCCTCGATCGTCGAGGACGCCGACCGGACGAACTCGCCCATGTCGTTCAGCCTGGTCAGGACGACCTTGCTGGTAACTCCGAGCTCCTTAGCGAGCTCGTAGACCCGGACCTTTGCCACTGCTCTCCCTCTGGTCCGAGCCTGGTGCGCGGACCGCTAGTTGATGTGCTTGCTCATCGCGTAGCACTCATCGTTCGACACTCATCGAGTGGTCATGAGTCGATGACCCACCTTCATGTCCTCGCACCCTTTCGTGGTGAAACGGTTGCGTCCTTCGTACGGTGCTGCTCGACATACTCCCGCACGAGCGTCAGCTCCAGCGGACCCGGGGCCCTCAGGGCCCGCGGGAACGCCTTGCGTCGCTCGGCGAGGTCGAGGCACTCGGTCGTCGGGTGCAGGTGCGCCCCACGTCCGGGTGCCAGGCGGCCGGGATCCGGTACGACGCCGGGCTGGCCGGCATCGCCCGCGGACACGACCGTCCGCAACAGGTTGGCCGAGCTGTCCCGCTTCCGGCACCCGATACAGGTGCGCACCGTGTCAGCAGTGCGCACGAGCGTGATCAGACCTTTCGGGTGTGGTTGACGGCTCAGTCGACCGACCGATGACTCAGTCTACCGGTTCGCGCCTCTGCGTCACATCCGTGTCGGGTCGGATGTCGATCCGCCAGCCGGTCAGCCGGGCCGCGAGGCGGGCATTCTGCCCTTCCTTGCCGATCGCGAGCGACAGCTGGTAGTCGGGTACGACGACGCGAGCCGCACGGGCGGCGGCGTCGACCACCTCTACAGACTTAACCTGCGCCGGCGAGAGAGCATTCCCGACGAAGGTGGCCGGGTCGTCGCTGTGGTCGATGATGTCGATTTTCTCGCCGTGCAGCTCGTGCATGATGTTGCGGACCCGCTGGCCCATCGGGCCGATGCAGGCTCCCTTGGCGTTCACCGCCGGGTTCAGCGACCGGACCGCGATCTTGGTCCGGTGCCCGGCCTCGCGGGCGATCGCGGTGATCTCGACGGTGCCGTCGGCGATCTCCGGAACCTCCAGCGCGAACAGCTTTTTGACCAGGTTCGGGTGGGTCCGGGACACCGTGATCTGCGGGCCCTTGAAGCCCTTGCGCACCCCGACCACGTAGCAGCGGATCCGGGAGCCGTGCTCGTACTTCTCCCCCGGCACCTGCTCCGGAGCCGGAAGCACCGCCTCGATCTTGCCCAGGTCGACCATCACCGACCGCGGGTCGCGGCCCTGCTGGATCACGCCGGACAGGATGTCGCCCTCCTTGCCGGAGAACTCGCCGTACCGGATCTCGTCCTCGGCGTCGCGCAGCCGCTGCAGGATCACCTGCTTCGCGGTGGTGGCGGCGATCCGGCCGAAGTCGTGCGGCGTGTCGTCGTACTCGCGTTGCACCTGGCCGTCCTCGGCCAGCTCCTGCGCGTACACGGTCACGTGGCCCGTTCGGCGGTCCAGCTCGGCCCTGGCATGCTGCACGGCACCCTCGGTGCGGTGGTAGGCGACCAGCAGCGCCTGCTCGATGGCCTCGACGACGACGTCGAGCGAGATGTCCTTCTCCCGCTCCAACGAGCGCAGGACAGCCATGTCGATGTCCATGCTCAGGCCTCCTTCTCCGGCTCGTCCCCGCCCTTGCGGTTGAACTCGACCTCCACCTTGGCCTTCTGCACCTCGTCGTAGCCGATCCGGCGCTCTTTCCCTTCAACGACCAGACCCGCGTCTTCGTCACCGGCGTCCGCGATCCGGCCCTTCACCGATCCCCCGCCGGTCAGCTTGACCGTGACCAGCCGGCCGATGTTGCGCCGCCAATGGCGCGGCTGGGTCAGCGGCCGGTCGACACCGGGCGAGGAGATCTCCATCGTGTACGACGCGTCGCCGATCAGCTCGCCCAGCACGTCCTCGGACGCGTCCAGCGCCTTGGACACCGCGCGGGTCACCTCGGCCAGGTCGTCCATGGTGACGCCACCGTCGCGGTCGACCAGGATCCGCAGCTGCCGGCGGCGGCCCGACGGGGAGAGCTCGACATGCTCGAGGTCGCAGCCGAACTGCTCGACGATCGGCCCGAGGAGACCTTCGAGTCGTCCGAGATTGCTCGTGCTCCGGCTCACCGTTCGACCCGCCTCATCTCTCCACTTGTCGCCCGTTGCGCTGCGTCCGCACCGTGAAGTGCGGGGTAGACCACCATATCGGGCCTGGCGCTGAGATAGGTTCGGCGCATGCCCGAGCAGGTTTCGCGTCGTACCGTCATGCGCTCCGCCGCGCTCGCCGCCGGCGGCGCCGTGGCGTTGCCGGTGCTGTCGGCCTGCGATGACGCCGGCCTCGGCGCCGGGCGCTCGACGGGTACGCCGGCGTCCGGCCAGGGCAAGGCCACGGAGCCGACGCGCGACCCGGCCGAGCTGGCCGCACTGCGCGCTGCGACCGGCCAGCTGCTGCTGCTGTCGGCCCGGTACGCCGCCGTCCTCAAGCGCCATCCCGCACTCCGCACCCGGCTCACCGGCCCACGGGCGCTGCACGACGCGCACCTGTCCCGGCTGCTCGGCCTCGGCGGCGGAACAGCGGTCCCGAAGTCGACGCCGAGAGCCGTACCGCCCGTCGCGGCGAAGGCGGTGGCCGAGCTGATCGCCACCGAGCAGCGGCTTGCCGTCGCGCACGCCACCGCTGCCGCCGAGCGGTCGGGTCAGGCGGCCCGCGTGCTTGCCTCGATCGCCGCGAGCCAGGCCCAGATCGCGATCGCCCTGGGCCGGAAGGCGGCGAGCGGCTGATGCTCGACCAGACCGACGCCCTGCAGGCCGCACTGGCCGGCGAGCACGCCGCGCTGTACGCCGTGGGCGTGGCCGGCGGGCACCTGCACGGCACCCGGTTCGGCGCCGCCGGCCAGCTGCACGACCGGCACCGCGACCGCCGCGACCGGCTGGCCGGCCTGCTCACCGCCGCCGGCGCCGAACCGGTCGCGGCCGCGGCGGCGTACGACCTCCCGTCCGCGGTCAGCACCGAGGCCCAGGCCGCGGCGCTGGTCCGGCTGGTCGAGCGGCGCCTGGCCACCGTGTACGGCGACCTGGTCGAGGCGGCGACGGACGCGAAGGTCCGCACCGTCGCGGTCCAGGCCCTGGTGGCGACCGCCCGCGAGCAAGCACTCTGGGGCGGCACCCCGACCGCGTTCCCCGGCGCCGCCCCCTGACGCAGGCAGGATGTCAGTCGTGCCGGCGGTTCCAGGGGCCGGTGACCGCGAAGGTGATGCCCGGGTCGTAGATGTTGAAGTACATCGTGCTGCCGTCCGCGGAGAAGGACACGCCGGCCAGCTCGCCGTACGCGGGTTCGGTCGCCGTCCCGTTGTTGACGCGGTTCTGCGCGAAGACGAAGACCTCGCCGTCCTGGGTGGTGCCGAGCATGTGCTGGTCGCCCTCGCCGTCCTCGCACAGCATCAGCCCGCCGTACGGCGACATGCAGATGTTGTCCGGGGCATCGAACTGGGGGTTCTCCGGCGCCGGCGTGGGCCGGGTGAAGATCACCTCGAGCCGGAGCGTGCGGCGGTTCGGGTCGTACTTCCACACCTGGCCGTCGTGGTTCATCGCGGGGCCGAGCTCGGTCCGCGCGAACGACGACACGAAGTACGCACAGCGGTCCTGCTTGCCCCACCACGCGCCTTCGAGCTTGTAGCCGCCGGTGATCGGCTTGGGGTAGTCCTGCGCGCGCACCGACTCGCTGGTCGCCAGCGGGTCCGGCACCGTCATCCACTCCGCCCCGCCGAAGACCGCGCCGGCCTCCTGTACGACGGACAGGTCCGGCAGGCCCGGCACATGGATGGCCTGTAGCACGCCACCGGCGCGCAGGCTGCCGTGACCACCGCGGGGCTGGTTCGGCAGGAAGCGGTAGAAGCTGCCGAGCGGGGCGACGAACGCGTCCTCGGTCTCGTAGACGATCCCGCTCTGCGGGTCCACCGCGACCGCCTCGTGCTGGAACCGGCCCATCGCCTTCAGTGGGACCGGGTTCTCGTTGCGGCGGTCGTCGTACGGGTCGACCTCGAAGATGAAGCCGTGGTCCTTGGTGTACCCGTTGGTGCCCGCCTTGTTCTCGGTCTCCTCGCAAGTCAGCCAGGTGTGCCACGGCGTCGGGCCGCCGGAGCAGTTGATCGCGGTGCCGCCGACGCTGATGTGCTCGGTCGCCTCGCGGCCGTGCTTGTCCACCCGGAGCGTGCTGGTGCCGCCCGCGGCGGCCGGGTCGTAGGTCCGCTCCGGCGGCGCCTGGACCTTGATCGGCGCGGTCGGCGAGCACTCGTGGTTGCGCACCAGGTGGGCGCTGTGCCGCCGGTCGCCGGGGAAGGCCGCCATGCCGTCGAAGCGGCTGGGCACCGGGAGCCCGTCCGGACGGATGGTGCCTTCGCGGGACAGGATCGAGTACCGGAACCCGCGGGGCAGGTCAAGGATGCCGTCCGGGTCCGGGACCAGCGGGCCGTACCCGGCCGGCGGGCCGGATGTCCCGAGTGCGGGCTCGGCGGCGAACAGCGACTCGACCGAGCCTGCCACCGTGACGGCAACACCGGCACCGGCGGCTCGGCTCAGGAACTGGCGGCGCGACAGCGACATGACTTCCTCCAGAGGGCGGTTTCACAGGGCGTCCATACGTGAACGTACGGTGAACGCCAGGTGAACTCCACCTCGGTGGCGTGTCGCGTCCAAGTGCGCGCCCGAAGGAGTGGTGCCACTCCTTCGGACGCGCCAGAGGGATTTCAGCGCGGTTTCAGCGGGTCACTGGTAGCAGGCCTTGGTGAAGTCGTACTTCTCCGCGGTCGGGCCGACGAAGAGGTCCTTCTCGACGGTCACCCCGGTCGGTGCGGCCGGGTCCGGCTTCGAGATCAGGCTCTGCCGGAACACGCGCTCCGCCGGCTCTCCGGCAAACTTGCCGGCCTCGGGCGGCAGCATGCCCTCGTAGTCCACCGTGTCCAGGGACTTCACCGCGGCGACCAGACCGGCCCGGGTCAGGTCCTTGTTGTCGGCGGCCTTCTGCAGCGCGGCCTTCATCGGGTACGACCAGACCCAGCCCGCCGTCCAGCCATCACTCGGGCCGGCCTTGAAGGCGTCGCCGACCGCTTCCCGCATCGCCGTGTGACCCGGAGTGTCCGTGCCGTACGGCGCCCACGGTCCCGACTGCAGGTACAGCGCCTGCAGGGCGGGTGCCGCCGGGCTCTTCAGCAGGGCCGGGTTCCAGGTCGGGCTGGTGCCGATGAACTTCCCCTTGAACCCGGCCTGCGCCGCGCCACCGACGATCGCCGCCGCCTCGGCCGGCGCCGTGGTGAGGATGACCAGGTCCGGCTTGGCCTGGACCAGCTTGGTGATCGCCGAGCCCTGGTTCTCCTGGCCGGGCGTGGTCGGGATGTCGGTGAAGGTCAGGCTGTTCGCCTCGGCGGCCACCTTGGCGCCGGCCGCACCGTCGTCGCCGTAGTCGCCCGGGTAGTGCACCGCGGCCACGCTCTTCGGCTTGAAGGTCTCGACCGCGTAGTCGACCGAGTTCATCGCCTCGAAGCAGTAGTTCGTGCCGGACTCCAGGATGTTGTCCTCGAACGCCCAGGCCGACGTCCACGACGCCGGGGCGGCGACCACGTTGCTGGACTTGAGGTCCGGCAGGATCGCGGCGGTCTGCGGCGACCCGAGCGTCTGCGCGAGCGCCAGGACGTTCGGCTTGATCTCCTGGTAGACCTGGCTGTGCGTCTGCGGGTCGTACTTGTTGTCCTTGATGTACTTCGTGACGTCAACCTCGTAGCCGCCGATCCCGCCGGCGGTGTTCACCCGCTTCCAGAACAGCTTCTGGCTCTCGGTGATCGGAACCGCGAGCGCCTTGAACGGCCCGGCGGTGAGGTCGGAGATGATGCCGAGGTAGATACAGCCCTTGTTCTGGTCGACGGCTTCCGGACACGGTTCGGCCGTGACCCCGACGTCGAACTTGACACCCTCGGAGCCCTCCTGGGTCTCCGGCGCGTCGCTGCGGCACGCCGACATCGCCGCTGCGACCACGAACGCGGTGGCAAGAGCCACCACGGTACGACGTGCGTTCATCAGGCACTCCTTAATGCGAGAACGGCCACGACTTCCAGTAGTTGCGGATCCGGACCCAGATGCCGTACAGACCTCGGGGTTCGAAGATGAGGAACACGATGATCAGCAGGCCGTACAGCACCGTCTCCACGGTGAACACGGTCAGCCCGCCGGTGGTCGCGCTACCGGAGATGAACGGCAGCACGGCCGGGAGCTCGCGGGTGAGACGAGGCAGCAGCGTGATGAACAGCGCGCCCATGATCGAGCCACTGATGGTCGCGACTCCCCCGATCAGGATCATCGCGATGTACTGCACGGACAGGCCGAGGTTGAACGACGACGGCTCGATGAAGCCGATCATCACGTACAGCAGCGAACCCGCGATCCCTGCGTAGAACGACGACACCGCGAACGCGACCATCTTGTAGCGGGTCACGTCGACGCCGATCACCTCGGCGGCGATGTCCCGGTCCCGAACCGCGGCCAGCGCCCGCCCGGTCCGGGACCGGACCAGGTTGCGGGCCAGCACGCCGAAGATGACCAGCAGCACGAAGGCGAGCAGGTAGAGCTTCTGCGCCCTCGTGTACGACGGGCCGTCGACCGCGAGGTTGATCCCGAACAGCTCGGGCACCGCGGCAGGGCGGCCCACCCCGACACCACCGGTGAGCGCCTTCCAGTGCTTCCAGATGTGCTCGCCGATGAACACCAGCCCGAGCGTGACGATCGCCAGGTACAGCCCGCGCAGTCGCGCCACCAGCGGCGCGACGATCAGCCCGGCCAGACCCGCGGCCAGCCCGGAGGCCAGCAGCCAGACCGGCAGCGAGGTGATGCCGAACCCGATCAGCCTCGTCGAGTCCGGGTCGCCGGACAGCACCGCCGCCGTGTACGCGCCGATCGCCAGGAAGAACGCGTGCCCGAGCGAGACCTGACCGGCGTACCCGGTGACGATGTTCAGCCCGATCGCCCCGATCGCGGCGATGAACCCGGTGGCCAGCACGATCAGCAGGTCGTCGGTCAGCGTGAACGGCAGCACCAGCGCGACCAGCACGATCACGCCTGTCCAGATCCGTTTGGCGGGCGTGTTCAGCAGCGCCATGTCCTGCTTGTACGACGTGTACAGCTCGGGTCGTCCGAGCCGGGCGAGCAGGCTCATATCCGCTCCACCTCCCGGGCGCCGAACAACCCGTACGGCCGCACCAGCAGCACCAGCAGCATCAGCAGGTACGGCACCACCAGGAAGAAGTCGCCGCCGAGGAACGGTGCGACGTCGGCGCCGTAGGTGCCGACCAGCGCCTCGAACACGCCGATCGACAGCCCGGCGACCACCGCGCCGCCGAGCGAGTCCAGCCCGCCGAGGATGATCACCGGCAGCGCCTTCAGCGCGGTCAGCCACAGCGTCTGCTCCAGCCCGACACCGACGGACAGGAACACGCCGGCCAGCGCGGCCAGCACCCCCGCGATCGCCCAGGACAGCGCGAACACCCAGCCGACCGACACGCCCTGGGCCAGTGCGACCTCCTGGTCGTACGACGCGGCGCGCATCGCCAGCCCCATCCGCGAGTACCGGAAGAACGCGAACAGCGCGGTCACCACGACCATCGTGGTGATCAGCGTGGCCAGGTGCCGCTGGTCCACCGGGACGCCGAAGATCTCGACCTGCTCCAGGCCCCAGGGGTCGCCCATCTGGCGGATCTCCAGGCCGATGTACACGTTGGTCACGGTCCGGATCGCGATGTCGATGCCGAGTGTGATGATCGCGACGACGAACACCGGCTTGCCGATCATCGGCCGCAGCGCGACCCGCTCGACCCCGATGCCGAGCAACGCGGTGAGCGCCAGCGCGACCAGCACCGCGACGAAGAAGTTCATCTCCAGCACCAGATAGCTGACCAGCGTCGCGCCGACCATCATGAAGGCCGGCTGGGCGAAGCTGATCACCCGCATCGACTTGTAGATGATCACGAAGCCGAGCGCCAGCAGGGCGTAGATCGAGCCGTTGCCGAGCCCCTTGACCAGGGTCGAGACGAACTCGTTCACGGGCGGCCGTCCTTTGCCCCGCCGTACATCGACTCGACCAGGTCGCCGAACATGTCCGCGATCGCGGTCCGCTTCACCTTCATCGTCGCGGTCAGCTCGCCGTCCTCGTGGTCGAGCTGCTTGGGCAGCATCCGGAACCGCTTGACCTGCTCGACGCTCGCGAACCGCTGGTTGACCTCGGTCACCACGCCCTGCACGAGCTCGACCACCTCGCGCTTCTCGGACAGGTCCCGATAGGTGGTGTAGGGCAACCGTCGCTGCTGCGCCCAGTGCCCGACGGTGTCCAGCTCGATCCCGATCAGCGCGGTGCAGTACGAGCGCCGGTCGCCGATCACGATCGCTTCCTTGATGTACGGCGAGGCCTTCAGCGCGTTCTCGATCTCCGACGGGGCGACGTTCTTGCCGCCCGCGGTGATGATGATGTCCTTCATCCGGTCGGTGATCCGCAGGTGCGTGCCGTCGACCAGCTCGCCGACGTCGCCGGTGTGCAGCCAGCCGTCCGCGTCGACGGTGCGGGCGGTCGCGTCCGGGTCGCGCCAGTAGCCGGCGAAGGTGCCGCCGTGCCTGGTCAGGATCTCGCCGGTCTGCTCATCGAGCCGCAGCTCGGTCCCGCGGTGCGCCTCGCCGACGGTGCCGACCTTGACCTTGCCGGGGAAGTTCGCGGTGGCGACCGCGGTGTTCTCGGTCATCCCGTACACCTCGTGCATCGGGACGCCGATGCCCATGAAGAACCGCAGCACGTCCGGCGCGATCGGGGCCGCACCAGACGCGGCGTACCGGACCTTGCGCATCCCGATCCGGTCCAGCAGCGCGCGGTAGAAGAACACGTACCCGACCGCGTAGACCAGCCGGGTCCCGGCCGAGTGCCGGCCCTCCCGCCGGACCAGCGTGTCGGCGATCCGCTCGGCGCGGCGCAGCCAGAACCGGGCGTGCCAGCGCTTGAGCGCGCTGGCCTGGGAGATCCGGATGCTGATCCCGGCGGCGATCTTCTCCCAGATCCGCGGGACCCCGAACAGGATCGTCGGCTGCACCTCGCGCAGGTTGGGCTGTACGGTCTCGATCGACTCCGCGAAGTGCACCCGGACCCCGGACGCGGCGTTGAACCAGGTGGTGAAGATCCGCTCGGCGATGTGGCAGAGCGGCAGGTACGACAGCGACACGTCCGCCGGCGTCGGTGGCGGCGACGTGAAGCCGCCGTCGCGGACCAGCGTGCGGATCGCGAACTCCACGTTCGCGACGGTCAGCATCGCGCCCTTCGGCGGCCCGGTGGTGCCGGACGTGTAGACCAAGGTGGCGACGTCGGTCGGCTCGGCGGCGTCCATCCGCTCGGTGACCGCGTCCGGGTGCTCACTGCGATGCCGCTCGCCGAGCGCGAGGAAGTCCTCCCACGCCATCAGCAGCGGGTTGTCGTACCGGTACCGGATGCCGCGCGGCTCCAGGTACACGATCCGCTCCAGGTCCGGCAGGTCGGACAGCACCGCGAGTGCCTTGTCCAGCTGCTCGGAGTCCTCCACCACCAGCACCTTCGCGCCGGAGTGCTTGAGCAGATAGCCGACCTCGGGTGCCGGGTTCGTCGGGTACAGCCCGACCGTGGTGCCGCGTACCGCGACCGTGCCGACGTCGGCGTACAGCCACTCGCGCCGGTTCTCCGAGTGGATCGCGACCCGGTCGCCGGGCTCGACGCCGAGCGCGAGCAACGCGTGCCCGACCCGTTCGACGGTGTCCCAGTACAGCGACCAGCTGACCTGCTGCCAGATGCCGAAGTCCTTCTCGCGCATCGCCAGCGCGTTCGGCGTGCTCGCGGCCCGCTCCCGGATCCGGGTCGCGATCGTCGTCGTCCGGGTGCGCTGCTCGGTCGCCGTGCTCATCGCGCCACCTCGGTGGCGTGCTCCTCGCCGAGGTACGCGCGGATCACGTCCGGGTTGGTCGCTACCCCGCGTGGTGTGCCGGTACTTATCGGCCGGCCGAAGTCGACCACCATGATCCGGTCCGCGAGATCCATCACCAGGCCCATGTCGTGCTCGACCATGATCATCGGCAGCCTCAGGTCGTCGCGGATGTCGAGGATGAACCGGGCCATGTCCTCGGTCTCCTCCAGGTTCATCCCGGCCACCGGCTCGTCCAGCAGCAACAGCTTCGGCTCGCTGGCCAGCGCCCGGCCGAGCTCGACCCGCTTCTGTACGCCGTACGGCAGTACGCCGACGGGCAGCCGGCGCCACTGCTCGAGCTCGAGGAAGTCGACGATGTCCTCGACCGCGGCCCGGTTCGCCAGCTCGCTGCGACGGGCCTTGCCGAACCAGGCGAACGACGCCAGTACGCCGTACGGGTTGTGGTGGTGCCGGCCGAGCATCAGGTTGTCGATCACGGTCAGGTTCGAGAACAGCTCGATGTTCTGGAACGTCCGGGCGATCCCCATCCGGGCGATCTGGTGCGGCCGGCGGCCGAGCAGGTTCTCGCCGCCGAACGCGACCCTGCCCTGCTGCGGCCGGTACACCCCGGACAGCACGTTGAAGATCGAGGTCTTGCCGGCACCGTTCGGCCCGATCACCGCGAACAGCTCGGACTCGCCGACCTCGAAGCTGACGTGGTTGATCGCGGTCACGCCGGCGAACGACAAGACGACGTCGTCGAACTCCAGGACACTCACGAGAGCCACCGCTTCTTGCGCTTGTAGTGCTTGACGTCGCGGAACGACTTCGCCGTACCTTCGGCGCCGAGCCCCAGGTAGAACTCGCGCACGTCGTCGTCGGCGAGCAGCGCCGCGGCCGGCTTGTCCATCACGACCTGGCCGTTCTCCAGCACGTACCCATGTTCGGCGATCGACAACGCCATCGTGGCGTTCTGCTCCACCAGCAGGACCGTGGTACCGAGCTTGTTGATCTCGACGATCACGTCCCGGATCTGCTGCACGACCAGCGGCGCCAGCCCGAGGCTCGGCTCGTCCAGCAGCAGGTACCGCGGGTCCGACATCAGTGCCCGCCCGATCGCCAGCATCTGCTGCTCACCACCGGACAGGTACCCGGCGGTCGAGCGCCGCCGGTCCGCGAGCACCGGGAACAGGTCGAACATCTTGGCCGTGTTGGACTTCACCAGCCGCGGGGTGACGTGCGCCCCGACCCGCAGGTTCTCCTCGACCGTGAGCTCGGCCAGGATCCGCCGGCCCTCCATCACCTGCTTGATCCCGAGCGCCGCGACCTTGTGCGGCGCCAGCCCGTGCACCGGCTCGCCGTCCAGCGTCACCTTCCCCCGGGTGACCTCACCGTCATGCACGTCGAGCAGGCCGGACATCGCCCGCAGCAGCGTCGACTTGCCGGCCCCGTTCGCGCCCAGCAGCGTGACGATCCGGCCGTCGGCCACCTCGAGGCTGACACCACGCAGCACCAGCATCACGTCGTCGTAGACGACCTCGAGGTTCTCGACAGCCAGCAACGTGACGCCTCCTCGAACCCCGAGCGCGCACCACTTCTTGGCGGTTGAGTGTGGCATCAGCGGCCACCGTGCGGAAGATACCTGGCAATGAAAACTACGCCTCAGTATCCGAACCGTGACCGACCGGCTGATCCGTAAGTTTCCACCGCCACCCGCACTCCTGACGAAGCGCACGTTGTCACCGGCAAGCGCCCCCGCACCCGCCCCGCACCAGCCCGCGCCGCGCCCCGCGCCGCCATCTCCCCTCCCGCAATCCGCGTGGTTAACCACTCGGGCTGAGGGTTCTCCCCGCGCATGCGCGGGGAGAACCCTGCGTTCGCGAGGTTGACCACGCGAGTTGCGCGCGCCGCATCGGGCGGCGGTCACGCCGACACGCCCTGCCGGGTACACCTACAGCGAGCGGACCCAGTTGTGGAGCAGGGCGGCGCCGGCATCGCCGGACTTCTCGGGGTGGAACTGGGTGGCGCTGAGCGGGCCGTTCTCGACCGAGGCGACGAAGCGGTCACCGCCGTACGACGTCCAGCCGAGCCGCGGCCGGACCGACTCGCGGGTGCCGGTGAGCTGCCACTCGCGGACGCCGTACGAGTGCACGAAGTAGAAGCGCTCCCCCGCCACGCCCTCGAACAGCCGCGAGTCGGGTTCGGCGT
>DASRHY010000200.1:0-3511 GCA_035650275.1 Kribbellaceae bacterium | reverse complement strand
CCGTCCGGTCGGCCGTTCTGGCTGCGCGCTCGCGCGCGGAGGCTTGGGACCAGGACTCTGAAGGAGGGGCAGCATGCCGACGTACCTGTCACCAGGCGTCTACGTGGAAGAGGTCGACTCGGGCGCACGGCCGCTCGAGGGCGTGGGGACCGCGGTGGCTGCCTTCGTCGGGCTGGCCGAGAGCGGCCCGCTCAACCAGCCGACGCTGGTCAGCAACTGGAGCGCGTTCGCCGACACGTTCGGCGGTTTCCTGAACGGCGCGTATCTCGCCCAGTCGGTCTACGGCTACTTCATGAACGGCGGCGGGAACTGCTACGTCGTCCGGATCGGCCAGGACGACACCGGCAACGGATCCAAGAACGCCAAGGAGACCGCGACCGGACCTCAGGCGCTGCTCGGCCGGATCCGGGTGATCGCGCTCGACGCCGGCAGTATGCCCGGCGACATCAGCGTCGAGGTGGCCGAGGCGGGCGGCGACGACCCGGCCGATGACATGTTCAAGCTGATCGTGAAGCAGCGCGGCGAACAGGTCGAGGAGTTCGACCGGGTCACACTGGGGCGCGGTAAGACGAACGTCGCGACCGTGGTCAACCAGCAGTCGAAGGTGATCCGGATCGAGGAGGTCGCACGGGCGGCCCTGGAGAAGCCCGCCCTCGGTGAGACCGCCCTGGCGGAGCCGCCGGCCGCGCCCGCGTTGCCGGTGCCGCGGTTGCGCACCGACGACTACGTCGGCGATGTCGCGGAGCGGACCGGCTTCGGCGGTCTGGAGGCGGTCGAGGAAATCACCATGCTGTGCGTGCCCGACCTGATGAGCGCGTACCAGCAGGGCGCGATCGACCTGGAGACTGTGCAGGCGGTGCAGCAGGCGATGATCGCGCACTGCGAGCTGATGGGCGACCGGATGGCGATCCTCGACTCGCCGCCGGGTCTGAACGCGCAGCAGGTGAAGGAGTGGCTGGTCGACAAGGCGCGTTACGACTCGGCCTTCGCGACGCTGTACTACCCCTGGATCAAGGCCGCCGACCCGGCGACCGGACAGCTCGGCTTCCTGCCGCCATCCGGTCACGTCGCCGGCATCTGGGGTCGCAACGACGACACCCGCGGCGTACACAAGGCACCGGCGAACGAGGTGATCCGCGGTGCAGTCAGCCTCGAGGTGCAGATCACCAAGAACGAGCACGACCTGCTGAACCCGGTCGGCGTGAACTGTCTGCGGTCGTTCCCGGGCCGCGGCAACCGGGTCTGGGGCGCGCGGACGCTGTCGTCCGACCCGGCCTGGCGCTACCTGAACGTCCGTCGGCTGTTCAACTACCTGGAGGAGTCGATTCTGACCGGCACCAACTGGGTCGTCTTCGAGCCGAACGACGAGGCGCTGTGGGCGCGGATCCGGCGTACGATCGCGGCCTTCCTGGTCAACGAGTGGCGCAACGGCGCGCTGTTCGGCCAGACGCCGGACGAGGCGTTCTACGTGAAGTGCGACGCCGAGACCAACCCGTCGGAGGGGATCGACGCAGGTCAGGTCGTGTGCGAGATCGGCGTCGCGCCGGTCAAGCCGGCCGAGTTCGTGATCTTCCGCCTGTCGCAGTACTCGGGCGGCACCAGCCTGGTCACCGAGTGACCGTCAACCCCACGACAAGAGAGGTAGCAGGCGATGGCACTTCAGGACCTGGACGCCGGTGTCGGCCACTCGTTCGGACTCGAGTTCGACGGGATCCAGATCAAGAGCATCACCGAGATCAGCGGCCTGAAGATGGAGCAGGACGTCATCGAGCTGAAGGAGAACGGCCCCGACGGCAAGTACGTCATCAAGAAACTTCCGGGACGCTGGAAGGCACCCGAGATCACGTTGACCAGGGGCATCTCGTCCGACTCCAGCTTCGACAAGTGGATCAAGGACTCGCAGTTCGGGAAGATGAAGGACGTCCGCAAGGGCGGCGCGATCATCGTGTACGACTACGAGGGCTCGCCGATCAAGCGATACAAGCTCACCAACGCCTGGCCGAAGAGTCTCGAGGTCAGCGCGCTGAAGGCCGGTGACACCTCCGTCCTCACCGAGAAGCTGGTCGTCACCTGCGAACGGCTCGAGGTGGCCTGATGCGGCGCGGCGGGGCGGTCGACACCGTCGCCCGGGCGGACGACACGGCCGTTGCCGAGACGCCCGAGCCCGAGAGCGGGCTCCGCACCGAGTTCCCGTTCATCCTTCCGCGGGGGTACGTCGACGGCGACGGCACCGTGCACCGCGACGGGGTGATGCGGCTCGCCACCGCCCGGGACGAGCTCGTCCCGCTGCGCGACGACCGGGTCCGGGAGAACCCGGCGTACCTCACCGTGGTGCTGCTGGGCCGGGTGATCACCCGAATAGGCACCGTCACCGACGTCCACGCGGGCGTGGTGGAGAACCTGTTCGCCGCCGACCTCGCGTTCCTGCAGGACCTGTACCGGCGGGTGAACACCGAGGGCCACACCAGAGCCGGCGTGACGTGCCCGGAGTGCGGGAGCACGTTCGCGGTCGACCTGGCAGGTGCACGCCTGGGGGAATCGTGACGTACGCGGCCGACCGCATCTACGCCGAGGTCGCGTACGTCGCCTACCACCTGCATTGGCCGTAAGCGGAGATCCTCGACCTGGAACACGCCGATCGCCGGCGGTTCGTCGACGAGATCGGGCAGCTGAACGCCCGCGTCCAGTACGGCGGGTGAGTGCCGATGTGGTGGCCGTTCCGCCGAGCGCCCGAGACCGCCGGCCCTCCCGCTGAGCCCTCACCCGCGCCGGTGGCACGCCCAGTGGGGGAGTGGCGCTCGGTCCCCGCCCTGCAGCGGGTCAGCACCGACCTCGCCCCGGTCGCGCCGCTCGGCCCGTTCGCCGCCGGCCTCGCCTCATACCAGGACCCCCGATTCCTGGCGCCCCTGACCCACGCCCTCACCGACGACGCCCCGGCCGGCGAGATCCCCGCCCCAACCGTCCCGGCCACCACCACTGATGATTCGTCAGTCCGGCCCCGGCGAGTCGACGATGGTTCGTCAGCCGGGCCCGCATCGGCCGGTATGCGGGTGCCCTCGGTCCAGCTCACCCCCGCATCGGGCAGCGCTCCGGGGCGGTCCGTGTCCGACCCGGCGGGTGTGGTCTCGATGGACGTGGCCGGCGCAGACCTGCCGGTCCGCGAGGTCTCGGCTGGACCAGCGTCAGTTCAGCGCCAGGCGACAGTGGTGACACCTGGCACGGCGCAACCGTCCCATCCCGGGGTTTCCGGTCAGGTCACCTCGACACCGACAACATCGCCGGGCTCGTCATCGCTCGAACCGCCGATGCCGGTCGTACCTGGGCCGTTAGAGTCCCCGATAGTGCCTGACTTGCCAGTGCCGCGGGTGGCCCCTGAGCTGCCGGTGTCGCGGTCAGCGCCTGCGTCGCCGTCGCGGGTGCTGCCCGAGCTGCCCATGTCGCGGGTGGCGCCTGAACCGCCGGTGCTGCCGGAGCTGCCGGTGCGGCCTGCGCTGTCGGCGCCGCGGGGGCC
>DASRHY010000199.1:0-3803 GCA_035650275.1 Kribbellaceae bacterium | reverse complement strand
CCCTCCGGCAGCCAGTCATCCAACGACGGCGGTAACAGCAGAACCTGATGCGGATCGAACCGCCGAAACCTCTTCCCACCGACCACGACTGATCATCTATCACAGACCCCCAGTCGACGTCTTACTGACCCACGCTCCTAGCACGACCCGTAGCCGTTTGATCTCGCCGTCCACGCGATCGTGCCCGAAGACGCGCCGGGCGAGGTTCAGGCGGCTGAACCTGCCCAAGCGGTGGAAGTCGTTGAAGCCGCTCAGCAGATAGGCCTGGGCGGCAAGATACGGCCGGACCACCTCATCAGCCCAGCCCGGCGCCACCCGCCCGGAATGCCTGTTGGTCGACGCCGATCAGCCGTGTCCAGTCCTGCGCCGTCCACGACCAATAGGAGCGGCCCATGTCCGCGCAGCGCAACAGGATCACCGCGGTGGCGTCGGCCATCGCGCGCTGGCAATGCGCCGATGGCGGCGAGCCTAGGACCGCTGCGACATCGTCCAGCGGTTGAAGAAGGCGGCCGATCCCCGTCCAACCCGTGGCCGACGTGTCGTGACCGGCGAACCTGCGTAGGTTCGCCATGCCAAGTCCTCGAATCGCCTCGACCTCAACGGCGTCAACGGTGATCCTCGTGTTGTAACGTTGCCGGTCGACCGGCCACTGCCAACGCCGATCCTCGTGTCGGTCAACGGCAGACGCTGTGCTGTCACGCTCACTGCGCCACCTGCCCGATGGTGTCGGTGAGCATACGCACTCGCCACGTGTGGATCTGATCCATGCCGCGAGACAGCTTGTCGGCCAGGTCTCGCCCCGACAGATGGATATATCTCAACGTCGACTCGGTCGAGCGGTGTCCCGCGAAGGCAGCGATCGCATGCACCTCCCAGCCCATCCGGGCCAGATCGGTCAGGCACAGATGCCGCGTGGTATGCGTAGAGAACCGTTGCACCCCAGCGGCTACGGCGATGCGCCGCACCACCTTCGACCAAGTCCACAGCGTCAGCGGCTGGGCGTGGTTGCGCCGCGACTCGGACAGGAACAACAGCCCCCGGGCCTTGCTGATAGTGGCCCGATGCGTCAAGTATCCGGACAAGACAACGGAAGTGGCCGCCGAGTACGGCACTACCCGCTCCAGCCGGTTCTTCGTGGTCTCCGCCCGCACCCGCAAGGTTCGGCGCGCGGGATCCAGGTCGTCGGTTCGCAGGGAGCACAACTCCTCGCGGCGCAGGCCCGCATCGTAAGCCAAGGCCAGCATCACCCGATTACGCACCGGCTCCTTCGCGGCCACGGCGAGCACATCCAGCCACTGCTGCTCCGTGGGAATCCACGGCAGCTTACTCAGCCGCGGTACCAAGGCACGTTGCTGCCCGCCGAACCGGCGCCCAGGCGTGTAACGGCCACGACCGACCGGATTGGACGCTCGAAGTCCTTCCTCGATGAGAAAGTCGTAGAACAACCTGACCGGGACCAGCCTCTGCTGCAACGTCGCGTTCGCCAACCCAGCAGCCGAGTCCAGGGACACTACGTTCGCTCCGTGGCGGCTCGGCCGGCCGGTCAGCCCACGCACATACGCAGCGATCTGAGCCCTGGTGGCCATCACCGGATCAACGTCCACCCGGTCGCACATCTCCAGGTACTCGGCCAGGCCACGCGCATAAGCATCGATCGTGCGCGGCGCCCGTCCCAGATCAACCCACACTCGCAGCCACTCGGCCGCCCGCTCATGCCGGCCCAGGACCGGCCATTTGTCCTCCATCTGCTTGCGGTCCAACGCGTCTCCTCAGTCACGTAGAAAGCCCCGGAGATCATTCCCCGGGGCCGGTTCAGATTCCACGTAACTTTAAAATGATCAAGAGGCAGATGTACGGCCGGGCTAGGTTCGACCTGCTCCGCAAACGGATCCTCCTCCGATGACCATCCACATTGGTCGATCACCAAAAGAGTGCCAGAGCCCTTGAAGTCGCCACTGGTGGCCGGTGAATGTCACCACCCTTGGCCACGTCAGGTCATGATCGACTCCTTGTGGTGCGGGTGCGGGCCTCCCGCATGCGGAACGACTCGCCTTCGGTGACCACAACCGTGGCGTGATGGAGGAGCCGGTCGAGCAGGCTGGTCGCGGTCACGTGCTCGGGCAGGAACCGGCCCCACTGCTCGAAGGGCCAATGTGAGGCGATGCCGAGGGCGCGGAAGACTTCCGGCCACGGGAACGTGCGTTCCATTAATGCAACAGCGCCCCCACTGCGGGTCCATGATGTGAAACGAGTAGTGGCTGACGTACGTCCGCTTCTTGGCGATGATGACGCCTGCCTCGTTACGGGCACGTCCCACACCGTCGCGGGTGCCTTCGCGACCAGGATCAGGAACACGCACGGCCCGACCACCGCGTGGGTGGCCAGGTACTCCTCGGCGATGCGGTGGTTACGCTCCCCGCTCTTGCAGTCGATCACAGGCACGCCGTTGGCCTGAGCCCAGGCCCGGACCCGGCGGGCGAACCGGCCCGCGAACCGCATCAGATGGTTGTTGTCCAGCAGCTCGTCGGAGTCCTCGTGCAACCGCCGCCACCAGACCCGAAACCCGCCCGGGTTGTTGCCCAGCGAATAGGCGTTCAGCACGATGCGGTCCACGCAGTCATACGACCCGGTCAACAGGTCGCCGTAGCGCTCACCGAACTCATCAACCACGCACGGACCGTAACGGCCACGACCAGCGTGACTGCTGCTGCCCCGAAGGGGCCACTGATGTTGGGCGACGTCTCAAGATCAACTTAGATCCTTGCCGTCGTTAAGCACGCGTTCGCACTCACGCACTTGCGAACGACCTGCTCCGGGGTGTGCCGATGACGGTTCACCGTCGAAAGTCCTCCTCGGTCCAGCATCCTGGACCATCGGACTCTCACAACAGGTGGACCACTCCGACGGGCTCACGTCATTGGCATGCGGGGCAGCCAGATGGAAGCTTTTCGGTAGGACCGTCTGGCTCAATGCTGGGTTGCACCGTTGAATCCGGGGCCAGTGCCGCGCGCCGGGGACGTGGCCGTCAGGACCGGCTAAGCAAGAGCCCGCTGGCAGGAGGCTGAGAATGGTATGTGCTGCCAGTCGTTTGCGGTGCTCGCTGGTGCCGGTTGTCGGGAGGTTACGGTGATGGGTTCGCGGTGGGCAGGATTGCTGGCCGGCGGTGGCGTGGTGGTGGCGTTGGCTTTGCCCGGTCCGGTGTCCGCGGCGGCCGCACCGGTGGTCCTGCGGCCGGTGATGGCTGACCTGACGATATCGGGTGAGATCCATCCGCCGGTTTATCTGGGCGCCGACATTGGCTTCCTGAGTAGCGTCGAGTTGGTGTTCGACCTGACCGGCGTGGCCGGCATCGCCACGGTCCGGTTCGATCTGCCGTGTAGTACCGCGGCCACGGTGGTGACGTGCCGTTTCTCGGGGCTGGTCATGGAAGACGGACTGTTCACCTGGGATCCCAGTTTCCTGAACGTCGCCCCTGTCGAGGGTGTGACACCGGGCAGCCACGGCACGATCGTGATGAGCGCATCGGCCGATAACGCCACCACCGGTAGCCACACTGTCGACGTGGTCGTCGGCACCGGCGTCGACCTGGCCATCTTCCCCGGTACCGATCCCCGGGTGCAGCGCTCCACGGCACGCGCCGGCGACATTGTGGCGCTGCCGCTGCGCGTGCAGGCGGTCCACGAACCGGTACACGGCGCCGCGGTCGTGTTGGACCTGCCGCCGCTGATGCGCAAGGCCGACGACTTCAGCAACTGCCGCTACCTTTCCACCGGGCCGCTGGCGTGCACGTTCGACACGGTGCT
>DASRHY010000198.1:0-29545 GCA_035650275.1 Kribbellaceae bacterium | reverse complement strand
CGATCGCCGACCTGCGCGTCGAGGTCCATCACGTGCTTGCCGACGGTGATCACGTCATGATTCCGGACGTCGTGGTGGCCCGGCGGATGATTCCGAACAGATCAGGCGTGATCATGACCGCCACCGCAACCCACTCGCGGGATGGCATCCCTTGGTGGGAGGCTACGGTCCGGCGCAGGCCGCCAAGAGGCACTCACCCGCTATCTATCCACCGAGCTTGCCCCTCAGGGCATCCGCGTGGTCGGTCTGAGACCATACGCGATGCCGGAGACAGGCACGATCAAGGACGGCTTCGAGCCTCGCGCAAGGCATCAGGAATGACCTGGACCAGTTTCAGGGGATCGTGAACCTGACCGTGGGCCGCCTGGACGACTAGCGTCGCCTCTCAGTCGGGAGGCAGGGCCGGGCATCCGCGGTGTCAGTCGACCGCATGCCAGGTAGCTAGTGTTGTGCGCGATGACAGCGGCCATGGCTCGTCGGGGTTGACGGTCGCCCCTAAGAGAGAGACTCGGCGGAAGCCCAGATCCATGAGCACGCACTCAATGCCTGGGCGATTGGATGAGGTCCATGTACAAGACGATCGTCAGGGCCAGGGTGCGGAGGCTGTGGCAGCGGATCAACCTCGGCGACTACGAGGCCGCGGTGAAGATGGCGGCACCCGGTCTCAGGTTCAGATTCCTCGCGCCCGACACCCCGCTGGATGCGGACGTGACCGGCCCCGAGGAGTTCCGCGCGTGGTTCGCTCGACTCTTCGATCTGTTCCCGGGGATCACGTTCGAGGTGAGGCACATCGCGGTCGTGGGGTGGCCGTGGAACACGGCGCTGGCCGTCCGGCTGGGGGTGAGCGCACGGCTTGCCGATGGGACCGAGTACGAGAACGACGCCGCGCAGTCGATTCTGCTGCGCTGGGGCCGGATGATCGAGGACACCGTCCAAGAGGATATTGCTCGTCTCCGTGCCGCCGTCGAACGCCAGGCTCGAGCCAGGGGCGAAGGGCATGTCCCGCCCGTGGCACCCTGACGGCTTCCGAAACAGGCACAGGTCGCTCTACGGGCCGCCCCATCCCGAGCTCGCCGGTGTCACATGGGACGCCTTGGTCGCTCTGGTCAGGGCCGCAGACCGCTCACCGAGCGTGTCCGCAACCAGGTGTGGGTGGCCGCCGACCTGGCCGACGAGCTCGACGACTTCGGCGTCCGTATCGCGGCCCGCGCCCGAGGTATTGCTCGGGAGCCCCACGAGCTGACCGTCCCCGACGGGTAGGCCCTCTTCGAGCAAGGCGGCGCCTCCCGTCCGGGTAGGCTGGCGCCGCTTCTGGACCGAGGAGGGCTGTACGAGGTGATGACGTGACGTCCGGGCCGGTCCGGATCGACCTGCTCACGCCCGCTGACGAGGAGGAGCTGTACGCGTTCGAGGTCCGCAACCGCGAGTTCTTCGCGCGGGCGGTGGGGGACCGGGGCGACGACTACTTCGCCGAGTTCGCGAAGCGGCATCGCGCACTGCTCGAGGAGAACGCAGCCGGCACGACCGCGATGTTCCTGGTGCGGGACCGCGCCGGCCGGCTGGTCGGCCGGGTGAACCTGGTCGACATCGCCGACGGCTCGGCCGAGCTGGGCTACCGGATCGCGGAGGACGCGGGCAGGCGCGGTTACGCGCGGGAGGCCGTCCGGCTGGTGCTCGCAGCCGCGGCCGAGCTGGGTGTGCACCGGGTGACCGCGATGACCACGGTCGACAACCTGGCCTCTCAGCGGGTCCTCGAGGCTGCAGGGTTCGTCAGGGTGGCCGGCGGGGAGCCGGCGGAGGTGGCGATCGGCGATCGCACGCAACCGACCGTGCACTTCGAGTCCGCGACCTAAACCGGTCGACGCACGGGCTGGGGCTGGCTACGGTTCAGGCCGTGCCCGACGCCCTGTTCGCGGACCGACGACTGGCCGAGATCTACGACCCGTTCGATCCCGATCGCAGTGACCTTGACGCCTATGCGGCGATGGTCGAGGAGTTCGGTGCCGGCCATGTCCTCGACGTCGGCTGTGGTACCGGCACCTTCGCCTGCCTGCTCGCGGGTCGCGACGTCGAGGTGACCGGCGTCGATCCGGCGGCTGCGTCGCTGGACGTCGCCCGTGGCAAACCGCATGCAGAGCGGGTGCGCTGGATCCTCGGCGACGCGACGACGCTGCCCGCACTGCAGGCGGATCTCGCGACGATGACCGGCAACGTCGCACAGGTCTTCCTGACCGACGAGGACTGGGAGCGGACGCTGCGGGGAATCCGTGCGGCGCTCCGCCCAGGCGGACGGCTCGTGTTCGAGACCCGTGATCCGGCCCGCGCGGCGTGGCGAGAGTGGAACCGCGAGCAGACGTATGTCCGCCGCGACGTCGCCGGTGTCGGGGTCGTCGAGAACTGGTGCGACCTGCTGGACGTGTCGGGTGACCTGGTCACCTTCCGCGCCACGTACGTCTTCACCTCCGACGGCACCGTGCTGACCTCGCACTCGACGCTCCGGTTCCGGAACCGGCAGGAGGTCGAGGAGTCCCTGCTCGCGACCGGGTTCGTGGCGGACGAGGTCCGGGACGCGCCGGACCGTCCCGGCCGCGAGCTCGTCTTCGTCGCCCGCGTCTCAGGCCTCTAGGACCAGGTCGACCTCGTCACCGACCTCGGCGGCAGCCGCTTTCAGTGCGGCCTTGCTGACGCCGACGCAGAACCCGCCACCGGCGACGAGCATCGTGCTGCCGGTGAAGTCCGCGCCGTTGAGCGTGCCGGTGACCCGCATCTGCTTGCGGCCGCCGAGCTTGCCGATCAGGTCGCCGGGCACGTCGACCACCGCGAGCCCTCCCGGCTTGTCCTCCTTCCACCGTCTGACCGTGCCCCGGAACTCGACCGCCATGCCGCGCCCCTTCCAGTTCTGCCCAGTCTGTACCCGGCCGCGGGCGGACCTCCAGACCATCACATCGCCGGGCCGGCGCGGGGGAGGTAGCCCTGCGGTCCGGGATGCACGTGTGGATGTGGTGCACTGGAGGTCCGGCGGACGGTGAAATCCACTGGCCCGGATGCCCGAACCTTGATGGGATGGACACCGGACCACGGTGCGAAGGAGACGGTATGGCTGACACGCCGAGCAAGCCCGACGCGGAGGCGGAGGACGACCTGCACCGGAAGTTCCGCGAGGCGCTTGACAGGAAGAAGGGGCAGAACGAGTCCCACCCCGGGGTGAGCGCGAAGCACGAAGGTGTGGGCGACGCGCGCAACGACAAACACCAGCGGCAGTTCCGCCGCAAGGCAGGTAGCTGAGCCGCTGGGTCCTGCGCTTCTCCGGAGATAATCCAGCTTGAGGTTCCAGCTACTGGAAGGTTCAGGCTGTTCTCCGTGAAGGACGACGGACTGTTCACGATCGGGCAGCTCGCCCGTCGTACCGGCCTGTCCACGAAGACGATCCGGTTCTACTCCGACGCCGGTCTGGTGCCGGAGACAGCCCGCTCGTACGGCGGGTACCGGATGTACGACGTGGCGGCGCTGGCGCGGCTCGAGCTGATCCGGACCCTGCGCGATCTCGGCCTCGGACTGGCCGCGATCCGCGAGGTCCTGGACGGGGTGAGCTCCACTGCCGACGTCGTACGGCGTCATGTCGAGACGCTCGACGGACAGATCAGTGCGCTCACCCGCCGCCGGGCCGTGCTCCGGGCCGTCGTCAAACGGGAACCGACCGGAGAGGAGCTGGTCTTGATGAACAAGCTGGCGGCGATGTCCGACGAGGAGCGCGAGCGGGTCGTCACCGACTACTGGGACGAGACGTTCGGGGGACTGGACATCAACCCAGGGTTCGAGTCGAAGGTGCGGATGGCCTCGCCCCGGCTAGGCGACGACCCGGCGCCGGTGCAGGTGGAGGCCTGGGTGGAGCTGGCGGCGCTGGTCGCGGACCCGGACTTCCGGGCCCGGACGCGGCAGATGGCGCAATGGCACGCCGAGCGCCGGGAGGCCGGCGAGTCGCTCGACCCGGACCCGGAGGCGAACGAGCGAGCGCAACGTGCCGTGGCGCGGGCCACCGAGGCGATGACGGCGGGCGTCGACCCGGCGTCGGCCGAAGCAGGGCCGGCGGCGGACGAGGTCGCCGCGATCCTGCTCGGTGACGAGGCCGGATCGGCGATCGCTCGGCGGAAGGTGGCCGACGACTGGGAGAAGTACGGTGACCGGCGGTTCGAGAGGTTCTGGGAGCTGCTCGGGGTGATCAACGGCTGGGGCTCCGCGCCCATCACCAGCGGCGCCTCCGACTGGGTGATCCGAGCCCTGCGCCGCTGAGCTTCCCCGTTGCGTCCGCCGAACCCGAGTCAGACTGACTCGCCTTCGGCGGACGCAACGTGGGGGCTAGAGGCGGAGGTAACCGTGGGCGTTCTGCCAGCCGTGCCCGCCGCCGACCCGGTCCAGCACCAGGCGTTGCAGCTGGGTCTCGCGGGGCAGACGGTCGAGGTGGTCGGTGTCGCGAGTGCGAAAGGTGAAGTACACCGCGCTCGCGGCACCGTCCAGCGGCTCGCCGTACAGGGTGAAGCGGCGGGCGAAGCCGGACAGGTTCGACTCCGCGGGCAGCCGCTCGACCAGGACCGGGTCGAGCAGCCAGGTCAGCAGCGTCGCGGTCCGGACCGGCTGCTCCGGGAAGTGCGTGGCGAAGAAGTCCTTGGCCTGCGCGAAGCTGTCGTCGATCGCGGCCGGGTCGAGCGGTCCGGACTCCGGGATGTGTACGTCGAGCACCCACTCGCCCGGCTCGACCCCCGGCGCGCCGCGGTGTTCCTGGGTCAGCAGGAACTGCAGCCGGCCGAGCTGGTACAGCGACCCGAACCAGTGCGCCCGCAACCACCAGTGCGTCTCCAGCCCGAACCGACCGTGTGTACGCCGGTGGACGTCGAGCTGCCGGCCGAGATCCGCGAGCGTCGCCCAGCTGATCTCGTCATCGACGTCGCGCGACGCGTGGAACGCGCGGACGTCCGGCACGGTTTCGAGGTACGCCGCCAGTGCCGCGAGCTCGTCCGACGGCTCGAACACGCTGTCCGGCGGGAACGTCCCGATCTGTCGTCGCAACGTTCCCGCCAGCTCCGCGACCAGGTCAGGGTCCACGGTGAGGCGCTCGGTGTCCTCGCGGTCCGCGTCGGTGAAGCCCAGCAGCCGGTACTCGTCGTACGTCGTCACCCGCGAAACCCTACGGTCACGGCAGTGGCGCGTGGAAACGTACCTCCGCCAGCGACAACGGGTTGCTCAGCGAGGCCAGCTGGATCCGGACGTACCGCGCCGTGGTGCCGTCCGGAAGGTCGATCACGCTCGGGCTGCCGGCCTGCTCGGCGACGTGCACAGCGGTGATGCCCGGCAGCGCCCGCGCCTCAGCCAGCGAGTCGGTCGTGATCGGCTGCTCCGACGCCAGGACCCAGAAGTCCTTCAGCCGGTTGCTGCAGCAGTCGGTCCGGTTCCAGATGTGCACGGTGTCGAGCTCGCGCGACGAACCCAGGTCGGCCTGCCACCAGGCCTCGGTCTCGGGTTCGGCGGTGTGCGTCACCGAACCGTTCCCCCATGAGCCGTCGGTGTTGCCGTCCACCGCCCGTGACGCGGGTGCGCCGTGTGCGGTGCTCTTCTGCGACACGGCGGCCGCCGTGATCACGGTCGGGTCGGCGGTGGCGACGCGCGCGGTGGCGGTGTGCGTACCGCCGTCCGCCTCGACGGTGGCGCGCAGGACGTTCGACGGCTGGGCCGGGGCACCGACCTTCACTGTGAACCGGGTGGTCGCCTGCCCGCCGGGCATCAGCGGCAGCAGCCGGGCCTCGGCCGGCGTGACCGTCCAGCCGGACGGCACCTGCAGCCGGACCGTTGCCGCGGGCATCGTCTTGTCGACCGCGGCGGTGACCACGTCCGCGGTGAAGGTGGATCCCCAGTCCGCGTTCTCCGGCGCCGACAGGTCGACCCCGACATGGCTGGTCGCGGTGAAGGTCATCCCGGCGCGCAGCGGGATCCGCACCGTGTCGGCGTCCACCCGCTGCACGTCCACCGTGTGACCGCGGCTGTCGGCGACCGTGAACCGGCCGGAGAACAGCGGCGAGCGGACCAGCGTGCTGCCGTCTCCGGAGAGCCGCAGCTCGCGGGTCTGGCCGGACTTCCAGGTCGCGCCGACGGTGACGCCGCCCCGTGCGGTCAGGCCGTCGACCGAGCCGTCCGCCCAGGACGACGGCAGCGCCGGGAGGACGTCGACCACGCCGCTCTGGCTCTGCAGCAGCATCTCCGCGACACCCGAGGTGGCGCCGAAGTTGCCGTCGATCTGGAACGGCGGGTGGGTGTCCCAGAGGTTGTTCAGCGTGCTGTTCTTCAGCTGCTCCGACAGCATCAGGTGCGCGTGGTCGCCATCCAGCAGCCGCGCCCAGAAGTTGACCTTCCACGCCTTGCTCCAGCCGGTGCCGCCGTCGCCGCGCGCGGACAGCGACACGCGTGCGGCCTCCGCGAGCTCCGGCGTGGTCTTCGGCGCGACCGCGTTACCCGGGAACAACGCGTACAGGTGCGAGACGTGCCGGTGCGTGTTGTGCGGGTCGTCCAGGTCGGCCTTCCATTCCTGCAGCTGGCCCCAGGACCCGACCCGCAGACCCGGGTCGAGCTTGTCGAGCGTGTCGCGCAGCCGCTGGGTGAACGCGGCGCTCTCACCGACCTCGTCCGCAGCGGCCAGCGTGGTCTGCAGCAGCTCGGTCACCAGCTGCTGCGAGATCGCCGCGCCGGCGGTGAAGTCGCCCTGCTCCGGTGAGTAGCTCGGCGACACCACCAGCTTGCCGTCCCGCGGGTCGGTGACCAGGAAGCCGAGCCAGAACTGCGCGGTCTTCTTCAGCACGGGGTACGCCTTGCTGCGGAGGAACTCGGGGTCGCCGCTGAACAGGTAGCGCTGCCAGAACGCCTGCGCCAGCCAGGCGTTCGCCTCCGGCATCCAGAACGCCGTGGCCCAGTCGTGCACCCCGGTGTACCCGTACGGGTTCGTCTCGTTCTGCACCATCCAGCCGTCCTGGCCGAACATCTCCCGCGCGCTGCGCTCACCGGCCGGGATCATCGAGGCGATGTAGTCCAGGTACGGCGTCGCGGTCTCGGCCAGGTTCGTGGTCTCCGACGGCCAGTAGTTCATCTGCAGGTTGATGTTCACGTGATAGTCCGCACTCCACGGCGGGCTGGTCGAGTTGTTCCAGACGCCCTGCAGGTTGGCCGGTAGCGAGCCCGGCCGCGACGACGCGATCAGCAGGTACCGGCCGTAGTCGAAGAACAGCGCCTCCAGGCCCCTGTCTGCCCCCAGGCCCTGGCTGCCCGCCCTGTACGCCGCGAGCCGCTCATCGGTCGGCAGGTCCGTCCGGCCGACACCGAGATCGAGCTTCACCCGGTTGAACAGCTGCTGGTGGTCGGCAATGTGACGGTTCTTCACAGCGTCGTACGACGCTGTGACGGCCCGGTCGACCCGGCTGTCGACCGCGGCGGCCGGGTCGGCGTCGTTGCGGTAGGACGGGTAGACGGGTGCGTAGTCGGTACCGGCGGACCAGACCAGCCAGGCGGAGTCCGCACCGGCGACCACGACCGAGGAGCCGGAGTCGGACCGGGTGCCACCGCTGGTGCTGACCTGGACCTGGGCGTTGTACCGCAGCCCGTTGTCCGGCAGCGCGCCGGTGAGCGTGATCCGGCCGTCCGCCGCGGTGACGGTGCCGCCGGCCGCCTGGCGGTTGTAGCTGGCAGTGAACGAGACCTTGCCCGGCTGGTCCGCGCTGATCCGGGCCACGATCACATTGTCCGGGTAGCTGGCGAAGTACTCGCGCCGGTAGTTGACTCCGGCAACGGTGTACCGGACCTCGGCGATCGCGGTGCTCAGGTCGAGCGAGCGCCGGTAGTCGGTCGCGCCGGCGGCGTCGGGAACGGCGAGCCGCAGCTCACCGAACGGCTGGTAGGCGCCGAACCCGGACTTGGGCTGGCCGAGCTTGTCCGCGACCCACTCCGGGTCCGCGACACCCTGGGTCTCGATCCGCTGCCGGACCTCCTCCAGCGCACCCGGTCGCGGCGTCCTCCAGTTGCCGTACGTGTGGCCTGGGCTGCCCGGACCACCGGCCCACAGTGTCTTCTCGTTCAGCTGCAGCCGCTCCAGCGTCGTACCGCCGAAGACGGAGGCGCCCGCGTATCCGTTGCCGATCGGCAGGCTCTCGGACTCCCAGGAGGTGGCCGGCCTGGTGTACCAGAGGACTGAATCGTCCGATGAGTCCGGCGGCGCGGGTGCGGCCGAGGAGCCGGTCGCGGAGACACCGCCGACCGTTGTGCAGACCGTTGTACAAAGGGTGGTAGCTAGGACTGCGGACAGGATTCGACGCAGCATGACGGCACCTCGCAAGTGGGCGGCGAATGCGGGCGCCGTTAGGCTAACCAGCCAGAGATCCGATGTCTAGGGGGCAGCCCAAGCGTTCGGCGTCAGCCTTCGCGTCCGGCGGCGGCGTCGATCGCCCGCGCCAGCTCGAGGTCGTACGCGGTCAGGCCGCCGACCGAGTGGGTGGACAGCCGGAAAGTCACCGTGGTCCAGCGGATGTCGATGTCCGGGTGGTGGTTCATCGACTCCGCCAGCTGCGCGACCGTCGCGACCAGCCGGATGCCGTCCAGGAACGTCGGGTTCTCGACGCTGCGCACCAGCGTCTTCTCCTGGACCTCCCACCTGGTGAGGTCGTCCTTGACGGCGGCGTCGATCTGGTCGTCGGTCAGCAGTTCGGGCATGTGGTCACTCTATGCCGTCGTCACGGCCCGGCGCGCGTGCCCTGCGGCCGGAAGATCAGCACCAGCACGCGCAGCACCAGCACCGCGCAGATCACCAGCAGGTTGTAGCCGAACAGCTCGAACAGGCTGACCGACGGCGTCACCGACGGCCCGCCGTCGGTGCCGAGCAGCAGCACCGCCATCAGACCCGCGGACGAGCCGAGCACGGTGAGCAGCACCTGGTGCAGCAGCGCGGTGACGTGCCGCCGGTCGCGCTCGTCACTGAACAGCCGGACGTTCACCGCCAGCCGCCCGGTCTCCGCTGCGGCCGCGATCCGGTCCACCCGGCGCGGCAGCCGGCGCAGCATCGGCAGCAGCGTGGCCAGCTCCTCGGTCGCAGTCCGCCGCAGCGCGTCCGGCGCGAGCCGGTCGATCATGTGCGCGGCCGCGAACTCGCGGGAGGCCTTGACCAGGTCGAACGACGGCGCGATCCGGGCGATCGTGCCCTCCAGGGTGGCCAGCGCGCGGAACACCGCGGCCACCTCGGGCGGTACGCCGAGCTGGTGTCCGGTGATGATCCGGAACAGCTCGTTGAACAGTTGTGGACCGATGGCCGGGCCGGGTGCGGCGCCGGGACCGAGATGCCGGGCCATGAACTGGCCGACCGCCCGCTCCATGCTCTGCTCGTCCACGGTGTCCGGCCGGTACACGATCTCCAGCAGCGCGTCGGTCGCCCCGACCGGGTCGCCGTGGTCGACTGCGAGCAGGAACCGCTGCAGCGCGTCCCGGGTGGCCCGGTCCAGCCGGCCGACCGAGCCGAGGTCGAGCAGCCCGATCCGGTCGTCGTCCAGCAGCAGGATGTTGCCCGGATGCGGGTCCGCGTGGAACACGCCGTCGACCGCGATCTGGCGCAGGATGCAGTCGAAGAGGTCCTGCGCGAGCTGATCGCCGTCCAGCCCGCGTTCTTCGATCACACTCGCGGCGGCGCCGAGCTGGACGCCGTCCAGCCGCTGCATCGTGAGCACCCGGCTGGTGCTGTGCTCGGTGTAAAGCCGCGGTACGACGACGTTGCCGCCGGCAACCGACTGGCCGGCGCGGACGGTCGCCATGTTCGACGCCTCGACGGTGAAGTCGAGCTCCTCCCGCATCGCCTCGGCGAACCCCGCGGCCAGCCCGCGGACGCCGAGCGCGCGGCCCCAGTCGGTGTTGCGCTCCAGCGTCTTCGCGATGCGCTGCACGATGTCCAGGTCGCGCTCGACCACCGCGGTGATGTCCGGGCGCTGCACCTTCACCACCACCGGCTCACCGGCAAGCGTGCGCGCGCCGTACACCTGTGCGACGGATGCCGCGGCGATCGGGTCCTGCTCGAACGACGCGAACCGCTGCTGCGTCGGTCCGCCGAGCTCGTCGGCGAGCAGCCGTTCCACCTCCGGCCACGGTGCCGGCGTCACCTGGTCCTGCAGTCGGCTCAGCTCGGCCGCAACCCCTGCCGAGACCACGTCGCTGCGGGTCGACAGCACCTGGCCGAGCTTGACGAACGTGACCCCGGCCTCGTCCAGCGCCTGCCGCAGCGACCGGGCCAGCTCGGCCTGGCCGGCCGCGTCCTCCCGGCCCGGGCGGCGCCGGCCGCGCAGGTACGGGCCGAGACCGTGCCGCGCCGCGATCCGGAGGATCTGCAGGTACCGCCGGGTGCGCGCGACCCGGCCGCCGAAGTCGCGGCGCAGGTCCCGCACTCGCGGCAGCGAGCCGGTCGGCACCACCGCCTCGGCCAGCACCAGGAACACCAGCCCGGCGAGCACCGAGCACAGCACACCGAGGATCAGGAACCACAGCGGCGTGATGCCGTTGGCCTGGTCGTCGGTCGGGATCGACCGTGCCATCGCGTTCATCATCGGCGCGAACACCAGCACCGTGAGTAGCGCACCGAGGCACAGCCGGATCAGGCCGAAACGCACCCCGAGCAGTCGCTGCGCCACCGGGACGAAGATCAGCACGAAAAACAGCAGGTTGATCAGACCGAAGAACCCGAGCAGCATGTCAGCACCCTACGAGCAGCCCCGGTTCCCCGGTCCCACGACCGGGGAAGGTCAGGAGTCGCGGCGGCGGATCTTGCTGCCGAGCCAGACCAGCGGGTCGTACTTGCGATCGACCACGCGCTCCTTCATCGGGATCAGCGCGTTGTCGGTGATCTTGATGTGCTCGGGACAGACCTCGGTACAGCACTTGGTGATGTTGCAGAACCCGAGCCCGTGCTGCTCCTGCGCGGCCTTCTGCCGGTCCTCGGCGTCCAGCGGGTGCATGTCCAGCTCGGCGATCCGCATGAGGTAGCGCGGCCCGGAGAACTGCTCCTTGTTCTCCTCGTGGTCCCGGATCACGTGACACGTGGTCTGGCACAGGAAACACTCGATGCACTTGCGGAACTCCTGCGAGCGCTCCACATCCTGCTGCTGCATCCGGTACTCGCCCGGCTTCAGGTCCGCCGGCGGCGTGAACGACGGCACCTCGCGGGCCTTCGTGTAGTTGTACGACACGTCGGTGACCAGGTCCTTCATCACCGGGAAGGTGCGCAGCGGCGTGACCGTGATGGTGTCGTCCTCGGAGAACGTGCTCATCCGGGTCATGCACATCAGCTTCGGCATACCGTTGATCTCGGCGCTGCACGAGCCGCACTTGCCGGCCTTGCAGTTCCAGCGGACCGCGAGGTCGGGTGCCTCGGTCGCCTGCAGCCGGTGGATGATGTCGAGCACGACCTCGCCCTCGTTCACCTCGATGGTGAAGTCGCGCAGCTCGCCCCCGTCCGCATCACCGCGCCACACCCGGAACTTGCCCTTGTAGCTCATCGACGTCCTCGCTTCGCTCCGGGCACCGATGAGGCACCGAACGCACTGTGTCCGATGATTCGCTGGCTGCGCTCACTCATGCGGCAGCTCCTCGTCGGTCAGGTACTTCTTCAGCTCGTCGATCTCGAACAGCTCCAGCAGGTCGTCTCGCATCGGGATCTGCTCCTTGTCAACGACGTTCACGCGGTCGCCCTCGAGCGCGCAGACCAGCAGCTTGCGCCGCCAGAGCGGGTCCATCGTCGGGTAGTCGTCACGGGTGTGCCCGCCGCGCGACTCCTGCCGCATCAGCGCGGCCCCGGCGACGCACTCCGACACCATCAGCATGTTGCGCAGGTCCAGCGCGAGGTGCCAGCCGGGGTTGAACTGCCGGTGTCCCTCGACCGTCATCTTCGCGATCCGGGCGCGGAACTCTGCCAGCCGGCCGAGCGCCTGCTCCATTTCCTCGGCCTTGCGGATGATGCCGACCAGGTCGTTCATCGACTGCTGCAGATCTTGGTGGATGGTGTACGGGTTCTCGCCACCCTCCAGCTCGAACGGCGCCAGCGCCTCGGCGGCGGCGGCTGTGACATCGGCCTCGCTGACCGCCGGCCGCGAGTCCTTGCCGAGGGCATCGATGTACGTCGTGGCGCCCATCCCGGCCCGGCGCCCGAAGACCAGCAGGTCTGACAGCGAGTTGCCGCCCAGCCGGTTCGAGCCGTGCATGCCGCCGGACACCTCGCCGGCCGCGAACAGTCCCGGTACGACGCTCTGCCCGGTGTCCGGGTCGACCTCGACGCCTCCCATCACGTAGTGGCAGGTCGGCCCGACCTCCATCGCCTGCTGGGTGATGTCGACGTCCGCCAGCTCCTTGAACTGGTGGTACATCGACGGCAGCCGCCGGATGATCTCCTCAGCCGGCATCCGGCTGGACACGTCCAGGAACACCCCGCCGTGCGGGGACCCGCGACCGGCCTTGACCTCGGAGTTGATCGCGCGCGCGACCTCGTCACGCGGCAGCAGCTCCGGTGGCCGGCGGTTGTCGTCCGGGTCGGTGTACCAGCGGTCGGCCTCGTCCTCGGTCTCCGCGTACTGCGCGCGGAACACATCCGGCACGTAGTCGAACATGAACCGCTTGCCCTCGGAGTTCGTCAGTACGCCGCCGTCGCCGCGGACCGACTCGGTGACCAGGATCCCCTTCACCGACGGCGGCCAGACCATGCCGGTCGGGTGGAACTGGACGAACTCCATGTTGATCAGCGTCGCCCCGGCGCGCAGCGCGAGCGCGTGCCCGTCGCCGGTGTACTCCCAGGAGTTCGAGGTGACCTTGAACGACTTGCCGATGCCACCGGTGGCCAGGATCACTGTCGGTGCCTCGAACATGATGAACCGGCCGGTCTCGCGCCAGTAGCCGAAGCCACCGGCGATCTTGTCGTTGTCCCCTGAGCTGTCAAGGAGCAGCTCGGTGATCGTGCACTCCCCGAACACCTTGAGGTTCGCCTCGTAGTCACCGGTCTCCGCGAAGTCCTCCTGCTGCAGCGAGACGATCTTCTGCTGCAGAGTGCGGATCAGCTCCAGCCCGGTGCGGTCGCCGACGTGGGCCAGCCGCGGGTAGGTGTGCCCGCCGAAGTTCCGCTGGCTGATCCGGCCGTCCGGGGTGCGGTCGAACAGCGCGCCGTACGCCTCCAGCTCCCAGACCCGGTCCGGCGCCTCCTGCGCGTGCAGCTCGGCCATCCGCCAGTTGTTCAGGAACTTGCCGCCGCGCATGGTGTCGCGGAAGTGCACCTGCCAGTTGTCGTTGCTGTTCACATTGCCCATCGCCGCCGCGCAGCCGCCCTCGGCCATCACGGTGTGCGCCTTGCCGAACAGCGACTTGCACACGATCGCGGTGCGCTTGCCCTGCTCGCGGGCCTCGATCGCCGCGCGCAGGCCGGCGCCGCCGGCACCGATCACCACGACGTCGTACGAGTGTCGTTCCAGCTCAGTCATGTCGAAGAGATCCCAGTATCAGTTGAAGAAGCGCAGGTCGGAGATCCAGCCCGCGGAGACGCTCATGATGTAGGCGTCGGTGAAGATGACCGTGAACAGCGAGATCATCGCGTAGGTGCCGTGCCTGGGGTTCAGCTTGGAGACGAACGTCCAGTACCGGTAGCGCCAGGGATGCTTGGAGAAGTTCTTCAGCCGGCCGCCGACGATGTGCCGGCAGGCGTGGCAGGACAGCGTGTACAGCCACAGCATCACCAGGTTGATCCAGATGATCAGCGTGCCGAGTCCCATCCCGATGCCGCCGTCGATTCCGTGGAAGGCCAGCACCCCGTCGTACACGTTGATCAGACCGAAGAGCAGCGCACCGTAGAAGAAGTAGCGGTGCCCGTTCAGGCCGATCAGCGGGAAGCGCGACTCACCGGTGTACTTCTTGTGCGGCTCCGGCACCGCGCACGCGGCCGGCGCCAGGAAGAAGGACCGGTAGCCGGCCTTGCGGTAGTAGTAGCAGGTGCCGCGGAAGCCGGCCAGGATCGCGAACGTGATCAGCGGGACCGGCACGAACACCGGGAACGCCGGCAGCGGGGTGCCGAAGTGGCTCGAGCCTGGTACGCACTCCTGGCTCAGGCAGGGGGAGTACAACGGCGTGAGGTAGTGCTCGGCCTCTGCCCAGTAGTACTTGTTCATGAAGATCCGCACCGTCGCGTAGACGATGAAGAACGCGAGGATCACGCCGATCTTGAGCGGCGCCAGCCACCATCTGTCCTGGCGCAGTGTCTTCTGCCCGATGGCCGCGCGGCCCGGGCTGTCGACCCCCGCGCTCACGGGGCGTGCCGGTCCGGGGCTCCGAAGCCCTCGTGCTCGGCCTCCGACCACATCGACGCGTCGTACTCCACGTCCGGGATCTCCTCCAGCTCATCCGGCACAGGGCCGGGACGACGTTGCGGGTCAGGCGGGCCGAGCTCGGCGAGGTCGTCGCTCAGACGGGCCACGTCGGACACCAGGCGCCGGACACCGAGGGTGTCACCGTACTCCTGACTCAGTTTCCCGACCGACCCGTGCAGCGCTTCGAGCGCGCGCTGCACCGCAGCCACCGCTTGTGAACCGTCGCCCATTCCGCCTCCATACAGTCCCGTGACAGGTCCGCCCTACATGGGACCTTGCCATTGGATAACCACACTCTGCCGTGGCAGAGGTGCGCAGCGGAAGGCTCGCCGAAGGGGTGTTGCGTCACGTTTGTGGCCGGATCGTACCGAGGCGCCGACGACGGCGATGAAGGGGCCAGACGAGGTTAGGTAAGCCTTATATATGCCGTAGATGTTAGGGCCTCATCGCGCGGTCTCGTACGCGCTCGGATGCAGCACCGGCTGGTAGCCGTGGGCCAGGGTCGCGACCGTCGCCGGCGGGGTGAGCAGCTCGACGGTGGCGGACCGGTCCAGCGCGACCGGTCGCTCATAGCCCTGGAAGGTCCAGCCGAGCACGCACTCGCCGAGTACCAGTGCCGGCCGGCCGCCGTACCTGACCATCGCACCGTCGGGCAGCCGGCCGAACGTCGCGACCCAGGTGCGCTGCTGCCGGTTCCGGCCGACGCGCTGTTCGTGCAGCACCGCATCCAGCTCGGTGGCCCGCGGCCGGGCCGGCAGCCGGTGCGCGTGCTGCCAGGTCTTCACGAAGGCGTCGTAGGCCGTCCGGCGACAGTACGCACACGGCCGGTGACCCGCTGCCAGAGCGGTCGCCTCATCCAGGAAGAACAGCGCGGTCCAGCGGCCGGGTGGCATCGGGTCGCGCTGGACGCCCTTGAAGTCCAGCACGCAACAGATCCACAGTTTCGACCGCCAGCGGGCGATGCCGAGCCGGCGGTCCGGGCCGTGCAGGCAGCCGCGGTTGCCCATCAGCAGGCCGCGTGCCGGGTCCGCGACGATCTCGCCGGTCGGCATCACCCGGTTCTGCAGCGGCATGTCCGCATTGTCGCGGCACCACGACGCGCCTGCACCATGATTTGGTCCCGTCCGAGCCCGTTGCCGAATCGTTGCCTCGCGGCACCGGTCTGGCACAGTGACCATCCGTGGACGTAGTCCCGCAGCGACAGGTAGTGGTCGGTGTCGCGCTGATCCGCGACGGCCGGGTACTGGCGGCGTTGCGACCGCCGTCACCGCGTACGCCCGGTGGTTGGGAGTTCCCCGGCGGCAAGGTGGAGCCGGGGGAGTCGGACGCCCAGGCCGTGGTCCGGGAGCTGCGCGAGGAGCTGGGGATCGAGGTGGCGGTCGGTGAGCTGCTCGGGTCCCAGCCGATGGGCGAGCCGTACCTGCTCCGGGTCTACACCGGCCGACTGCTGGCGGGACAGCCGGTCCTGCACGAGCACACCGCGATCCGCTGGCTCGGGATCGACGACCTGTACGACGTCGACTGGCTCTCGCCCGACCGACCCTTCTTGGAACCGCTGGTCAGGTCCATACTGAGGGCGTCACAGACGACGCCGACCGATCCGTCACGATTCGGAGACGAGTAGGGCCGGAAGTGGCGTCCGAGTGGTGAGATACGTAAGGTGCCCGATGGTCTCCATCGGGATGACCGAGTCCGGCTGCCGATGTGGAAGGGGTTGGAACCTCATGACGATTGGGGCGGCGGATACCCAGATCTCGGGCGATGAGCTGCCGGTTGATCACCTGGCAGACACGGCTGAGGCGAAGCAGATCGAGGGCCGCTCACTCGGCCAGATCGCCTGGGCACGGCTGAAGAAGGACAAGGTCGCCGTCGTCAGCGCGATTGTGATCCTGATCATCATCGGGGTCGCGCTCTTCGCACCGCTGATCGTGAAGATCAACGGCTTCCCGCCGGACCAGTTCAACAAAGTCGACGCGGACGGCAACCCGCTGCTGAACACCCGCGACGGTGGTATCCCGATCGGCGGCCTGGGTGCCGGGATCAGCACCGAGCACTGGCTCGGCGTCGAACCGCAGAACGGCCGTGACGTCTTCTCCCGCTTGATCTACGGCACTCGCGTGTCCTTGCTCGTGGCGCTCGGCGGAACCATCCTGGCGGTCGTGATCGGCACCGTCATCGGGATGGCGTCCGGGTACTTCCGCGGCTGGATCGACACGGTCCTGAGCCGGCTGATGGACATCATGCTGAGCTTCCCGACGCTGCTGTTCATCATGGCGCTGACGCCGGTGATCGCGGACCGCGGCCAGGACCTTTTCGGCATCCCGGACGACAACAAGCTGCGGATGGGCGTGCTGATGTTCGTGCTCGGCTTCTTCGGCTGGGCCTATCTGGCCCGGATCGTCCGCGGCCAGACCCTCTCGCTGCGGGAGCGGGAGTTCGTCGAGGCCGCGCGCTCCCTAGGTGCCGGACCGAACTACGTGATCTTCAAACAGATCCTGCCCAACATGATCCCGACACTGCTCGTCTACACCACGCTGCTGCTCCCTACCTACATCACCGCGGAGGCGGCGCTGTCCTTCCTCGGCGTCGGTATCAAGGAGCCCACCTCGTCCTGGGGCCGGATGATCTCCGACGCGTCGGACTGGATCGAGAGCAACCCGCTGTACCTGTTCTTCCCGGGCATGGCGCTGTTCATCACCGTGCTCGCGTTCAACCTGCTGGGCGACTCCGTTCGTGACGCCCTCGACCCGCGCGCCGGACGGAGCTGACCGATGGGCCGATACATCATCCGCCGGCTGCTGCAGCTGGTGCTGATCCTCTGGGTGATCAGCGCGATCACCTTCTTCCTGTTCTGGGCCACGCCGGCGAACCCGGCACTGCTGATCTGTGGCAAGGACTGCAACACCGAGACCGTCGCCCAGGTCAACGCGACATACGGGTTCGACGACCCGCTGATCGTCCAGTACGGAACGTATATGAAGGGTCTGATCAACCCGAACGGCCGGATGATCGGCTCGGAGGGCAGCGAGCGGCAATGCCCGTGGCCGTGCTTCGGCGAGTCCTACCAGAACGGCATCCCGGTCTGGGACTCGATCGCCGACGCATTCCCCGCGACCTTCTGGCTGGCCATGGGAGCCGCGATCCTCTGGCTGTTCGGGGGGGTGGCGCTCGGAATCGTCGCGGCCCTGCAGAAGGGCAAGGCACTGGACAAGCTGAGCGTCGGCCTGGCGCTGTTCGGGGTGTCCTTCCCGACGCTGGTCTTCGGCTACCTGCTGCTGTACCTGTTCATCGTGAAGCTGCAGTGGCTGCCGTTCCCGGACACCGCGAACGCGGCACTACTCACGGCCGGGCCGGGTCCGTGGGTGCAGTTCTACATACTGCCGTGGATCACGCTGGCACTGGTGTTTGCGGCGCTGTACACCCGGCTGACCCGCGCCAACATGATCGACACGCTGAACGAGGACTTCATTCGGACCGCCCGAGCCAAGGGTCTGGGTGAGCGGACCGTGGTGTTCAAGCACGCTATGCGCGCGGCGCTGACCCCGATCGTCACGATCTTCGGTCTCGACCTCGGCGGCCTGCTCGGCGGAGCCGTGATCACCGAGCAGATCTTCAGCATCACCGGCCTGGGCAAGTTCTCGATCGACTCCGTGCTGGGCAACGACCTGCCCGCGATCATGGGTGTGGTGCTGTTCGCCGCGATCTTCATCGTCGTCGCGAACATCATCGTCGACATCCTGTACGCCTTCATCGACCCGCGTGTGCGGCTGTCCTGACCGGACGAGACTGGACGAGGAGAGACGTGAGCGAGCCTGCTGCAACGACGGCGATGGTGGACAAGGCGCCCGACGAGTCCTTCCTGGCGCTGAGAGACCTCCAGGTGCACTTCCCGACCGACGACGGCATCGTGAAAGCGGTGAACGGCCTGAGCTTCACCCTCGAGCGGGGGAAGACCCTCGGCATCGTGGGCGAGTCGGGTTCCGGGAAGAGCGTGACCAGCCTGGCCATCATGGGCCTGCACAAGGGCAGCCGGGCCAAGGTCAGTGGCGAGATCTGGCTGGACGGTGAGGAACTGGTCTCGATGTCGGTGGACGATATCCGCCGGCTGCGCGGCAACCAGATCGCGATGATCTTCCAGGACCCGCTGTCGGCGATGCACCCGCTCTACACGGTGGGAGACCAGCTCACCGAGGCGTACCTGGTGCACAACGACGCCTCCAAGGCGGCGGCGAAGAAGCGCGCCGTCGATCTGCTGGACCGTGTCGGTATCCCGTCACCGGACAAGCGGTTCGACGACTACCCGCACCAGTTCTCCGGCGGCATGCGCCAGCGTGCGATGATCGCGATGGCGCTGATGTGCGACCCGAAGCTGCTGATTGCCGACGAGCCGACGACCGCGCTGGACGTCACCGTGCAGGCACAGATCCTCGACCTGATGGTGGACCTGCAGAAGGAGTTCAACTCCGCGATCATCATCATCACCCACGACCTCGGCGTGGTCGCGCAGATGGCGCAGGACCTGGTCGTGATGTACGGCGGCCGCGTGGTCGAGGCCGGCAACGTCCGGGACATCTTCTACCGTCCCGAGATGCCCTACACCTGGGGCCTGCTCGGCTCGATCCCCCGGGTCGACCGCGGCGGCGACCACAGGCTGCGGTCGATCAAGGGCACACCGCCGTCGCTGATCAACCTGCCGAACGGGTGTCCGTTCCAGCCGCGGTGCGACTTCCAGCAGCACGTCGAGGGTCATTCGTGCGTCGCGGAGGTACCCGAGCTGCTGCAGATCGGCAGGGACGGGCACCGGGTGCGCTGCCACATCGAGTCGGAGCGCCGCAAGCAGCTGTTCACCGAGCAGATCAAGCCGAGCCTGTGATCCGGGCACCGAGGCATCAGGAGCGACTGTGACGACGTCGACATCTGTCGAGAAGACGCCGCCAACCGGCAAGGCGGAGCGAGAAGCCCTGCTGGTCGTCGAGGGGCTGCAGCGGTACTTCCCCGTGACGCGGGGCATCATCCTGCAGAAGCAGACCGGCGCGGTGAAGGCCGTGGACGGCATCGACTTCTCCATCCGGCCCGGTGAGACGCTCGGCGTCGTCGGCGAGTCTGGCTGCGGCAAGTCGACCACCGGCCGTCTGGTCACCCGGCTCGACGAGCCTACCGGCGGCACAATCCGGTTCGAGGGTGCCGACATCACGCACATAACCCGGGCGAAGATGCGTCCGCTCCGGCGCGACGTGCAGATGATCTTCCAGGACCCGTTCTCGTCGCTGAACCCGCGGCAGACGGTCGGCACCATCATCGCGTCGCCGTTCGCCATCCAGAAGATCAAGACCGAGGGCGGGACCAAGAAGGCCGTCCAGGAGCTGATGGACCGTGTCGGGCTCAACCCGGAGCACTACAACCGGTACCCGCACGAGTTCTCCGGCGGCCAGCGGCAGCGGATCGGCATCGCCCGGGCGCTGGCGCTGCGCCCGAAGCTGATCGTGTGCGACGAGCCGGTCTCGGCGCTCGACGTCTCGATCCAGGCCCAGATCGTCAACCTGCTCGAGGACCTGCAGGACGACTTCGAGCTCGCGTACCTCTTCATCGCGCACGACCTGTCGGTCATCCGGCACATCTCGGACCGGGTCGCGGTGATGTACCTCGGCAAGATCGTCGAGATCGCCGAGCGGGACGAGCTGTACAACCACGCGCGGCACCCGTACACGCACGCGCTGCTGTCGGCAGTGCCCGAGCCGGACCCTGACTCGCTCGCGAGCCGGGAGCGGATCCGGCTCACCGGAGACGTGCCGAGCCCGCTGAACCCGCCCAGCGGCTGCCGGTTCCGTACCCGCTGCTGGAAGGCCCAGGAGATCTGCGCGGAGCAGGAACCGCCGCTGCTGCAGATCGGTGCGCCGGGTCATCAGGCGGCCTGTCACTTCCCCGAAGAACGCGATGTGATCTAAAGGTCACGACCCGTGTCCCGACGGCTGGCGTGATTACACAATGCAAGGTCTAGCCATGGCAATGATGGGGTCACGATCCGGCCACGGCGCCTACGGTTCCATTGCGGATTGCAAGGCTTCCATGCGTAGATATCGGGCGATCCAGTCTGAGGCTGCCGCGTCGCGGCGCCGGTGATTTTCGAGAAATGAGGATGAGCATGGCTCACGCCAAGCGAGTTGGGTCGGCGATCGTCGGCCTGGCACTGGCCACGTCGATGGTCGCGTGCGGCGGCGACGAACCCGAGAGCCCAGAGGGCGGAAACAACGCCGGTGCATCGGGTGGGACCCTGACGGTGTACCACGAGAACGATGTGGAGCACCTCGACCCGGCGCGTAACTTCGTCACTGACTCCAACGAGATCGGCAAGCTGATCACCCGGCGGCTGACCGACTACCGGTACGACGCCCAGAGCAAGAAGATCGTGCTCGAGAAGGACATGGCGGAGAGCTGGGAGTCCAGCCCGGACTTCAAGACCTGGACGTTCAAGCTGAAGCCGGGCCTGAAGTTCGACGACGGCACCGTGGTGACCTCCAAGCACTTCAAGTACGGCATCGAGCGGTCTTTCTCCCCCGATATGCAGGAGGGTGCGCCGTACGGCCAGGAGTACCTGGACTGCGCCGGCTACAAGGGCCCGTACTCCCCGGCCGGTAACAACGGCGGCAAGGGCTGCACCGCGATCGAGACTCCGGACGACAACACGATCGTGTTCAAGCTGAACCGCGCTGTGTCCACCTTCGAGGGCACCGCCAGCATGCCGAACTTCTCCCCGGTGCAGGAGAAGATGGACACCAAGACCCAGTACGACAACAAGCCACAGGCGACCGGCCCGTACAAGATCGAGTCGTACATCCGGAAGAAGAGCCTCACCCTGGTCCGCAACGACCAGTGGGACAAGAACAGTGACCCGCTGCGTACGGCGCGCCCGGACAAGTTCATCTTCAAGTTCGGTGACGCTCCGGCCACGGTCGACCAGCGGCTGTTCGCCGACGGCACCGCGGACAAGAGCTCGATCAGCTTCGGCGGTGTGCAGCCGGAGAACATCGCCAAGACCAACCAGGCGAACGTGAAGGACCGCGTGGTCGAGGGCACCGACATCTGCCGGCGCTACATCGGCTTCAACGAGCAGAAGCCGCTGATGAAGAACCAGAAGATGCGCGAGGCGCTGTACTACGGTCTGGACCGGACCAGCTACCGCGACGGTCGCGGTGGTGAGCGGCTGGCCGCGGTGATCGACTCGATCATTCCGCAGGACCTGGAGGGCTACAAGCCGGAGGAGCACTTCAAGGTTCCGCCGGAGGGTGACCAGGCCAAGGCGAAGCAGTTGCTGGCCGAGGCCGGCTACAAGGGCGAGAAGCTGGTGCTGGGTACCTCTGACGCCGGGCTCGCGGTGAAGGCGTCCGAGGCGGCGCAGGCGTCCTGGAAGGAGATCGGGGTCAACGTCGACATCCGCAAGATCCCGGGCGACAACTACTACTCGACCCAGCAGCAGGACTCCGCGGCGACCGACCTGATCACCGCTGGCTGGTGCTACGACTGGCCGACCCTGGCGACCATCGTGCCGTCGGTGCTCGGACCGGACAGCTCCTCGCCCGGCAAGGCCGCGCAGAACAACTACTCGCGTAGCCAGGTCGGCTGGGACCAGATGCCCCAGATCGCCACGGAGACCGACAAGAAGAAGATGGAGCAGAGGTACTCCGACCTGTACACCGAGATCATGAAGACGGCCCCGCTGGTGCCGACCGTTCAGGACCTCAACGTGTACGTGACGGGCTCCAACGTCGACAACGCAGTGGCCGACCCGAACACCGGTGGTCTGCCCGACCTCACCCAGATCGGCCTGAAGCAGGCGCAGTGATCTGCAGGTGAGCTAGCACGCCAGTGATGGGCGGTACCGGTTCGCCGGTACCGCCCATCACCGCGTCTGCGGCCGGAGGGGACCTGGGGTTGTCCGCGCGACCAACTACGCTGGGCGACATGTCTGAGCTCCCCGCCAAGCGGCTACTGCTGGTGCACGCACATCCCGACGACGAGACGATCAACAACGGGGTCACGATGGCCCGCTACGTCGACGAGGGCGTGCACGTCACGCTGGTCACCTGCACGCTCGGCGAGGAGGGTGAGGTGCTGGTGCCCGAGCTCGGGCACCTGGCCTCGGACCAGACCGACGCCCTCGGTCCGCACCGGATCACCGAGCTCGCCGAGGCGATGTCCGAGCTCGGTGTCACCGACCATCGGTTCCTCGGCGGCGAGGGCAGGTATCGCGACACCGGCATGGTCTGGGACGACTCCGGCAACGCCGCGCCGCCACCGGACCCGCGCCCGGACACCTTCTGGCGCGCCGACCTGGTGAAGCCGGCGAACGACCTGGTCGCGGTGATCCGCGAGATCCGGCCGCAGGTACTGGTCACGTACGACGAGTGGGGCGGCTACGGGCACCCGGACCACATCCAGGCGCACCGGGTCGCGATGTATGCGGCACAGCTGGCGGCTGCGCCGTCGTACCGGGAGGACCTGGGGGACGCCTGGGACGTCGCGAAGATCTACTGGGTGGGGATCGCCGAGTCCGGCTTCCGGGAGGGTATCCGCAAGCTGCGCGAGTCCGGCGACACCACCACCTTCGAGGGGATGGACCCGGACGGCGAGCTGCCGCGGTTCCTCACCCCTGACCGGCTGATCAGCTGTGTCGTGGACGGCTCGCAGTACATCGACCGGAAGATGAACGCGCTCAAGGCACACGCCACCCAGATCACCGTCGACGGCCCGTTCTTCGCGTTGTCGAACAACCTCGGCAACGAGATCTGGGCCAACGAGGCGTACCGGCTGGTGAAGGGCATCCACAGTCCGGACGACGACGGCCTGGAACACGATCTCTTCGCCGGACTCTAGAGTCGGGGTGTGACAACCCCCGTCGACCCCGCGGACTTCCGCGCCGTGCTGGGCCGGTTCACGACCGGGATCGCGGTGGTCACGACGTTGCAGGGCGGTGTCCCGCACGCGATGACCGCGAACGCGTTCACCTCCGTTTCGCTGGACCCGCCACTGGTGCTGGTGTGCGTCGACAAGGGCGTGCGGATGCACGACGCGATGCTGTCCTGCGGGTCCTGGGCCGCCTCGGTGCTCACCGCGGATCAGCAACCGCTTGCGGAGCGTTACGCTCGCTCGGGACGTGACCTGCTCACCCAGTTCGACGGTGTGCAGACCACCGCGGCGCCGAAGACGGGTTGTCCGGTGATCGAAGGAGCGCTGTCGTGGCTGGAGTGCCGGACCTGGGCGACGTACGACGGCGGGGACCACACGATCGTGGTGGGCGAGGTGCTCAGCCTGGGGGTCGACGAGCTGGCCGGACCGGACGCTCTGGTCTACCTGACTGGCGGGTATCGCCGGATCGAGACCGAGTGACCCCCTGCTGAGGGAGATTGATCCCGCAAGTTCCCGTAGGATGTCCCGGTTGCCTTTATCACGCTGAGCAGGAGGACTCTGGCCGGTGGTGGGGAGAAAACGGCTCGTGGCGCTCATCGCCGCGGCGGCGTTCGGAGTACTCGTACTCGCATACGGCATCGCCTTCGCTGTCACCGGCGGCAAGATCCCCGGCGACACGACGGTGCTCGGTGTCGCGCTCGGCGGGCTGTCCGAGGACCAGGCGAAGGCGAAGCTGGACGAGGCGCTCAAGGGCAGGCTGGACGACCCGATCAAGCTGACCGCAGGCGGCCGGACACACACGGTGAAACCGTCCGAGGCGGGGCTGACCGTCGACGTGGACGCCACCGTGACCGCGGCCGGTGCCGGTCGCAGCCTCAGCCCGGGCCGGATGTGGCACGTGCTGACCGGCGGTTCGCCGATCGACCCGGTGGTGGTCGCCGACGACGGCAAGCTCGAGGCGACGGTCCAGCGGCTCGCCAAGAAGGTGAACCGGGAGCCGACCGAGGGCAGCATCACGTTCTCCGGCTCCGAGGCGGTGCAGCACCCGCCGGCCGAGGGGATCACGGTCGACGCCGAGAAGGCGGCCGACCAGCTGAAGGACGCGTTCCCGTCCACAGGGCGCCCGGTGGCACTGGCGGTGCGGACCACCGAGCCGAAGGTGAACGCCGAGGCGCTCGCGAAGGCGATGAAGGAGTACGCCGAGCCGGCGATGTCGGCGCCGATCACGCTCACCGTCGGCGAGGAGAGCGTCACGCTGCAGCCGGAGCAGATCGCGCCAGGCCTGCGGCTGACTGTGAACACCGACGGCACCTACACGCCGACCCTGACCTCCGCGAAGCTCGAGCCGATGCTGACGAAGGCGTTCGAGGACCTCGAGACTCCGCCCAAGGACGCGACGGTCGAGCTCCGCGGCGGCAGGCCGGCCGTCGTACCGGCTGTCGACGGACACGTCATCGACCGGGCCAAGCTGGTGCCCGTGATCCTGGACACGCTGCCGAAGCGCGCGGGCGAGCGGTCCGCCCCGGTCGAGCTGGTCGCGAAGAAGGCGGCCTTCACCACCGAGGCGGCGAACAAGCTCGGCGTGACGGCGGTGACCGGCGCGTTCACCACGTACTTTCCGCACGCCGCGTACCGCAACATCAATATCGGTAACGCGGCCCGCAGGATCGAGGGCACGCTGCTCAAGCCCGGTGAGACGTTCAGCCTGAACAAGGTCGTCGGCGAGCGCACCGCGGAGAACGGCTTCACCGAGGGGTACATCATCAACAAGGGTGTGCTGGTGAAGGACCTCGGCGGCGGCGTCTCGCAGTCCGCGACGACCACGTTCAACGCGATGTTCTTCGCCGGGCTGAAGGACGTCGAGCACAAGCCGCACAGCTTCTACATCGACCGCTACCCGGAGGGCCGCGAGGCGACCGTCGCGTGGCCGTCGGTCGACCTGAAGTTCCAGAACGACAGCGAGTACGGCGCGCTGGTCGACACCAGCTTCACCCCTTCCACTCCGAGCAGCCGCGGCAGCATCACGGTGCGGATCTGGAGCACCAAGACCTGGGACATCTCGGCCGGCAAGTCGGCCCGGTACAACCCCCGCCCGGCAGGCGTGATCTACAACGACAAGCCGGGCTGCGAGGCGCACGCGCCGGTCGCCGGCTTCGACGTGAAGGTCTATCGCTACTTCAGCCGGAACGGTCAGCGGGTGAAGACCGAGACCTTCACCACGAGGTACAACCCGGCCGACAAGGTGGTCTGCGGCAAGAAGCCGACGCCGCCACCCACCACGCCGCCGATCACACCGCCACCGAGCAACCGCCCCACCGGCGGCTGAGGCTGGCGGTCAGCCGGCGAGCTTGGTGACGCCGTCGGCGACCTGGGCGAACATCTCCGCGTCGATGGTCGCCCCCTCGCGGCGCACCGCCGTCGGGTCGATCCGCACGATCCTGTCCAGCCGGACCTCGCTGGCCCGGCCGTCGGCGTCCCAGGCGCCGCTGCCGATGTCGAGCCAGACCCGGCCGTACCGGGCCTCGTCGGCGGCGTCGCGATCGTGATCCTGACTGGTCAGGATCAGCGCCAGCAGCCAGGCGCCGTCGACGCCGATCACCAGCACCGGCCGGTCCTTGCCCCGGGTGTGGTCCTCCTCGTACGGCACCCAGGTCCAGACGATCTCGCCCGGGTCGGCGTCGCCGTCCGCGTTCGGCTGATACTCCAGCCGAGGCACCCCGTCGAAGTCCCCCGGATACTCCCGCCGCCCGTGACCGTCACTCATGCCCCGACCCTACCCAGATCGTCCGGCGTCACCCCGGCCGGTCACGATCACCAGCGTCCCGGTCACGGCGCGGTCACGGCGCGACCAGGTAGCGGTACCGGTACGCCTCGCGGTAGCCCAGCGCGGAGTACGCCGCCAGCGCCGCCGCGTTCTCCTCGACCACCTCGAGATAGGTACGACGCCCGCCGCGCGCACCGCCCCAGCGGGCCAGGCCCTGCAGGACCGCGGTACCGAGCCCGCGCCGCCGATACGACGCCGCTACCGCGACCGAGTCGACGCCGACCCAGTGCCCGGTCATCGCCGCCCGGCCGACCGCCACCGTCCTGCCGTCCAGCTGCACCGAGGCGAACGCCGCCACCGGCGCGCCTTCCATGACCGCGGGCGCGGCCGCGGGTGGCGCTGCTCCGTCGAAGGCCACGTCGTACCAGGACCGGTCCGGGTGCTCCGACACCGAGACCTGCACGGCCGGTTCGGCGTTCACCAGGTCGAGTGTGGTGTGCAGTACCAGCGTGTCCGACTGCTCCGGCCGCGCCTCCACCCAGCCGTTGCCGCGGAACAGCTCCTCTTCCGGTGTGCCGAGCGGTACCAGCGCCAGCGGCGGCAGGTCCCGGGCCCGATAGAACGCCACCGCCCGCGCCAGCGCGTCCGCGACCGGTACGCCCGGATCGCCGTACGGCAGCACCGAGTTGCCGCGACCGGTCCAGCCACCGGATGCCCGGAGCAACCAGTCGCCCAGGTGCTCGGTCTCGGCCGCCGGGCGCCCCGACGCAGTGGCTAGCAGCACCGCGTCCACATCGACCCGGCGCAGCGGCGTCGGCGGGACCGGCTTGGCGGCGGCGACATCGGTGAGGCTGATCACCTCGGTACTGGTGTCGGCCCGGCGTACGATCAGCTGCGGATCGTCGTACGACACCAGCACGCCGACCACGTCGGTGAGCTGCCCGGACCGCAGCCTGTGCCGTACGACGACCCGGTGGCCGATGTCACGCCGGCTCAAACGGGGGTAAGGGGCAGACACGATCCGGACTCCAGGCACAGTTGATGAGTACGAGCGTGATACTAAGGAGGACAGCAAGAGGTTTTTCGCATCCGCGGTCCGAGCAAGACCGCAGCGGTGCTCGCCATAGGAGGAGATCCAGTGACCTACGTCATCGCGCAGCCGTGTGTTGACCTCAAGGACCTCGCGTGTGTCGAGGAGTGCCCCGTCGACTGCATCTACGAGGGCAACCGGATGCTCTACATCCACCCTGACGAGTGCGTGGACTGCGGTGCCTGCGAGCCGGTCTGCCCGGTCGAGGCGATCTACTACGAGGACGACACCCCTGAGCAGTGGAAGGACTACTACACCGCGAACGTGGACTTCTTCACCGACCTCGGTTCGCCCGGCGGTGCGTCGAAGCTGGGCAAGATCGACAAGGACCACCCGATCATCGAGGCGCTTCCGCCGCAGGAACACGACGAGTAAGGCTGGATCAGTCCTGGACCACGTCCACGTGGACATGGTCCAGGTGCCGCAAGGTGGCTGAGCTCCCGTCGCGGCTCGGCGGTGTGTAGGCGCGCCAGCCGCTGTCCGAGCGGAACCCGGCGGTCCAGATCCGGTCGTCGAAGATCACCGTCTGGATCCCGAGCCGGTCCGCGTGCGCGACCAGGAACTGGGCGTAGGCCCAGCCGCGGCGCTTGTTCTCCGCACTGATCGGCCGGGCGAACACGTCCACCGCCCGGCCGTCGTAGTGCGTCGACCCCTCCATGTGGCCGGTGCGGATCCCGCCCGGTCTGAAGCCTCCGACCGGCAGCTTCCCGAACGTCTGGAAGAGCTCGGTCCGGACAGCGTTCGCGCGCTTCGTCAGGCCGTTCGCGCCGAGCGTCTCGGCGGCCATCGTGTCGTGCCGGACGACGCAGTTGAGGCCGGCCGGCGAGTACCCGGTCAGCACCGAGGCCAGTGCCCGGGCGTCCGCCTCGTGGTCGGCGTACGCCTTCGGAAACGCGCTGCGCTGGACCTTGTCCGCGGCGACCGTGATCTGCATCCGCTCGTAGCCCATGATCTTCACCAGCGCGTCGTAGAACCGGCCGGCCGCGTGGTGCGGGTCGCGCACCTGGGCCGGCGTACCCCAGCCCATCGACGGCCGCTGCTGGAACAGCCCGAGCGAGTCCCGATCGCCGTGGTCGAGGTTGCGGATGTCGGACTCCTGGTACGCGGTGGCGAGCGCGATCGTGACCGCCCGGGCGGGCAGCCCGCGCCGTACCGCGACACCCGCGATGATCGCGGCGTTCTCGGCCTGCTCGAGATCCAGCACCACGGTCGATCCCGACGCCCGCGCGGTGCAGCGCTCCGGGTCCGGCAGCAACGGGATACCGTCGCGGTCGCCCATGAGCCAGGCCACGCCGATGACCGCCGCCAGCCCGGTCACGAGCAGGCCGGCGAGCACGGCGACGGTACGGCGGCGCTTCACGGGCATACCGGTCTCAACGTCCGGCGACACCCGCCGGGTTCCGGGGGCTGTCTCACGCGTTCGCGTGCAGGGCTTCGTTCAGTGTGATGCCCTGACCGGTGCGCGCCCGGGCCTCGACCGCGCCGGTGACCGAGTTTCGGATGAACAGCAGCCCGTTCTGGCCGGACAGATCGCGGGCCTTCACCACGGTGCCGTCCGGGAGGGTGACCTTGGTGCCGGCGGTGACGTACAGCCCGGCCTCGACCACGCAGTCGTCGCCGAGCGAGATCCCGATCCCGCCGTTGGCGCCGACCAGGCAGCGCTTGCCGATTGAGATCACCTGGGTACCGCCGCCGGACAGCGTGCCCATGATCGACGCGCCGGCGCCGATGTCGCTGCCGTCGTCGACCACAACGCCGGCCACGATCCGGCCCTCGACCATCGACGTGCCGAGCGTGCCCGCGTTGAAGTTGACGAAGCCCTCGTGCATCACCGTCGTGCCCTCGGCCAGGTGCGCGCCGAGCCGGACCCGGTCCGCGTCTCCGATCCGGACCCCGGACGGCACCACGTAGTCGGTCATCCGCGGGAACTTGTCCACGCTGGTGACGGCCAGGTACTTGCCGCGCGCCCGGGCCCGTAGCCGGACCTGCTCGACCTGGTCGGCCGGAACCGGTCCGAGCGAGGTCCAGGCGTTGTTCGGCAGCGCGCCGAAGATACCGTCGAGGTTCAGGCCGTGCGGCCGGACCAGCCGGTGCGAGATCAGCTGCAGCCGCAGGTACGCGTCCTCCACACCCGCCGGCGCCTCGGCCAGCGTGATGGCAGTCCTGACCACGGTACGGCGCACCTCGCGCAGGTCGTCCGAGCCTTCGGCGGCGGTCAGCTCCGCGGGCGGCTCGGCGTCGGCCGGAGCCTCCCCGAGCGCGGGTGCCGGGTACCAGGCGTCCAGCACCGCACCGCGCTCGGTGACAGTGGCCAGGCCGAAGCCCCAGGCGCGGGAGTGCTCGGAGGAGGGCGCGTCGGTCATGCCGGCAAGCCTGCCAGAC
>DASRHY010000197.1:0-13538 GCA_035650275.1 Kribbellaceae bacterium | reverse complement strand
GGCGTGCTCGGCGTCGAGGACCGAGCCGTCGGGGTCGGTCAGGTAGAAGACGTCGACGCACTCGGCGCCGAGCGTGCTGACGTGGGCTGACCGGACGTCGGCACCGGCTGCGGCGATCGCCGCGCAGACGTCGTAGACCAGGCCGGGCCGGTCGTGCGCCCGGACCTGTAGCACGGTCGCGCTGTCGGACGCGTCCGGCAGCAGGTCGACCCGGGCGGACAAGGTCCGGGTGACGGCGGAGGCGTCCCGCGCGGCCAGGCGTCGTACCAGGTCGGTGTCGTCGCGCAGCGCCACTCCGAGTCGTTCCCGCAGCCGAACCGGGTCGGGCGGCTGACCGCCGACCAGCCATTGCGACAGGCCGAACCGGCCCGCGGAGGTGACCGACGCGGACCGGATCCGCAGCCGCTCCACCGCGAGTACGCCGGCCACCGTCGCCAGCGCGCCGATCCGGTCCGGGACCGCCACCACCAGCTGGGTCTCGCCGTGCTCGGCACCGACCTCGACCCCGATCTCGCCGACCCCGTCGACCGGCTGCAGCGGCGGCGTCTCCACCGCCGCCGACTCGGCCCACTGCGCTGCGCCACCTCCGCCGAGCTGGGCCCGGACCCGCCGCGCCAGGTCGGCGACCAGCCGCAGTCGCCAGGCGCTGGACGCGACCGGACCGGCGGCACGGGCATCGGCGTACGCGAGCGCCTCCAGCAGGTCCAGCGTCTCGGCATCGCCGACCAGGCTCGCCACCAGCTCGATGGTCGACGGGTCGTCCAGGTCACGCCGGGTCGCGGTCTCCGACAACAGCAGGTGGTGCAGCACCAGCCGCTCGACGGTGTCCACATCGGCGGGCGTGAAACCCCAGCGCTCGCAGGTGGTCCGGGCGATACCGGCTCCGCTGACCGCATGGTCGTCGCCGGCCGCCTTGCCGAGGTCGTGCAGCAGCGCCCCGACGAGCAGCAGGTCGGGGCGTCGTACGTCACGCAGCGACCGGACCGTCTCCACGCAGGTTTCCAGCAGGTGCCGGTCGACGGTGAAGCGGTGCACCGGCGACTGCGGTGGCCGGAACCGGATCGGCGCCCACTCGGGCAGGATCCGGTCCACGTACCCGGCCTGGTCCAGCGCCTCCCACACCTCCAGCAGGCCGTTGCCGGCACCGAGCGCCGCGCAGAGCAGCCGGCGGGCCTCGGCGGGCCATGGCTCCGGCAGCTGTGCGCCCTCCCTGACCAGCCGGGCGCAGACCGTGGGCGACAGGCCCAGACCGCGCTGGGCCGCCACCGCCGCCGCCCGCAACGCCAGCAGCGGGTCGCGGGCAGGACGCGCGGACGGCAGCAGCACCACCTCGCCCTCGTGCTCTGCGACGCCGTCGTCGATGGCCAGCAGCAACGGTCCGCCCGCGGACCGGCGCCTGGACCGCGGTGGTCGGGTGGCCAGGCTCTCGACCCGGCGCCAGGAAACGTCGCAGACGTGCGCGAGCGCGCGACCACTCGCGTACACGTGCCGCAGCAGCGCATCCCGGCCACCGAGCCCGAGACCGTGCGCGACGTCCCGGGCGACGTCGGCGACCAGCCGGTCGGTGGCCCGCCCGGTCGCGTCGTGCAGCTCGTCGCGGACGTCGAGCAGCTCGCGCCGGGCCCGCTCCACCACCGGGTGCGGTACGTCCACCAGCCAGGAGGCGACCAGCGCGCGCAGCACGACCGCGTCCCGCAGGCCGCCGTACGCCTCCTTGAGGTCCGGCTCGGCCAGGTGCGCGAGCTCGCCCACCGTGCGGGCGCGTTCCCGGCACGCCTCGGCGAGTTCGGGCAACCGGGTCCGCGCACCGCGTCGCCAGTCCGCCATCAGCACCGACCGCAGCCGCAGCGTCAGCGCCGGGTCGCCGGCGACGTGCCGCGCGTCCAGCAGCCCGAGCGCGACCCGGACGTCGTCACCCGCCGCGGCCCTCGCCTCGTCCACGGTCCGGACGCTGTGGTCAAGCCGGGTCCGCGCGTCCCACAGCGGGTACCAGATCTGCCGCGCGACCTCGTCGACGCGGTCGCACCCGTCGGTGTGCACCAGCATCACGTCGAGATCGCTGTACGGCGATAGCTCGCGCCGGCCGTACCCACCGACCGCGACCAGGGCGATGCCCTCGGTGCTCGCACCGAGGGCATCACTCGCGTTGGTGAGCAGCAGCTGGAGCAGCTCGTCGGCCTCCTCGGACCGCTCCCGCCGCCGCTCGGCGCGCGGCCTAGATGGCGTCCGCGTCACGCTCACCGGTCCGGACCCGGACGATGGTCTCGACCGGGACCACCCAGACCTTCCCGTCGCCGATCCGTCCGGTCTGCGCGGCCTTCACCAGCAGGGTCACCACGTCGTCCGCGTCGCCGTCCTCGACGACGATCTCCAGCCGGACCTTCGGCACCAGGTCCACCTCGTACTCGGCGCCGCGGTACACCTCGGTGTGGCCCTTCTGCCGGCCGTAGCCGCTGGCCTCGCTGACCGTCATCCCGGTCACCCCGAACGTCTCCAGCGCCGACCGGACGTCGTCCAGCTTGTGCGGCTTGACGACCGCGGTCACGAGCTTCATGCGTTCGCCCCTTCCTTCTCAGTCGTCTCGGTCGTCTGTGCTGGCTTACCGGACTGCGCGTTCAGCTCCGGCCGCTGTACGGCGCCGCGCAGGCCCGAGGTGAGCAGCTCGTACGCCGTCTCCGCGTGCTCGACCTGGTCCACACCGGTGACCTCGTCGTCCTCCTTCACCCGGAAGCCGATCGTGACATCGATCAGCTTGGCGAGCAGGAAGGCCACCGTGAAGGAGTAAACCGCCACGGCGACGCTCGCAACCGCCTGCCGCCACAGCTGGTCGACACCGCCACCGTAGAACAGGCCGTTCACCCCGGTCGGCGCCGCGTCGCTGGCGAGGAAGCCGATCGCCAGCGAACCGAACAGGCCGCCGACCAGGTGGACGCCGACCACGTCGAGCGAGTCGTCGTACCCGAGCTTGTACTTCAGCGAGACCGCGAAGCAGCAGATCGCACCAGCGAGCAGGCCGAGGAAGATCGCGCCTACGGGCGTCACCGAGGCGCAGGACGGCGTGATCGCGACCAGGCCGGCAACCGCACCGGAGGCCAGGCCGAGCGTCGTCGCCTTGCCGTTCCGGATCCGCTCTACGATCAGCCAGCCGATCACCGCGGCGGCGGTGGCGATCTGGGTGTTCATGAACGCGACCGCGGCGGTCGTACCGGCAGACAGCGCCGAGCCCGCGTTGAAGCCGAACCAGCCGAACCACAGCAGCCCGGCGCCGAGCAGCACCAGCGGTAGGCTGTGCGGCCGCATCGGGTCCTTGCGCCAGCCGATCCGGCGGCCGAGTACCAGGGCCAGCGCCAGCGCGGCGGCACCGGCGTTCACGTGCACCGCGGTACCGCCCGCGAAGTCGATCGCCTTCAGCTTGTCGCCGATCCAGCCGCCGTCACCGTCGTTCAGGAACCACACCGAGTGCGCGACCGGGAAGTACACCAGGCAGGTCCAGCCGACCACGAACGCGATCCAGCCGCGGAAGTTCGCCCTGTCGGCGATCGCGCCGGAGATCAGCGCCGGCGTGATGATCGCGAACATCAGCTGGAAGGCGACGAACGTGAGCGTCGGGATCTGGTTGCCCTCGGCCCCGGTCACCGCATCGGGCGACATCAGGTCCTTCAGGCCGGCGACCGAGAAGTCGCCGATCAGGTGGCCGAAGTCCCCGCCACCGAAGGTCAGCGAGTACCCCACCACCACCCACAAGATGGTGACGACGGCGATGGTGATGGCGCTCATCATCATCATGTTCAGCACGCTCTTCACGCGCACCATGCCGCCGTAGAAGAAGGCCAGGCCCGGTGTCATCAGGAACACCAGGGCGGCGCTGACGAGTACCCAGGCGGTGTCGCCGGCGTTGATCTCCATCGTGAATCCCTCTCGTCGTACGCAGGTCCGGCGCGGGAGGTACGCGTCACGTCGGCGGGACGGCGCCGCTCCGGTACACCACGAACGATGTCGTCGCGGCGTTTCGGTCGATCGCGCCGGATGTTTCGTCCGTGTGACAAACGCGGCCGGATGATGACGTCCCGATGACGAAAGGCCTTTACTCGGGCGGCATCTGGGACGAAACTCTGTAGTCCGGTACAGGGCCGGATCTTTGTCACCCTCGGTCGCCGGGGCCGTGCAGGCGACCGAGCACGAGGGAGGCGGCAATTGCGTACAGAGCCTGCGAGGCGGGGACGACCGCGCGACCCGGATGCCGAGCCCAGGATCCGGGCCTGTGCGGTCGAGCTCCTACTCGAACGTGGGTTCGACAAGATGACCGTCGACGACGTCGCCGACGCGGCGGGCGTCGGGAAGGCGACGATCTACCGGCGCTGGCCGAGCAAGGAACAGCTCGCGTACGACGCCCTCACGCACCTGTTCGACATCGAGGTGCCGGAGCCGGACACCGGGTCGTACGAGGAGGACATTCGCCAGCTCTACCGGCAGGCCGTGGCTCTGGCCGGGACCGATGCCGGCCGGGCGATGATCCGGCTCAGCGTCAGCGAGTCGACCCGGGACCCGAGCGCGGCCACTATCTACCGCGACTTCATCCAGCGGCGGACCGACCGGGCCGCGGAACGGCTGCAGCGCGCGCGGGAGCGCGGCGAACCACTCCGCGACGGCCTCGATCCGGCGATCCTGGTGGAGTGGCTGGCCGGCCTGCTGGTGCTCCGGGTGGTGACCGGGGCATCGATGCCGACCGAGGACGACGTCGATGACCTGGTCCACCTCACCCTGCACGGAGTGCTACGTCACGACGTCAGCTGACCAGGTCGGGGCCGAGGGCAACCGCATCGACGTCCAGCTCGGCCACCCGGGTCACCTGTCCCGTCAGCACGTCCCAGCCCAGGATCCAGTCGTCCCTGCTGGTCCGCGATACCAGCAGCACCGTGTGGTCGTCGTACCAGCCGAGCACCGGGCAGCAGCCCGCCGCGCGCCCGTCGTCGTCGCTGTCCGGCAATACCAGCAGCTTGCCCGGCGCCGCCGGATCCGCCTCGACCACCGCGACGACCTGCGCGCCGGCTCCGGACGACTGCAGCTCGGGGAGCGGCTCCGGCACGAACGACCGGGCCGCGAGCGCCCCGGAGGAGAACGTCGACCCGGTCCACCTCGACACCGGCAGTTCCAGCCGCACCTCGATCTGGCCGCGGCCGTTGACGTCGTACTCGACCATCGCCTCGCCGCCGCGGTCGCTGACCAGTGCCAGCGGTGGCGTCGCCGTCCGCGGGTCCGCCACCTTCGCGACCTGCTCGACCGGCTCCTCCCCCGCCCCCAGCTTCCCGACCACGACCCTGAAGGTGCCACCGTCGCCGCTCGCCAGCAGCCGGTCGCCGGACGGCATCCAGGCGACCTCCTCGATCGTTGCCGACGGCACCGGAATCGTCCGGGCCTCACCGGTGGTGGTGTCCAGTACGACGACCTGGTTCGGCTGCGCGAACGCCACCAGTGAACCCGCGGGCGAGACCGCGGTGGGGTCCAGCGGCGGGCTCTGGTTGCCGGCGGCATTCTTCGTCGGCAGCAGTGCGAGGTCGGACGCCGCCCACCTGCCGCGGGCGCTCAGGATCACCGGCCGGTACCGGACCGGGCCCGGCAGCTGCACCAGCATCACCGCGCCGACCCGGTCGATCGAGCGGAGGCGCAGCGGCCGCATCCGGTCCGGCACCGGGCCGAGGTGGTCGCCGAGCGGGGTCTCTCGGCGGTCCAGCCAGGCCTCGCTGCCCGCCGGCGGCGCCAGCCAGTAGCGCATCCCGGCGATGGTGCCCGCGGACGGCAACGTCCGGGACACCTCCGGCGGCTCGGGCAGCGGTGTCGGCGCCACCTCCTCGCCGTACCGGACCCGCGGCGCGGCCACCGCCGCGGCCACCACGAGGCCGACCAGCGCGACCCCGACCACGAGCGTGGTACGACGCCGCCGGCGCCGGCCGATCACGGTCGCGTCGGCCCAGACCCGGTCCGCGAGGTCCGGCTCGGGCAAGCCCGCGGACGCCTCCTCCAGCAGCACCCGTACATCGTCGTCGGTCCGCATCACGTCTCCTTCGCCCGCAGCTCGGCCTCCGGCCAGTGGGCGACCGCGGCGCGCAGCTTGTTCAGCGCCACGTGCGACTGGCTCTTCACCGTCCCGACGGTCACGCCGAGCTGGTCGGCCGTCTCGGTCTCGGTCAGGTCCTCGAAGTACCGCAGCACCAGCACGGCGCGCTGCCGCGGTGTCAGCGCCATCAGCGCGCGCTGTACGTCGACCCGTAGCAGCGTCGGGGTGTCCGGGTCCTCGCCGTCGTAGTCGTCCACGGTCTCGACCAGCCGCTCGCGCCGGAACCGCCGCCACCACGAGATCGCGTCGCGGTACAGGATCCGGTTCACGTACGCGTCCGGGTTGCCGTCGCGCACCCGCCCCCACTGCAGCGCGAGCTTGGTCAGCGCCTGCTGGACCAGGTCCTGCGCCAGGTGCTCGTCTCCGCAGATCAGGTACGCCGCGCGCAACAGCCGGTGCTGTCGTGACACCACGTAGCCGGCGAAGTCGGCATCCACCTCGTCGCGCATCGGCACGTCCCTTCCACCCCGCATCCATTGAACGCTCTGCAACGCCCGGATGGTTGGCGTCGGGGTGATTCCGGTGTTGATCCGACCCGAATTCTCCGTGTCGACCCCGCTCAGCCTGCAGACTCGGGTCCAGTCGGTGATCACTGGAGGTGGTGCGATGCGGTCGGCGTTGTGGGTACCGCTGTTCGACGAGCTGGCGGATCCGCTGGCGGTCGCACGGCTCGCCGCGGAGGCGGAGCAGGCGGGCTGGCACGGGTTCTTCGTCTGGGACCACGTGCGCTGGCGCGAGCCGGTGGCGCAGGTGGCCGACCCGTGGATCACGCTGGCCGCGGTCGCCGCCGCGACCGAGACGGTCCGGATCGGACCGATGGTCACGCCGCTGGCCCGGCGCCGGCCGGTCAAGCTGGCGCGGGAGACCGTGAGCCTCGACCAGCTCAGCGGCGGCAGGCTCACGCTCGGGGCAGGGCTGGGCAGCGACCGGTTCGGCGCCGAGTTCTCGATGACCGGCGAGGAGCTGGACGACGCGGTCCGGGCCCGGATGCTCGACGAGTGCCTCGAGCTCCTCACAACCGCCTGGTCCGGCGAGGAGCTGCGGCACCGCGGCGAGCACTACACCGCGGACGGGATCCGGTTCCTGCCTCGGCCGGTCCAGCGACCGGGCATACCAGTGTGGGTGGCCGGCTTCCCGGGCAAGGTCCGGCCGATGCGCCGGGCCGCCCGCTACGACGGGTTCTTCCCGGTCAACCTCGAGCACCCGGACCAGCTCGCCGAGGCCGTGGCCCGGGTCAGCGGGTTACGTGCGGAGGCCGGCCGGGACACGCCGTACGACGTCGCGATCGCGCTACCGGCCGGCACCGACGTGGCGCCGTACGCCACGGCAGGAGCGACCTGGTGGCTGGCCGAGTTCCCGCCCGAGCGGGTGTCGCTGGACGAGATCCGCGGCGTGCTCCGGGACGGACCGGTGACCTAGTCGAGGAGGGCGTCGACGAAGTCCTCGGCGACGAACGGCGCCAGGTCGTCCGCGCCCTCGCCCAAGCCGACCAGCTTCACCGGTACGCCGAGCTCGCGCTGCACCGCGATCACGATGCCGCCCTTGGCGGTGCCGTCCAGCTTGGTCAGCACGATGCCGGTCACGTCGATCACCTCGGCGAACACCCGGGCCTGGGTGAGCCCGTTCTGGCCCGTGGTGGCGTCGATCACCAGTAGCACCTCGTCCACCGCGGCGGACTTCTCGATCACCCGTTTCACCTTGCCGAGCTCGTCCATCAGCCCGGTCTTGGTGTGCAGCCGGCCCGCGGTGTCGACGAGCACCACGTCGGCCTCGGTCTCGATACCGGTCCGCACCGCGTCGAACGCGACGCTGGCCGGGTCGCCACCCTCGGGTCCGCGGACCGTGCTGACGCCGACCCGTTCGCCCCAGGTCTGCAGCTGGTCGGCGGCCGCCGCCCGGAAGGTGTCCGCGGCGCCGAGCAGGACCTGCTTGTCGTCAGCGACCAGCACCCGGGCGAGCTTGCCCACCGTGGTGGTCTTGCCGGTGCCGTTCACGCCGACCACCAGCACGATCGCCGGCTTGCCCTCCACCCGGTCCACCTTCAGTGTCCGGTTCAGGTCCGGGTCGACCAGCGCGACCAGCTCCTCGCGGAGTACGTCGTGCGCCTGCTGCGGGTTGGACACGCCCTCGACCCGGACGCGGGTCCGCAGCCGCTCGACCAGCTCCTGGGTCGGCGCCACCCCGACGTCCGCGGTGAGCAGCGTGTCCTCGATCTCCTCCCAGGTGTCCTCGTCGACGGCATCGCGGGACAGCAGCGCCAGCAGGCCCTTGCCGAGCGAGGACTGCGAACGGGCCAGCCGGGCCCGGAGCCGGACCAGCCGGCCCTTCGCCGAGGCGGGCTTCTCCAGCACCGGCTCCGGCTCCTCGACCGGCAGCTCGGTGTCCTCCACCGTCCGGGTCGGGGTGTCCCGCGGTATAGCTGCGTCCTCGCCGACGGCCGGCTCGACCGCCTTCGTCTGCTCCGGCGCGGACGGCAGCGCCTTGCGGCGTCGTACCACGACGAGGCCGATGACAGCGCCGACCACGACGACCGCGGCCACCACGACCGCGATCAGCACCAGGTCCGCGACAGCGGCTACCAGCAGGGGAACGAGCTCAGCAGGAGACACGGCGCCCCATCATTCCAGACCGCCCCAACCAGCCCGGCCATAGGACGGCTACTTGCCTTCGCCTTGGGCGACGGCGATCAGGACCAGCCCGGACAGCCTCTTGACCGCCTCGTCCACGGTCCACTCCATCGTCGTCGGCCCGACCACGAGCTCGGTCCACGACCAGCCCGGTACGTCGGCCGATGCCCATGCCGCGCTGATCGACTCCCGGGTCCGCTCCATGTGCTCGACCGACGCGGTGTCCAGCCGTACGGCGTCGGCCTCGGCGAAGAGGCGGAACGCGTTCGTGTGCGGCGGGTCCGGCAGCACCCGGAACCCGGCCGCCGACAGCGCCTTCGCGAGCTCGCCCGCCCGCTCGTGGAACTCGGCCATCCGCGGCACCAGCTCGCGTAGCCCGGCACGGGCCGGCACGGCATACGGCATCAGCGTGAACAGGTTCCCGCCCAGCCGCCGCTGCCACCTGCGCGCCGTCGCGATCACGTCCGCCGGCCCGGCCACAGCGGCACCGGCCGGACCACCGAGACCCTTGTAGAACGACACGTACACGGTCTGCGCCAGCGCCGCGATCTCCGCGAGCGAGCGGCCCAGGTACGGCGCGCTCTCCCACAGCCGGGCCCCGTCGAGATGCAGCGGTACGCCGCGCGCGGCAGCATGCTCGGAGAACACCACGAGCTCGTCCCACGTCGGCAGCAGGTAGCCGGCCTCGCGGAGCGGCAGCTCCAACGCGACCGCCGCCAGCCTGCCCGGGATCGCGTCGAGGTCCTCCGGCCGGGGCTGCCGCGGGTCGTCGGTGAGGTGCTCGAGGCGCAGGCCGTGCACCTCCTCCAGCGCGTTCAGCTCGTGCCGCACGAAGTGCGACAGGCCGTGCAGCGCGACCCGCGTCGTACCACGCTCGTCCGCGAGCGCCCGCAGCACGCTCTGCTGCGCCATCACGCCGCTCGGCATGAAGACCGCGGCCGGCTTGCCGAGCAGCTCCGCGACCTCGGCCTCCAGCTCGGCGACCGCGCCGTCGGTGCCGTACCGGTCGATGTCGCCGGCGGTCCCGGACGGCAGGTCCGGACCGACGCCACGCCAGACCAGCCAGCGGGTGCAGGCCGCAGCCGCTGCCTTCCGCCGGTCGCGCAGGTCTCCGGCGGGCGTCGTCACGCCGGCTCGGCCTCGCGCAACCGCTGCGAGATCACTGCCGAGACGCCGTCGCCACGCATGCTGACACCGTACAGAGCGTCGGCAACCTCCATGGTCCGCTTCTGGTGCGTGATCACGAGCAGCTGGCTGTGGTCGCGCAGCTCCTCGTAGATCTCCAGCAGCCGGCCCAGGTTGGTGTCGTCCAAGGCCGCCTCGACCTCGTCGAGGATGTAGAACGGCGACGGCCGGGCCTTGAACAGCGCCACCAGGAACGCCACCGCGACCAGCGACCGCTCACCGCCGGACAGCAGCGACAGCCGCTTCACTTTCTTGCCGGGCGGCCGGGCCTCGACGTCGACGCCGGTGGCGAGCATGTCGTCCGGGTCGGTCAGCACCAGCCGGCCCTCACCGCCGGGGAACAGCCGCGCGAAGACCTGCTCGAACTCGGTCTCCACGTCGCGGTACGCCTCTGTGAACACCTGCTCGACCCGCTCGTCGACCTCCTTGACGATGTCCATCAGGTCGCGGCGGGACTTCTTCAGGTCGTCCAGCTGCTCGGAGAGGAAGCGGTGCCGCTCCTCCATCGCGTCGTACTCCTCGAGCGCCAGCGGGTTGATCCGCCCGAGCTGGTTCAGCGCCCGCTCCGCGGAACGCAGCCGCTTCTCCACCTTCGCCCGGTCGAACGGTTCGCCCTCCAGCTCCATCGCCGGCTGTTCGCCGTCGGCGTCCTGCGGCAGCGGCGGCACCAGCTGGTCCGGGCCGTACTCGGCGATCAACGTGTCGACCTCGATGCCGAGTTCGGCGAGCGCCTTCTCGTGCAGCTGTTCCAGCCGCATCCGCTGCTCGGCCCGGGCCAGCTGGTCCCGGTGCACCGTGTCGGTCAGCTGCTCCAGCTCGCCGGTCAGGTTCCGGGTCTGCGACCGGGCTTGGGCGAGCTGCTCCTCGCGGCCGACTCGCTCGGCCTGGATCGCGGCCCGCGCGGCGGCCGCCTCCTGCAGCGAGTGCTCCAGCCGGGCGAGTACGTGTCCCGCGGCCAGGTGCACCGCCTGCGCGGCCTCGATCTGCCGGGCCCGCCGGGCTGCACGCGCGATCGCCCGGGCCCGCGCCTCGCGCTCCTGCCTGGCCGCGCGCTCCAGCGAGTCGGCCCGGCCGGACAGCGCCCGGGCGCGCTCCTCGGTCGTCCGCAGCGCCAGCCGCGCCTCCATCTCGGCGGCCCGCCCGGCCTTCGCCGCCTCGGCCAGCCGTTCCAGCCCGGTCTTGTCGGGGTCGCTGTCGACGTCCTCCGGATGCGCCTCGGCCTCAGTGAGCCGGCTCTCCAGATCCGCGAGCCCGGCCAGGTTGCGGTCCCGCTCCGCGGTGGCGACCGCGATCGCGTCGGCCATCCGGTTCGCCTCGGCGCGGGACGCCTTCGCCAGCGAGCCAAGATGCGCGAGCTGCTCGGCCACCGCGGCCATCGCCGCGTCGGACTCGTGCAGCCGCGCCAGCGACACCTCGCAGGTCTGCTTCGCCGAGCCGCGCTCCTGCTCCAGCGCGGCCAGCTCGAACCGGAGCCGCTCGCTGCGCGCGGTCGCCTCGGTGAGCTTCTCCGCGGCCTCGTCGACCGCGGACTGCACCTCGATCAGGCTCGGCGTGGACTCGGACCCGCCGTACGCGAAGTGCGCCCCGAGCACGTCACCGGCCCGGGTCGTCGCGGTCACGTCCGGCAGCGCCACCACCAGCCGCCGCGCCGCCGGCACGTCCTCGACCACCGCGACCTTGCGCAGCAGCCGGCTCAGCGCCGGGCGCAGCGTAGCCGGGCAGTCCACCACGTCGACCGCGTACGTCGCGCCCTCCGGCAACCTCGGCCAGGACGGCTCGTCGTCGGCCGGGGCATCGCCGAGCAGCAGCCCGGCCCGGCCAAGGTCGTGCTCCTTGAGGTGCCCGACCGCGTGTACGGCGGCGTCGGTGTGCTGTACGGCGACCGCGTCGGCCGCCTCGCCGAGCGCGGCCGCGACCGCGGTCTCGAAGCCGTTCCGCACCGTCAGCAGCGCGGCGACCGATCCCATCAGCCCGTTGATCTGCTCGGAGGCGGCCAGCAGGGCGCCGGCCCCGTCCTTGCGGTTCAGGCCGAGCTCGAGCGCCTCCTTGCGCGCCGCCAGAGCGGTGCGCTCGCGTTCGGCGTCGCGCTCCTCGGCGCGGACCTTGGCGAGCCGCTCGTCCAGGTCGTCCAGCACCGCTTGGGCGGCTTCGTACTCCGCGTCCAGGCCCTGCTCGCCGGCGTCCAGCCCGGCCACCCGGGTCTCCAGCGCGGTGAAGTCGTGCTGCGCCTTCGCGGCCCGGCCGTCCGCCTCCGCGCGCGCGGTGGCGAGCCGGCCGATCTCGGACTCGGCGGCGGCCGCGCGACTCTTCAGCGCGTTCACCTGACCGGTCAGCCGGGCCAGGCCCTCACGGCGGTCCGCGGCGGCCCGGATCATGCCCGCGATCCGGCGCTCCTCCTCGGAGTGCTCGCCCTCGGCCCGCTGCCGCAGCTCGACCGCCTCTGCCAGCGCGACCTGGTACTCCTCGACCTCGGCCGCGATCTCCTGCTCGGTATCGCGGACCCGGGCCGCCTCCTGCTCCAACTCGTCGGGATCGCGGCCGGGGCGCGGCTCCTCGGCCTCCTCGGCCAGGGTCCGGATCCGATCCGCGGCGATCCGCGCGGTGCCCTTGAGCCGCTCGCCCAGCCCGGACAGCTGGTACCAGGTGTCCTGCGCTGCCTGCAGCGCCGGTGCATCGGTTCGCAGTGCGTCCTCCAGCGTGGTCTCGGCCTCGCGGGCCTCGCGCAGCGCGTTCTCGGTCGTCGTCCGGCGCGCGACCAGGGCGGCCTCGTCCTTGAGCTCGGCCTCCAGCGCCGCCTGCGCCTGCACGATGTCGTCGGCCAGCAGCCGGGACCTGCCGTCACGGACCTCCGCCTGGATCGTCGCCGCCCGGCGCGCCACCTCCGCCTGGCGCCCGAGTGGTTTGAGCTGGCGGCGGATCTCGGTGATCAGGTCGCCGAGCCGGTTCAGGTTGCCCTCGGTGGCGTCCAGCTTCCGCAGCGCCTTCTCCTTGCGCTTGCGGTGCTTGAGCACGCCGGCGGCCTCCTCGATGAAGCCGCGCCGGTCCTCGGGGTTGGCCGAGAGCACCGAGTCGAGCTGGCCCTGGCCGACGATGACGTGCATCTCCCGGCCGATGCCGGAGTCGGACAGCAGCTCCTGGATGTCCAGCAGCCGGCAGGACGACCCGTTGATCTCGTACTCGCTGGCGCCGTCGCGGAACATCCGCCGGGTGATCGAGACCTCGGTGTAGTCGATCGGCAGCGCGCCGTCGCCGTTGTCGATGGTCAGCGTGACCTCGGCCCGGCCGAGCGGGGCCCGCCCGGACGTGCCGGCGAAGATGACGTCCTCCATCTTGCCGCCGCGCAGCGCCTTGGCCCCCTGCTCGCCGAGCACCCAGCTGATCGCGTCGACCACGTTGGACTTGCCGGAGCCGTTCGGCCCCACGACGCACGTGATGCCGGGCTCCAGTCGCAGCGTCGTCGCGGACGCGAAGGACTTGAAACCCTTTACTGTCAAGCTCTTGAGATGCATGGTCTCCGGGGTGTCCACTAGGGCCGCCGCGGGCGGCGGTTGAGGGGTGTGCCTACTTTCGGAGGCTACCCGTGGGGCAGGCTGCACCCCGGCAACGACGCG
>DASRHY010000196.1:0-64387 GCA_035650275.1 Kribbellaceae bacterium | reverse complement strand
CGGCTGCGTGACGAGCACTGGGGCGTGGTGGACTACGCGTTCCTTGGCCCGGCCGTGACCTACTTCCTGGTGTCGGCGGTCGTTGCCGCGGCCGACGGGTCGCTGCGGGCCGGGCTCCAGGCGACGGTGTGGATGGCGCTGGTCGGCAGTCTGCTGATGTTCGTCGTCTGGCTGGTCGAGGCGGCGCGCTGGTACCGCATCGACGGCAGCCTGCTGCTGGACGGAGAGAGCGGCCACCCGATCGGCGAGAACCTCGCCGACGCCGTGGTCTGGCTGCTCGTCCTCGGCCCGGTCTGGACGCTGCCCTTCGGCGTGTTCGGCGCGGTCGCAGGCTGCGCGTGGCGGCGCCGGCAACGCGCCGGTGTGCTAACGCACTGACTTCAGTCCAGGACGGCGAGGGCGTCGATCTCGACCAGCATGTCCGCGCGCGGCAGCCCGACGATCACCGTGGTCCGGGCCGGGAACACCCCGCTCGGCAGCCGCTCGCGCAGGTACTCGGCGTACACCTCGTTCATCGGCCCGAAGTCGTCCCGGGTGCTCAGGTAGACCCGCATCATGACAACGTCGTCGAACGTGGCGCCGCCCGCGCTCAGCACCGCCTCGACGTTCTGCAACGTGAGCCGGGTCTGGGCGGCCAGGTCACCGGGGTGCGGGTACTCGCCGGTCACCAGATCCGACGCCCCCTGGCCGGCGACCTGCAGCACGCTTCCCTTCCGCACACCGGGCGAGAGCGGCACCCCCGCGGGCGCGGCGGAGTCGGGTGTGACGGCGGTCTTCTCGGTCTTCTCGGTCATAAGGCTCCTTGTGCGTAGTCGTTGCTGATGGCAGCTGCCGTGGTGAGCAGGTCGGGGAGCAGGGCGAGCACCTGGTCGTGGCTGAGCAGCACGTCCGGGACTGAGATCGACACCGCGGCGACGGCCCGGCCGGTTCCGTCGGTCACCGGAGCGCCGACGCAGTTGATGAACGACTCGTGCTCGGCATGGTCCTGGGCCCAGCCCTGCTCGCGGATCCGGTCCAGCTCGGCGCGCAGCCGGTCCGGTTCGGTGATGGTCCGGTCGGTGTACCGGTGGTAGTTCAGCCCGGCCAGCACCGTGGCGCGTTGCCCCTCGGGCAGGGCCGCCAGCAGCACCTTGCCGACCGCGGTGCAGTGCAGCATGGCCGGTACGCCGACCTGGGAGTACATCCGGACCGCGTGCACGCTGTCCAGCTTGTCGATATACAGCACCTGGCCGTTCTCGTACGCCGCCAGGTGCACGGTCTGCCCGGTCTTGCGGTTCAGTTCCCGCAGGTGCGGCGCGGCGACCCGGCGGACCACGTACTGCTCGCCGGCCGCGTCCGCGAGCGCGAACAGCCGAGCGCCGAGGCTGTAGCGGTGACCGGCGTCATGCCGGACGAAACCGTCCGCCTCCATCGTGCGCAGCAGCCGCAGCACGGTCGTCTTGTGCACACCGAGCTCGCCGGCGAGATCGTCCAGCGACTGCTCGCCGTCGCCGAGCCGGGTCAGGATCCGCAGCGCCCGGGACAGGCTCTGGCTCATCGGACCGATGCCCTCCGGCTCATCGCACCGGTGCCGCGATCCCGTCCGGACCCACCCGGACGCCGGACCACTCGCGCTCGGAGCAGGACAGGAGGGCGTCGCGGACCTCGCGTGGCGGCGGGGCCGCATGGTCGTCCGGTACGGCGAGCACGCTGGCGGCACACAGGTGGCCGAGCCGCAGCCGCCGCGGGACCGGCAGGCCATGCAGGGTTGCGGCCAGATACCCGGCCGCGAACGCGTCGCCGGCGCCGACCGGCTCGACCACATCGACGGTGAGAGCCGGCACCTCGACCGGGGCCTCGCCCGGCGGGATCGCCAGCACCGCACCCGCACCCGCCTTCAGCACCAGGGTCGCGGACGGCTTCAGCAGGTTCGCGCGCAGCGCGGCCGGGTCGGCGGTACCGGCGAACGCCTCCGCCTCGTCGGCGCCGAGGAACACCACGTCCGCTGCCCGGAGCAGCGCATACAGCGGTGCGGTGTCGCGGTCCCGCCACAGTGCCGGCCGCCAGTTCAGGTCCACGCTGAGCGGGCACCGGCGCTCGGCCGCGAGCCGTTCCAGCAGCGCGGCCGTACTCGCGGACAGCGCCGGGGTGATCCCGGTGGTGTGCACCAGGTCCGCGCTCGCCAGCCGGCGTACCACCTCGGGCCGGTCGAGGTACGCGGGTCCGAGCGCGGAGGCGGCCGAGCCGGTGCGGTAGTAGTGCATCCGGCCGGCCTCGGTGTCCTTGACGTACAAGCCGGTCGGGCGGCCCGGGTCGAGCTCGACCGCACCGGTGTCGACACCGCGCGCCTCGAGCACCCGCCGTACCTCGGCGCCGAAGGGGTCCGCACCGAGCCGGGACAGCCAGGCACTGCGGACGCCCAGCGCGGCGAGGCCTCCGGCGACGTTGCACTCCGCGCCGCCGACCGAGCGGCGGAACAGCTCGACGTCCTGCAGCGGCGCGCTGGTCTGCGGGGTCAGCACCACCATGCCCTCGCCGACACAGACCGAGCTCGGCACGGCCGCCTCCTGTGGAACCGTTGACCCTGATTCGGCGGCGATGTTACAACCGTCGGATCAGACAGTGCAATGGACGTTGCACAATACGCAATCACGAGGAGCCTGCATGCCCGCACCTGATCCGGCCGTCCTCGACCGCGCGGCGCTCGCCGCCCTGGCCGACGAACGACTCGGCTGGCAGTTCAAGGCGGTGCCCCCCGCGTGGTGGGGCCGGACCGTGCACGAGGTGCTGGCGGACGCGCCACGGTTGTCCGAGCTGCCGACCCCGCTGCTCAGCGTGTCGGCCGCCGGCATCGAGCACAACGTGGCGACCATGCGGCGCTGGTGCGCCGGGCACGGGCTGGACCTCGCGCCGCACGGCAAGACCACGATGGCGCCGGCGCTGTGGGCGGCGCAGCTGGACGCCGGGGCCTGGGCGATTACGCTGGCGAACCCGTCCCAGCTCGCCGTTGCCCGCGCGTTCGGAGTCAGCCGGGTGCTGATCGCGAACGAGGTGATCTCGCCGCTCGCGCTGCACTGGATCGCCGCCGAGCTGGCCGCCGACGACGGGTTCCAGGTGCTGGTCTGGGCCGACTCGGTGCGCACCGTCGAGCTGATGACCGCCGCCCTGCCGGCTGACGGCCGGGCGCTGGACGTGCTGGTCGAGGTCGGTGGCGACGGCGGCCGGACCGGCACCCGGGACCGGGAGACCGCGCTCGCCGTCGGCCGCGCGGTGGCCGCGGCACCGGCACTCCGGCTGGCCGGAGTCGGCGGGTACGAGGCCGCGCTCGGCAACGACACCGCCGCACCGGGCCTCGACCGGATCCGGGCCTACCTGGCCGAGCTGGCCGCGGTGCACGCCGGGCTGCGGCCGCTGTACGACGACGGGCTGGTGCCGGTGGTGTCCGCGGGCGGCAGTACGTTCTTCGACCTGGTTGCCGAGGTACTCGGCCCGCTCACCGCGGACGGTGCCCGGGTGCTGCTGCGGTCCGGCGCGTACATCGCGCACGACGACGGGATCTACCGCACGACCTCCCCGCTCGGCGCCGCACCGCGCACCGACGGCGAGCGGCTGGTGCCCGCGATCCACGGCTGGGTCCGGGTCAGCTCGCAGCCCGAGCCCGGGCTGGCGCTGTACGACGCGGGCAAGCGCGACCTGCCGTTCGACGAGGGCCTGCCGGAGCCGCAGCTGCTCCGGCCGCGCTCGCCGGGCGACTCGGCGCGGCGGCTCGACGGACTGACCGTGACCAAGGTGAACGACCAGCACGGGTTCCTCCGGTTCACCCCGAACGGCGAGGCGCCGGTGCGGGTCGGCGACGAGCTACGGCTCGGGCTGTCGCACCCGTGCACCGCGTTCGACAAGTGGGCGCTGATCCCGATGCTCGACGACGCCGACTCCGACGACCCGGTGGTGGTCGACCTGGTCCGGACCTTCTTCTGATGCCGGCCGACCTGCTGGTCTCCGGCGCGCTCGTGGTCGACGGCACCGGTGCGCCCGGGGTGCTCGCAGACGTGCTCGTCGACGACAGCCGCATCGTTGCTATCGGCAACCAGTCGGGCACGGCTGCACGGCAGCGGATCGATGCGGCCGGGCTGGTGCTGGCGCCCGGCTTCATCGACATGCATGCACATTCCGATCTGCAGATCCTGGCGAACCCGCAGCACACCGCGAAGGTGAGCCAGGGCGTGACCTGCGAGGTGCTCGGCCAGGACGGCCTGTCGTACGCACCGGTGGACGAGCCGACCCGCACCGCGCTGCGACAGCAGATCGCCGGCTGGAACGACGAGCCGGACGACTTCGACTTCGACTGGACCAGCGTCGGCGAGTACCTGGACCGGCTGGACCGCAGCGGCATCGCCTGCCACGCGGCGTACCTGGTCCCGCAGGGCACGCTGCGGATGCTGGTGGTCGGTCCCGAGAACCGGCCCGCCGCACCGGCCGAGCTGGACCGGATGCGCGACCTGCTCGCGACCGGGCTGGCCGAGGGCGCGGCCGGGATGAGCAGCGGGCTGACCTACCCGCCGGGGATGTTCGCGGACACCGCCGAGCTGGTCGAGCTGTGCCGGGTGGTGGCGTCGTACGGCGGCTACTACAGCCCGCACCAGCGCTCGTACGGCAACGGCGCGCTGGCGGCGTACGCCGAGATGGTCGAGGTGGCCCGGGCGTCCGGCTGTGCGCTGCACCTGACGCACGCCGTGATGAACTTCGAGCCGAACCGCGGCCGGGCCGGCGACCTGCTGGCGCTGCTGGACGCCGCCCTCGCGGACGGCGTGGACGTCACCACCGACACCTACCCATACCTGCCCGGTGCCACCACGCTGGTCTCGCTACTGCCGAGCTGGACCGCGACCGGCGGCCCGGACGCGCAGCTGGCCCAGCTCGCCGATCCCGCGACCCGGGAACGGATCCGGTTCGAGCTGGAGCAGGTCGGCAGCGACGGCTGCCACGGCTGTGTCGCCGACTGGGCCACGATCGAGATCAGCGGGGTGCGCAACCCGGACCTGGCGGGCGCGGTCGGCAGCACTGTCGCGGCGCTGGCGGAACGGACCGGCACCGCGCCGTCGGAGGTGTGCTTCGACCTGCTGCTCCGCGACCGGTTGGGCACCACGATCCTGCAGCACATCGGGCACGAGGAGAACGTCCGCGCGATCATGCGGCACCGCACGCACTGCGGCGGCTCGGACGCGATCCTGGCGGGTGCCAAGCCGCATCCACGGGCCTGGGGCACCTTCCCGCGCTACCTCGGGCACTACGTGCGCGAGCTCGGCGTTCTCGAGCTGGCCGACTGCATCCACCACCTCACCGGACGGCCCGCGGCCCGGCTGCGCCTGGACAGCCGGGGTCTGGTCCGGGAGGGCTACCACGCCGATCTGGTGCTGTTCGACCCCGAGACGGTGACCGACACCGCGACGTTCGACCAGCCCCGGCGGCAGGCGGCCGGCATCCCCTGGGTGTTCGTCAACGGCACCGCCGTGATCGCCGACGGCACCCGCAGCGATGCCCTCCCCGGCCGGGCGCTCCGGATGCGCGACGGCCGGACCCCAAGCCGCCCTGGGCACATCCCTTCAGGCGCCTAGCCGACAGCCCACTGGGAGATGGTGCCGCGGTGCAGGGCGGCGTACACCCGGTCGCGCAGCATGTTGGCGTCGGCGTCGGTGAGGGTGCGGTCCAGCGGGCGCAGCACCAGCCGGAGCAGCAGGTTCGACTGATCCGCGCCGATCCCGAGCCGCTCGCGCGCGGCGGCCGGCAGCTCGTCGTACGGCGTCACCGACAGCGGCTCGACCCGCTCGGCGGCCTCCGCGTCGTCGCCGAGTGCGGAGCGGACCCGGTCGCCGAGCGCCTCCTCGGACAGGTCGGTTCCCGGGTCGACCGCGAGCGACAGGTCACGGCGAACCGGCGGCATGTGCGACACCGGCCTGTACGGCGCCAGGTCGAGCAGCTGGCGTGCGATCCGGGGGTCGGGGGACCGCAGCAGCCGGATGTCCGGCACCCCCTTGCGGAGCATCACGAGCCGGTCCAGACCGAGACCCATCGCGAGTCCGGACCACGTATCGTCCAGGCCCGCGGTGCGCAGCACGTGCGGCGCCGCGACACCGCACTCACCGATCTCGACCCACTCACCGCGCCAGTGCACGTCGATCTGCCGGCCGCCAACGGTGTACGGGTGCTCGGACGGCACCGCCCGCCACTCGGCACCCGGCAGCGCGGCCCCGACGACGAGCCCGATCATCGCCAGCAGGTCGTCGAGCGTGGACGGTCCGCGGGTGATCCGCCACAGGTCGAGCTGGTGCGGCGTACCGGTGTGCTGCCAGTCGACTGCGTCGCGCCGGTAGCAGATGCCCGGACAGACCAGCAGTACGTCGTCGTGGTCCGGCCGGTCCGCCAGCTCCCGCAGCGCCGGCGGGATCATCGCCGAGCTGTGGCTGCGCAGCACGTGCTCGGCGTCCACGTAGCGGGTGTACCTGGCGTCCCGGGTCACCGCGTCGGCGGCGTACCCGAGGTCGTCGTAGTTGTCAGCCATCGTCACGACCGGGTGGTCCCGGACGACACGCTCGGCGACCGGCCAGGCCGAGGTGAGCGCGGTGCGCAGCTCGTCGACGACCAGCTGCGTCGCGTGCGGGCCGGCGGCGGGATCGGACAGGTCGCGGATCTGCAGAGCCTGGTCCAGCTCGGCAGGGGTGATCAGGGTGGTCATCGTGCTCTCCTCGGTACGGGTCCGGTGATGTCGGGTGCAGACACCCCGGCCGGCCGCGGAGAGATCCGAGGAGGCTCAGTGCACGGTCGCGCGCCGGCTCACCCCGGCGGCACCGCTATGCCGGCCGGGGCGCCGAAATCGCCGCCCATACCGCATACCCCCAGCGTACGGCGCCCCCACGACCACCCGCAGCCGACTTTCCCCGGCCACAACTCGCGTGGTCAACCATGCGACTGCAGGGTCTGCACCGGCAATGCCCGTGGCGAACCCGCCGTTCGCGTGGTTGACCACGCGAATGGGCAACGGGAGGGGGAAATGCGAAGGCCCCGGTCCGCCGACCGGGGCCTTCGTCTTGTCCGGGGTCACGTCTCGGTAGGCGTCTCCTCGGTGAGGTTGCGGGTGCGGTTCGGGTCGACCTGGACGCCCGGGCCCATGGTCGACGACACCACGACCTTCTTGATGTAGCGACCCTTGGAGCTGGACGGCTTGAGCCGCAGCACCTCGTCCAGCGCCGCCGCGTAGTTCTCCACCAGCTGTATGTCGCTGAACGACGCCTTGCCGATGATGAAGTGCAGGTTGGCGTGCCGGTCGACGCGGAACTCGATCTTGCCGCCCTTGATGTCGGACACGGCCTTGGTGACGTCCGGGGTGACCGTGCCGGTCTTCGGGTTCGGCATCAGACCACGCGGGCCGAGGACCCGGCCCAGCCGGCCGACCTTGCCCATCAGGTCGGGGGTGGCGACGACGGCGTCGAAGTCGAGCCAGCCGCCGTTCACCTTCTCGATCATGTCGTCAGAACCGACGAAGTCGGCGCCGGCGGCGGTGGCGGCCTCGGCCTTCTCGCCGGTGGCGAAGACGAGGACCCGTGCCGTCTTGCCGGTGCCGTGCGGAAGGTTGACGGTGCCGCGCACCATCTGGTCGGCCTTGCGGGGATCGACACCGAGCCGCATCGCGACGTCCACGGTGGAGTCGAACTTGCGGCCCTTGCCGGCCTCGGATGCGAGCCGGATCGCGTCGAGCGGGGCGTACAGCTTGTCCTTGTCGATGTTCTCCGCGATGGCGCGGTAGCTCTTGCTGCGCTGTGTCATGGGTTTCCTCTCGGGGGTGTGGTGTCACGGACGGCGCTTCGTCCTGCCACGGACTACTGGGTTTGGCTCAGTTCTCGACGGTGACGCCCATGGAGCGGGCGGTGCCCTCGACGATCTTCATCGCCGCGTCGATGTCACGGGCGTTCAGGTCGGGCATCTTGGTCTGGGCGATCTCGCGGACCTGGTCCTTGGTGATCTTGCCGACCTTGTCGCGGTGCGGGACCGCCGAGCCCTTCTGCAGCCCGGCCGCCTTCTTGATCAGCTCCGGCGCCGGCGGCGTCTTCGTGATGAAGGTGAACGACCGGTCCTCGTAGATGGTGATCTCGACCGGGATGACATTGCCGCGCATGGACTCCGTCTGGGAGTTGTACGCCTTGCAGAACTCCATGATGTTGACGCCGTGCGGACCAAGGGCGGTACCGACCGGCGGCGCCGGCGTCGCGGCACCGGCCTGGAGCTGCACCTTGACGAGTGCGGCGATCTTCTTCTTGGGGGGCATCTTCTTCTCGGGTCCTTGTATCTGTTACGGGAGGCCTGGAGTCAGACCTTCTGGATCTGGCTGAAGCTGAGCTCGACCGGGGTCTCCCGGCCGAAGATCTCGACCAGCGCCTTGATCCGCTGGGCGTCGGGGTTGATCTCGGTGATGGTCGCGTGGAGGGTCGCGAACGGCCCGTCGACGACCATGACCGAGTCGCCGACACCGAAGTCGGCCACCTCGACCTTCTTCTTGGTCGCCGGCTTCGCGGCGGCACCACTGGCCTCGGCGGCCTCGGCCTCGGCCGCCGCCACGACGGCCGGCGCGAGCATCTTCTCGACCTCTTCGAGGCTCAGCGGCACGGGATGCTGGCTGTGCCCGACGAAGCCGGTCACCGACGGGGTATGCCGCACCGTGGACCAGGACTCGTCGGTGAGGTCCATCCGGACCAGCACGTAGCCCGGCAGCACGGTCCGCTTCACCATCCGGCGCTGGCCGTTCTTGATCTCGGCGACCTCCTCGGTCGGCACGACGATCTCGAAGATGAAGTCCTCCATGTTGAGGGAGGTGATCCGGTTCTCGAGGTTGCTCTTGACCCGGTTCTCCATGCCCGAGTACGTGTGCACGACGTACCAGTCGCCGATCCTCGACCGCAGGCTGGCGCGGAACTCCTCCAGCGGGTCACCGGCCTCGGCCGCGGGCGCCTCGGCAGCGGGCTGCTCGAGGGCTTCGTCAGTGACAACCGGCTCAACGCTCTCGTCGGCCTCAGCGGTCCCGTCGGCCTCAGCAGCCTCGGCGGTCTCGTCGGCCGACTGCTCGGTGAGCAGGCCGGCGGTCTCGGCCTCAGCCGGGGTGTCAGCGGGTACGTCGACGGTGTCCGCGGCATCATCGACGCCCGGGGCGTCGGCGCGGAACTCGTCGTCGTGCTGGTCTGACACGGTGTACTCCGTCATCTGTGGGTTACGAACTGCTGGATCGGCCGCGTGTCTGCGCGCGTCAGCCGAAGATCTTGAACATCGCCCAGCCGAAGGCCAGGTCGAGCACCGACACGATCGAGATCACGAAGAGCACGAATGTCAGCACGACCAGGAAGTAGGTCGACAGCTGCTGACGGGTCGGCCAGACCACCTTGCGCAGCTCCGCGACCACCTGGCGGTAGAAGCGCACCAACCCGACCGAGCCGTGCTCGGTGGGCCGTCCGGAACCGGACGTCGCTGCGGCCCGCGTCTCCGTCACGTCCAACCTCGTTTCGATGTATTGCTCGATGTCCAGATACCAACCCCGGCCGGTCTGGCGACCGGTCAGGACGTGCAGGGCACGAGGGACTCGAACCCCCAACCTTCGGTTTTGGAGACCGATGCTCTGCCAGTTGAGCTAGTGCCCTTCAAGGCTAACCTGCCTGGTCCGACCTGTTCGAAGGCATGCCGGATCAGGGCCTGGTACGCCCCGGAGAGAAGAGTGTACGGGGTCGGGCTGCCCCGGGTCGAACCGGCCTGACCCAGCCGGTGCTGTGCTGCCGCCCGCTCGCGCGGTCCGGCAACACCCGTGATCACGGACCTGTCGGCTGACCCGTAGTCGCCGTACGGCGATACCGCGCTGCGAAGCGCGACGGGCAGTGCCAGGATGGGCACCATGACGGGCACCAGGATCTCAGCACGTATCGGTGGAATCAGCGAGTCGGCGACGCTGGCGGTCGACGCGAAGGCGAAGGCGCTCAAGGCGGCCGGGCGACCGGTGATCGGTTTCGGCGCCGGCGAGCCGGACTTCCCGACGCCGGACTACATCGTCGATGCCGCGATCGAGGCCGCGCGAGACCCGAAGAACCACCGCTACTCCCCCGCGGGCGGGCTGCCGGAGCTGAAGCAGGCGATCGTCGCGAAGACCAAGCGCGACAGCGGGTACGAGGTCGAGCCGGCGCAGGTGCTCGTCACCAACGGCGGCAAGCACGCCGTGTACAACACGTTCGCGACGCTGCTGGACCCGGGCGACGAGGTGTTGCTGCCGGCGCCGTACTGGACCACGTACCCGGAGGCGATCAGGCTGGCCGGCGGGGTACCGGTCGAGGTGCTCGCCGACGAGACCCAGGACTACAAGGTCACCGTCGAGCAGCTAGAAGCGGCCCGGACCGACAAGACCAAGGCGCTGCTGTTCTGCTCGCCGTCGAACCCGACCGGCGCGGTCGACTCGCCCGAGCAGGTCAAGGCCATCGGCGAGTGGGCGCTCGCGAACGGTCTGTGGGTGGTCACCGACGAGATCTACGAGCACCTGACGTACGGCGACGTGAAGTCGACGTCGATCCCGGTCGCGGTGCCCGAGCTGGCCGACCGCACGGTGGTGCTGAACGGGGTCGCCAAGACGTACGCGATGACCGGCTGGCGGGTCGGCTGGATGCTCGGTCCGAAGGACGTGATCAAGGCCGCGACGAACCTCCAGTCGCACCAGACCTCGAACGTCAGCAACGTCGCCCAGCGCGCCGCGATCGCGGCCCTCACCGGCGACCTGTCCGCGGTCGAGGAGATGAAGGTCGCCTTCGACCGGCGCCGCAGGACGATGGTGTCGATGCTGAACGAGATCCCCGGTGTCGAGTGCCCGGAGCCGACCGGCGCGTTCTACGCGTACCCGTCGGTGAAGGGCGTGCTGGGCCGGGAGATCGCCGGACGTCCGGTGCAGACGTCGAACGAGCTGGCCGAGCTGATCCTTGACGAGGTCGAGGTGGCCGTCGTACCGGGCGAGGCGTTCGGCGCACCGGGATACCTGCGGCTGTCGTACGCGCTCGGCGACGATGACCTTGCCGAGGGTGTCGGCCGGATCGCCAAGCTCCTCGGCTGACCAGCAGGAGACGCCGTGAGCCTGCCGCCGGACGACGAGCTGGTGGCCAGGCTGCGCGACGGTGACGACAGCGCGTTCGCACTCGTGCTGGATGCGTGGTCGGACGGGCTGCTGCGGCTGGCCCGGTCGTTCGTGTCGACGCACGACTCGGCCGCCGAGGTCGTGCAGGAGACCTGGCTCGCGGTGATCCGCGGGATCGACTCCTTCGAGGGCCGCTCGGCGCTGAAGACCTGGGTGTACCGGATCTGCGTCAACACCGCGAAGCGGCGCGGGGTCCGCGAGCACCGGACGGTGCCGATGAGCGTGCTGGCCGGCGAGGACGACGGCCCGACCGTGGACCCCGCCCGGTTCCGCCCGGCGGGTGAGCAGTGGGCCGGGCACTGGCGCGAGTTCCCGGCGCCGTGGCCGGTGCCGGACCCGCAGTCGCCGGAGCAGCAGGCGCTGGCCGCCGAGGTCCTGGCCAGGGTCGCGGCCGCGCTGGAGCTGCTGCCGGACCGGCAGCGGATCGTGATCACGCTGCGGGACGTCGAGGGGTACGGCGCGGACGAGGTGTGCGCGATGCTCGAGCTCACCGCGGCGAACCAACGGGTGCTGCTGCACCGTGCCCGGGCGTTCGTGCGCGGCGAGCTGGAGCGGTACTTCGCCGAGGCCGGAACGAAGGAGACGACGCCGTGACCGACCTGAGCTGCAACGAGTTCGTCGAGCTCGTCACCGAGTACCTCGACGGCACGCTGGACGACGACACGCTGGCCCGGTTCGTCGACCACATCTCGGTCTGCGACGGCTGCGAGCAGTACCTCGACCAGTTCCGCAGGACCGTGACGACGCTGGCCGACCTGCCGGCAGACGAGCGGCTCCCGGCCGAGGCACGCGAGCGGCTGCTGGGCGCGTTCCGCAACCGCCCGCGGTAGTCGCGACTACGGCCGGCCGGCATGCGGGACCGTCGCCCGCGCGGTCAGCACCTGGCCGGTCCGCGGCCCGGTGGTGAGCCGGGTCAGGTTGTCCTCGAACGACTCCGCCATCTGCCAGTCCGCGACCAACATGAACAGCGTCATCCCGTCCTCGCCGCCGAGCGCGCACGCGAACCCGGACAGCGGCAGCGGGACCCGGTCCAGGACCTCGCCGCCCTCGCGGACGCGGATGCAGGCGGACTCGCCGTCGATCATGGTCGGGGTCCAGACCGCGCCATCCGCGTCCATGCTGATGCCGTCCGCGAGGTGCTTGGCCCACACCCGCCGGTTCGACAGGCTGCCGTCGGCGGCGATGTCGAACGCCGTCAGCGTGCCGGCGAACGACTCCGCGATGATCAGCGTCGAGTTGTCCGGCGTCACCGCCATCCCGTTCGGGAAGGCGAGCTGGTCGGCGACCCGGCGGACCGCCCCGTCGGGCGTGACCAGTGCGATGAAGCCGGGCGCCACGCCCTCGTCCGGGTGGAAGTCGTTCCCGCCGTTGACGTAGATGTTGCCGCGGCCGTCCACCACGATCTCGTTCAGGCCACCCTCGAGCCCGCTCAGGTCGGCATGGTCGACCAGCGTGCCGTCCTGCTCCTGGCGCAGCAGCCGGCCCTGCGGTCCCGCCGTGACCAGCAGCCGGCCGTCCGGCAGCCAGTCGATCGAGAACGGGATCGTGACCGGCACCTCGGCCATCACCTCGCGGTTGCCGTCCAGATCGGTGGCGACCACCTCGTGCGTGCCCCAGTTCGAGAACCACAGCCGGCCCTCGTGCCAGCGGGCCGACTCCCCGATCACCAGACCGGTCAGCAGGATCTCCGGTTCGGACATGACGCGTCTCCTCAGCTCGATGGTGTGCTCTCACCGACTACACGAACAGGATCGGCCCGGATCGACATGTAACGCTCGCGGCTTCGGGTGGCACTGAGCCCGTACGACCCGCCGCCGGGCGGGCCCGATCACCGGAGGCTGAAGTGCTGAAGAGCGTCAAGCCCGTCGAGTCGCTGACCAGGCGGCTGATGCCGCTGTACGTAGCGGCGATGCTGCAGAACATGTTTCTGTGGGTCCCGGTCGAGAAGCTCTTCATGAACGAGATCGGCTTCGACGCCGCGACCGTGGGCCTGATGGCCGCGGCGTACGCGGCGCTGGTACCCATCGTCGAGATCCCCTCCGGCGTGATCGCGGACCGGTGGAGCCGGCGCGGCGTACTCATGATCGCGGGCCTGTCACTCGCGGTCAGCACGCTGGTCGGCGGGTTGAGCCACAACGTACCGACGTACATCGCCGGGGCGATGGTGCTCGGCGTGTACTTCGCGATGTACTCCGGGACGATGGAGTCGGTCGTCTACGACACCGTGCTCGAGGTGACCGGCAGCGGCGCATCGTACGCCCGCCAGATCGGCCGGATGCGCCTGGTGGAGAGCGTCTCGCTGGTGACCAGCGCACTGGCCGGCGGCTGGCTCGCCGGCGTGACGAGCACCCGCCTGACCTACTTCGTCACGCTGCCGTTCCTGCTCGCGTCGCTGGTGGCGCTGCTGTGGTTCCGTGAACCCACGCTGCACAAGGCAGGCGAGCACACCTCACTGCGCAGCCACCTGGCCACCACCTACCGGACCCTGGTACGGCGAGCCGACCTGCTACCGGTCGTGCTGCTCGCGGTGCTGACCGCGATGGTGACCTCGGTGATCTTCGAGTTCGGGCCGCTGTGGCTGGTCGCGCTGTCCGCGGCGGCGGTGCTGTACGGGCCGTTCTGGGCCGGTCTGGTCTCGACCTTCGGGCTGGGCGGGCTGCTCGCCGGGCGGATCAAGCTGGACCGGCCGGCCACTCTGGCGACGGTGGTCACACTGATGCTTCTTTCCGCGGCAGCGCTCACCACCAGCCGCAACCTCCTGGTGATCGCGGCGGCGCAGACCCTACTCGCGCTGCTGGTGGTTGCCGCGAGCATCCACGCCAGCCAGCTGCTGCACGACGCCGTACCATCGACGATCCGGTCCGGGGTCGCGTCCGGCGTCGGCGCCGTCTCCTGGATCGCGTTCCTGCCGTTCGCGCTCGGGTTCGGCGCGGTCAGCAAGGGCGAGGGCGTGCACACCGCGGCCTGGATGATCGTCGCCGCCACCGTGCTGGCCGGGGCCGTCCTGGTGAAGGTCGCGGTCCGGCGGCCGGCACCGTGCCCGGAGCCCTGCCCCGAGCAAGTACCCGAGCTGCTGGCCGCATGAGTGGGTCCGGGCGTACGTTGCGAGCATGACTTCCACCAGCACCGCGACGAAGATCCTGCTGTCGGAGGACGAGCTCCCGACCCGCTGGTACAACGTGCTGCACGACCTGCCGACGCCACCGCCGCCGGTGCTGCATCCGGGCACCGGCCAGCCGGTCGGCCCGGATGACCTGGCCCCGCTCTTCCCGATGGACCTGATCCTGCAGGAGGTGTCGCAGGACCAGTACGTCGACATCCCGCCCGAGGTGCTCGACGTATACCGGCTGTGGCGGCCTTCGCCGTTGTACCGGGCGCACAGGCTGGAGAAGGCGCTCGGCACCCCGGCCCGGATCTACTACAAGTACGAGGGCGTCTCGCCGGCCGGGTCGCACAAGCCGAACACCGCCGTCCCGCAGGCGTTCTACAACGCGAAGGCCGGGATCCGGAAGCTCACCACCGAGACCGGCGCGGGCCAGTGGGGTACGGCGCTGGCGTTCGCCTGCTCGCAGTTCGGGCTGGAGTGCGAGGTCTGGATGGTGCGGGCGTCGTACGACCAGAAGCCGTACCGCCGGGTGATGATGGAGACCTTCGGCGCGACCGTCCACCCGAGCCCGTCGGACCTGACCGAGGGCGGCCGCAAGATCCTAGCCCAGGACCCGGACTCGACCGGGTCGCTCGGGATCGCGATCAGCGAGGCGGTCGAGGTCGCGGCGCAGAACGCGGACACGAACTACTCGCTGGGCAGCGTTCTCAACCACGTGCTGATGCACCAGACGATCATCGGCGAGGAGGCGCTGCTGCAGCTGGCTCGCGTGGACGAGACTCCCGACCTGCTGGTCGGCTGCACCGGCGGCGGCTCGAACTTCGGCGGGCTGGCCTTCCCGTTCCTGCGGGAGAAGTGGGCCGGGAAGATGGCACCGGTGGTCCGCGCGGTGGAGCCGGCGGCGTGCCCGTCGCTGACCCAGGGCACCTACGCCTACGACTTCGGCGACACCATCGGGATGACGCCGCTGATGAAGATGCACACGCTCGGGCACGACTTCGTCCCGGACCCGATCCATGCCGGCGGGCTGCGGTACCACGGAATGAGCCCGCTGATCAGCCACCTGTACGAGACCGGCGAGCTGGAGGCGGTCGCGAAACCGCAGTCGGACTGCTTCGCCGCGGGTGTGCTGTTCGCCCGCACCGAGGGCATCGTGCCGGCGCCGGAGCCGACACACGCGCTGGCGGCCGCAGTCGAGGAGGCCGAACGCTGCAAGGAGACCGGTGAGGAGAAGGTGATCCTGACCGCGCTGTGCGGCCACGGCCACCTCGACCTCGCCGCGTACGACGCGTACCTGTCGGGCACGATGACGGACCGGTCCTGGGACGACAGCGAGATCCAGGCCGCGGTCGCGCAGGCACTTGAACGCCTGCCTGCGGTCAACTGACCCGGCCTTCAGCTGACCCAGCGCAGCAGGTCCGCGCCCAGCCGGCGGTCGTGGGCCTCGGCCTCCCGCCGGCCGTCCAGTCCGCCCGGCGCACGGGTGGCGGCGCCGGCGATCCGCGCGAACACGAGCGCCGCGGTCCCGTTCCGGACGAACGCGTCCGGGTCGTCGGAGAAGGCGAGGATCCCGGCAGCGACCAGCAGCCGCGGGTCCTGGCTGTGCGGCGGAACCCAGGCACGGAGCCGCTCGGCGTCGATGATCACCTGCGTCTGCAGGGCCGTGGTGAACGGCGCGAACCGGCGCAGCGGCGCGTGGCCGAGCACGTCCAGCGGCTCGGACAGGATCACCGAGACCACGTCGGCGACGTCCAGCAGGTACAGCGCCCCGGTGCCGTCCACCTGCCCGACCGGGCCGGCGGGCAGGCCGAGCAGGTCCAGCGTCGCCGTCACCAGCCGCAGCCGGATGTCGGGCGGCGGGTAGCCCCGGTCGTCGTCGGCGGCGGCGACCAGGTCGGCCAGCGCCTGCCCGTACGCCGGGCCGAGCCGCAGCGTGGCCAGCACGTCCGCCAGCACCTCGGGGAACCAGCGGGACCAGTCCGCGGAGCGCGGGTTCGTCGTCAGCCGTCGCTCCAGCACCGGCCGCAGTGCAAGGGTGAGGCCGAGGTCGTCGTCGGCCAGGTGCGCCACCTCGTGCGCGACCACGGCGATCTCCGGCAGGTGCGCCTGCTCGTGCCACGGCACCCCGATCACCGGCACCGGCAGCTGCCGCACCAGCCCGTCCGGTAGGCCGCCGAGCAGCAGGTTCCGGTACGCCTGGCCGCGGCGCGGTGCGAACGGCGTACCAACGGAGTCGAAGTACGCCAGCGGCTCGCGGATCTGCCCGTGGGTCAGCGTGCCGGCCGCCAGCGCCGCGTCGTACAACGGCTGCACGCAGGCCCGGGCCAGCTCGTCCGCGGCGATCAGCGCCGGCTCGAACCGGACCACCAGCCGCAGCGCGAGCTTGGACCGGAAGAAGTTCCAGACGTGGTGCACGGCGAGCAGCTGCTCGATCGTATCGGCCTGGGCGTCGCTGCCGTAGCGCTGCAGGTCCAGCCGGTCCAACGCGGCGCCCAGCATCTGGCTCAGCCGGTGCAGCTGTGCGTGGTGCCGCTCGAGCACCCCGTCCGGCGCCGCCAGCTCCCGCCAGAACGCCAGCTCCTCGCGCAGTAGCCCGAGCTTGGCATCCAGCTCCGCCATCCGGCGTTCCCCCTGGGTGCTCATCTTCGCACTGTGACTCCCGTCCGCCGATCCGGCAAGACCGATTCACGTCGTGTGACGAACTGCGGATAACCTTCCCTGATGAGCGACCGTGACGTGCGGCTGCTGCCGAAGGCGCACCTCCATCTGCACTTCACCGGGTCGATGCGACACACCACGCTGGTCGAGCTCGCCGAGACCCGCGGCATACATCTCCCGGACGCGCTGCGGCACGAGTGGCCGCCACGGCTGTCCGCGGCGGACGAGCGCGGCTGGTTCCGGTTCCAGCGGCTGTACGACATCGCCCGGTCGGTGCTGCGGACCGAGGACGACGTCCGACGGCTGCTGCGCGAGGCGGCCGAGGACGACGCCGCGGACGGCTCCCGTTGGCTGGAGATCCAGGTCGACCCGTCCGGGTACGGCGGCCTGTTCGGCGGCATCACCGCCTTCACCGATCTGGTGCTGGACGCGGCCCGGGACGCCTCGCTGGCGACCGGTGTCGGAGTGCAGGTCGTGATCGCGGCGAACCGTACCCGGCACCCGCTGGACGCCCGCACGCTCGCCCGGCTGGCCTCCCAGTACGCCGGCCACGGCGTGGTCGGCTTCGGTCTGTCGAACGACGAGCGGCGCGGCACCACTTCGGAGTTCGCGCCCGCGTTCCGGATCGCCCGCAACGCCGGCCTGCTGGCCGTACCGCACGGCGGCGAGCTGTGCGGGCCCGCGACGGTCCGCACCTGCCTGGACGAGCTCGGCGCTCGTCGGCTCGGGCACGGTGTGCGCGTGGCCGAGGACCCGGACCTGCTCGCCAGGGTCGTCGACGCCGGGGTCGCGCTCGAGGTGTGTCCCGCCTCGAACGTCTCGCTCGGCGTCTACCAGCGCGCGCAGGACGTGCCGCTGCGGCAGCTGTACGACGCGGGCGCGCGGATCGCGCTCGGGGCGGACGACCCGCTGTTGTTCGGGTCCAGGCTGGCCGAGCAGTACCAGACCGCCCGGGACGTGCACGGCTTCAGCGACGCGGAGCTCGCCGCCATGGCCCGCTCATCGGTGCTGGCCTCGACCACACCTGACGACGTCCGGGCCGGCATCCTCGCCGAGATCGACGGCTGGCTCGGCGCCTCCCGCCCCCTTCACCAGCCCACCACCGCCTAACCGTCCCACCTCTTCCCGTACCGACCCGCCGCCCAGCTTGCCTTGGGACGGCGAGCCCGTACGGGAAGTCGGTGCGCTAGCGGCGCTGCCCCGGAATGGTTGCTCAGAGCACGCAACCGACCAGCACCGGCTCGTTCACGAGGGTGATGCCGAAGGTCTCGTGCACCCGGTCGCGGACGTACGACGCCAGCGCGAGCAGGTCCTTCGCGGTGGCGGTGCCGCGGTTCGTCAGCGCAAGCGTGTGCTTGCTCGACACCGCCGCGCCGCCGATCGCGAAGCCCTTCCGTACGCCGGAGCGCTCGATCAGCCAGGCTGCGCTGGTCTTCACCCGGCCGCTTGACTCCGGCCAGCTCGGCGCGCCATCCGGGACCTGATCCTCCGACTGCAGGATCGGGTTGGTGAAGAACGAGCCGGCGCTCCAGGTGTCGTGGTCGTCGGGGTCGAGCACCATACCCTTGCCGCGCCGCAGCCCGAGCACCGCGTCGCGCACCTCGGCCATCGGCGCGCGGCTGCCGCCCCCGACCCCCAGCGTGCGGGCCAGCTCGGCGTAGGTGACCGGCGCGGACAGCTCGCCGAGCGGGAGCTGGAAGGCCACGTCGAGGACGACGTACCGGCCCGGGTCCGCCTTGAACCGCGAGGTCCGGTACGCGAACCCACAGCCCGCCGCCGCGATCGTGCGCACAGCGCTACCGGCCCGGTCCCAGACCCGGACGGTGGCGATCGTCTCGGACACGTCGTGCCCATATGCGCCGACGTTCTGGATCGGCGTCGAGCCGACCATGCCGGGCACGCCCGACATCGACTCGAGCCCGCTCCAGCCCTCGTCGATCGCGCGCACCACCAACCGGTCCCAGTCCTCGCCGGCCGCGACCCGCACCATCGCACCCGAGCAGGCATCCGACTCCACTCGCACCCCGCGGGTCGCGACCTGGATCACGGTGCCGTCGAAGCCGTCGTCGGAGATCACCACGTTGCTGCCGCCGGACAGCAGCAGCACCGGCTCGCCGGCGGCGTCCGAGGACCGGACTGCCTCGATCAGGTCCGCCTCGGAATCGACCGTCACCAGCGTGCGCGCCGGACCACCGATCCGCAGCGTGGTGCGGCCGGCCAGCGCGACGTCGTACTCGGTCTTCACAGCCTGACGATCGCCCGGGCCCGGCCGAGCACCTTCTGGCCGCCGGACTCGGCGATGATCTCGACCTCGGCCGTGCCCGACTCGTTGTCAACGGCAACGACCGTGCCGCCGAACGCGACCTCGGCGCCGGCATCGTCGTCCGGCACTACCACGGGCTTGGTGAACCGGACGCCGTACTCGACCAGCCGGGCCGGGTCGCCGATCCAGTCGGTCACCACCCGGGCCGCCTCGGCCATGGTGAGCATGCCGTGCGCGATGACACCCGGCAGGCCGAGCGCCGAGGCCATCCGGTCGCTGTAGTGGATCGGGTTGAAGTCGCCGCTGGCGCCGGCGTAGCGGACCAGGTCCGCACGGCGCAACGTGACGGTCAGCGACGGCAGCCGGGTCCCGACCTCGACGGCGCTCATCCGGCCTGCTCCGCGGCGTGCGAGATCGTCGAGGTGCAGGTCGCGACCAGCTCGCCCTCGGGCGTGGCCAGCTCGGTCTCGTAGATGATCACGTCGACGCCGCCGGCCTTGCGGACGGTGGTGATCGTCGCGGTCGCGGTGATCTCGTCGCCGGCCTTGATCGGCCGGACGTAGCTGAATTTCTGCGCACCGTGCACGATCCGGTCCAGCCGCAGCCCGAGCTCGGGGTCGGCGAGCAGGCTCTCCAGCGCGCGGCTGCCGAGCGGGAACGCGAACGTCGGCGGCGCGACCGCGTCGTCGCCGCGGTACGCCGGGTTCGAGTCGCCGATCGCGTCGGCGAACTCGCGGATCTTCTCCCGGCCGACCTGGTACGGCTCGGCGGCCGGGTACTTCCGCCCGACCATGGACTCGTCGATGGGCATGCCGGGAACTCTACGGCGCCCGTGACGGCGCCGGAAAACCGCAGCAGTGTCTCGTAGATCGCCCAGCGCCGGTCCGGACCGTCCGCGGTGCGGCGAACCTGACTCGAGCAGCCGCTCAGCCCGGCGGGCCGACGACGTCCCGCGGGAGCCCCTGCACAGAGGCGTATCCGCACAGGGTGAGCGCGTCCGCCAGCTCGTCACGGATCATCGTCAGCACCCTGGCCACTCCATCGGAACCCGCGACGGCCAGGCCCCAGAGCACCGGGCGGCCGAGGCCGACCGCGGTGGCACCGAGCGCGAGCGCCTTGAGCACGTCGGTTCCCCGTCGCACTCCCCCGTCAAGCAGCACCGGTACGGCGCCGCCGACCGCCTCGACCACCTCCGGCAGCAGGTCGATCGCGGCCGGCATGGTGTCCAGCTGGCGCCCGCCGTGGTTCGACACGACGAGCGCGTCCACCCCGAGCCCGACCGCTAGCCGAGCGTCCTCCGGATGCGTGACGCCCTTCAGTACGACCGGCAGCGTCGTCGCCCTGCGCAACCAGTCGAGGTGTTCCCAGCCGAGCTGCGCGGTGTACTCGATCCGGCGGATCTCGCCCGACGACGGGTCGCGCAGGTTCTCGCACAGCAGGTCGCGCGGCAGCCGGCCGGAGCTGTTGCGCAGCTCGCGCTCCCGGCGGCCAGGCACCGGGGAGTCGACGGTGACCACCAGCGCGCTGCAGCCGGCCCGCTCGGCCCGCTGCACGATGTGCTGTGTGAAGCCGAGGTCCGGCTGGATGGTCAGCTGGAACCAGCGTGCCGGGGCCGGCGCCGCGGCGAGCTCCTCGACGGCGACCGTGGACGCCATCGCGACCATCATCAGCGCACCGGCCGACGCCGCGGCCTGCGCGGTCGCCACCTCGCCGTCGGGGTGCGCGAGGCCGTGGAACGCGGTCGGCGCGACGTACACCGGCATCGCCAGCTCGGTGCCGAGCACGCTGGTGCGCAGGTCGGGTGCCGGCAGCCCGCGCAGCACCCGCGGCCGCAGCGTCAGCCGGCCGAACGCCGACTCGTTCGCCCGCAGCGTCACCTCGTCCGCCGCCCCGCCGGCGAAGAAGTCGTACACCGCCGGATCCAGGTACCGCCGGGCAACAGGTTCGAGCTCACGAAGCGACAGCGCCTCCAGCTGAGGCAACGACGTGGTCGTCACGACACCTCCTCCTGCCCCGACTCCGTTCAAAACGGAACAGCCCCCCGTCGGGTTCATCCGACCTTGACTTAGTGTCCTGAACACTAGTAGCCTTAACACTATGAGTAGACGATCGCCGCTGGCACTCGCCGTCCTGGCGCTGCTGTTCGAGGAGCCGATGCACCCGTACCTGATGCAGCGCCGGATCACCGAGCGCGGCAAGGACCGGGTGGTCTACGTCGGCCAGCGGGCCACGCTCTACAAGACGATCGAGCGGCTGCATCGCGACGGGCTGATCGAGCCGCGCGGGACCAGCCGGGAGGCCGGACGACCCGAGCGGACCGTGTACGAGATCACCGCCGCCGGGCGGGAGACAGTGCTCGGCTGGGAGCGGGAGATGCTGTCCGCGCCGCGCGAGGAGTTCCCCGAGTTCCCGGCAGCCGTCGCCCATCTCACCCTGCTCGACGCCGACGACGTACGACGCCAGCTAGCGGCCCGGCGGGACCGGCTCGAGCAGGCCCTGGCCGAGCAGCAGGACGTGCTCGCAGGAGCACCCGTTGGACTGCCACGGGTCTTCCTGCTCGAGGAGGAGTACCTCACGGCAGTCCTCCAAGCCGAGCTGACCTGGGTCGGCTCGGTGGTCGACGAGCTCGACGACGGCCGGATCAGCTGGACGGCCGAGTCGCTCGCCGAGATCGCCGCCACATTCAACCCCCCACCCCCGAAGGAATGACCGAGATGACCTCACAACACGCACTGATCATCGGCGCCGGTGTCGCCGGCCCGGTCGCCGCACTGGCACTGCAGCGGGTCGGCATCGCCGCGACCGTCTACGAGGCGTACCCGACCACCGCGCACGGCGTCGGCGCCTCGATGGGCCTGGCCGCGAACGGGCTGGACGCGCTCGACGCGCTCGGCCTGCGCGAGCCGGTGCAGCAGATCGGCCACCGGGCGCCGCGGATGGCGATGCTGAACGGCTCCGGCCGGGTGCTCGCCGAGATCGCCAACGGCCTGACGCTGGCAGACGGAACCACCAACCTGACCGTCGAGCGGGCCGACCTGTACCGGGTGCTGCACGACGAGGCGCTGCGGCGCGGCGTGCGGATCGAGCACGGCAAGCGGCTGGCCGGGATCGAGGAGCGAGCGAACGGCGTACTGGCCCGGTTCGACGACGGCACCGAGGCCCGCGGTGACCTGCTGGTCGGCGCGGACGGCATGCGCTCGACGGTGCGCGGCATGGTTGCCCCGGACGCCCCGCGGCCCGAGTACACCGGACTGGTTGGCACCGGCGGATACGTCCGCGGCCTGGACCTGGACGTGGCGCCCGAGACGTTCCACTTCGTGTTCGGCAAGCGGGCGTTCTTCGGCTACCAGGCGATCGCCCCGGACCGGATCCTGTGGTTCGCGAACGTGCCGACGCCGGTCGAGCCGTCCGCGGCCGAGCTGGCCGGGCGCACCCAGGAGTGGACCACCCGGCTGCTGGTCGAGCTGTTCCAGGCGGACGCGACACCGGCCCGGCGGATCATCGAGGCCAGCACCGAGAACGTCGACTGGCTGCCGATGCACTCGATGGCCGCACCGGCCACCTGGTACCGCGGCCGTGCGGTGCTGGTCGGCGACGCGGCGCACGTCACCTCACCGAGCTCCGGCCAGGGTGCGTCACTGGCTATCGAGGACGCGATCGTGCTGGCCCGGTGCCTGCGCGACAGGGACGAGCTCGCCGCGGCGTTCGCGACATACCAGGGTCTGCGTGAGGACCGGGTGCGGAAGGTGTACGACGACGCCAAGCGGGTGAACCAGGGCAAGGCCGCCGGGCCGGTCGGCCGGGTGCTGCGGGACCTGCTGCTGCCGATGTTCGCCAAGAAGATGGCCAGGCCGGAGGCGCTGGCCTGGCTGCACGGCCACCACATCGAGTTCGACCAGCCGGTCGCTGCCTGAGTACGACGATCCGGGCACGACGAAAGGGCCGTCCCGGTCGGGACGGCCCAGCGCGGAAGGTACTGCGCGGGAGCTACCGGGTCAGCGCGTCTCGCGGTGCTCGGTGTGGTCCTTGCAGCGCGGGCAGAACTTCATCAGCTGAAGACGGTCCGGGTCGTTGCGCCGGTTCTTCTTGGTGATGTAGTTCCGCTCCTTGCACACGGTGCACGCCATCGTGATCTTCGGGCGGACGTCACTTGCCTTGGCCACTGGTGCCTCTTCTTCTCGTGAGCGCTGGTCAGGCGCTCGGGTACTCGTCCTGCAGGTCGGTGGGTAGCGGGGGCGGGAGTCGAACCCGCGACACCACGATTATGAGCCGTGTGCTCTAACCACCTGAGCTACCCCGCCAGGGGTTGGACGACCGTTCCCGGCCGCCGTCCCAGAGCCCCTTTACGGAATCGAACCGTAGACCTTCTCCTTACCATGGAGACGCTCTGCCGACTGAGCTAAAGGGGCGCTACCGCCGAGGGTCGAGGATACACGCGAGGCTGGCAGACCGCGAAATCGGTTCTCACCAGTTGCCCTTGTGCTCCGGAGTGCTGAAGACCAGCGGCAACGCGAGCACGATGAGTCCCGCCAGGACCAGGAATGTATGGGCGTGCGTCGTGGCCGGATGGGCGCTGCCGCTGACCACCGCCGTGGTGACCGAGATCGCGATGATCCCGCCGGTCTGCCGGAACATCCCGCGAAGGCCTGCGAGCACCCCGAGCTGGTCCGGCGCCAGCTGCAGGCCGGCGTTGTTGATCGCCGGGACGGCCAGGCCCATACCGACCCCGCTGATCCCGGCACTGAGCGCCAGCCAGGCGGTCGGCGACATCCCGTCCGGCGGCGCGAACGCCAGCATCCCGAGCCCGGCACCGAGCGCGACGAAGCCGGCCAGCGCCGGGATCCGGTGCCCGAGGTGCCGCAGCGCCAGCACCGCAAGCGCGGCCGTGCAGATCATCCCGACCCCGCGGGCGGTGAGCAGCCCGCCGGCCGCCAGCGCGTCGAGGCCGAACCGCTCCTGGGCGTACAGCGGCACCAGGGCGCTGGCGCCCATCACGGCACCGCCGAACAGCACGTTCAGCACGTTCATGCCGGCGAAATGCCTGCCCTTGAGCAGCCGCATCGAGATGAACGGGGCCTGGTGCCGGCGGGCGTGCTGCAGGAACAGCACCGCGGTCACGATGGCGAGGCCGCCCGGCAGCACGAACCAGGGATCGGTGAATGCTTCGCGCCCGTCCTTCAGCCGGGTCAGCGCGAACATGGTCGCCAGCAGCATGGCGCCGAACAGCACGACGCCGCCGACGTCCAGCCTGCCCCGGGGCCGGTCCGCGATGCCGCGCTCGGTCACGATCCGTGCGGCCAGGACCAGCAGCAGGACCCCGATCGGCACGTTGACCAAGAAGATGAACCGCCAGGACCAGTACGTCACCAGCACGCCGCCGAGGATCGGGCCGATCATGCCGCCGATCGGAAAGATGCTGGTGAACATGCCGACCGCCCGGTCCCGGTTCGGCCCGAAGTGCTCGGCGATCAGCCCGGTCGCGCACGGCATGAACGCCCCGCCGCCGAGTGCCTGCACCGCACGCAGCGCGACCAGGGTCTGGATGTTCGGCGCGAACCCGACGCACAGTGACGTCATGGTGAACACGGCCACCGCCACCAGCAGCACCCGCTTGCGACCGAACTGGTCGCCGATCCGGCCCGCCAGCGGCAGCGCGACGATCTGCCCCAGCGCGTACGCGGTGATGGTCCAGCCGGCCCAGCTCAGCTCGGCGTTCAGGTCGCCCTGGATGTCGTACAGCGCGGTGGCGACGATGGTCTGGTCGACCGAGACCATGAACAGTGCGATCGCCAGCACGCCGAACACCAGCCATCGCCGCGGCGACGCCGAGCCGATAGCGTCGGCCGGCGGGACCGGGGACGGCTCAACGACAGCGAGGTCGACCGCCTCCCGGCCCGCCGGTCCGGCCCGTCCCACGAGTTCCAACGCCGAATGCGCCCCCCATCAGAGGCTGAGATGTCACGACACAGAGTAAGTTGCTTGCCGGCAGGCAATCAACCGGTTTACCACGACTCGGGAAGGTGCCAGGCGTGGACGCTGACGAGGTGATCCGGCTACGCCGGGTGATCGGACGGCTGGCGCGGATGCTGAACGCGTCCGCATCGACCGAGGACCTCACCCCCACTCAGGCCTCGGTACTGGGACTGGTGGTCGGCCGCGGCCCGATCGGACTGGCGGAGCTGGCCGAGCTGGAAGGCCTGAACAAGACCATGCTGTCCCGGGTGGTGACCGCGCTGGACGGCGCCGGCCTGGTCCGCCGGCTGGCCGACCCGGCCGACCAGCGCGCCGTCCGGCTCGAGGCCACTGCGCCCGGCCGGCGTGCGATGACGCGGATCGTGAAACGCCGGACCGAGACCGTCACCGCGATCGTGGCCGGTCTCCCGGACGAGGACACCGCCAAGCTGCTCGACGCCCTGCCCGCGCTGGAAGCGCTGGCCGAAGGACTACGCGGGAGTACGCCGCGACGCTAGTGCGCGATCATCGGCGGACCAGTCGTCGGCCTGGTCCGGATCGGGGTTCTCCAGATGCCAGCGGACCGACCGGAGCAGGGTCGCCGGCGGGTCGGACTCGGTCCAGCCGAGGACGTCGCGCGCCTTGGCGGCGTCCATCAGCAGGTGCTGGCCGATCGCACGGGTGATCCGCAGGTCGTCGGGCAGCAGGTCATCGGGCACCGTGACCAGCTCGGCGCCGCGACCGGCGGCGGCGAGGATCTGGTCCGCGAACAGCCGGTACGACGCGGCCAGCGCAGCGTCGGCGGCTACGGCGTTCATCGCGGACACGTCCACCACGGCCTCGGCCCCGAACGGCTTCACCGCAGCGCTCAGCGCCGCCGCGTCGTGCCGGTCGACGTGTGCATGCTCGGCCGCCGGCAGTTCGCCGGGCTCGTGCTCGCCCCGGTGCACCAGCAGCAGGTCGTGGCCGTCGGCGACGAGCCGGTCCGCGATGTGCCGTCCGATGAACCGGGTGCCGCCGAGGATCGCGATCCGCATGCACCCAGTCCTACCGGATCTCGCCGCTACCGGGCGCTGAGCACCCCCGCTCCGAAGCCCGGACCGGCGCGGTGGACGGCCCGCACGGCGAGGATCGCGTTCAGAACGACCGGGTGGATCCGGCCGCCGAACTCCTGCCGGGTGAGCGCCGCCACACCCGCCGCGGTCGGCGCGGACGCCGACGTACCGAAGAAGCGGCACTGGCCCTGCACCGTGGTCGGGCAGGTACCGGAGCCGAAGCCACCGGCACCACTCACCGAGACGCCGTCGGTCGCCACCCACAGCGGCGCCACGAACGTCCGCGCCGGACTACCCGGCACGCCCTCGCACGGCCCGGCCTTGCCACGTGCGCACCGCGTCGTAGTGAGGATCTGGACCGGGCCGGCAGCGCTGAACGGCTCCAGCGCGATCGTCGCCGGGTCCAGCACCGGCGGCGTCGCGTTGACCGCGCCGGCGCTGGTCGCGAAGCCGAGATAGTTGGCGTCCGGGTTCAGCGATCCGGCCGGCTCCGGCGGGTCGAGGGTCTGCACCCCGGCCGACAGTGCCCGCCAGCGCAGATCCAGCACCGGTGCGCTGCGGGCCGACGACGTCCCCTGAACATCGACGACCAGCTTGGCCGGCTGCGCCGCACCGGTGGTGTTCTCGTAGATGAACTGCTCGATGGTGTCGCCGACCCCGTTGGCCTGGACGGCGTTGCTGAACGCCAGGCAGCGGGTGCCGGTGCCGTCCAGCAGGTAGAGGTTGAGGTCGGTGAAGCCACCTTGGCCCGCTGTGGGGAACACCGCCCGCGGCTCGCTCCACTGCAGCGACGGCATGACCGTCGCGCCGGGCAGCAGGTTCAGGTCGTACGTGGTGTCCGCACCGCGCAGCCGCACCACGTTGTCCGGCGCGTCCGGGCAGCCGGTGAAAGGCCCGCTGGTGCCGTCCGGACCCGTGCCGGTCCCGGACGCGGTGACCCGCGGCGCGTGCCGGTTGCCCAGGTTGCCCGACGAGGAGCTGACCCAGATGCCGTGCCGGGCGAGCGCCTCCGCGGTCGCCGCGCCGATGCCCTGCTGGAACGCCGGCTCGTCGTCCAGCGCGATGTCTTCGGCGATCATCGTGACGCCCGCGGCGGCGAGCACGTGGAACGCCTCGACGTACTCCGCCGTCGTGTCGCGGGTCGACGCGTAGGCCAGCTTCGCGCCCGGCGCGAGGTCGTGGATGATCTCCAGCATCGCGGTGCCTTCGTCATCGTCGTACGCCGCCTGGCGGAGCACCTGGACGTCGGCGGGAAGCTCACCCTGGGCGACCGAGTCGGCGAGGTGGTCGACGTCACCGGAGATCGCGCCGATCTTCTGGCCGCGTCCGGTCAGGCCGCGGGACTGGGCCACATCGGCCTTGTGCAGACCGACACCTTCGGCGGTGATCGGACCGACGTCCACGGCTGGCCGCAGCGACGGCCGCAGAGCCGTCACCCAGCCCAGCGCGGCCACCGCGTCCAGGCGGTCGTACGGCACCACCGCACGGACCAGGCCGGTCTCCGGGAGCTCGGCGCCGGGCACGTCCGGGAACGATGCCGAGTTGTTCAGGACCGTGGCGCCGAGACCGGTCAGCTGTGCGGCCTGCGCGGCGCTCACCGGTGCGGCCGCATGGATCTGTACGTCGATGCCGCCCGCCGCGTCGATCCCCATGACGCCGGCGGACAGGTCGCGGGCCTCCGCCTGCCGCTCACCGGCCGACGCCCTCGCGGACACCGCGGCACCGACCTTGGCGGCACGGTCGCGCAGCAATGTCGGGACCTTCGACGGCGCCCCTGACGTCGTCGACGATCCGGACACTGCTGCAGACGGCACCGCCGCGGTCGCCGGTGCGATACTCACCGCCACTAGTGCCGGGACGATCAGCAGCGCACCACACAGCGCGATCGGCAGCTTTCCCACGGTTCCCCTCCTCGAGCCCCACCCCGCATCAAGGACCGATGCCGACCCCCTACACGCCCCATCGGCACAGCGGCCCGCTTCGTTACGGCGCCGTGTCCGCTCAGCGGACGTAGAGCTCCTCGAAGTTGCGGTGCAGGATGCGGTTCTTCAGCTCGTCACCGACCGGAGCACCGTTGATCTTCCAGTACTCGCCCCAGAAGTCGCTCCACGGTTCGTCGGACGCGAACAGCACCCGGTCCTCGCCGATCCCCCGGCGCTCGATCTCGGTCAGCAGCCAGCGGGCACCGAAGCCGATCGTCCAGGTGGTGTCGCAGTACACCTTGAAGCCCTGCTCGACCCAGTCCAGGAACTGCGGCACCAGCTTGATGTGACCGCTTGCGCCGCCGCCGAAATGGACCAGGTAGATCTTGATCCGCTTGCCGTACTTCTCGACCAGCGGCACGAAGTTGTTGATGTCCGAGCTGCCGCCGGCGCTGGTGTGGAAGTGGAACACCAGGTCGTGCCGCTCGGCGGCGTCGAAGCAGGCCTCGGCGATCTCGCGGGTCTCGTCGTCCCAGCCGTTCGGGTCCGGGTTGCCGCCGAGCAGGAACGTGGTCTTCAGCGCGACGATGCCGCGCTCGCCGGCCAGCTCGAGCGTCTTCAGGGTGAGCTCCTTGTTCTGCGGCAGGAACGACACCCACAGCCCGCCGACCAGCCGGTCGTGGTTCTGCGCCGCGTCCAGCACGAGCTCGTTCAGCGAGAACGGCTGCTCCTGCACCGGGATGCCGTAGTTCGACAGCACCAGCCCGCGCTCGACCCCGACGCTGTCCAGCTGGCGCAGGTAGTCCTGTGGGGTGGCGAACTCGTACACGGTCGGCTTGACCGGCTCGGCCAGGTTGTAGAACTTCCACGCCGCCATCTCGCCGATGTGGCTGTGCGCGTCGATGACCCGGCCACGGACCTTCTCAACTGCTGCCATCGGGGCTCTCCCTCATCTCGCCTCATGTACTCAGTGCGATGCGCATGGGCTGGTGCGGCAGCCCGCAGTAGGTCTCCGGCTCGCCGTCGCGGCTCCAGCCGAGCCGTTCGAAGAACCGCACGTTGGGCGGCTGGATGTGCGCGACCATCACGGACCCGCCGAGCGAGCCCGCGGTCGCGACCGCGTACCGCACCAGCGGGCCGCCGACGTTGTGCGCACGGAACCGGGGCAGCACCGCGAGCCGATCGCCCTGCCATGTTCCGCGGTTGTCCAGCGGGTACAGCCGGACCGTTCCGGCCGGCACCCCGTCGTACCTCGCCAGCACCCTGAGCGCCTCGCCACCGGAGTCGTGCGCGTCGACGTCCGAGCCGGCGAAGATCCGCTGCTCGTCCACGAACACGGCCTGCCGGATCCGGTGGTGCGCGGTCAGGTCGGCGTCGGAGACCGCGACCGCGATCCGGGTCTCCAGTACCAGTCCGGACCTCATGCCGCGCCCTCGTCCGGCCGCCGGCCGAGCTGGATCAGGGGCAGTGCGTCCTCGGTCTTGAACAGGTTCATCGCCGAGCACGCCTGACAGCGTGCACAGCCGGCACCGGCGCCGGCGGCATCCATGCCCCGGGCAACCATGTACGGCACCACCCGCCGATAGATGCTCTCGGCGTAGGCCGCACTCGGCGGGACCACGTCCTCCATCAGGCTGCCCGCCACCGGCCGCAGCGGCACGATGAACGGGTAGACACCCACGTCGACGGCGCGGCGGCAGCCCTGCACGGTCAGGTCCGGGTCCTCGCCCATCCCGAGGATCACGTACGTCGACACCTTGCCCGGGCCGAACACCTCGACCGCCCGCCGCCAGGTCTCGAAGTAGTACTCGATCCCGGTGCGGGCCTTGCCCGGCGCGACATGCGCGAGGACCACCGGGTCGAAGCTCTCCACGTGAATGCCGACCGAGTCGACGCCGAGGTCGCGGACCTCGGGCAGTACGTCGAGGTCGCGAGGCGGCTCGAACTGGGCCTCCACCGGCAGCCCGGCCGCGTCCTTGATCGCCTCCGCGCACCGGGCGACGTACCGAGCGCCGCGGTCCGGCGCATTCGAGCTGCCGGTGGTCAGGGTGGCGTCCACGGCGCCGTCCAACCGCTTCGCCGCCGCCGCGACCTCGGCCAGCTGGGCCGGCGTCTTGCGCACCACCGTCCGCCCGGCGGCCAGCGACACCTCGATGCCACAGAACTTGCACTGGTCGGCGTTGCCCCAGTACGAGCAGGTCTGCACCACGGTGCTCGCCACCGAGTCCAGGTGCAGCAGTGCGATCTTCCAGTACGGCACCCCGTCGGCGGTCTCCAGGTCGTAGTACCGCGGCCGCCGGGTCCGGGACGCGGCCGCCAGCCGGACGCCGTCGCGGTAGATCGCCTCGCCCTCGTCCTCGGGCCGGAGCACGTACGGCGAGCGGCTCCTGGTCGGCGCGGTGACCGGCACGCCCTCGACCCAGAGCATGCCGGAGTCGGACGGCCCGGCACCGCCGGTACGGGTCTCGGTCGGCGTCTCCACCCGGAGGCCGACGCTCTGCAGCTCGGCCACCAGTACGGCGAGACCCGGCACCGCGGTGTCGGTCACGTCGGTTCACCTCCCAGCTCGGCGCTGCGCAGTGCGCAGGCGGCGGCGATCACGATCGCGGGCTCCGGCGGCGTCGGGCTGCGGCTGCCGCTGCCGACCACGGCGAGCAGCGCGTGGTCCGTCTCGGCACGCATCAGGTCGGCGTTGCTGGCGCAGCTCCGCCGCAGCTCGGTGAGCACCCGGCCGACCGCCTCGACCGCGTCCATGTAGGCGTCACTGTCTGCGAGTGCCAAGGGGTACAACCGCTCCTCGGCGGCGCGCCACCGGATCCGGGCACCGGTCAGGGTCTCCGGCGTGCGACCTGGATCCATGCCCGGCGACCTCCACATCGTCGGTGAGCCGGCCCGCAGTTCTTTGACTATAGTGTACGTCTCGTTAACGATGAGGGATAGAGGGTGGTGCTGTGGGCAGCCTTCCCGAGGTGGCCCTGGTCACCTACTCGACCAAGCCGCGCGGCGGGGTCGTCCATACGCTGTCGCTCGCAGAAGCGCTGCTGCGGCAGGGTTTCGGCGTCCGGGTGGTCGCACTCGGCGACCCCGGGACCGGGTTCTTCCGGGACACCGGCGTGCCGCACACGATCGTGCCGGCGCCGCCGCGGCTGGACACCCTCGAGGACCGGGTGTTCGCCGCCATCGACACCCTCGAGGCCTGGCTGCGCGACGCCGGGGAGCGGTACGACATCGTGCACACGCAGGACTGCATCGCGGCCACTGCTGCCGCCCGGGTCCGCGACGCCGGCGCCGCGTTCACGGTGATCCGCACCGTGCACCATGTCGACGACTTCCGGACCGAGGCACTGATCGACTGCCAGCGCCGGGCGATCGTCGAGCCGGACCGGCTGGTCGTGGTCAGCGAGCACTGGCGGTCGTCGCTGCAGGCCGAGTTCGGGGTCGACCCGGTGGTGATCCACAACGGCGTCGACCCGGCCCGGTTCGCGCCGATCCCAGCCGCGGAGCGGCAGGCCTTCCGGGAGCGGGCCGGCGCGAACGGGCGGTTCGTACTGCTGTCCGTCGGCGGGGTCGAGCCGCGGAAGGGATCGGTCTACCTGTTCGAGGCGATGGCCCGACTGAAGGGCGACGCGGTACTCGTGGTGGTCGGGGGCGAGTCGTTCCAGGACTACGCGGCGTACCGGGAGGAGGCGTACGGCGCGTTGCCCGGCCTCGGGCTCGAGCTCGGCCGGGACATCATGGTCCTCGGCACGATCGACGACGCGGACATCCGCCGCTGGTACCGGTCCGCCGACGCACTGGCGTTCCCGTCCACCAAGGAGGGGTTCGGGCTCGCCGTGCTGGAGGCCGTCTGCGCGGACCTGCCTGTGGTGGCCAGCGACCTGCCGGTGTTCCGCGAGTACCTGGTGCACGAGCGGAACGCGTTGCTCGCCCCGGTCGGCGACAGCGCCGCGCTCGCGGCCGAGCTGCGCCGGGTGATCGACGACGCGGCACTACGCGACCGGCTGCGGACCAACGCCCGCGAGCTGATCGGCCGGTTCAGCTGGGACGCCGCGGCTACCAGACACCGCGAGCTGTATGCCCGGACGCGTGCGGCGGCGCTATAGGCACCCAGGCCGCCGCACGCAGATCCGGACCGCTCACACCGTCCAGGTGTTGATCTGGAACGCGCCGGACCGCCAGGCGGTCAGCGCGGAGTCCAGTACGTCGAGCGGGTTGAACGGGATCACGCCCGGGATCAGGTCGTCCTCGCGGAAGCCGTACAGGGCACCCATCGCGAACCGGCAGGCGTACACCTTGCCGCCCTCTTTGAGGATCGTCTTCAGCTGGTTGTTGATCGCCAGGTGGCCCGGGAAGGCCTCCTCGCCGACGCCCGGGTAGCCGCGGGTGCCGGACGCGAGTAGCACGCCCGGGCCGTACAGGACCACCGAGACGTCGAATCCCTTGCGGATCAGCCGGGTGGTGGTGAGCAGGTTGACCAGGCCCACCGAGCCCTCGTACGGCACGGTGTGCAGGAAGACGAACGCCTTCTCGCCGGGGTTGGCCTGGATGTCGTCGAAGAGCTTCTCCTCGGCATCGAACAGCCGCTCGCCGACCTCGGGGAGCTCTGTCGTGATGGTCTTCGGCATCGGTGTCCTCCTTGGTGGACGTTTAGACGGCGGGGCCGGACGGTCTGGGTGGCGACGGCCAGGACCGGCGGTGGCTGCCGGGCATCATCCGCATCACCCGGCGGCGCAGCGACCAGGGCAGCGCCCGGTAGACGGGGGCGAAGACGCCGAGCCAGAACCACTCGCGCAGCCCGTGCGGAGCGCGGGGCGGGTTGGCGCCCTGCTGCGCGGCGATCCGCTTCTGGGCGGCCGTCAGCAGGTAGTGCTCGGAGTTGCTGCGCAGCCAGCGGGCGAACGCCATCGGGTCACCCCACGCCGTTCTGCGCCGCCAGCGCGATCGGCTCGTTCAGCGCGCCGATCGCCGGCGAGTAGACGTTCTCCATCACCGCGAGGTCGCGCATGGTCAGGCCGAACTTGATCGCGGTGGCGAGGAAGTCGGCCCGCTCCTTGATCCCCTCGCCACCGACCATCTGTGCGCCGATCAGCTTCAGCGAACCTGGCTCGGCGAGCAGCTTCACCTTCACCGGCTTGACCCCCGGGAAGTAGCGGGCCCGGGAGATCCCCTGCGCGCTGCCCAGGTGGTACTTGATGCCGAGCGCGGTCGCTGTGGTCTCGCCGAACGACGCGCCGCCGATGATCCACTTGCCCGCCGGCGTCGCCCACGGGATGTACACGGGCTGGTAGCTCTTGCCGCCACCGCCCGCGTTGAACCCGGCCACCTTGCCCTGGGCGTAGGCGTGGCTGCCGGTCAGGCCCTGCAGCCCGACGCCGGTGAGGCCGTGCGGCAGCTCGGCGCAGTCGCCGGCCGCGTAGACGTCCTTCGCCGACGTCGCCATCCGCTGGTCGACCGCGATCCCGCCGGTCGACCCGAGCTTCAGCCCGGCCTCTGCGGCCAGTGCGTTGTTCGGCACCTTGTGCGTCGCGACCACGGCCAGGTCCGCTTGCAGCTCGCCCTCCGAGGTCGTCACGCCGCCGAGTCGGCCGTCGTCGCCGACGAACGAGGTCAGATCGGTGTTGAAGTGCAGGATGGCGCCCATCTCCTCCCAGGACTCCTGCACCGGCGCCATGATGTCCGGATCGGCCACATCGGCCAGGGCCCAGGGGTTCGGATCGATAAGGTGAGTCTCGATGCCGCGGTGGGCCAGCGCGGTGACCATCTCCAGTCCGAGCGGAGTGGCATGCACGACGACCGCGGTCTTGACCGTGTCGAGGACCTTGTCCCACTCCATCGCCCGGCGGATGTTCTTCACGTAGTAGAGCCCGGACAGGTCGCTGCCCGGCACCCCCGGATGGGCGTAGTCGAACCCGGTCGCGACCACCAGCCGGTCCCAGGTCACCTCGCCCTCGCCGGCGACGTGGACGACGTGCCGGCGCAGGTCGATCCCGGTCACCGCCGTCTCGTAGTGGATGTCGATGCCGGCCTCGACGTACGCCTGCTTCTCGGCCAGGAACAGCGACCGGAAGTCGTCGATCTCGCCGCCGTGCACGTAGGGGATGCCGCACGGGCTGTAGGCCACGTCCTCGAACTCGGTGTAAACCACCACGTCGTTGCCCGGGTCGGCGGCCTTCACCCCGCCGGCCGCACCGATGCCGGCTGCTCCGCCGCCTACGATGACCGTCTTCGCCACCGGCACACCTCATCCGCAAGAGAATCGTGCCGTCTACTATCAATAACAGATCCTTTACTATACTAAATACGCCTGTCAAGGAGGTCAGATGTCGGTCGATCCTGGTCCCGCCGCCGGACTGGACGAGATCGTCGGGTCGATCGGCCCCAAGGTCCGCGAGCTGCGGGCACAGCGGAACCTGTCGCTGCAGCAGCTGGCGGTTCGCGCCGATGTCTCCGCCGCGGCGATCCACAAGGTCGAGCGCGGCGACATGGTCCCGACCATCACCACGCTGCTGAAGCTCGCGTCCGCACTCGGCCGGCCGGTCGGGCACTTCATCGACGACGCCGGGCCGCGGTACCCGGTCGCCGTGCACACCCGCGCCCGCGACGTTCGGTCCGGTGCGCCGTTCACCGGCCCGGCGAACCAGTTCGTCCTGGACGGCACGGTGACGGTGACCGAGCCGGGCGCCGGAGGCAGTGCGGAGCCCAGCCGGGCCGGTGCCGGCGAGGAGCTCGTCTACGTGCTCGACGGCACGCTCGAGTTCGAGGTGGCGGGTGAGCCGTACCGGCTGGCCCGGCACGAGTCGCTGCACTACCGCACCGAGCACCCGCGCCGCTGGACCAACCCGGGCGCCAAGCCGGCCCGCGCGATCTGGGTCTCGACCGGCTCCTGACCGGACCCGCAGGCCAGGTGCCGCAGGCCGAGTGAGATGCCGTAAGCGAGGTCGGAACCAGAGCTGGCGCCGACCCGCCGCAATCGTGCCAGCGCCGACCGGATGCGGCCGGCGTCCCGCCCAGCCACGGCGTCGAGCAGATCGTGCGCGGGCGCGATGCTGTGACCGCGGGCGGCCCAGTGCAGGTAGCTCGCCGCGATCCCGTTCGTCCGCGCGGCCGCTGCCGCCGACGTCAGTCCGCCATGTCCGAGCGAGAAGGCCACGAGGAGCAGACCCGCGAGCACGTCGTCCCCGGCCGGCGTGAGCCCGGGACCGCGACCACCGAGCACGACGGCTGCCCGGTGCAGGTCGCCCGCCAGCAGCACCTCGGCCCGGTCGGGCCACACCGCCGGCACGTCGCCGGCCAGTAGCATCGCCGGCCGGACCGAGGCCAGCACCGCCAGGGCGGCCCCGGTCCCCGCCCTCAGGTCCGCGGCGGCCGGGAGTACGGAGGACCAGGTCGGCGCGTCCAGGTCGATCCGCCATCCGCCGGCGATCAGCAGCGCATCGGCGACCTCGACCTCCATGCCCACCGGGATCCGCGGCAGCACCGGGCACCGCAGGTGGATCGGCCCGGGCGGGCTGTCCGGACCCGTCAGCGCGACCAGGCCGGCGTCGTGGCGGAGGTAGGCCGCCTTGCGGTACGTCGCGACCACCACGCCGCGGCCCCGCAGGTTCTGGCGGGCGCCGAGGCCGACGTCGAGCGCCTTCATCCGATCACCGCGCGGGCCTGTGCGAGCAGGGCGGACTCGGCCCGGTCGAACCGCTCGGTGCGGCGTTCGGCGACCGCGGCCAGGTCCGCCAGCTCGGGCTGCAGCGAGGTGACCATCTTGTGCAGCGCGTCCGGTGCGGCACCGCCCTGCGCGGTGCGGGACCGCACGATCTGCCACGGGTCCAGTACGGCGGACAGGTCGGTCCCCGTCAGCCCCCAGGACCGGCCGGTGTGCGCGACCGCGGCGTCGTCGATCATCGCGCCGGTGATGTCCACACCCGGTACGCCGGACCGGCTTGCGGCCCGGACCGTGTTGCCCACCACCACGTACGCGGTCCGGTAGTCGACGTGGCAGACCTGGACCAGGTGCTCGGCCAGGTCGGTCGCCTGGGTGTACCCGCGCCGCAGCTCGTCGTACATCCGCTCCTGGTTGACCCGCAGCGTGCGCACCACACCGGTGGTCAGCCGGGTGATCCGCAGCGAAAGGTCCAGCGCCCGCGGCACCTCGCCGTACGCGAAGATCAGGTTGTCGCTGCGCGCCGACGGGCTCTTGGTCACCGCGAGGAACCCGGTCAGCCGGCCGATCACCACCCCCGAGGCGCCGCGCACGATCGACAGCGCGTACGGGTTGCGCTTGTTCGGCATCAGCACGCTGGCCCGGGTGTAGCCCTGCGCCAGGTCGACGAAGTCGAACTCCGAGCTGGACCAGATCTCCAGATCCTCGGCGAGCTTGCTGAAGTTCGACAGCAGGCTGGCCGCGGTGGCGAGGATGTGGATCAGCCCGTCAACCTGCCACATCGCGTCCCGGGTGTGCTGGATGAACCCGTCGAACCCGAGCGCGTCCGCGATGAAGGTGCGGTCGTCGAGCAGCCGGGTGCCGTTCACACAGCCGGCGCCCCCCGGGCTGCAGTCGACCCAGTCCAGCTCCTCCAGCAACCTGCGCGCGTCCCGCAGGGCCGAGTAGACGAACGACAGCAGGTAGTGCCCGAACGTGGACGGCTGCGCCTGCTGCAGGTAGGTCTGGTCCGGCATCAGCGTCTCGGCGTGCGCGGCGGCCTGGACGGTGACCTCGGTGCCGAACCGCGCGGCCTCCGCGACCAGCTCGGCGAGCTGCCGGCGCAGGTGCAGCCGGAGCGCGATCCGGGCCGCCTCCCGGCGTGGCCGGCCGGCGTGCAGCCAGCCGCCGACGTCGCCGAGCCGGGACACGAAGTACCGCTCGCGCGAGTTGTACGGCTCGCCGTACGACGCGTCGTACGGGAACTCCTCGGCCGGTATCGCGGAAACCTCGAGCAGCAGCGCGAGCAGCGCTTTCTCAGCCGGGGCGGGCACCAGGCCGCGGCGGCCCAGGTCGAGCACGTGCGCGATGTCGGCGAGGTTCATCCCGCTGTGCAGCACCGGCGCGTCCGCGTTCTCCCAGGCAAACCCGGACTCGACCAGCTCCGGCGCCGGGCCGCTCGTCGGTGGCCCGCCCTCACGCGGTGACATGGCGCCTCCCGTACTCGGTGATCGCGGTGACCAGTCCGCCGGTGTGCCAGAACACCACCGGCCCGTCGAGCCTGCGGGCGAGCAGTACGGCGAGCGCCTTCGCCGTGTAGGTGTGGTCCAGCAGCAGGCCCTCGGACTCCAGCGCCACCGCCGCGGCAGCCAGGTCCGCGGGCCCTGGAATGCCGAAGCCGGGTCCGCGGCCGTCGACCAGCTCCAGCCGTTCCGGGTCCGGCGCGGGCCGGCCGAGCAGCGCGGCGCACGCGCGGGCCAGCCGGTGCACGATGCCCGAGATCTCGGGCACCTCGCGGCTGACCGAGACGCCGAGCACCCGCCAGGATCCCGGTCCGGCCAGGAGCCCGGCGCAGCTGCCGCCGGACCCGACCGGGATCACCACCCACCCGGGGTCGGCCTGGGCCGCCAGCTCCCCGGCCGCGGCGGCGAAGCCGAGCGCGCCGGTCGCGGTGGATCCGCCGCGCGGCATCGGGTACGGCCGGCGGCCGGCCGCAGCCAGGGACGCGGCCAGCGACCGCACCGCCTCGTCGACCCGGTCCCGGGCACCGTCGCCGAGCGGGTGCAGGGTGGCCCCCGCCCGGCGGGCCAGCTCGACGTTGGCGGACTCTTGCGTACCGGAGACCACCAGCTCGCAGCCCAGCTCGGCGCGACGAGCGGCCAGCGCCGCGGCCGGGCAGAAGTTCGAGCTCGCGCTGCCACCGGTCACCAGGACGTCGCAGCCGTCGGCGAGGGCGGCGCCGAGCAGGTACTCCAGCGCCCGCGCCTTGTTGCCCGAGGCACCGAAGCCGGTGAGGTCGTCGCGCTTCACCAGCACGGGTACGCCGACCAGCTCGGACAGCCGCTCGGCCGGCGTCAGCGGCGTCGGCAGCAGCGCCAGCGGGTAGCGGGTCACCAGGCCGGCCGTTCCGCCAGGGAGGCCCGGCCGCGGCTCACCACGTGGTCCACCATCAGCCGGGTCACCTCGACCACGTCCCGGTCCAGCCAGGACCGTACCTGGGCGGCCTCCGCCACGCCCAGCCCTTCCAGCCGGGCCGGCAGCTCGTCGGGGGACGCCGAGGCCAGCACCTGCTGCAGCAGCCGCTGCGCCCTGTGCTTGCCCAGCTGCCCGGCCAGCCCCGCCAGCACCTGCTCCGAACCGAGCCCGCGTGCGTTGCGCTGCATCGCGGCCGCATCCACCTCCAGCCCGTCCAGCAGCCGGCGGCCGAACCGCAGCGACGCGCCGGTGAGCAGGCACACCTCGGGAAGCGCCAGCCACTCCGCCTTCCACGCCCGGCCGTCCCGCTCGTGCTGGCCGACCATCGACTCCAGCAGCACGCCGGCCGACGACCGGGCCAGCCGGGCCAGCGTGTCCAGATGCTCGGCGATCTCCGGGTTCCGCTTGTGCGGCATCGTGATGCTGCCGACGCCCTGGCCGGTCACGGGTTCGCGCAGCTCACCGATCTCAGGCCGCTGCAGCTCGTACACCTCGGTGCCGATCCGGCCGAGCGTCGCGCAGACCGCGGCCAGCAGCTGCCCGAACTCGGCGACCCGGTCCCGGGCGGTGAGCCAGGAGATGCCGGGGTCGGCCAGCCCGAGCGCCGCGCAGTACGACGCCCGCAGCCCGGGCCCGGCGGCACCGAAGAAGGCCAGCGAGCCGACCGCACCGGCGAGCTGCCCGACCGCCCATCGCGGCCGGCCCTGCCGGAGCCGCTCGCGGTGCCGGTACAGCTCGTCCGCCCAGGACGCGGCCTTCCAGCCGAACGTGACCGGCGCCCCGGGCTGCCCGTGCGTCCGGCCGGCCATCACGGTGTCGCGGTGTCGTTCCGCCAGGTCGAGCAGGGTGGTCTCGATCGCGCACAGGTCGCGCCAGACGATCGCGCCGACGTCGCGCATCACCAGCCCGAACCAGGTGTCGGTGAGGTCCTGCACGGTGGCGCCGAAGTACACGTACTCCCGGGCCCGCTCGCCGAGCACCTGCTCCAGTCCCTGGATCAGCCCGAGCGTGGAGTGCCCGGTGGTGCGGGTCCGTTCGGCCACGAAGGCCAGGTCGAGCAGCGGCACCCTGGCCCGGCCGGCGATCTGCTCCGCCGCCTCGGCCGGGATGATCCCGAGTGTGGCCTGCGATCGGGCCAGGACGACCAGGATGTCCAGCCAGGTCTGTAGCCGCGCCTCCTCGGAGAAGATCTGCTCCAGCTCCGGCGTACCCCACAGGTGGGCGTACATCGGCGAGTCGCTCAGACGCGTGCCCACGACGGCTCCCGTTGCCGCGCCAGTACGCCGAGCGCCTGCCGGACCTGGTCCAGCGACGACCCCCAGGGCACCGACACCCAGCCGTCGCCCTGCTCCAGGCCGTCCTCGCGCAGGCAGCACTTGGTCAGCAGCAGGTCGTCGCCGTGCAGCGCCGCGGTCCGCAACGGGCACAGGTCGACCGCCGGCGCGTCCTCGCCATAGAACCAGTGGTGGATCTGTTGCGACCGGGCGCAGCCGAGCAGCGTCCACGACTGCCGCTCGGGGCGCTCGTCCAGGTACGACGCGGCCGCACCGGCGATCGCGGTACCGGACCCCCGGCAGGGCAGCAGGTAGTGTGCGGCCGGGTGTGCCGCGGCCAGGTCCGGCAGCTCGACCAGCTCAGGTACCAGCTGCACCGGCGGCAGGTCCTCGGCCGTCGCGAGCACCCGGCTGGCCTGGTCGAACAGCTTGGCCGGTGTCGGCGGTACCACCTCGCGGACCCGGATCCGCACCGGCCGCGGCTCGACGATGAAGCTCACGTGCTCGTACCGGCCCTGCACGACCACGGCCCGCGCGGACGGCGCCCGCTCCCGGGCCACCTCAGCCAGCGCCGACGGCACCGCGGTGTCAGCGGCCGGCTCGTGCACGAACGCGCAGTCGTCCGGACCCGCGAGCACGTCGACCGCGACGATCGGCGAGAACAGCGGTTCTTCGGACGCCTTGACCACCCGGACCAGTGCGGTCGCCGCAGCGGCCCGGACGACGATGAATCGCGTCCGCCGGTACGCCTCCCGGCCGGTGAAGTGCGCCCGCAGCGCCTCGGCGCTCAGCCCGCGATCCAGCCCAGGACCGGCCGGCGCGACCGCGACGCCGCGGTACTGGCCGGGCACCATGTTCGCCATCGGCTCAGCGCTGCTGCTCCGCCGGGACCCCGGCGACTCCGGCGGTGTCGGACCGCAGCCCGAGCCGTAGCGTCTCGGTGGACACCGCCTCGTCCAGCGCGACGTTGCCGAGGTTCACGGCCGGCCCGAGGGTGCGGACGAACCAGGCCTGCTGGGCCTTGTGCGGCGCCTCGAACAGCACCGCGCCCAGGCCGACGGCCGACACCAGGGCATCGACGATCTCGGTCCGCACCGTGCCGTCCTCGCGGTAGATGCCGACGGTGCCGCTCTCCCGGCCCTCCGCCACGACCATCGCGGCACCGGCCGCCAGGTCGGCAGCCGCCTCGCGGGCCCACAGGTCCGGGCTCATCACGTCGTCCGGCCGCTTCGAGCCGACCTCGGCATACACGATGAAGTGCTCGGCCGCGGCCTCGACCAGCCGCTGTTTCTGGTCCGCGGACATCTCCGCGGTGCCGCGGGACACCTCGACCGACGGGCAGCCGATCGCACCGGCCCAGGCGAACAGCTCGGCGGTCCGGCCCTGCATCCAGGCCAGCTCGAGCAGCGTGCCACCGAGGCAGGCGGTGATGTCGTTCTCGGCCAGCATCGCGAGCTTGGCGGACAGCGCGCGGTCGACGTAGGCGGTGCCCCAGCCGATCTTCCAGATGTCGATGAACTCGCCGCTCGCGGCCAGCACGGCCTCGGCGGCCGGTGCGGAGACGCCCTTGTCCAGCACGTGGGTGAGACCATCGGTGCGTGGTTTCACCGGGCGTTCGGGGAGGTCCAGGAAGCCTGGGAGCACCACGCCATCGTAAGTCGAATCCGATATAGTCGTCTACTATAGTAGAGGGAGGCGCGATGGACGCTGCACCCGCCATGGCGACCGAGCTGGACCGGGTCGTCGACGCGATCCGCTCCCACCCCGGACTGTGGAACAAGTCCGCGATCGGCCTGGTGACCGAAGTGCTCGGGCCCTCCGACTGGCTGACCGGTCCCGGCGACGACGCCGCCGCGGTCGACGCTCCCGGCTTCCCCGGCGGGAAGGTGGTCGCCTGCGGGGAGGCGCTGCTGCCGCCGTTCGTACAGGCCGACCCGTACGGCGCCGGCATCGCCGCGGTGCTCACCAACGTGAACGACGTGGCCGCCACCGGCGGCGTACCGCTCGGGATCGTCAACACGATCGCCGCCCGGGAGAGTGACGCGCGGGCGATCCTGTCCGGGCTGCGGCACGCCGGCGAGTTGTACGACGTGCCCATCCTCGGCGGGCACCTGACCCCGTACGACGGACCGCCGGCACTGTCCGCGTTCGCGGTCGGCACCGCCCGCGAGGTGCTGTCGGTGACCCGGGTCCGGTCCGGCCAGAGCCTGGTCGTGGCGTGCGCGCTCGGCGGAGCGATGCGGTCCGACTTCCCGTTCTACGCCGCGTTCGAGCAGCGCGGCCGCGACTGCGCCGGTGACGTCCGGACGCTGGCGCAGGTCGCGGACTCCGGCGCCTGTGTCGCCGCCAAGGACATCAGCATGGCCGGCCTGGCCGGCTCGCTGGCGATGCTGCTGGAGTGGAGCGGGCTCGGCGCCTCGGTGGACCTGGACCGGCTGCCGCGGCCGGACGACGTACCGGTCGCGGACTGGGTGACCTGCTTCCCGAGCTTCGGGTTCCTGCTCTGCACGCCGCCGGGCCGGGAGGACGAGTGCATCGAACCGTTCACGCGCCGCGGCCTGCCCGCGGCCGCGGTCGGCCGGATCGACGACAGCGGCACGGTGTCGCTGTCGCTGGCCGGCCGGGCCCGGACCGCGCTGAGTGTGGTCGACGAGCCCGCGACCCGGCTGGCCGTACGATGACCGGCCGAACCGTCGACGCGCTCTGGGAGGGCGGCCTGCGCTGCACCGTCCAGGCGGGCCGGTTCCAGCTCACCGTGGACGAGCCCGAACAGTCCGGCGGCACCGATACCGGCCCGCAGCCGACCGACCTGTTCCTCGCCTCGATCGCGTCCTGCTTCGTGCTGTCGATCGCGTGGGCGGCGAAGAAGCGTGGCATCGGGCTCGGCGACCTCCAGGTCAGCACCACCGGCGTGTACGACGGGCTGCGGTTCGCCGAGGTCGTCGTGACCGTCAGCTGCGACCCGCTGCCGGCCGAGTTCGAGCACTTGCTCAGAGCGGCCGAACGAGTCTGCTACGTGAGCAACTCGCTGCTCCAGCCGCCGACTCTGGAGGTACGGACCAAGCCGTGACGTCCATCCACTATAGTAGACGTCTTACTTCGGATGGTGGGCGGCAGATGGCCAGAACCGCAGTCGTAGCACTCGGCGGCAACGCGTTCGTCGGGCCCGGCGAGACCGGCACCCATGCTGAGCAGGACGAGCATGCGAGCGCGATGGCCGCGGCCGTCTGGTCGATCCGCCAGGCCGGCTGGAACGTGGTCCTGGTGCACGGCAACGGCCCGCAGATCGGCAACCTGGCGATCCAGCAGGAGGAGGGGGCCGCGCTGGTACCACCGCAGCCGCTGTTCTGCCTGGATGCGATGACCCAGGGCCAGCTCGGCAGCATGATCACGATGGCGCTGCACCGCACGTCGGGTCCGGCCCGGCCCGAGATCGCCGCGCTGGTCACGCATGTCGTGGTTTCGCTGGACGACCCCGACTTCAGCGTGCCGCACAAGCCGATCGGGCCGTTCTTCACCGAGGCGGAGGCCCGCCGGCTGGCACTGGCCAGGGGCTGGCTGATGACCGAGGACTCCGGTCGCGGGTACCGCCGGGTGGTGCCGTCGCCGGAGCCGCTCGAGATCCTGGAGGCGGCCACCCTGCGCGCCCTGGTGGACGGCGGCACGCTGGTGATCGCCGCCGGCGGTGGGGGCGTCGCGGTGGTGCCCGGCGAGCAGGGCTACCGCGGCGTCGACGCGGTGGTGGACAAGGACTACGCGGCACAGGTCCTGGCGACCTCGCTCGGGGCCGAGGCACTGGTCCTGCTCACCGGAGTGCCGCACGTCGCGCTCGACTTCGGTACGCCGAACGCGCGGGCCCTGTCGGAGCTGTCGGTCGACGAGGCGGAGCGGTACCTGTCCGAGGGGCAGTTCCCGGAGGGCAGCATGGGGCCGAAGGTCCGGGCCGGAATCCGGTTTCTGCGCTCCGGCGGCCGAACCGTGGTGGTCAGCACGCCGGACGGTGCGCTCGATGCCCTGGGCAACGGCCCGGGCGGCACCCGGATGGTCGCGTCGGTCCGCGACGTCGAGGCGGCACGGTGACCGCGACCGGGGTACGGGTGGTCGGCGACAGCTACGTCGACTCGGTGCTCCAGCTGGCCGGGACCAGGGCGATGCGGGCCGCGCCGGGAGTGGACTGGGCGGCGGCCGCGATGGGCACCCCGGCCAACGTCGAGACGCTGCGCGGCGAGGGGTTCGCCGACGAGGCACTGAACGAGGTCGGCGCCAACGACCTGGTCCTCGCGGTCCGGGCGACCGACGGTGACTCCGTCGACGCCGCCCTGCAGGCCGGTGACGCGGCGCTGTTCGCCCCCCGCGCCGCGTCCGGTGAGGACCGCGTCGAGTCCGCTCGCACGCTGGAACGAGCGGTGGCACGGCAACCCGGCAGCACGGTCGCGGTGATCTCGGTCCCCGGCGACTACGCCGCGCTGGAGGCGCACAAGGCGCTGACCGCCGGCCTGGACGTACTGCTGTTCAGCGACAACGTGCCGGTCGAGCAGGAGATCTGGCTCAAGGACCGGGCCGCGGCGCTCGGCCGCCTGGTGATGGGGCCGGGCGCGGGGACCGCGATGCTCGGCGGCACCGGCCTCGGTTTCGCCAACGTGGTCAAGCCCGGCCGGGTCGGTGTGGTGGCGGCGGCCGGCACCGGTGCCCAGGAGGCGATGAGCCTGCTGGACCGCTGGGGAGCCGGGGTGTCCGCGGTGATCGGGCTGGGCGGCCGCGACCTCACCGCGGCGGTCGGCGGCCGGATGGCGCTGCGGGCGGTCGCGGCGCTACGCGAGGACGACGACACCGACGTGATCCTGCTGGTGTCCAAACCGCCTGATCCCGAGGTGGCCCGCGCCGTGGCCGGGGCCGCCGGCGACACCCCGCTCGCCACCGCGCTCCCCGGTACGTCGACGCTGGAAGCGGGTGTGCTCGACACGCTCGACCTGCTCGGCCTGCCACACCCCGACCTGGTCGGTGACCTCGAGGAGCGGGTGCGCGGCGCGATCCGCCGGCTGGGTGACGACCGCCGCCTGGTCCGCGGCCTCTACTCCGGCGGCACGCTGTGCTACGAGGCGCAGTTCGTACTGTCCGGGCTGCTCGGGTCGGTGTACTCGAACGCGCCGCTGGACCCATCGCTGGGCCCGCCGTTCCCGGCCGGCGGCCACCTGTGCCTGGACCTCGGCGAGGAGGAGTACACCGCGGGCCGCCCGCACCCGATGATCGACCCCGAGGCGCGGATCGAGCTGCTCCGCGAGCACGGCGCCGACCCACAGGTCGCCGTCGTGCTGCTGGACGTCGTCCTCGGGCTCGGCGCACACCGCGACCCCGGCGGCGCGCTGGCACCGGTGTGCGCCGAGGTGATGCGGGACGACGGTCCGCAGGTGGTCGCGTACGTCCTCGGCACCGACCAAGACCCGCAGGACCTGCAGGCCCAGCGGCAGGTGCTGCGCGACGCGGGCTGCCTGGTCACCCAGACCGCGGCCCGGGCCGCGCTGGCGGCGGCCGCGCTCGCGGCGCGCGACCCGGCGATCGTCACCCGCTGAGCCGTCGGTCCAGGTCCAGCAGCGCGTCCACGAAGCAGGCCGGCGGCGCGGTCGCGACCCCGGCGCCGACCTGGCCGCTGCCGTCGTGGCTGTGCAGGATCCCCGTCGTCACCTTCGGGGTGATGCCTAGCTCGACCACCCGTCGGACGTCGACCCCGACCGGCGTACCGCGGAAGTCCATCGCCGGCAGCGTGAACCGGGAGCTCTCCGCGACACAGATCTCGGCCATCTGCTCGGTCGCGCGCCGGGCGTCCCGCATCGTGCCGCCCACGAACGCGGCGACCGCGGGCGACCCGGCCGCGGCCGCGCCACCGAGCCCGACCAGCTCCAGGACGGCGCTGTCGCCGATGTCCGGCGCACTGGTGTCCGGACCCTGGCCCGGGTTGTACATCGCCTCCTGGACCGGCGGTGCCGCGGCGACGGACCAGCGCTCGGACCCGGCCAGCCGGACCCCGAACGTCGTACCGTTGCGTGCCATCGTCGTCACGATGCTTGCCTCCGGCACCTTTTCCGCCCAGGTAGTCAGGGTCTTCGCGGCCGCCATCGCGATAGTCAGGTAGAACAGGTGGTTGCCAGCCAGGAACCGGGCCGTCGCCGCGCCCGCGGAACCTCCGATCTCGACCAGGTCCGGCAGCCAGCCGCGCACCAGCAAGTTGGTGGTCGCCTGGGTCCGCAGGTGCAGGTCGTCACCCATCTGGATCCCCTGCGCGGCGAGCCCGAACACGTCCAGCGGATCGTTACGGTGCACGATCTCCGCCAGCACCGGCCCGGCCACGTCGCGCAGGAACCGCAGCCGCTCGATCGCGGCCGGTGTCTCCCGGCCGAACCAGGCGACCTCCCCCGGTCCCTGGCCGACCGGCGCGAACGCGCGAGTCCCGCTGCCCGCGTCCTCCACCACGTACGCCGGTGCCGACGGCCCGATCGCACTGGCCATCGGCACCACCATGCCGTGCTCGTTCGCCGGCTCCAGTGCGACGCCGCCGCTGCCGAGCAACCGGTCCGCCTCGTCCAGTCCGTCCGCCCAGCCCTCGGCCACCACCGCGGCCCGCATCGACCGGCGCAACGGGTCGCAGACGTCGGCCCAGCCGATCGCCGGGCCGCAGTGCAGCAGGGTCCGCTCACCGGCATCCGGTACGACGTCGCGCACCGGCAGGACGTCGGTCAGTAGCGGCTTGGCACCATCGAGCCGGCGAAGCACCTCGGCGTTCGCGGCCTCGACCCGGTCGGACGCCGGGCCGTACAGCCGGGTGAGCGCGGCCACCACGGCGAGGTCGCCGCCGGCCGGGATCCGCCAGTCCACCTGCTCGACCGGCCTGCCCTGCTCCCGCACCGCATCCGCGAACAGCGGCAGCCCGACGTTGACGACCTGCACCTCAGCGCGCAGCATTCATTCACTATAGTGGACGCCGCCTGACTATAAGGGAGCTCCTACAAGGCATTGATCGCGGTGGCCAGGCGGCCCCGGGCGGCGAACACCGTGCGCAGGTCGGTGGGCAGCGTGCCGGCGATCCGGTCCACGGCGGCGCGCCGGTCCGCCGGGCTCCCGAGCTCGGCGGTGATCAGGTCCGACCCCACGGCCGCGGCCACCCGGGCCGCCTCCTCCGGCCGGCCGAGGTGGTGCAGCGCGAGCGCCTCGTACTTGCGCGACGAGTGCTGTCGGGACCGTTCCAGCAGCTCCTCGGCGACCGTACGATCCAGCCGGGTCCGCATCTCCAGCATCCGCAGCAGCGCCCGCGGCCGGAACGGCAGCGACCGGTCCAGCATCGGCAGTGCCCGCTCCACCAGCGCGCCGGCATCGTCGACCGCACCGCGGGCCAGCTCGCAGTCGGCCAGCGCCAGCAGCGCGTGCAGCTCCTGCTCCAGCTCGAGCGCGCCACCGCCGCGGTGGGCCAGGTCGATCGCCTGCTCGGCATGCTCCCGGGCCTTGGCCAGGTCGCCGATCTCGCGCCACAGCCACGAGCTGGTCGAGTGGATCCCGGCCCGGTAGTAGTGCACGTCGTACTCGTGCGTCATCCGGAGCGCCCGGTCGAGAGCACGTAGCGCACCGTCCAGGTCGCCGAGGTCGCCACGGGCCAGCCCGGTGAAGAACAGACCCTGCAGCAGCAACCGGAACTCGCCGGTCTTGCGGCTGAGCACCACCGCGCGTTCCAGCACCGACTTGGCCTCGACGAACCGGTCCATGTGCTGCAGCAGCGCACCGCGGTAGGCGAGCACCATCGCCGTGGTCTCGTCGTCCTCGGCCGACGTCAGCGCATGGTCGTACGCCGTCGCGGCGCCGGCGTAGTCGCCGTCCCAGTGCCGGACCCGCCCGACCAGCAGCAACGAGCTCGGCAGCGCGGCGGGAGCGGCGGCCGCGGACTCGGCCAGGTGCGTGGCCCGTTCGGCGAGGTCGGTGGCGTCCAGGGCGTTGCGCGCATAGAGCGCGGTCCAGCCGAGCTGCTCCAGCGCGTGCGCCTCAAGGTCCTCGTCACCCAGCTCGCGGGCGATCGCGATCGCGGCCTCGCAGTCCCGCTTGGCCTCAGCGAGGTGGCCGAGATCGTGCCGGACCTGGGCCCGGCGCAGGTGGATCTTGCCTTCAACGGTGCGGTCCCCGGCCTTGCCCGCGCAGCCGAGCGCGTGCCCGAGCAGTCGTTCGGCGTCGGTGTTCGCGAAGCCGAGATGCGCCCGCTGCGCGGCCTCCTGCCAGGCCCGCGCCGCCGGCGCCCAGTCCTCGGCCGCGACCAGCTGGTGCGCGGCCGCCTCCGGCTGGTCGGCGAACAGCTTCGCGGCCCGGCGGTGCCGGCTCACCTGCAGCGGCCGCGGCATCGATGCGTACGCGACCTTGCGGACGATGTCGTTGGCGAACTTGAACGCCGCACCCTGCTCGATCAGAAGCCCCTCGCGCAGTGCCCGGGTCGCGATCCGGCCGAACCGCTCAACCGTGCCGCCGGTCAGCGCGGCCACGTCGTCGAGCGAGAACGACCCGCCGAACACGGCGCCGAGCTGCAGCAGGATCCGCGCGTCGTCACCGGCCTCGGCGAGCCGCGCGGACACGGTCGCCTGCAACGAGTCCGGGATGTCCGGCTCCTGGTCGCCGTCGGCCGAGCTGCGCCGGCCGTGCCGGATCAGCTCGGTCACGAACAGCGGCGAGCCGCCGGTCCACTCGAACAGCTTGTCCGCCGGGTAGCGGACCCCGGCGGCAGCCACCAGCGCCAGGACGTCGGTCCGCGACAACCGGTCCGGCCGGATCACGGTCGCGACATCGGTCAGCGTGGACGTCCGCGGCGGACTCGCGGCAGTCCGCTCTGCGACCACGACCAGCACCCTCCGCTCGGACAGCCTCGAGGCGAGGAAGTGCAGCGCCTCCACGGTCGACTGGCCGGCGTACTGGGTGTCGTCCACCGCCAGCAGCAGCGGCTGCCCCTCACCGGCCCGGGAGAAGAAGCCGGCCAGCGCCTCCAGGCTGCGCCGGTGCTCGATCTCCGCACCGGCACGCAGGTACCCGACCGGGCCGACGGTCCGGGCGAGCTGCGGCGCCAGCTGGATCAGCGTGCCGAGCGTGTCGCCGCCGAACTCGCGGACCGACGTGGGATCGAACCGGGCCGCGATCCGGCCGACCGCCTCCACCAGCGGCTGCAGATACAGCGACCGCTCGGCCTCGAAGCAGCTGGTGCCGACGACCAGCCCACCGGCCCGTTCCACCTCCGTGGCGAGCGCGGAGACCAGCGCGGTCTTGCCGATCCCGGCCTCGCCGAGCACGACCACGATCCCGCCGTGACCGCGGCTCGCGTCCGACCACAGCTGCCGCAGCCGGCGCAGCTCGGCGTCCCGGCCGACCAGCGGTGACACCAGGTAGCCGACCGGCCCATGGTCCGCCTCCGCAACCGGAACAGGTGCCTCGAGCAACGACTCGAACAGCGCCACGGTCTGCATCGACGGTTGCGCGCCGAGCTCCGCGAGCAGCGCGGACCGGATCGCCTCGTAGACCCGCAGCGCCGCGGCCTTCTCACCGGCGGCCGCATGCGCCTGCATCAGAGCCCGCCCGGCGGTCTCGTCCAACCCGTCCGCGGCCAGCGCGGCGCTCGCGGACTCGATCGCGGCCCGGTGGTCGTGCAGCTCCAGCGCGGTCTCCCAGCGCACCAGCCGCGCCCGGCGGAGCAGCTGCCGGGCGTACCGCCGGACGTCGTCGACCCACCAGTCCTCGGGTTCCCCGGCCAGCGGTACGCCGGCGGTGAGCAGCTTGACGGCCTGCTCGGCCGCGACCGCGGCGTACGCGTGCTGACCCGACCGGCTCTCCTGCTCGGCGGTGCCGACCAGCTGCTCGGCCACCTGCAGGTCGACCTGGGTCGCGGCGTCCCGGACCAGCAGGTAGCCGGTGCTGTCGCCGTCCAGCCGGCCCGGCCCCAGGCTGTGCCGCAGCCGGCTGACCAAGCTCGCGACGCCACGATCGGCCCGATCCGGCGGCCTGCCCTCCCAGAGCAGCTCGACCAGCTCGCCGACCGGCACGAACCGGCCCTGCCGGGTGGCGAGGATCTTCAGCAGCCGAGCGGCGCGACCGCCGGGAACGGCCGCGTGCAACGCGCCCACGACCTCGAATCGACCGATGAGGGTGAGCCGCAGATCGCGATCGGCCACCCTGGTCAGTTTAGTGTCAGATCAGGCGGATGACGCCGTCGTACGAAGCCCCGTCCGGACCGCGCGTCCGCCGCGGCCGGCGCAGCCCACCACCACGTCGGTCGCGAGCTCGAACGCGCGCATCGCCCGCTCCGGGTCCGGCCAGGCGTGCCGGGAGCAGAACTCCAGCCACTGTGCGGGCGGGATCACCTCCGCGTCCGTGTAGTCCAGCTCGCTCCAGGTGACCGCGAGCTCGACCAGGTCGAGCACCGCGGCCGGGTCGGTACCGACCTCGAGCAGTCGGTCGTGGTGCGCGGCGAGCGCGCCGTCGAAACCACAGCGCCCACCGCACCGGATGGACGTCACCACGTCGGTTCGTTGCATCGCGCACCCCTAGCTGGTCCGGTGACGACCTCACCGTGCCGGGTGCTGTTGCACCGATGTTGCAGCGCCGTGCAACGGTCACTACTCGTACTGGAGCGCCTCCAGCGGGTTCAGCCTCGCCGCTCGGCGGGCGGGCCAGATCGCCGCGAAGATGCCGACCAGGACCGCGACCACGGCGAACACCACCAGCTGACTGCTCGGCACCGCGAAGGTGATCTCCTCCAGCCGGGCCGCGAGCAGCATCGCCAGCGCCAGGCCGAGCACGATCCCGATCACCGCCCCGATCAGTGCCGTGATCACACTCTCGTGCCGGATCATCCGCTTGACCTGGCGCCTGGTCAGCCCGATCGCCCGCAGCATGCCGAGCTCGCGGGTCCGCTCGAACACCGTCAGCACCAGTGTGTTCACGATGCCGAACAGGCTCACCACCACCGACAGCGCGAGCAACACGTAGAGCACGTTCAGCAGGCTCCTGACGCTGTCGGACTGGGCGTCCTTGAACTGGTCGCGGGTCTGCGCCTTGGCGTTCGGGAACGACTGCAGGGCATCGTTGAGCGCCTGGGTGTTCGCGTCGGTGACGCCACCGGACATCGAGAGGAACGTGTACAGGTTCTGCGGCTGCGGGCTGGTCGCGTCGAAGGCGGTCGTCGAGATGGTGACGTTGCCGAACGGCGATCCACCCGCGGGCGGCTTGAAGATACCGCGCACGGTGAGCGCGAGGTTGGTTCCGCTGACGGTCTGCAGCGTGATCGGCGAACCGAGCTGCAGGTTGTGCGCCGTGGCGTACTCGTCGTCGACGATGGCGCCGTTGGCACCGAGCTCGCCGAGAACCTGCTGCGACCCGCTCTCCCAGTCGAACCTCAACACCTGCGGCGCCTGTGTGTCCACCGCCGTGATCAGGATCGTCTCGTCGAACGCGCGGCCCTGGCCGCCGCGCACGCTGGACACTGCCTCCACACCGGGCACGTCCCCCACCGCCGTCGCGACGGTCGGCGGCAGCGGGCTGAAGTTGTTCTGGGCGACGATCGCGTAGTCACCGCTGAAGATCCGGTCGACGGCGTCCTCGAACGGCTTGATGATGCCGGCGCCGAGTGTCGCGACCAGCGTCACCAGTGCGAGCCCGATCATCAGCGCCGCTGCCGTCGATGAGGTCCGGTGCGGATCGCGGCGGCTGTTCTCACCACCGATCGACGTTGCCGGCCGCTCCGGGATCACGCCCGGGAACTCGGCCGGCCACTCCGGCTGCCAGCTGCTGAGCCGGCGTCGTACCGCCATCGCGAGCACCACCAGCAGCAGCAGCGGGTTGAGCACCGCGCCGAGCACGAAGCCACCGACCCGCCGGGCACCGGCGCCCGGTCCCCAGACGCCACGCCGGAGCAGCCAGTACGGCAGCGAGAACAGTGGCCAGACCAGGACGCTGAGCGCGATCACGGACCATCGCGCGACCGGGTTGGCCACCGCGGCCAGCGGGCGGACCAGCCGGGACGAGAACAGCGCGATACCGATGAAGATCATCAGTACGCCGATCAGCAGCAGGACCAGGACCACGGTCGTGCTGGCACCCTCCACGAACAGCCCCGTGACGGTCAGCGCGACGCCCGCTACCGCAAGCAACGCCGCACCGAGCGGGCGGTAGCGGTGGAACCGGCCGGGCGGGAGCTGCGCGCCCTCGCGGACCGCGGCGATCGGCGGCACTCGCGTGGCGCGGACCGCCGGGCGGAGGCTGGCGACCAGCGTCACCAGGACGCCGACCAGCAGCGCGACCACGACCGTCCTGGGCCGGAACTCCAGACCGTTGTTCGGCAGTGTCAGCCCGACCGCGTCGAAGATGTTGAACAGCGCGGTGGCGATGCCGAGCCCGAGGAACAACCCGACCACGGATGCCAGCAGCCCGGTGACCAACGCCTCCAGCACCACCGTGCCGAGCAGCTGGCGCCGGGACGCGCCCAGCGTCCGCAGGGTGGCGAACTCGCGGGTGCGCTGGGCGATCGTGATCGACAGCGAGTTCGCGATCACGAACGACCCGACGAACAGCGCGACCCCGCCGAAGACCAGCAGGAAGGTACGGAAGAAGTCGAGGAAGCCCGACGTACCCCGGGCGTCCTCCGCGGCCTGGTCTGCGGCGCTGCGTACCTGGGTGCCCGCCGGCAGCACGGTGCGCACCGAGTCGAGCAGTTGCTGCTCGGAGACGCCGTCCTTCCCGGAGAGCAGGATCTGGTCGAGCTTGCCCTCCTTGTCGAACAGCTTTTGTGCGGTCGGTATGTCGAACCCGGCGAGGGTGGCACCGCCGATCGACGACACGGCACCGAACTCGACCAGGCCAGAGATGCGCATCCGCTGGATCGGCCCGCGGGCCTGGACGCCGATGGTGTCGCCCGCCTTGAAGCCCTTCTCGGCAGCGGTCTTGGTGTCGATCACGACCTCGCCGGCGGCCGGCCAGGCGCCGCCGACCAGGGTCAGCGAGTTGAACTGCGGCAGCTCCGGGTCGACGCTGAAGCCGAGGTTCGGCGCCCCGCCGAACACGATCGCCTTGCCGTCCCGGCCGATCAGCTGTGCCTCCCCGGCGACCGCGCCGCCGGCCGCCTCGACCTCGGGAAGCCCCTGCACTGTCGGCAGCAGAGACTCGGCGAACGGCGGCGCGACACCCGGAGTGTCCTGGCTGAGCTCGAAGGCCGACTTGCCGGTGATGGCCGCGTCGGTGTTCTTGTAGTTCTCGCTGAAGATCGAGTCGAACGCCGACGAGATCGAGTCGGTCAGCACGAAGGTGCCCGACACCAGGGCCACCCCGAGCACGACGCCGATCGCGGTGAGCGCGGTACGCAGCTTGCGTCCCAGCATCCCGCGCAGGGCGAACCTGATCACGACAGGTCCAGTGTGTCGATGATCTGCAGGATCTCGTGCTGGCTGGTCCGGCCGGTCTCCTTCACGATCTGGCCGTCGGCGAGGAACAGCACCCGGTCGGCCATCGCGGCGGCGCGGGCATCGTGGGTGACCATCACCGTCGTCTGCCCGTACTCGTCGACGGAGCCGCGCATCAGCTCGAGGATCTCGCCACTGGTCTTGGAGTCGAGGTTGCCGGTCGGCTCGTCGGCGAAGATCACCGTCGGCCTGGACACCAGCGCACGGGCGATCGCGACTCGCTGCTGCTGGCCACCGGACAGCTCGGCCGGCCGGTGTGTCAGCCGGTCGGCCAGCCCGACCCGGGCCACCAGATCGTCGAAGAACCCGTCGTCCGGCTTCTCGCCCGCGATGGTCAGCGGCAGCAGCACGTTGTCACGCGCCGTCAGCATCGGCAGCAGGTTGAAGAACTGGAAGATGAACCCGATGTGCTTGCGGCGCAGCTTGGTCAGCGCGTCGTCGCCCAGCGTGGTGATCTCGGTGCCGTCGATGATCACCGAACCTGACGTCGGCTTGTCCAGGCCGGCCAGGATGTGCATCAGCGTCGACTTGCCGGATCCGGAGGGCCCCATCACCGCGGTCAGCCGCCCGGAGGCGATCTCCACCCCCACCCCTCGCAAGGCGTGGACCGCCGTATCGCCTTCGCCGTAGATCCGGACCAGGTCCTTCGCCACCGCCACTGCCGGTACGTCCTGCACGTCCCCGATCTCCATCGCGGGCCCCTCCCGGGCATCATCGGCAGGTTCGGCCCGCCGTCTCCACCCGAGTCTGCGCGCCTTCCGCCGTGCCCGACAGGGGGTTTTCCCTGGGTCACCCCTGAGCACCGCCTGGAACCGGCCGGCCGAGCGGACGGCGGAGGTGGCCCCTCGCCACCTCGGCGGTCCCGGCCCGGCCGGCCGGGGTACTGGTGTTCAGACGGTCGGCCAGCTCGCGAACCCGACCTGGCCGCCGATCACCGTGGCGCGCAGCCGGACCGGCCCGGCCGGGCGCTGGTAGAACTCGTAGCTACCGGCGGGCAGCTCGGCGAACACCGCCGAGCAGACCTCGCCCACCGGTGCCGGCCGCCGCAGCACCTCGACGTGCGGCAGGTGGCCCGGCCGGACCGGAACCGGCCGGGCCTCGATCTCGACCCCGACCAGCTCGTCGGGCATCGAGACGACCAATGCACCCACCGCCCCGCCGATGTCGAGCAGCACGGCACCCTGTCCCGCGTGCGGGTTCTCGTGGCTGTGCATCATGACGCCGGAGTGCCCGGGGTGGTCTGGTAGCCACCCGCCGGAGTACCGAGGTACGGGAACGAGCGCAGGTACGGCGAGTTCGTGTTCGACGTACCGTCCTTGATCGCGGCGGCCGCGTCGTCCGGCTTGAACGTCTTGTCGACCAGCGGGATCGTCAGACCGGCCACCGCCCGCAGCTCCACCGTCACGACATCGTCGAAAACCCTTCTGCCGTTGGGGAACCCGGCCGCGTCGCCGGCCACCAGCCCGAGCGGGTTCGGGTTGCCCGACGGCGGTACGGCGAGGTTCAGCCGCAGCATGTCGGACAGCACCGGTCCGGTGAAGTTCTGGAACCCGGGGACGACGCCCTTCGGGATCCCGGTCAGCAGGATCGCGCTCAGGTCCGCACGGTCCTTCTTGTACGCCGCCAGCCGCGGGAACACCCCCGGGTACAGCACCGGCAGCAACTTGGCCAGCTCGGGCTGGGCGACGTACTTGGCGAAGTCCTTGTCGCCGGCCGGCTTCTGCGCGTTCCAGCGATCCTTCATCGCCATCGGCACGATCACCTCGTTGAACAGCGGGTTGCCGAGCCGGGATACCTGCCGGAACGGACCGTACCCGCCGGTGCGGCCGGTCGAGGCGTCGAAGACCCGGCCCTTGTGCCGGCTCGCCGTGGCCCAGACCCCGATCACCGACTTCGGGTCCATCACGTCGGTCGGGTTCGACCCGTCCCGGGTGAGCTCGCGCTTCGGTACCTGGATCGCGATCGTGTGCACGTTCAGGCCCTGGGTACCGTTCACGCCGACCGCTGCCGCGGACGGGATCAGGTGCGCCATCTGGAACGGCCGCAGCGTGGCCAGGTCGAAGATGCTGCCCAGGTCGACGAAGAAGCCCTCGGCGCGCTGGCCGGCGAACACCCGGCGCCCGCCGCCGATCCACCGGGTGGCCTGCGAGGTGAACCTCGAGTAGTTCGGGGTGCTCCGCGGGCCGATGTTCACCGGTGGCGTCGGCAGCCCGGTGGCCAGTACCCGGGCCCCGTGGCCCCGGGTCCACTTGGTCACCGAGTAGAACTGGGGGCGGTTCCAGTTCTTGTCGCCGATCGAGGAGATCTGCCCGGTGTTGTAGAGGAACGAGTTCTTGTTGCGGATCTTGGTCTTGAACCGGAACTGGTAGCTGATGTCGGCCTTGCCGTCACCGCTGTTCGAGATGTGGATCTCGTACCGCACGTCGTCCCCGAACTCGTAGAAGTTCGGGCCGCCCTGCGGGTTCTGGAACGGGATGAAGTTGGCGATCAGCGTGACCGTGTCCGGGTTGTCCGGGCTGACGAACGCGTAGACGTCGGTGTTGTCGGCACACGGGTCTTTGGAGATCTCGGGCGCTTCGCGATGGGACGACATGGCTACCGCTCCTCTTCCGCTGCGACGGACGCGCGGGCGAGGCGCGCGACGAGATCGGCGTCGGTGACGACGACCTCACGCTCGCCGACCATGATGGTGACCTCCGAGCCGCCGGCGTCGGCGACCCACGCGACCAGCGGTCCGCTGGCGTTGTTGACCGACTGCGCGGCGTCGGAGTCCTTGTTGTTCGCCAGTGCGACTGCCCCGGCGGTGGCGACGGCTGCGGCGCCCGCGCCCGTCATCACCAAGAACCCTCTGCGGGTTGCGTCGTTCATGACTGGTCCCTCCCTGGAACTGGACGACAGTCATGCTTCGGAGCCCTCCGCCGCGCGGATGGGCCGGTGTTCGGAAGATTGCTCAGCGGCGGGCTTCTGCCCGCCTCGGGAAGAGGTCGGTCAGCCGGGTACCGATGACGGCCATCGCCAGCTCGGCGAACATCGCGTTCGCCCAGCCGAACCAGGCCCGGGTGAAGGTGCCCGGATCGTCGACGTGGAAGCTCTCGTGCATCAGCCCGGTACCACCGGTGGTGGTGGCGAGCAGCTCCAGCGCGGCGGTCTGTTCCTGCGGGTCCGCGGCGGTCAGGCCGGCGGCGGCGATGGCCAGCGGCCAGACATGCTCGGCCGGCGTGTGCGCACTGCCGATACCGCTGGCGTGCTTTCCGGAGAAGTACCAGGGGTTGCGCTCGGAGAGCACCGCCGCCCGGGTCGCCAGGTAGCGCGGGTCGTCGGCAGCGCACCAGCCGACGAACGGCAGCGACAGCAGGCTGGGCAGGTTCGCGTCGTCCGCGACCAGCTTGTGCCCGAGCCCGTCGACCTCGTAGGCGAAGATGTCGCCCCCGATGCCCCGGGCGCGGATCCCGGCGTCGATCTCGTCCGCCAGCCGCTCGCTGTTCGTCGCCAGCATCTCGTCATCGAGCACGGTGCGGGCCAGCTCGGCCAGGCCGTTCAGCGCGACCGAGGCGAGCGCGTTCGACGGCACCAGGTAGTGGTGCTCGCAACGATCGTCACTGGGCCGGAACGCCGACCAGGTCATACCCGTGAACCCGACCGGCGCACCCCGACCCTCGTCGGGCAGCGAGTCGTGCGCCCACATCCCGAAGCGGGTGAATCGGTACGACGAGCTCCCGTGCTGCTGCTCCAGCCGCCACAGACCGATGATCGTCCGGGCGGCCTCACCGAACTCCGGCCCGAGGTGGTCGGTCCGCCCGGTCGCCCGCCACAGCGCATACGCGAGCTGCAGCACCGCCGCGAGCGAGTCGACCTCGTACTTGCGCTCCCATACCCACGGACCCGGCTCGGGCACGTCCTCGTCACCGTGCCGGCCGTCCGGCCCGTCGTTGAACGCGTTCGCGTACGGGTCGGTGAGCACACACCGGACCTGCCGTCGCGACACGCCGGCGAGTGCGTCCGCCACCTGCTCGTCCGCGCCCGCGACGGCCAGGTACGGCCGGACCTGCGCGGTACTGTCCCGCAGCCACATCGCATCGATGTCGCCGGTGGCGACGAACACGTCGCCGTCGCCGTGCGACGACCAGCGCATCGTCGTGGTCCAGGTGTTGGTCAGGCAGTCCGCGACCAGTGCCGCGGCCGGATGGTCCCCGAGGGCACGCCGTACATCGGAGGCGAGGTCGGACAGCGACTGCGGCGCCACCCACGGGTCGGTACGTTGAAACGTTTCGCTCATCGAGTTGACCTCCTCCTCCCCCGCACACCCGCGCGGCGCCGCTGTCCAAGGAGCTGATGACGCTGACCACGGCCAACGGCTGACACCCGGGTCGTATACCGGTTCCGGTATGTCTTACCGGAACCGGTATACGACCTAGGCGTACCCGGCCAGGAGGCTGGTGGCGGGCGCGTCGTCACTCGGACAGGACGGAGAGGATGTTGCCGCCGGGGTCGGTGAACCACGCGATGTCCGGACCCATGTTCTGCTGCTTGCCGCGCATCACGCCCTTCTCGTCCTGCGGCGAGCCCTGGTACTTGGCGAACTCGACGCCCTTCGCGGCCAACGCGTCGACGGCGGCGTCGATGTCGTCGACCGGGAAGTTCAGGATCGTGTACGTCGCGGGCTCGTGGTCGTCCTTCGGGTAGACCAGGGTGGGCCGGGCGCCATCGTCGAGATGCAGCGTGAGCATGCCGTACTCCTCGGTGACCTTGATCCCGAGCGTGTCGCTGTAGAACGCCCTGGTGGCCTCGATGTCGTTCGTCGAGAAACCGCTGAACGCCTTGGTGCTGCCGAACATGGTTGGCTCCTTCCGGTCGTATCCCCGTACCGACTGGCCTACCACGCGAAACTCATCGGCAGCAGTGTTCGCTGTCAGCGATATATCGGCCGGGAACAAAGCGGGCCGCCAGCGCCTTGAGTCCATGTAACTCAACTCTCTCTGAGTTCCTGACGACGAGGATGCATCACGATGAGTCAACCCATAAGCCTTCCGGTCCTGCCGCTGGACGACGAGGTCGTCCTCCCCGGCATGGTCGTTCCGCTCGACCTGTCCGAACCCGAGGTCCGTGCCGCGGTGGACGCGGCCCGGGCAGCCGCCGACGCCCGGTCCGCCGTGCCCGGCATCCGGTCTGCCGGCGCCGCGGAGCTGCTGCTGGTGCCCCGGTCCGACGGCCGTTACGGCGGCATCGGTACCCAGGCCACGATCGAGCAGCTCGGCCGGCTCCCGAACGGCAACCGCGGTGCCGTGGTCCGCGCCACCGGCCGGATGAGCATCGGCACCGGTACGACCGGGCCCGGCGCCGCACTCTGGGTCGAGGCGACGCCGGTCGCCGACGACATCGGTGTCGACGCCAAGGCCCGTGAGCTGGCCACCGAGCTGAAGCACCTGCTGGTCGGCACCCTGCACGAGCGCGGCATGTGGCAGATCGCCGAAGTGGTCGAGGGCATCGACGCGCCGGGCCGGGTCGCAGACCAGGTCGGCTACGCGTCGTACCTGACCCGCGGCCAGAAGCAGCAGCTGCTGGAGACGCTGGACGTCACCGAGCGGCTGAGGCTGGTACTGGGCTGGGTGAAGGAGCACATCGCCGAGCAGGACGTCGCCGAGACCATCCGCAAGGAGGTCCAGGACGGCGTCGACAAGCAGCAACGGGAGTTCCTGCTCCGCCGGCAGCTGGAGGCGGTCCGCAAGGAGCTCGCCGAGCTGAACGGCGACGCGTCCTCGGAGGAGGACGACTACCGGCTCCGCGTCGAGGAGGCCGACCTGCCCGAGAAGGTCCGGGAAGCGGCGCTGCGCGAGGTGGACAAGCTGGAGCGGTCCTCGGACCAGTCGCCGGACAGCGGCTGGATCCGAACCTGGCTGGACACCGTGCTCGAGCTCCCGTGGAGCACCCGGACAGAAGACGCGTACGACATCGCGGAGGCGCGGGCGATCCTGGACGCCGACCACGCCGGACTGTCCGACGTGAAGGACCGGATCATCGAGTACCTGGCGGTGCGGAAGCGCCGCGACGAGCGCGGGCTCGGCGTGGTGTCGGGCCGACGCAGCGGCGCGGTGCTGGCGCTGGCCGGTCCGCCCGGGGTCGGCAAGACCTCACTGGGCGAGTCGGTCGCGCGGGCGATGGGCCGCAAGTTCGTCCGGGTCGCACTCGGCGGGGTCCGGGACGAGGCCGAGATCCGCGGACACCGGCGGACGTACGTCGGTGCGCTGCCGGGCCGGATCGTCCGGGCCATCCGCGAGGCCGGTTCGATGAACCCGGTGGTGCTGCTGGACGAGGTCGACAAGCTCGGCGCGGACTACCGGGGCGACCCGACCGCCGCGCTGCTCGAGGTGCTCGACCCGGCACAGAACCACACCTTCCGGGACCACTACCTGGAGGTCGAGCTGGACCTGTCCGACGTACTGTTCCTCGCCACGGCGAACGTGCTGGAGCAGATCCCGGCACCGCTGCTGGACCGGATGGAGCTGGTTACGCTCGACGGGTACACCGAGGACGAGAAGGTCATCATCGCGCGCGACCACCTGCTGCCACGGCAGCTGGAGCGGGCAGGGCTGGGGGCGTCCGACGTGAGCTTCGGCGAGGACGCGCTGCGCCGGCTGGCGACCGAGTACACCCGCGAGGCCGGCGTACGCGGTCTGGAGCGGTCGATCGCGCGGGCACTCCGCAAGGTCACCGCGCGGGTGGCGCTCGACGACGCGTCGTTGCCGGTGGCAATCGACTCGGACTCGCTGGTCGACTACCTCGGCCGGCCGCACCACACCCCGGAGACCGCGCAGCGTACGGCGGTGCCGGGCGTGGCGACCGGACTGGCCGTCACCGGGACGGGTGGCGACGTGCTGTTCGTCGAGGCGTCGCTGGCCGATGCCGAGTCGGGCGCCAGCGGGCTGACGCTGACCGGGCAGCTTGGTGACGTGATGAAGGAGTCGGCGCAGATCGCGCTGTCGTACCTTCGCTCGCACGGCGCCGAGCTGGAGCTGCCGGTGTCGGACCTGAAGGAGCGCGGCGTGCACGTCCACGTGCCCGCCGGCGCGATCCCGAAGGACGGCCCGAGCGCCGGGGTCACGATGACCACCGCACTGGCGTCGCTGCTGTCCGGCCGGCAGGTCCGGTCCGACGTGGCGATGACCGGTGAGGTGTCGCTGACCGGGCGGGTGCTGCCGATCGGCGGGGTGAAGCAGAAGCTGCTCGCCGCGCACCGGGCCGGTATCACCACGGTGCTGATCCCGCAGCGCAACGAGCCGGACCTGGACGACGTACCGGACGAGGTGCGCGACCAGCTCACCGTGCACCCGGTGAGCGACGTCCGCGAGGTCCTCGACCTGGCCCTGGAGCCGGCCACCGTCGCGGAGGCCGCCGCGGCCTGAGGACATCAGGCGCGGGACTCGAGGTAGCGGCGCTCGGGCAGGCTGAGGGTACGACGCGCGGCCAGCGCGTACTGCTGGCGCGCGGCCGCGCGGTCTCCGGCCAGGTCGAGCAGGTGCGCCCGCACCGCGGCGAGCCGGTAGTGCCCGGCCAGGGCGGGATCGTCCTCCGCCTCGGCGAGCCGGTCGAGGCCTGCCCGCGGACCGTGCACCATCGCGTAGGCCACGACCCGGTTCAGCGTGATCATCGGGCCCGGCGCGATGCCGGCGAGCAGGTCGTACAGGGTCAGGATCTGCTGCCAGTCGGTGTCGCCGGCGCGGGTGGCCTCGTCGTGCACCGCCGCGATCGCCGCCTGCAGCTGGTACGGACCGATCGCGGTGCTGGCCAGCGCGCCGGTGACCAGCGCGATGCCTTCGGCGATCGCGGCCGTGTCCCACAAACCGCGGTCCTGCTCGGCCAGCGGGACCAGCCCGCCGTCCGGCCGGGTCCGCGCCGGGCGGCGGGCGTCGGTGAGCAGCATCAGCGCGAGCAACCCGGTCACCTCGCCGTCGTCCGGCAGGCGCTCGTGCAGCTGCCGGGCGAGCCGGATCGCCTCCGTGGACAGCTCGACCCGCTGCAGCGCTGCGCCGGAGCTGGCGGTGTAGCCCTCGTTGAAGATCAGGTACAGCACCCGCAGCACCGCCGCGACCCGTTCCGCGCGCTCCGCGTCCGGCGGCAGCCGGAACTCGGCCCCGTCCGCCTTGATCCGCTGCTTCGCGCGGCTGATCCGCTGCGCGACCGTTGCCTCGGGCACCAGAAGCGCACGGGCGATCTCGGCGGTGGTCAGACCGCCGACCGCGCGCAGGGTCAGCGCGACCTGGGAGACCTGGGTGAGCGACGGGTGGCAGCACAGCATCAGCAGCGTGAGCGTGTCGTCGACGGCCGGCGCAGGGTCCGGGTCGGGTGGCTCCTGCACGGCCACCGTCTCCTCCCGCCGGCGGCGAGCGGCCTCGCTGCGGAACAGCTCGATCAGCCGGCGGGACGCGACCGTGACCAGCCAGCCGCGCGGGTTGGCCGGTACGCCGTCACGCGGCCACTGCACCGCGGCCGCCAGCAGCGCCTCCTGGACCGCGTCCTCGCAGGTGTCGAACCCGCCGTGCCGGCGGACCAGGGTGCCGAGCACCTGCGGCGCCAGGTCCCGGAGCAGTCCCTCGATCTCAGCGGTCGTCACAGGCTCCCGAGGTCGCTGAGGCTCAGCACCGGCCGGACCTCGACCATCCCGAACTCCGCCTCCGGCACCCGGGATGCCACCTCGACCGCCCGCTCCACGCTGTCGCAGTCGACCAGGTAGAACCCGGCCAGGTGCTCCTTCACCTCCGCGAACGGCCCGTCCGTCGTCATCGCCTTGCCGTCCTGGACGGTCACCCGCTTGCCCGCCGACGGGTCGGCCAGCGCCTCGGTCACGATCAGCTCACCGGACGCGGCGAGCGACTCGGTCAGCTCGGTGTACGCCTGCAGACCTGCGGCCCGCTGTTCCTCGGTGAGCCGCTCCCAGATCCCCCGGGACATCGGGTTGCCGTAGATCAGAACCAGATACTTCACCGGTCACCTCCTATTACTCAATCGTGCGCTGGCTACGACCGGCGTTTCGCGGACTTCCGACGGGCCTGCCGTTCCTGCTCGTATACCTGCAGGGCGTGCTCGTAGGCATTCCTTGCCCGCTCGTAGGCCTGCAGGGCCTGCTCGTAGGTACCCGGCGGCCACTGTCCTAGTTCGGCTGGATGTACGGGTCCGTGCCGGCGCACGGCTGGCGAGGAGCGTACGGCGGCCAGCCACCCCGCCTGCAGGACCTGCTCGACGGCCTGGTTGTAGGCACTGCGCGGCAACGACCACTCGGCTGGTTGCGGGGGTCCAAGCCTGCGCAGTGCCGGGGGTAGTGCGTCGATCCAACCGAACAGTCCGTGGCGCCATCGGCGTACAACCTGCCGGCCAGCCTCGGTCAAACGGAACTGGTCGGCGGTGCGGTCCACTGAGATCAGGCCCGTACCGAGCAGGCGCCGAATCGCCAGTTCGGTCTCATCTCGGGTCGGGGTCGCGCGGTTGATCCCTTCGGCGGCCGACAGCACCTCCGTCAGGGTGGCACCATCACCGGCAGTGTCGGGCCGCGCCGTCGCGATCGCCGCCAGCAGCCACGCATCGGGCATGTCCCACTGGTCAGATGGAGGGCTGGACATTCGGCGACGGTCTCCGCGCTTGAGTGCTGTCCCTGCTTGTCGATGCTACCTGGGCAGCACTGCGATCAGCCTCGACGTTAGCCGCCCTATCGGGGTGGGGCGGGATGACGCCTTGCGTCACCCCGCCCCGCGCTTGCTCCTCCATTACCTAGCGAGCGATCCAGTCTCGAGAATGTAAGGACATCAGGAGCATGCACGAATTCGGTCGTAGGCCACCTGCGCGGCCGGCTAGCGTGCGGAAGGCGTCGAGTCATGCGAGTTGCTCATCCGATATGGGTGAGCCGGAGGCGGCCAAGACCGAGGCGGCCAGCGGTGTCCGTCGATACAGGACGCTGCGACCTGCGCGCCACGAAGTCAGCAAGCCGCAGGCTCGTAGGATCGACAGGTGCGTGCTGACCGTGCCGGCACTCTGGCCCAGCTCACGGGCGAGCGCAGTTGTCGTCATGGGCACGTCAAGTCGGGCGAGTATGGCTGCACGAGCCCGGCCAACCAAGGCTCCGAGCGCATCACCTTCTGACTCTGCTGGTTCTGCTGACTCGACACTCGACAGTCCCTCCCACACACGGCCGACGCCGCGTGCGGGAAACGTGATGTCGACCTGCCCGCGTTCGTCCTGCCCGACCATCAGGTTCGGCCAGACGAACACCGATGGCACCAAGGTGAGCGTGGCATCGCTGTACGTTGCGTCGGCGTGCTGCGGCTTGTCGATGAGCAGCGCCTGATCTCTCAGTGTCACCTCTGGGTGCAGGTCGGACAGCAGTTCGTACAGTCCGCCGGCCAGGACCCGGCCCGCCCTGTAGGCAACGTCATCGTCGATCACGGCGCGGATCCGGTACCAGTACGGCTCGATGGCGATGGCCCAATACTCCGAGAGGACATCAGCGAGGTGCCGACATCCGGCCGCGCCTTCCTCCCTCAACCGCACCAGCGAGGCAGGCATACGGCCATCGCCGCCCCACACCATCTTCAGATCCGCCCAGAGCCGTTCAGGCGCTGACCCCGCGAGGGCCGTCAGCTGTCGGTCAATGGTGATCTTCGGATCGACTGACCACGGGAAGAGAAAGTCCGCTGCCACGTGACCTGGTGGCGCCACCGCTCGCAACAAGTCGAGGTCAACACGGTCAAGCCTGCACTGTGTCTCCTGCAGCCAGGGCCGCAGGACGTGGCCGACACTCGGTGCCCCGAGCGCACGTACGCTGCATGCAAGCTCAGCCATCGGCGAGTACCCGAACCGGGTCCGCCCGAGCGTGTCCACATCCAGCCTGAACTCGATCACCTTAGTCAGGCTAACGAGAGACCCCGCCGGACCCGAGCATTCGGTTGTCAACGAATCCTTACGGACTTCTGGTCGCGGGCGCACGCCTCCCCAGGCATCGGGGGTCGGAAGGATTATTCGGTCCCAATCGAATCGTTGCGGGTGTGGACAGAGACAACTCACGATGATCCGGGCTGGGGCGAGGACGCCGTGAGGTGAAAGCGCACCGACATGACTCACCCATGAGTTGGACGGGACCGCAGCGAGCCACAGCGGCGGACTCTGGCCGACCCGAGTGGAGGGATTGTGTGAGTATCAGGCCAGGAGAGCCGCCTCAGACTTCACCCAGCGTCGCCGACCTCGCTGTGAACGAGATCGAGGGTCGATCGCCCGGTCAGATCGCGTGGATGCGGCTGAAGCGGGACAAGGTCGCGATCGCCGGCGGCATCGTGATCATCCTGTTGATCTTGATGGCGATCTTCGCGCCGCTGATCGTGAAGGCGTTCGGTGACCCGCCGAACGAGTTCCACCA